>DFOT01000010.1:0-319865 GCA_002376875.1 Opitutia bacterium UBA3534 | reverse complement strand
GTTAAGTCATCAGCAGGAACATACACCGCCTGGAAAGAGGTAATAGACCCCTTCTTAGTGGAAGTAATGCGTTCCTGCAAGTTCCCCATTTCCTGACTTAAGGTTGGCTGGTAACCTACCGCAGAAGGTGCGCGCCCCAAAAGAGCAGACACCTCAGAACCTGCTTGAGAAAAACGGAAAACGTTATCTAGAAAGAAGAGAACATCTTGGTTTTGCTCATCCCGAAAATATTCAGCCATGGCAAGCCCTGTTAGCGCTACACGCATACGCGCCCCAGGAGGCTCATTCATTTGCCCGTAAACAAGCGCTACTTTAGAGCTACCAATGTCTTTCTCATTGATAACGCCTGACTCGATCATTTCATGGTAAAGGTCATTACCCTCACGAGAACGTTCTCCTACCCCTGCAAATACTGAATAACCACCATGGGCAGTCGCAATGTTCTTAATAAGTTCCATGATGATCACGGTCTTACCCACACCTGCTCCACCAAAAGCACCGACTTTACCTCCACGTACGAAAGGACAAACAAGGTCGATCACCTTAATCCCTGTCTCCAACACAGAGGCTTGAGTATCTTGATCAACCAAGGGCGGTGGCATGCGGTGAATAGGATACTTTTTCTGGGCTGTAACTGGGCCCTTCTCGTCTACAGGCTCACCTGTAACGTTAAAGATACGCCCTAGAACAGATTCTCCCACAGGAACAGAAATAGGCTCTCCGGTGTCAGTAACCACAGTGTCACGCACAAGACCTTCTGTCGATGTCATCGCAACAGCACGCACTAAGCCTTCGCCCAAGTGTTGCTGAACTTCTAAAACAATGACCTCTTCCCCATCCTTTGTTTTATTACGCACCTCGAGTGCATTATAAATTTCGGGAACTTTTTTGGCGTCAAACTGCACGTCGACCACAGGGCCGATAATCTGAATAACTTTTCCTTGAATGCTCATAGGTTCTTTTTCTTTAAATTAACTCGCCATACTGGCTGCTGAAATTTCTAAAATTTCTTGAGTAATATTCGCTTGCCTTGCCTTGTTATACTCCAAGGTAAGGTCATCAATTAAATTATTTGCATTATCTGTGGCTGTTTTCATGGCCACCATCCGAGCACTGTGCTCTGAAGCCTTAGCCTCTAAAATGCGGTAATAGATCTCGTGCTTCACAAATAATGTAGGCAACTCATCTAAAATAGCCTGCACTGTAGGCTCAAAGAGCATTTCACGGTTATCTTCTGCATGAGGCTTCTCTTCCACACCATGGCGCTTACGCAGAGCTTTTAAGCCCTCTGTTAGGCTTCCAAAAGGAACTAGAGTTTCTAGGATAGGTTCCTGAACTAGTGTATTTTTAAAGGAGGGGAAAAGGACTTCAATAGTATCAATCTCACCATCTTCATAGAGCTTCATCATATACTCTACAACCATGCGCACTTCCTGAAAAGGAACTGAGTCTTTAACTGTAAAGTCTGCCAAGAGCTCACAAGAAGCTAAGCTCAAATACTGTGTTGCCTTGCGCCCAATCGCAACAAACCGCGCTTCCTCACGCATGGCTAAGATAGAACGGAAGAGATTAGAGTTGAGCGCACCACAAAGTCCTTTATCTGTGGCAACAACAAGCACACCACGCTTATTAATAGTACGTTTCTCTAGAAGAGGATGCTTGAGGCCTTCTAGCTTCGGAGCGACTGACTCTAAAATTTCAGTCAGTAAGAGCGAATACGGTCGTTTAGCCAAAGCATTGTCCTGGGCTCGCTTCATCTTAGACGCGGCTACCAACTGCATTGCTTTGGTAATCTGGGCAGTATTTTTGACCGCTTTGATACGGCCTTTAATTTCTCTTAGCCCTTTCATTTATGACTGCACTAATCCGCTTCCAGTAAGCCAAGTCTCGACAGCTGTCTTTATTTCAACCTCGAGCTCTTCAGAAAGCTTCTTTTCTTTGTTAATCTTAGTTAAAAGAGCATCTTGGGTCGTGGTGAGATAATCGCTTAGGCTTTCTACAGCCTTCACCATATCATGCACTTCGATTTTATCGAAAAACCCGTTTTGCATTGCCCACAATAAAGCTACTTGTAGCTCCATTGGCTTAGGAGAAAATGCAGGCTGCTTAAAGAGCTCTACGATACGCGCTCCGCGGTCAAGCTGCTTCTTGGTACGCTCATCAAGATCTGAACCAAACTGAGCAAACGCTGCCAATTCACGGTACTGCGCTAGCTCAAGTTTCACTTTTCCTGCAACTTGCTTAAAGGCCTTTACCTGAGCAGCAGACCCCACACGAGAAACAGACAACCCTACAGAAATCGCTGGGCGGATACCTTGGTTAAACAAATCAGTTTCCAAGAAGATCTGTCCGTCCGTAATAGAAATAACGTTTGTAGGAATATAAGCAGATACGTCCCCTGCCTGGGTTTCAATAATAGGCAAAGCTGTTAACGAGCCATTACCATTATTTTCATTCAAGCGTGCAGCACGCTCTAATAAGCGAGAATGCAAATAGAACACATCCCCTGGGTAAGCTTCACGCCCTGAAGGACGTTTTAGGACCAAAGAGATTTGTCGATACGCAACCGCGTGCTTAGATAAATCATCAAAAACAATCAATGCATCCATGCCATTACGCATAAACCACTCTCCCATCGCAGTCCCTGCATACGGGGCCAGGTATTGGTTAGCAGGGTTATCCGCTGCAGGAGCATTGACAATAATCGTGTACTCAAGCGCATCTGCTTCTTCCAAGGTGCTAATAATACGAGCCACACTGGAGTTCTTTTGCCCTATAGCTACATAAATTGAGTAAACCGGGCGGAAATCAGGATCTCCGCTAGCGAGCCCTTGGCGGTTAATGTTGGCCTGGTTAATGATGGTATCGATCGCAATCGTTGTCTTCCCTGTGGAGCGGTCTCCAATGATAAGTTCCCGCTGTCCGCGGCCGATAGGAATCATGGAATCAACCGCAACAATCCCTGTTTGCACAGGCTGACTAACCGATTTACGTGGGATAATTCCAGGAGCAATACGCTCAACCGGGTAAAATTCTTCAGAGGCAATCGGGCCCTTCCCATCAATGGGGTTCCCCAGTGCATCTACAATACGTCCCAAAAGGGCCTTACCCACAGGCACTGACAATAAGCGTCCCGTTGTCTTAACTTCATCCCCTTCTTTAAGCTTACTTGGGTCACCCAAGATCACACAACCGACTTCATCTTCCTCTAAGTTCAGGGCAATGCCATACACGCCCCCAGGAAACTCGATCATCTCATTGTACATAGCCTCAGACAGGCCATCGAGCTTAGCCACACCATCGGCTAAGGTTAAGATAGTCCCCACGTTCTTCTTCACCATAGAGGCCTGAAGGGTGGATATCTTTTCTTCTATTTGCTGAACAACGTTACTCATGGTAAAAATTTTTAATTAAAAAGACTGCTTTAAAGTATGTAGAATATTAGCTGCAGAACGCTCCCATACATCATCCCCGACGCGCATACGCAAGCCAGCCAACAACTCTGGCTTTTCTTCTGCGTGAAGCTCAATGGGCCGATTGTAGTGCTTAGCTACTTCCTTTTCTAAGGAGGCAATTGTCTCTTCGCTAATAACTCCAGCGTAATCCAGAGAGGCCTGGGTCTTAGCAACCTCCTGCCTGATATAGTTTAAATAAAACTTCAGTAATGGTTTGAGGTCTCGGCTGGGCTTTTTTAACAAAGTTTGTAAAACAGCGCTTACACGTTCTTCAGAAACGCAACTATTCTCAACGGACAGCCCAACCAATTTTTTAGCAAATGACTTTAGTGCCTTAGCATCTTTCATTAAGCACTACCCCCCTCATTTGAACAAAACTCTTTAGCAGCAGACTCACTAAAGGCAGCACGCTCTTTTTCAGACAAGTCTTTCCCGAGCACCTTGCTAGTCGTGTCCACAACCAAGTGAGTGATTTCCTGCCGAGCAGACTCTATCATCTTGTGGCGCTCTAGTTCTATAGCCTCTTCTGCTTTTTGCATTACGCCTTCTGCTTTATGGATAGCCTCTTGAGTCTTTTTCTCCATAAAGGTTTTAGCCTGCTCATGAGCCTCACGCAAAATATTCTGAGATTGCGCTGCTGTTTCTTGAATTTTCTCGTTATGCTCACGCTCTATCTGAGCCAAACGTAATTTGCTTTCTTCAGCAAACTGAAGCCCTTCATCAATCTTACGCTGGCGCTCAGCCACGGTCTTAAGGACAGGTCTGAACGCAAAGTAATAAAGCACAAAGGCAACCAAGCAGAAGTTCACAACCTGAGCAATCAACAGAGGCCATGTTACGCCAAATTGACCGGCCATTTCTTCGATCATGTTTGAAGAAGGTGCTGCTTGTGTCGCTGCAGCTGCAAATGGGAAAACAGTGTTAAGCATAATTTATAAAACAACAACGAAAGTAAACTGGCCATATGGCCAGTTTTTTAGCCTTGGAAAAGGAAAAGAGAATAAAATGCAACAGCTTCAGCCAATGCCATACCGATGATGGCTTGAACCAAAATTTTACCGGAAGCACCTGGGTTACGGCCAACAGACTCTACTGCTTTAGCGCCAACAACACCTACCCCTAAAGCTGCACCAAGACAACCTAAAGCGGCAGTTAAGCCCATTCCAATATTTCCTGTAAGTTCTGCGATTACTTGTACCATTATTTGTTAATTTTAAGGTTTAATAAGGCTTGGTGCCCTCACTTTGCTGCGCAAGGTCCCACCAAGTAAAAAGGGTTAATGAGCATGCTCCTCTCCGTCGTGATTACACATCAGACCAATATAAACTGCGGTTAAGAGCGTGAATACAAAAGCTTGAATGAGGCCGATCAAGACTTCTAGGAAGTAGAAAGGAACTGGCAAAATATACTTAAATAGCCCGTGCATGCTGGTCAAGAGGTTCTCCCCTCCAAAAACATTTCCATAAAGACGGAAGGAAAGCGACACCAAGCGAAATAAGATTGAAATACACTCGATCAGACCAACACCGAAAAAGATAAAAAAGAGCAAAAAATAGATAATGAAGCTGACTTCTTTACGATCAGCCTTGTTCCCAAAAATGTGGAACATCACGCTCTTAATCCCCTCATAGCGGAAAATAAAGTAGACCCAAGTAGTAAAAGAAATAACAGCCAGCGCTAAAGTCGTATTAAGGTCTGAGGTTGCCGGACGAAAGTAATAAAGCAAATGCCCATGCTCATCGTAATGACCAAAAGTACCTACACCCGGGAGCAAACCACTCCAGTTATGGATTAAGATATAAACGAATAGGCACAATAATAAAGGAAAGGTAGGCCCAATCATACGTTTCCCTACGATAGGCTCCATAGTACTGCGTACCCCTTCTACTACGCTCTCAACAATGGCTTGAGACCGGGTCGGCACCAACTGGGGCTTACCCCCTACAGCCAAACGAATGACAATAATCAACCCTAAGGCCATTACCCAGGTTGTCACCATGGCATTCGTAACAGGAAAACCGCCCAGCTTAATAAGCTCGTATGCAGAAGGACTCACACCATCTGCTGCCAGACAGGACTGAGTACTCAATACAAGTGTTGCGCTTGTGTATCCTAAAAATAATAAGGTCTTGCGGAAAAAAGACATAATCGACGAGATTCTTTTCATAATCAGGAATATCACCCTAAGGGTCAATTCTCGATTGCATAAAACTAACACAAGTGTTTTCTTTACCTGCATGGGAAACCCTAAGGATATTACAGGGCAGTTAGTGCGAAGCAAGGGTGAGCGCCTGAAAGCTAACAAGCTTGAGGACTTCTCTAACGCTGGAGGAACACAAGGCCGAAAGAGTGCTCATGACTTATTCCGCGTCTTCACCTACTCATTGATTATCATTTGTTTTATTGCACAACTCTTTCTTATTGTCTGGATGGATTTATTTTGACGAAAACCATTTGGTGACTATGGTTTTCTAATATTATGGTATTCCTTGACCATCTTTCCTTGCGCTATGGCGCCCAGCTTCTCTTTGATGGAGCCACTGCAACGATCCATCCACGCGACCGGATTGGGTTAGTAGGCCCGAACGGAGCAGGAAAGTCTACCCTACTTAAAATTCTGCTAGGGATGATTGAACCCCACGAGGGCAGCATTCAAAAACCACATGCCCTCACCATTGGCTACCTCCCTCAAGACGGTATTGAGCATTCTGGATCAACTTTATATCAGGAAGTCGAATCCTCCTTTGAGGACATTCTTTTCATCCAAGAAAAGATTCAAACGGCCAGCAAAGAGCTCGACACACTCGCCCCAGACTCTGAAGCCTACCAAGAAGCCTTGGAGCTTATTGGCGGCTGGGAGCATCGCCTAGAAGAGCTCGACGCCTTTCGCTTAAAATCAAAAATTGAAAAGATCTTACTAGGCCTTGGGTTTTCCCTAGAAGATATGAGTCGCGATACTGGAGAATTCAGCGGAGGGTGGCAAATGCGTATTGCCCTAGCAAAGCTACTGCTTAAAGAACCTACACTGCTACTCTTGGATGAGCCTACCAACCACCTAGACCTCCCCTCACTACGTTGGCTAGAACAATACTTAAAACGTTATGATGGGGCCATCATGCTAGTCTCTCACGACCAAGCACTCCTAGACTCCTTATCCACACGCACATTTGCCTTGGGCCTGGGCAAACTAGAAACCTACAGCGGGAACTATTCTTTCTTTCTTAAAGAAAGTGCCTTAAAGAAAGAGCTTCAGCAAAAGGCTTATGCAAGCCAGCAAAAAAAGCTCAAAAAAGAACAAGCATTTATCGATCGCTTCCGCTATAAAGCAACTAAAGCCAAACAGGTTCAAAGCCGCATTAAGGCGCTAGACAAAATAGACCGTATCGAACTAGAGGCTGAAGCAAGCGTTGTCCAATTTAAATTTCCAGCCCCGCCACCTAGCGGCCATGTCGTGCTAGAGCTGGAAAACATTCAAAAGGCTTATGAAGACAAACTAGTGTTTTCCAATTTAAGCCTACGCCTAGAAAAGGGAGACCGTATCGCAGTTGTGGGTATTAACGGAGCAGGAAAATCTACTCTGGCAAAAGTTTTGGCAGCAATAGAGCCCATACAAGGAGGAGAGCGTACAGTCGGTCACAACGTGAAAACAGCTTATTTTGCCCAACATCAAACAGAAACCTTCAACCCGAAGCATACAGTCCTAGAGGCCCTTGAAGCAGAAGCTCCTGCTGGAGTTTCTGAAACTGATTTACGCTCTATCCTCGGAGCCTTTTTATTTCAAGGAGATGCAGCCTTTAAACTCATCTCAGTCTTATCAGGTGGAGAAAAATGTCGTCTAGCACTCGCCCAGATGCTGATCAAAAAAGCTAATTGCCTTATCTTTGACGAGCCTACCAATCATCTCGATATGGCTTCCAAAGCAATGCTACAACAAGCCCTTAAGGAATACCCAGGTACCCTTTTTATTGTCTCTCACGACCGCGCATTTCTTGATCCCCTTGTAACCAAGGTGCTGGAGATTAGCCCTGATGATGCAAAGACTTACCTAGGAAATATTTCTTACTACCTAGAAAAAACCGAGACCACTCCTTCAGATACCTCGAAGCTCTCCAGTAACCAAACAGAAAAAGACCTTAAAGCAAGCAAACCTGAGAATAAAGCCTTCTCCTCTAAAGAGCGCCGGCGCTTAGAAGCTCAGAAGCGCGAGCGGGTTGCTCCGCTCAAAAAACAAGCCAACAAGCTGGAGGAGTCTATCTACTTGCTCGAAGAGGAAAAATGCAACTTTGAACAAAAGATGCTAGACCCTCAATTCTTTAAAAAGGGGGAAGAAACGACTGCCCAGCTCAAAGAATATGATGCCCTCAAATATAAACTTGAGGAAGCCTATGAGAAATGGGATAGCTTGCTGAAGCAACTCGAGGATGCTTAATTAGGCTCTGTGAGAACCTCGCAAATGCTAAATTTGGCAAGGTTGACGTTCTCATCCTCAGAACGCATCCAACACAAAGGAACTTCTCCGTAAAAGCTAGAAAACTCTGAAAAAGTACTCGGAGGGCCGAATAAATAATTACAGGCACTCATGAGTACTAAATCGCCATAAAGACTATCTCCCCCAGCAAGGATGCGTAATCCTGAAAAATAGTTGGAGTCGATCGGTTCACTCGAACAAATAACAAAGGAAACAGAATCTTCCCCAAAGTGACGCGCTACCTGATCCATCCACTTGCGATACGTTTCCATAGAGTAGTAATAGCGCCCATCAGCCCACTCTTTATAATCCCCACGACGAATGTGAACGCCTACTAAAATCTTCTTATCAGGGTTAAAGGCATCTATACGCTCTAAAGCTGGCTTTTCAAATTTTGGATGGATTTTAAAAAATGCACGAATCGTCTTCTGATGTTTCTTAAAAAGCTCAGGACAACGGAACAACCACCCTGATAAGGCTGTAATACGGTAATCTTTAACGTCATGAGAGAATGATTCATCCCATACGCGAGTAGGTGCTGTGACCCCTACAGATAAATGGGTGAATTTTAAGCACCGCTTTAAAAACAACACCATGCGATTGCTACTATCACAGAGGCGCTCAACTAAACGCCCCAGCGGAGAAACTAAACTCCTCGGAAAAAATGAACGTCTAGGCGGAAAACGGAACAAAGCGTCTTCGGAGGCGTGTAAGAAACCCTTGCTATAACCCCTAAACGCGACATTAGCTGCAGACAGGCCATACTCACAAGCAAACGCAATCACATGACCATAAAAGACCAGGCGATTACCAAGTCGGCCAAATTTATGAGAGACCAAAAGGGTGCTAGATGCAGGCTTTTTCATTTATCAAAAAGGTCTTATTGTAGACAATAGTAAGAATGTATTTCTATATACTGCAGTCAAATTAATTATTTAAACTATTGATTATAAATAAATTAAGCTAATTAAAAGGCAGCATTCTAACAGTATCATCTATATTGACATTTAACTGACAATAACAGATATTTAATTATTAATTAACAAATCAATATGTCGGATCTTACCATAAATAATAGAGAACTAGCCCCACCCAACGGGAGCACTGCAAGCCATACCCACACCCTTGGCAACAGGAGCGTTTCTGCTAGAGCGGATGCGTTAAGTGCTTATAATGACTTTTATAGACGCGCTGCCGCCGCATTAGCAAATTACGAAAACACCCCCACAGCAGATAATTACAATACTGCTTATTCGATTATCAGTCTAATCGATAACCATCGACGTGTTGCTTTGGCTGCTGGACTCGAAGGCGCTCTCCTCCCCTATCAAAGCACTTTAGAGGCCCACCTCCAAGTGATATACCGCGAACAAAGACAGATGAGACGATCCCCACAAGCAACCGCTGCTCTCTTAGAATTTAACGACTTCTATGCATATGCAGCAAAACTGCTCGAGTTTTACGAGAATACCCCCACAACAGACAACTACACCATTGCTCATTCAACTATCAGCATGATTGATGCTCACCGGCGGACTGCCTTAGCTACTGGAGTTGAAGATGCTGACCTAGCCTACCAGAGCACCTTAGAAGCTCGCCTAATCAAGATTCATATAGAAACAAATCCACACGAGCCTACTACCAGTCATACTTTGCCTAGCCATCCTATAGTAAACGCACCCAGTGCTGGATGGACAGAAGGAATGGGGATTTTGCCCGAAATACTGGCCCCCAACAGGATACAGTTTAATTTTAACCCCACACTATCCAGCATGACAGGCAACCTCGTCACTGTGCCTCATAATCCTGCTACTTTTGCCCCAGAAGATTTCAGAAACCAAGCTTTTGTCCCCCCATTGCCTGCAATTTTCTGCTATGGCCAAGGAGGCCTTAACTCCACAAGCGCCAATTACTCTATATACATGGAGCTCCCGAGAGCAGCTGCACTCCTGCCTCCACGCCTACTTCAAGAGCTAAATAGCAAAGGCATAGAGCTTCAAAACGTCCCCATGTATTTACTTACCTCAAAAATGCCTACATACCCCAATGTGTTGCCAGGAGGGTGGGTTAAAAGAGCCGAAGGGGTAGATCTCAATTATTTTACGCACTGTTGGATCCATGACCGGATGGTAGAGAATAGAAATACGGCTGTGGCATCAGGTGTATTTGAACCAAAGGGCATCACAGCAGGTTCCGAAAACTCTTTAGGCATCAACAGCTTAGCCTCCTATGGTCAAAATTTTCACGACCGGGTCTACCTCTCGGGCCCAATGGCCCGCTTCAGGCTCACTTCTTATGAAGAAAGCCCTATAGCTTCGGGCTGGTTTTTGTCCATTTCAGGTGATAAAGCTGTGATTTGCTACCAAATGATCCAAAAACGCCCTCCTGAGGAAGAAAATAGCCCAATACTCCCTGAAGGGGAAAATGAAGAGGAAAATAGACCTCTACCTGAAATTGTCCTTACTAATGAGCTCTCTAGCGCCATCTACAACAAGACAGACTTACTCGCTTTCAAGGCACAGCTAGAGGCTCGCAAGGATACTGCAGAGGAGGTCATCCGCCCTGCACTCCAAGATATATTTGATAATATTTTCTCCAAAATATAAGATTTTTAGGGAAATTCCCTTGCTATTAGGCTGGGAAAGCCTACTTTATAGAGCTTCTTACACGCTTTCTTTGGTGAGAATGCGTTAACCAAACCTTAACAAAAAAATCCAAAATTGGCCTCTTTGGCTAATACGGAGCCTTATTATAATGAATCTAGAAGTTAAAGATCTATTCGATGCGGGTGTACATTTCGGACACCAGCTACGCCGCAAGAACCCTAAGTCTAAGACATTCATCTTTGATGACCGCCACGGGGTTTCTATTATCGACCTTGAAAAAACCCACGCTTGCCTAGAAAAAGCCTGTGCGTTTGTAGAAGAGCTCGTTGCTAACGGAGGAGATGTTCTTTTCGTTGGAACTAAAAAGCAAGCTCAGGACATCGTCCGCGAAGCTGCTGAAGCGACTCAAATGCCATTTGCTGTAAGCCGTTGGATGGGTGGAGGGCTAACCAATTTCACAACTATCAAGCGTAGCCTCGAGAAGTACAAGAAGTTCCTAAAAATGGAAGACGACGGTACACTCGGCAAACTCCATAAGAAGGAAGCTTCTGCAATCCGCCGCGAAATGAGCCGGATGCACCGCAACTTCGAAGGCTTCATGCAAGTAGAAGCTCCTCCTCAAGCACTCTTTGTAATCGATATTAAAACCGAGTACATTGCTGTAGCTGAAGCTAACCGCTTGGGCATTCCTGTTATTGCACTTGTTGACACCAATTCAGATCCTGAATTAATCAACTACCCAATCCCTGGAAATGATGATGCAAGTAAGTCTATCCGCTTGATCGTGGATACCGTCACTGAGGCGATCCAAAGAGGTCTTAACGCCCGAGAAGCACGCATGGCTGAAAAAGCTGCTGCAAAAGCTAAGGCTGCGGTGAAACAAAAGCCTGCAGAAAAAGCTACTGAAGCTCCTGCAAAGCAATCATCCGCACCAGAAGCACCTTCTGCATAATCTAACACTAACTTTAGATCCTTAAATCATTATGTCTACATCTACACAAATTTCGGCAACTATGGTAAACGACCTGCGCAAGCGCACAGGAGCGGGACTCATGGACTGCAAAAAAGCTCTTGTTGAGTCTAACGGCAACGCAGAAGAAGCGATCACCCTCCTTAAGAAGAAGGGTATGGCGACTGCTGCGAAAAAAGCTGAGCGCGAAACCAGCCAAGGAATCATCGACTCCTACATCCACATGGGTGGCGGCATTGGGGTTCTCATCGAACTAAACTGTGAAACAGACTTCGTTGCAAAAAACGAAGACTTCAAGAAGCTTGCTCGCGATATCGCTATGCACATCGCCGCAGCTGCTCCTGTTTGCGTTTCTCGTGAGGACGTTCCTCAAGAGCTTGTAGCCAAGGAAGAAGAATTTGCAAAAGCTAAGTGTGAAGGCAAGCCAGAGAAGGCTGCTGAGCAAATCATGAAGGGCATGGTAGACAAGTACCTGAAGGAAGTCTGCCTTCTTGAGCAAGCATTCGTGAAGAACCCAGACCAAACCATCCAGGACCTACTGACCGAACAAGTCACCAAAATGGGTGAAAATATCACAGTAGGACAGTTTGCACGTTTCCAGATTGGTTCTTAAGCTGCTAAAAAGCTTTTAAAATCAAAGACCTGCCTTTATGATAAGGGCAGGTCTTTTTTTGTGATCATGCGAATAGACGCTCACATCCACCACTACCCCCCCGAGATTTGTAAAAACCCTAGTGCCTGGGCTGATGCCCATCAAGAGCTTTACTGGAAAAGTCTTGTTACCGACACAGAGCAAAACAAGTCCCTACAAGCCTGGGCAAGCACTGAAAAGCTTTTGGCAGACATGGATGCTGCCCAAGTGGATTATGCGATACTCTTAGGCTGGTACTGGAAGCATCCACAAAGCTGCACTTTCCAAAATCAATGGCATGCGCAGTGCGTTAAAGAGAACCCCCAGCGCCTAAAAGCATTCGCTAGCGTTCAGCCTGCTGCAGGCAAACAAGCACTTGAAGATCTAGAAAAAGCAGTCGACCAAGGTCTTTGTGGGATTGGCGAGGTCTTCCCACAAGCCCAAGGCTTTAGCATGCAAGATCCAACCTGGCTAAGTATTGTCGAATGGGCCATAGAACAAGACCTGCCCATCAATATGCATGTGACTGAACCCGTTGGACATGACTACGCAGGAAAAACTCATTGCTCCTTCCAAGACTATGAATGGCTAGCGAAAACTTACCCAGAATTAAAACTGATCCTTGCACACTGGGGAGGTGGCCTAGCCTTTTACGAACTTAATTCAAGCTTCGCTAAGACATGTAAGAACGTCTACTACGACACTGCCGCAAGCCCCCTACTCTATAAACCTAATATCTACAAAATTGCTGCCGAGATAGTAGGGGCAGATAAAATACTCTTTGGGTCCGACTACCCCCTTAAGGCTTACCCCAAAGACCCGAGCGCACCTAACTTTACACGCCCGATTGAGGAGGTGCTCTCTAGTGGGCTAGATAAAGAGCCTACGGACAAAATCTTAGGCAACAATGCGCAGAAGTTATTCTTCTAGGGGATTTCCAACTCTTGCCCAGAGCGTAAATCATGAGGGCTGTTTAACAGACCACGGTTAGCCTCAAAGATTTCTTTCCAACGGCCTGGGTTTCCATAGACTTTCGTACTAATGCGGCTCAACGTATCCCCACCTTCAACAATATAAGTTTTTGGCTGAGGAAGCTCTTCTACAACCTGGGGGCCATACTGAAAGCGTTTTTCGACTGTCTCTGTCTTAGCAAGTCTTAGGGTGCCTGATTTGACTGCAGAAAGCTCACGCTTGAGTTGAAGGTTCTCGTCCCGCAATTGCTCAACTAAATCCAGCATATCGAGCCGGTCTACTTCTTGAGCATAAAGACGCCCTGGCAACTTACGCGCAAACTCTTTCTGCGCTGTTTCTATAAGCTGTCGCACTAAAGAGGATTGCTCAGAATCCGAGCGGTATTCTAAATATTTACGAAAGTGGTAGATAGAAGTCACAGGATCTCCAAGATGCCTGAGATAAAGCTGACCTACTTCGAGATGAGATTCAGGCGCCTCAGAGCGTTTTTCAACCACCTTTAAAAAAGCTGCTAAAGCCTCGTTATTACGACCCTCCTTTAAAAGACGCTGGGCACGCAAGTAATGTTTCTCTTCAACCTCAGAAACAGTATCTACATCCTCACCAAAGCGACAGCCACAAGCTAGCCCCAGGTAAAGCGCAAGTACCGGCAGGAGGATATACTGTTTAAAATTAGAATACATTGTTTATTCAGTTATATAGACAATCCGACCACAATGATCACAATGATGCGGGGTTTCTTGGTCATAAGCCTGTTTAAAAACTTCATTAGAAACTTTTAGGTGACACCCTTGGCAACGGTGTTCAGAAGTTTCAATGGGGACAACAAAAGGTGCTTTTTTAGCTCGTAACGTGGCCTGCTTATACGCATGCAAAAAGACTTCTGGAACAAGCTCAGCAGCTTCTTCACAATCTTTCACTAGTGACTCAAGCTCAGTCTCTGCCTGTTGCTGATTCTTCTTAATACGCTCTATTTCTGCCTCTAAAAGCTCAATTCTCTTTTTATTATCAAGCTCTGCCTGATCAAAAACTTTTTGGGCTTCATCTATCTCGATCAATAAGGAGATTTCTTGAGTCTCTAAGCCATCAATCGTCGTGGTGAGCGTATCTATTTCATTATTCAGAGCAGTATACTCTTCATTCTTTTTGACCTGGATTTGCTGGGTCTTGTATTTCGCCCTTTGGTCTTCTGCCGACTTGAGCTGATTATCCAAGTCCTTACGAGACACTTCCAGTTCTAGCAATTGTTTGCGTTCTGCCTCAAGCGCATCTTTCTCTTGCTGAACTTTCTTTTGTTGCGCCTCTAACTCTAAAGGTGCTTTCTCTAGCCGATGTTGCGCATTAATGCGTTTTACATCACATGCTTGAAGGTTTAGTAAAGTGTCAATAGATGCGCCCACTCTATTAATAGAATAGGCCCTCAAGTCAGGGGTCAAGCGATTTAATTAAGTCTTATTGAATAATTAAAAGACTTACTTATCGTTTTTTGCCTTGGACTGATCACGCAGCTTTTGAAGCGCCTTTTGAGGTAGAACCTCAGTCTTATTCGCGGCAACAACTGCTGCTTGATTGCTTTCTTTAATAGACTCGTAAACTTCCTTACGATGAACAGGGACTGCTTTGGGTGCTTTAATCCCTAAGCGTACAGTATTTCCATCAATACGGACAATGCATACCTCTATTTCATCGCCAATTACAATGGATTCATCTTCTGAACGTGATAATACAAGCATATGAGTTACCTTCCTTAGGTAGCTACCTGAAAGGAGTTTTTAGAAAATTAGAAAAAAGTTATTCTTCCTCAAAAAGAAGATGCTTTGCAGAATGTTCCTGATAGTTTGCTATTACCACCTGCTTTCCTTTTTGGGTCTTTCTATTCACAACGATAGGGCCAACTAGGTTTACCAGCACCTTACGCTTATCGTCTCCAGCAATCGTTACGATATTGAGGAGCAAGACATCTTCAGGTGTAGTAAGCTCTAGGAATTCTAAGTCTTGATCTGCAATCTCAACCTTATAATCAGGTATTAAGCCGTAAGGCTCGACTACTAAGAATTCTAGACCATTAGCTTCCTTTTGCTGCAAATGCATAAAAGGGAGTTCTTCTTGGCTATAGACTAATTCCAACTCTTTAAGATCCGCAAAGCCCATAAGGCCTAAAGGAAGCTTAACCGTGCTGCAAGGCTCGGTGGTTTTTTGTTCAGGAGGCGTTTCCAGTTCCAGTTTCATGACAACAAGTTAGGGGGTTAAAGTAGTTTATATATAACTTATTATAAAACAGCAATACTAAATAAAATCCAATATTGATAAACTCAGTGCACGAGCTCCAGCCTGCATTGCAGTTTGCAAACCCATTTGCACTTGATTTAACTTCTGTATTGTAGAGACAAAGTCTACATCAGCTTCATTTGAAATACTTTTGTCGATATCAGCAAACCGAGTACTATTTTGAGTCTTAGCTCCTTCGATTCGAGTTAACTTTGCCCCCAGGGTTCCTAGGCTTGCAATCACTTTATCTCCGTCGGCTCGCAAACTTGGCTCTAATGCCGCAACTGCAGTAGAGTCAGAAGCCTCTAGGGCATCACGCAATAACCTTAAATTGTCTAGAGAAGAAAGGAGCCCTTGTGCTTCAGAGCCATCGAGCACAGGAGACAGATTGGTATTCTCTGCCACGTCATATTTAGCAGAGGCTGTTGTAGCACCATTATAAGTAATGGCAGTGATTTTATTGTTCACATCGCGGGTTACCTGAAAGGGCTGCACATCACTTTGATTACCCGCAAATAAAGAATCACCCAAATGCTTAGAATTAAGCAAATTAACAGCCTGCTCTAACATACCATCAACTTCTTTGGCATAAGGAGCAAACTTTTCTGCTGCGAGTTCATTATTTGTTGAGGCCCCTATTTCTTGAGCATGAGTCGATATATCACGCATTTTATCTAAAGCATTATAACTAGACTGTGTCATAATGTGAGCTCGATTAGCATTTCTAGAAAATTGAGCCACCTCACGCTTACCACTTTGGTAATCTAAAATACGGGCCATAGCAGGAGCATCATCACTAGGCTTAGTAATGCGTTGGCCTGTAGTCGCCTGGAGCAAAAGCTTAGACTGCTCTTGATTAAGGCGGGCCAAGTTATTTTTTAAACTTTCTGGAAAGGTGTTACTGCTAACTCTAAAACTCATGATTCATCTCCTTGTTAACGTTTCATGTTGATCCCAATATTCAAGAGCTCATCAATAATAGAGATAATCCTTGCTGAAGCTTGGTATGCTTTTTGGAAACGGACTAAATCTGTTATTTCCTCATCCAAAGATACACCAATAGCAGCATCACGACGGTTTTCCAAAAGCTGCTTCACTAAAGTTGTATCTTCTAGTTTTTGATTAGTACTGGCAATGTCCTGCGCTGCCTTTGTGACTGATGCAATATAATAATCTTCAATGCTTCCATCAATGTCATCACCCCCACCAACAGAAAATTGTGTGTTAATAACCTTAGCTACAGCCACAGCAATGTCATTATCTGCAGCATCACCCGAAGTGCTTGTGGTTAAGCTTGCTGCAGTAATAGCAGCATCCATATTTATAGTTGCTGCAGTAAGACCGGTAGGATCAAAGAAATCAGCTTGATAGGCAGCATTAACTCCTTTTGTTATCTGAGAGGCTAAAGTATCTAGCTGTGCTCTGAAGGTAGACAATGTTGTGCTTCGTGCTTGATGAGCTCCATGAATCGCACCTCCAGTAACTTTAATATTCTGGGCGGGTGATCCTATTGTAAAATTAGTTCCATCATAGCTTATGGTGTTCAGGTTCATACCTTCTTGAACCAAGAATACATCATTGTCACTTGCATCCTTAATCGTAATATTAATTTGATTAGGATAAGTTGTAGATGCTGTTGCTTCAAAATTGGTATAACCCGCAAGCTTTTCTAGAGCCTCTTGGCGCTTATCCCTTAGATCAAGTGCTTTACCTGTCTGACCTAACTCCACATTAGCAATTGATTTGTTCAGGTCTGCGATGTGCTTTAATAGATTATTTAGCTCTTGAACATCTGTGTTGATTTGAGTGTTAATGTCGGAGTCTAAGCTAGATAAACGTTGCTCAACCGTGTGAAACTTATCGGTCAGCATAGTAGTCTTAGAGATCGCATTTTGCTTAAGCTCTATTGAGGGATTAGCCGACAGCTCTTGGAACGCATTGAAAAAGTTATTCATGGACTCCATGATACCACTTGAAGAAAATAAACTAACCGGCGAAAGCTCTGAAGCAGAAGTATCACGTGAGCGGTCTATATTTTCTCCAAGAGAATTTTCTATATAGCCATTAAATTTTGACTGAGCCTCTAAAGAACTAAATGTTGAACCCTCTTTAACAATTTGGGAATCTAAAACAGCATCACGCATATTAATGATGTCTGTAATTTGAATCCCTAAAGATTGAGAGCCAAAACTAGTGTTCACTGCTCCAGCATCTTCAACCATAGCGCGCTGACGTGCATATTTCGTGTTCCCTACGTTCTGTAGGTTACGACCTGCAATTTCAATCTCTTGGGAGCGTATCCGAAGAGCTTGCGTATTGTTAAAAAGTGAACCAAAAAGACCAGACATAATAATCCTCTAAACGGAAGTTTTCATGCAAGTGCCATCAGAAGGAGCCTTGACACTAATTGAACCTTTCTTGTCATACGTTTTTGTAATCAGCTCTGGACAAAGCGCACGCACTACTTGCTCTACAGCCTCAAAAGCACGAACAAGCAACATTTGGTTTTGCCCTGCCTTGCGTTGCGTTTTCTCCATTAAATCAAATATCTCATCCGAAAGGGCTTGAAGTAGGCCTTGAACTTCTTCTGGAAAATAAGACAAAAGAGCTCTCACAGAAACCTCTTCATGTTCATTTACTCCAGATGCTAAAACAGTAACTACATCTTCTCGGACACGACGCATATCACGACAAAGCGCTATTTGCTCATCAATTGTTTTATTCATCTCCGTTATCCCTTCAGGATCACGCCCTAAAATACGATTCTGCTGCTCATCTAATAAATTAACGAGTGCACCAAATTCTTCTATCTCATTGCGTAAGGCAACGACTAGAGTCTCCCACTGCTCTTTACTAAATTTAATTTGTGTGTTCATTAGATGAAGAAGATTGAGGTTTAATTTGAGCCTGCAAAGAAGTCGACAATCCAAATTGATTTGTCTGACTTAGACTATCAGCTAGCATTTCTGTCACCAAAGTCCCGTAAATATTTTTATTAGCCCCAGAGGGATCAAGATAGCCCTCAAATTGACTCTGCATAGACTCCTTAAGCATCATCCCTAGCATCACTGCTTCAAATTGCCTTGTAGCTTCTTCTATCTTTTGAGCTTCACTCAAGTGCTTAGAATGCACCATATCCTTAAGAGCCGTAGGATCGACACTTGATAAGGTAACATTTGGGGTAGCTTCAGCCATAAGGTTAATTAATGATTAGTTCTGCCTGCAGAGCTCCTGCACTTTTTAGAGATTGTAAAATAGACATCATTTCACGTGTGGTAACACCCAGAGCGTTTAGTCCTCGTGTCAAGCGTTCGATTGTAGGGTAGTCCTCAATTAACTGGAACCCTCCACTAGCTTCATCAACAGTTGTCTGCGTGTTTTCAACCTCTGTAGTTGTTCCTGTCTCACTAAAGGCGGACGGCTGGCTTGCCTGAACATTAGAGGCGATTGTAATAGTTAAAGAACCATGGCTAACAGCAACACGTGTAATCCTAACGTTTGAAGTAGCTACAATTGTTCCTGTGCGCTCATTAATAACAACACGTGCTACACCATCTGGAACAACTTCTATATTTTCGATAGAGGCTAAAAAGTTTGCAGACTGCCCAAAATATTGACTTGGGATCTGGACGTTAACCGTAGAAGAGTTTTTAGCCTGAGAGCTACCTGGGTAAACTTTATTTAAAGCATCTGCAAGACGTACTGCAGAAGTAAAGTCAGGATTGATTAAGGATAAATTAATACTTCCCTTATGAACAACACCGCCAGGGATTTCGCGCTCAACAATAGCTCCACGGCTTATGCGACCAACCGTAGGGTGGTTCTGCTGGACAGAAGAGCCACCGCTTCCGCCTCCACCACCTAAAAACCCACCCACAGCAATAGGACCCTGAGCGACTGCATAAACGACCCCATCAGCACCCCTGAGAGGGGCTTGTAAAAGCACACCCCCTTGAAGTGTAGAGGCCTCCCCTAAAGAGGAAACAGTAACATCAATCCGTGATCCTGGTTTTACAAAAGGGCCAATGTCTGCCGTAATTAGTACAGCTGCAGCATTTTTAGACTTAATTTTATCAATAGGTATATTGAGGCCGAAATGCTTCAACACGTTAGAAATACCTGCCAAGGTGTAGCGAAGGTCTTTATCTCCCGTTCCCGCTAAACCTACGACAATCCCATAACCTGTAAGCTGATTATCTCTATCTCCCTGGATATTAGTCATATCCTTAATGCGTGCAGCAAAGACTTCCGCGGGAGTTAATAACCCCAGCAAAGCAATGATGAGCAAAAACTTGTTAGAGATAATTTTCATAAAATTAATAAGGACTTAAAATATCGTAAGCGCGTGTGACCCAGCCTTTCTTCTGATTCTCACTCAATGCGCCTTCAGAAATGTACTCGATACGCGCATCTGCAATACGCGTAGAAGCAACCGTATTTTCATCTGTAATATCTTCTTGTCTAACAATTCCTCTTAGGACTAGAAATTGACGTTCTTTTTCGTAACCGACAACACGAGTGCCCTCTATAACAAGATTCCCGTTAGGAAGCATGTCTACAACAGTGACTGTTGCCGAAGAAGTGAGTGTCTGTGAATTGTCTATCTTCCCTGATGTTTTATAATCATGGTCTGACTTCCATTCCATTTTAGGAAGCGTTCCAGATCCTGATAGACCTATTTTTTTTGTAAAACCATCAAATAAAAACGTAGTCACAGAGTCTTTAACTCCAGTGTCTTTATTCATTTCTAATTTTAAATCGTTTTTACTGACCACAGATTCATCCACAGTAATCAGAAGCAAGTCCCCTACCTTATACGCAGTCTGGCCTGAGGCTAAACCACGTTCATTGGTTGTTGCCTTAAGCCATAAAGACTCCCCTCTAGCAGATGCAGCTGCACCCATGGAAAGACCAAATGCTAGAAGTAAAATAAGTACTCTAGAAATAAACTTTGACTGTGTTTGCATTAATAACCTGAGCCTCAATATTCTTTTTAGACTGGATGTTTTTTATAGAAATAAAGTCATTCACAATCCCATCCTCCAACGCGATTCCTCGCATACTAATTCGAAGCATTCCTTCACTAGCAACAACCTCGACAAAATCTCCCTTATGGATAGCTGGTGTTGGACGAACATCGCGCCACGACAAAGGACGACCTCCAGTGATAGTCTGGACACTCTCGTAATTGCTTAAGTCCACAAAAGATTCTATAATGTTAGAACGGTTCCTAAAGACATCGATAAACTGAACACTAAAGTCATCTCGACTGAGTGGCTGCCCTCGACTCACTTGCTTGCCACTCACAAAGCCTTCTTTCCAGAGCTCACAACGAAGAGGAATTGCCCATTGGCCATCAACTTCTCCGTTACTTACAATTTCTGCTCGAATTAGAATACGAGACTCTAACCCACTTGCAGGATACTCTGTAATATTAAGCTCCCAGTTCGGAGATTTTGCTTTCACCCCTTTGAGTGAACGCTTAAGAAAAAGCTTAAACTGCCCTTCAGGGTTAAAGTACTCAACAAGCTTTTCTTTAACGCGAGCGACTATTTCGCGCTCAGTGACCTCATAAACCTTAGGCGCCTCAGGAGGAGCCTGTATTCCAAAAGCGATTTTTCCTTCATCTCGAGTATCTTTAACGAGCTTGTCTAAATAGGTAGGAGATTCATGCTCTTCAGACTTTGCAATGACTTCTTCCAGGCTAATAATTGTCTCTTCAAGTTCTACGGTTTGCTCTTGAACAGGCTCTAGCAATTGACTCAGGTCTGCTCTTACTTCAAGCACACTGAAGGTCCAAACAACTCCTAAAACTAATGCTAGATAGTGTAACCTCATAATTTTAAATTACCGCTTGATTTGACTTACTTGAGCAAGCATCTCGTCAGATGTCTTGATAGATTTTGAATTCAGCTCATATGCTCTTTGAGCAACAATCATGTTAACCATTTCCTGGACAACACTAACGTTTGATTTTTCTAAGAACTTATGGTGAATACTACCAAATCCATTTTCTGCAGGGTTACCTAACTCAGCAGTACCACTTGCATCAGTAGCTGCATATAAATTGTTACCTAGACTCTTCAATCCACTAGGATTACCGAAACGAGCTAACTGGATTCTAAAGACAGTATCTCCACCAGGACTTTGATAAGTAACTTGCCCACTATTTGTAATGTGCATTCCGATAAGATCCGAAGGAACCGCTTGAAAACCACTTCCAACAATATTACCCGAACTCGTAGTGATTTGGCCTTGGGAATTCACCTTAAGCGCACCATCACGAGTATAGCCTGTACTTCCATCAGCAAGCTGAACTTCAAGAAAACCAGCGCCCTCAATAGCTAAATCAAAGTCTTCATCAGTCTTAGTGAGTTGCCCTTGAGTAAATACCTTACTTGTAGCGGCGACTTGACTGCCATTACCTACTTCAACTCCTACAGGAACCTCTGCACCTGTTCCTGCGTCAGCACCTACAGGCTTTTGATTTTGGTAAAGAAGATCTTTAAATTCTACCTTACTTTTCTTAAATCCGTTTGTATTAACGTTGGCAATATTGTTAGAAATGACATTGAGATTCGTTTGTTCGTTCTCCATGCCTGTTGCGCCTGAGTATAAAGAGAGTAAGCTCATGACTGTTGTGTGTTATTAGTTGTTGTGTTGTTGTTTAAAGAGATCTTTAACGTGAATAGCTTAAGTATTGTATTGCTTGGGACATTTGTTGATCGAAAGTGGTGATTACTTTTTGATTCATTTCATGTGCCCGAAGCACCTGGATAAGGTCCATCATCCTCCTAACAGAAGATACGTTGCTTTTTTCAACAACGCCTTGATACACTTCAGGGTTTTCACGGTCTTTTGTGACTAAAGGATCATTGCCATTTCCTACGAACCCATCACGTGATTCCTGGAGAGCACCTAGGTTTTCAATCTCGACGACCTTAAAGCGTCCAATCTCTTGCCCGTCTTGAAAAATAACACCATTACGGTTAACAGCAATCTCCCCACCGGCAGCCTGGCGGCTAATCGCACCTCCCTCACCCATAACCTTTGCTCCGGTATTTGTTACCAAAGTATTTTCTTTATCAAAACGGAACTCTCCATTTCGGGTATACACCTTTTCTCCGTCTTTTGTCTCAAGCTCAAAGAAGCCACTGCCATTAATCCCAAAGTCATGAGGATTCTCTGTGGGAGTAAGGTCCCCCTGAGCAAAACTAGTCTGAACGCGTTCCTTAGGTGTTACCCCCTTGAGGAACTCCACAAAAGAAGTATGGGTTGCACTGGGCATCTCTCCATGGCTAACGCCTTCAAACCCAACAGCAGCACTGCGGTAGCCAACTTTATTAGCATACGCAATATCCTTAGAAATAGCATCTTGCCATTTTTCTAAGCTATCAAGAGCAGAGGCTCCTTGGGATAGACCAGTAAAACTCATACCCCTCCCAAAGCAGGGGTAGTGCCAAATCAAGAAAATGCATTAATAATTAAAAATTATTAATCAAAAGAAACCCCTTAAGCACAATGAGAGGCTTCACTCGAGCCACTCATCCCCACATGCTTCACTGTAATAAGCGTAAGGTCATCATTAAGCTGCTCAGAACCGGCAAAGGCTTCTAACCCTGCGAGGATACCTTGGTTAATCCCTGCCGATGGGCGTTCTGTAAAGTCCTCAACAGCAGTGGCTAGACGCTCTTCAGAAAACTCTTCACCGCTGTGATCCACAGTTTCGGTCACCCCGTCCGTATACAAGACCATTATATCATTAGGGCCAAAATCAATAACTCTATCGATAATTATACTATCAAATATATCTCCAGGAACCATCCCCAGAGCCATTCCTTCTGAGCCGATTCGTTCTGCCTCAAGTTTCCCGGGGGTATTTTGATACCTAAATAATAAAGGAAGCTCATGCCCTGCCCGAGCTATAGTAATTTGATTTTTGGCAGTATCTACAATTGCATACGCTATTGTGATAAACATATCTCGGTTTATCTGCTCACTCATAGCCCGGTTTAATGCCCTCAAGACCTCTGCCGGTGAATCATACTGCCGAGCAAAGTGCCTTAAATTGGCCTGGCAAATAGCCATTACTAAAGAAGCCGCTATCCCTTTCCCTGAAACATCTGCAATCGCAATCCCTACTTTATTAGGGCCTAAAGCAAACGCATCGTAAAGATCCCCCCCTACTTTTTGGGCAGGATGATAGCACGCATCGATATCTAAAGAAGGATTTTCAGGGAAGGTCTTAGGCAAAAGCATTCCTTGGATATTGCTTGCTAAAGTCAGGTCTATTTCAATTTTGCTCTTCTCGATCTGAAAAGCCAATAAATCTGAGCTGTGAATCGCCATTCCTGCTTGCTCCCCTAAAGACTGGACCAAGGACAGATCACTCTCGTTAAACGAAGTGCCATCAGAAGGGTTAGCTACTGCTAATACCCCTAAAACCTCATCTCTAAAAGAGATCGGGACCGCAATCAGTGAGCGCACCTGAAGGGATACATCCTTATGCTGAACCACACGAGGGTCTTCCCGAGCATCTTCTATTAAAACTGCTTTACCCGACTTTGCCACCGAGCCGATAAGGCCTTCACTCATCTCAAAAACCTGAGAGCGCAATACATCTTCAATAAACTTAGAGCGTGTACGTGTAGAAGCATCTTGATCTTCCGGCAAAGAACGTTGAGGAGGAAACAATCCCTCAATCGCAGCACTGCGTAATTTGCTGTCTTCAGTACGTTCGAAAATACAAGCACTTAAGGCTCCTGTACTCAGAGCTGCGGCATGGACAATACGATCAAACAACTCATTACGGTCCATGCTCTCCCCAATCCCTTCGACTAAGGTATGCATAAACTCAACGACAATCTGCTTCTCTTGCTGTAAATGCTGTTTTTCCTCGTCGATGATGACAATCTCGCGACGAGCGGATAGGAACAAAAAGCCCATAAATAGGGCCCCCAAGGCAACACCAGCAAGAAAATAACTAACCATGGAAGATCCAGCAAAAGCCGTTCGAATACAGGATCTTAGAGACCTCTGAGCCAACAGAGCAAGACTTTAATACTAGACTATTTACGGAACACCTGTTCTGATTATAAGCATCCATGCTTAGGAAGCACACCATACGCAAACTCCTTTATATGCTCTTATTGGGCGCGGGCTTCTTGCTCATGCTCTCGGGCGTTTTATATTTCCTAGGGTTTGATATAAAATTCTTCAAAGATGGAGCCCATCAAATTTTGCCCTGGCTCGAGCAAACAAACCCGATCATCTTCTTTACAGCCATGGCCCTATTACCTTTGGTAAGCTTCCCGATAAGCCCTTTACTCATCGCTGCAGGGCTCATTTATAGTACAGCAACTACTGTAGTGGGTGTCAGCCTTGCCCTAGCGGTTAATGTTGCTCTGGGTTATTATGTAGCACACCACTTAGTTCGCTCTTGGGCAGAGAAAATGGTACGCAAAGCGGGGTTTGAAATCCCTAAGGAAATCCCAACCAAGCACATCCACCGTATTATCTTACTTGTACGCCTAACCCCAGGAATGCCGCTGTTTGCTCAAAACTATATTTTAGGCCTCTTGCGTATCCCTTTTAGTCCTTACTTTATGATTTCCTGGCCCTTGCAAATCATGATGTCCCTGGGGTGGGCCCTCACAGGAGGAGCCCTCTACCAAGGCAAACCTGGCCTTGCGATTATGGGCTTTAGCCTCCTATTAATAGGGGTTTTGATAGCCAAGCTAGGGAAATACTTCCTCAACAAGAAGACCAAAGAATCTTAACTTATTTTAAACAAACAACTTAAGATTCTTTCACTTAAAATCAATAAGGATTTCTTGACTTCACATTAATAATAAAGATAATCCCAACTCATGTTTTGGGATATCAAACACACTATCCGCCGCTTTTTTCTGACACTTATGGCTGTTTTTAGCTCATTAGGCTCGGGCTGCCCGACTATGGCCATGGCCCAGAAAGACCTACCGCCTGAAACTCCTACTGAGATTCATTCTACAGACCGCCTTGAGGAGTAAACCTACGCCCATAAAAGCCTAAGCCCAAACGGAGAGGGTGGGATTCGAACCCACGGTACCTTACAGCACACCTGATTTCGAGTCAGGCACATTCGGCCACTCTGTCACCTCTCCATTAAAAATTTCAGGCTAAAACCCTATAGGTGGGTTGCAAGTTTATTGAACTGTTCTGTCCAAGACTCCTTCTGGGGTGACTACAACTGGAGCCTGGAATAACGTGGCGGAAGGTCGCGCCTGTGGATTTTGGAAATTAGGCGCCCCACCTGGTGATATAAGGTTTGCTGTAACAAAAATCAGCAAGTTTCGTTTTTGTGAAGATTCTCCCTTTGATTTAAATAAGCGCCCTAGAAGGGGGAGATCTCCTAATACCGGCACCTTATCATGAACTTCTTTAACTTGCTCGCGCGTTAACCCACCCATCACAACAGTAGCCCCATCAAAAATAGTTACCTCTGTGCGAATCTGCCGGGTTGAGAAAATAGGCTGAAAAAACCCAGATGGGATGCGAGCTGAGCTTTGCCCTGTAATGGCAATACTCATGCCTCCATATTCAACAAAGCCTTCAAACTCAGTAACACGGGGTTCTAAGCGTAGACTAATGCTATTATCTTCTTCTACAGTAGGGGTTACTTCCATCTCTACCCCTACATTACGGACTTGGAAATTCTGAGGAGTCCCTGCAGTAATGGTAACACCAGCACTGCCCCCTCCACTACTGTTCCCCGTACCTACTTCAGAACGAATTTGCCCGTAAGACTCTGGGTAACGTAATTCTTGGGCCACAATAATGTCGGCAGTCTTTCCTGAGAGCACCGTTAGCTTAGGCGCGCTCATTAAGTCAGAACCGGCATGCTGCTCGAGGGCACGTACAAGAACATCTAACTGCCAGTTCCCGAGGATGCTCACGATTTGCCCAGCAGGAACCGCATTCGTTGCTAAATCTACTGTATTAGGAATCCCTGGAGCTCTATTAGGAATACTCACCGCATCTCCTACCGTCACTGCACCCGTCGTAGGGTTAGTCACACTCGGAATAAGACTTCCGTCCCCGCTAGAAAAGTTCTGGGTTGCAAATGCCTGAGAGAGATTGCGCAAATTATCCGCAGTGCTATTCCCTGTCTGCGCGACGTAATTAGCTCCCTTACTAATACCCCAACGAAAGCCAAACTCATCCAACACACCCTGCTGTACCTCCAAGAACTTAGCCTCGATCTCGACCTGCTTAGTATCTTGAAAGCGTTTTAAAATATTACGCACACGCTCTAAATTCCGCGGGCTTTGTGTAACAATGAGCTGAGCTCCTTCAAACGCAAGAGCACTCCCTGGGTAACGCTCAAAATCAACCCCCGCACGCTGAAAAAATTGCCTAAGCAGAGTCTCTTCTTCAACTAAAGGCAGTACAGGCTGCGTGTGTGATGCTTTAAGGTCCTCCCTCTGATTAAGCCCACGTTGCCCTGTTAGGCGTATCACCGTGGCTCGAGATATAGGGAAAAACTCTGTTTGTAAATTAGCTTCATTGCCCCGTGGGGAACGTATCACGACCATGCCTTCCTCGAGGTCGTACATAAACCCTACAGACTTAGTTACCCACTCGAGTATTTTGTCGAGAGTCAACCCACGTAGCGTGATGGTTACTTTAGGATCAAGCTGCTCAGGGTCTACTAAAACAATATTAACACCCTCTTGCTCTGGCGCATATTCAGCTGCAAGCTCCCCAAGCATTTCTACAACACGATTCAGAGGAGCTTCTACTACATGTAGCTTTGGAATCGTAATTTGTTTAAGCTTACCAAGGAGTTCTTCGGAGGCTAATTCTTCAGCAATTTCCTCTTCTTCTCTAACCAGTGCCTTGGGGCGCTCCCACGCACGGCTCACCTCCTGAAGCATTTCAGAACGTGCTACAGGGCGATAGCCTTCATTTTTGCGTTCCAGCTCATTTTCGATATTAGCCAGAAACTTCTGAATACGACAATCTAAAGGAGCCTGCTTTTCTAAGGTATCAAAAATGGATTTAGCAGCCACATACTCCCCTGCAAGATAGTGCGCTCTGGCCTTGAGGAAAGAATCTTGGTAAGACGCAGAACAAATACAGGGTAAGCACAAAGAAAATCCTATTAAAAGACGATGTATCATAGCACTCGGATAGGTTCTGGCCTTTATGAGGCTTTTTAGGATTAAGGCAAAGCTTTTATTCAAAATCCCTCAAAGAAGGAGAATAAGACGCCAAAGATATTTGCCTAGTATCACGCTCATCCCAAACCTCGATCGCCGCCCCGATAAAACAATCCTGCTCAGCAGAAAAATGCATCGGAACAAATGCATGAATGGTGAATCCTTCTTCCTTAAAGACTTGCCCTACCTGCCCTTTGAGCAAGGTTTTGCTTTCCTCATCAAAGATCCATAACAAAGGCTCTTCCCCCTCAGAGTAACCTAGAAACTGTAGTCGATACAGGGGTTCATTAGGGCGAGAATCTGCCTGCTCTAATTCCTGAACTGAGTTTACCCAAGGGATAGTTGCGACAAATTGATCCGCTCCACCGCTTAGTGTAATATCAGGAGGAGTAAATAAGTCATAAACCCAGCCCGCCTCTAGACGCTGAGGCTGAGGGTCACGCCAAACATGACTTGTAGCTGCATTTGATGAATGAAGGCTAAGATCCAATGCCTGTTCTAATGCTTCTTCATCAATATCTTCAAAAAACTGAGACCATTCTAAAGTGACTTCAAAGATCGAAGGGCTACTCGAAATGATATTATTTTTCTGACGCTTTACTTTCTTTAAATTCTTTAAATCTTTCGCGCTGACACTTGGGCGTACTTCAATATTCCTAATGGTGATAGGGAAGGCTGTATCTTCAAGATAGTTTAGAAAACGACGTAATGACTGTGTATGGCCTTCAAATTCTATTTTAAACTGATACGCATCTACCTCCTGAGCCAAGCTGGGGAAGCTCTGCTGGCGGTCCTCAAAAAGGTGGGTTACGCCTTGGCATTCTACAGACAGCAACGCTTGGGGATGACTTTGAAAAAGGATTTCAAGTAGATTGCCCAGAATTTGCTTCTGCCCCCATAATGTCTCTACCTCAGAGGCATGAGGTGGAACTCCCTCATAAACAAGGGCATCAAACCCGAAAGACTGCCCTTGCTCCACAGAGACGCCTTTCTTATTCGCAACCCGACGCATACGCTCAACAAAGGCTTTGACCTCAAAAAGTAAAGCTGCCGGCTCTCGATCTCCGAATGCCTTGAAGCGTTGTTGAAAGAATGCCCGGGAGCGTTCCAGGCGCTCCTCTGTCCATTTTTCTAGGTGCGCCTGCGCAAGGACAAGGTCTTCTTCTTTTAGCTGAGGGTTCAAAGCTAATAGACGCTCTCGATTCTTCTGAATGGCCGACTCTTTTCCAGCCAATTCCTTGCTATGACGAAAAGTGACCATACCGAGGCAGACCACAATAATAAAAGCAATAACAACGAGGATAGCCCAAGTGTATTTATGAGTGGTAGAGAGGCTTTTGAAAGTCCGAGGAGTATTCATGGGGCGTTATTTTCAGACGACAGCGAAAGCTTAGCACATAAGGTTCTTCAATTTCCAGCTGAATATCATTCACTTCCTCCACAAATTCCATTTCTTTTAACAGGCTTACTAAAACTTCCCATTTCGTGCCCATAGGCTCATAAACCCCAGCAATCGCCCCCTGGGCAGAGTGATCAAAAATATGGCCACACAGGTAGATATCACCTGCTTCAAGAACTGACAGTGAGTCCACCCAGGCATCTTTTGTCTTATCTAGCTGTTGAGCAAGATTACTCAAAAAATGGCTCCAGGCAAAGCGAGAGCCCCAAAATTGCTCTAAAGCTTCTATTTCTGCGGTAATTTCATCTACAGCACCCTGACAGGCTACAAGCTTTTGGGACTTTACTGTTAATTGATGAAGTTTGTTTTCTTGCTGAATCAGCTGAGCCTCCCTTTCTTGTAATCCCTTATTCCAGACGAGAAGCCCAATAAACGCCATGGTAGTGAAGCACGCCGCTAATTTCACAATAAAACTGTTATTCTTTATGGGCAGTCTTTTTCTTAAAGAGACATAAGGGAGGCCTGACACTCTAGCCAACAACGCAGAAATCAGGACATTATCATACGAAATGGTATTGGGAGGCAGTGTATTGTGCGAAGCTAAGGGCGCGGCAATAGACACTGGAACCTCTTGCTGCTGTGCTAAGGCATCTTTCACCTCCAACACACTGTCTTCGGGCCCCAATAATACTATTTGAGATATAGGACCCTGCCCCCGAGCTTCTTCAAAATAAGTAATAAAACGCCTTAATTCCCGAACAACTGCTTCTACCCATTGCTGCAAATCTTCTGTATTTCTATTTCTCAGCTCTTGCCTTCTATAAACCAGCTCACCCTCTTTTTCTCGAGTAAAAAAATGGATAAACCGATCCTCCAGATGAATCCACAATCCATTTTGAGGTGAAGCCAAAGCACTTTGGGCATAAAGCCAAGCGCTCAGAGACGGTACCGTCTGAATAGAGTTTATGCTTAACCCAGCCTCTTGCAAAGGTGTGCATAAAGTCTTCAAAAATGAGTGCTTGGCCCCGACAAAGAAATAGCAATCATCCAGCTCATCCGTATCCATTAATTGCGTGGTCCAGGCCTTCTCTTCTAAATCGCCCCCAAGTACTTGCGATGCAGCGAAGGTCATTACCTGGGCCTGCGAGCCGGGCAAACGAGGCACCCAGCGCGCTCCTGACGAAAGGCAATCTGTAGGGAGAATCAATGTGACACCCCCCGAGACTGAGTGCCTGCTTACAAAAGCTACTAAAAGATCTGGCAAGCTTTGCAGATCAACTTCCGGAAAAGTTTCCTTAAGGGAGTCTTTAATAACACCCTCTTTATTAAAAACTACCGCGTGAATAGAGTTACGCGATAAAAAGACAAACCAAGTTAATAAGGGGGTAAACATAGCAGCTGCTTACGCTTTAAAGCTATTGTTTCCTTAAAATAACAATACCATTCCAACTATCGAAACTAAGCGGAAGGTCTAGTTTCATCCATTCTAGACTCTCTAGAATCTCGAAGCCTGCATGCTTAGCAAAAAGCTCGATTTCTGGATAGAAGAGATAGCGCATCTGGTGATTCTCTTCGATACGTTCACGTTCTGCACTAGTCTTATCTTCTACAAGGAGCTCATAGCAAACGTTTACTTTATTCTCATTTGCATATAAGGTGGGCTCTGCAGTACGGGTAACACACCGGTTCTCTAGATCAAAAGTCTTAGTACGAGAGCCAGGCCTATCGGTCAGTACCGCAGGTCCATACCAAAAATCAAAAGCTAAAAGTCCTCCAGGCTTGAGCATCTTTGCAGCATTCTCAAAAAAGGAAGTTAAGGCAGCATTCTGGGTTTGATAGCAAACTACATGAAAAAGAGCCGTGATGATATCTACGTCCTTTTCCTTATTATACTGAGTCATATCTCCTACCTCAAAAGTGGCATTAGATAGCCCCTGATGACGTGATGAAGCAATCTCGACCATCTCTGGGGATAAATCAACGCCCTTCACTCGACCTATATTTTTAGCAAGATGCTGGGTATAATTCCCTGTACCACAGCCTAAATCGAGCAAAAAACAATCTTTATTATCCAACGCCTGAGTGTGCTTACTAAGCAAGGTATGCACATACGCTGACTCTCCTGCGTAGTCTTTATCTTGATAAAATAAATCGTAATATTGGGCGTAAGAGGCAAATGTAGACATGCTAGACTTTATTGAAGAATTATACTGGCAACGCTGCCTTGAGAGCCTCTTGAAGGCAAGCTGTAACTTCACTTACCTGGTCCGCAGTCAGGGTCAAACCACTCGGCAAGTAAAACCCATATTTGTATGCAAGATCTGTCTGTGGGTAAGCCTCTCCTTCGAATAGGCCTTTTTCCCAAAATACTGGCTGAGCATGCATCCCTTTAAAGAAAGGCCTTGTCCCAATCCCCTTCTCTCTTAAATAAGCCTGTATCGTGCTAGCCTCGATCCCTAGAGCAGGGTCTAGCTCCACGCAATACATCCAATAAACAGATTTTGCCCAAGGTTGAATAGGCATAAAACGAATGCCTTTTACTGAGGCCAGCTCTTTGGCGTATTGCTCCCCGAGCTTGCGCTTAATGGAAATAAAAGCTTCTATCTGTTCACACTGCGCAAGGCCCACTGCTGCCTGGATATTAGACATTCTAAAATTGTATCCCAACTCAGTGTGGAAAAATCGCTCTTCAGGTCTAAAACAAAGATTCTGATAAGACCGTGCACGCTGCGCATAATCATCGTTCTCAGTAACAACCATCCCACCTTCTCCGGTCGTAATAATCTTGTTAGCGTAAAAACTGGTAGCAGCGATGTCCCCCATGGCGCCGCACTTAAGCCATTTACCACCACGGTGAACACTGTAGTACTCAGCCCCTTGTACCTGAGCGGCATCTTCTATTATTTTAAAGCCATAATTTTCTTGGAGCTGAAAAAGCGGATCCATCTCGACAGGGTGCCCATACATATGAACAGGCATGACTGCTTTTGTCTTAGGGGTAATCTTGGCCTCTACCTGGGAAACATCCATGGTCCAAGTATCAGGAACAATATCGACTAGGACCGGCTTGGCCCCCAAGCGCAAGCATGCCGTAACACAAGAAATGATAGTAAAAGAGGGTAAAATAACCTCATCTCCCTCTCCAACGCCAATGGCATATAAAGCTGTCTCAAGGGCTGCGGTACCATTACAAACACTAATCCCATGCTTAACCCCGATAAAATCAGAAAACTGTTCTTCAAACCCACGGACAAAAGGGCCTTCACTGGAAATCCAGCCTGTATCAATACACTCGGCTAGGTACTTTTTCTCATTACCTTGGAGTAAAGGCTCATTAACGGGGATCATAAAAAGGCTTAATTCAGGATCAATTCAGAGGCTTTTTGCTTAGACACAAAGCGGATTTTGTCCTCTTCGCCCGCATAAGGTCCCTGCTTAACTTCGATCATTTCAAGGTTTTCAAGCACTTCAAAGCCATGGCCCCCTCCTGCTAGAAGGATTGCATCCCCTCCGTTAAGGACCCTGCTCTCCAGATATTCCTGGTCATTACTATAGAAATCGACCCGCAAGGCTCCTTTTCGGATGAAAAGGACTTCTTGAGTATAGGTAACCTCTCGAGGGGCTGGCTTATGGACATGTGGCGTAATTACATGGCCTTCAGGGTGTTGCATATATGCAAGCTGCTGGGAAAACTCATGTCCGGTAAAGAAATGAACCCCAGGTTCACTAAAATCAGCCCGGATAATGATAGCCAACAACTGATCTTCGTGAAAAATACGCTCTAAAGCTTTTTGTGCTTTCATATTAATACTTTCTCAATAAAGTTAACTTTCCGAGGTTTGTCGAACAATAAATAAACAATTATCTAAATGAAGCTAGGTATCTACGTATCGGGAACGGAAGCGCGATCAGGGGGAGCCCACACCTTTGAAAAGACTATCCTCAACTCGCTGAATAACATAGAGATAGCACATGAAGTATGCGTTTTCTCGACACTAGATGACATACATTTTTCCAACCCCAAGATCCAGTATGTACAAGTACGGCAAAGCAAACCGCGTAACCTATTCCAAAAGATAAAACGCGAGATCCGGCGTGTACTAAAACAGCTCCGCCCAAACAAAACCTCCCCTCTACAGCAAGCCATAGATAAACACCCCATTGATTTACTCTGGTTTGCTACCGAAGCATTTGAACCTGTTGAGGTCCCTTACGTCTATACGCTGTGGGACCTAAACCATAGGGTGAACCCCTATTTCCCTGAAGTGAGTGCGCAGGGCGAATGGGAGAGTCGCGACAGCTTTTACAGCAACATCCTCCCCAAAGCCACACTAGTCATAACAGGCGCTCAGACAGGAAAAGAGGAGATAATGCAATTTTATGGGGTACTCGAAGACAAAATAAAAGTCATGCCCTTCCCTACTCCTGTACTTAAAGAAACGCCTCAATCACAATCTATTGATTTAGAGAGAGATTTCGGCATTAAAAAGCCTTACCTGTTTTACCCTTCGCTATTCTGGCCTCATAAAAATCATATTCGAATCCTAGAGGCACTTAAGATTCTCAAAGAAACTCATTCTGAAACAATGAATGCCGTTTTCGTGGGACATGATACTGGGAACCGTCATTACATTGAAACTCAAATAAAGAAAATGGGGCTAGAGGACGCCGTTACCATCCTTGATTTTGTGGCTGAAGAAACCCTAGTCGCTTTATATAAAAATGCTTTTGCCTTAGCCTATGCTTCGTTTTTTGGCCCCGACAACTTGCCTCCCCTAGAAGCATTCTCCCTCAAATGTGCTGTTATTTCGTCAAACTATAGAGGCGCTAAAGAGCAATTAGGCGATAATGCACTATTTTTTAACCTAAAAGACTCACAAAGCCTTGCCGAGGCAGTCATACAGCTAAAGAGTAACCCTACACTAAAAGAGTCCTTGATTCAAAAAGCATTCCAGCAAAGTGAACAATGGACACCTCAAGACTACACTCAAGCCGTCTTACGAGAACTTGAGCCTTACTCTAAGATTAGACGGTGCTGGGGAAAACGATAGTCTCCTTTAATCAATTCCAAATCTACCTATTTCCCGAAACACTATGAGTATTTTAAATACAGGACGAAGCGTAAAAAAAGAAATAAGCTCCTTAAAAAAATTACACACACAACAAAATGAAGAGCTTAAGCTTCTTATTGCCAAAGGGCTCATCAAGCCTCTCCTAGGAAAAACGATCCAATCGCTACGAGAAGTTGAGTTTAAGGTTTTCTCTCAATTTGGAGATGACGGTATCATCCAATGGCTCGTCAACAATCTCGACATCAAAAACAACGTTTTCATTGAATTTGGAGTAGAAGACTACGAGGAATCCAATACTCGATTTCTCATGATCAATGATAACTGGTCTGGACTTGTTATGGACGCCTCGGACAAGAATGTAGCCAGAATCAAAAACTCCGACTACCATTGGAGACACGATCTCCAGGCAAAATCTACCTTCGTAACAAAGGAGAATATCAACCAACTCATTACCGAAGCTAACCTTCCATCAGAGATTGGGCTCCTTCATGTCGACCTAGATGGCAATGACTATTGGGTGTGGGATGCTATTGATTCTGTAGATCCAACGATTTTTATAGGAGAATACAACAGTGTATTTGGAGAAACAAGACCCATAACGATTCCCTATAATCCAAGCTTTATCCGTACCGAGGCTCACTATAGCAATCTGTATTTCGGAGCCTCTATTAAAGCATTACACCACCTAGCTGCAAAAAAAGGATATGCTTTTGTTGGCTGCAATAGCGCCGGGAACAATGCTTATTTTGTAAAAGAGGAAAAACTTAATGACGTGGTGAAAGAGGTCTCCCTAGAATCAGGCTTTGTTTGTTCGAAGTTTAGGGAAAGCCGAAACCAACAAGGTGAATTAACTTACCTTTCAGGCGGAGATCGCCTAGCAGCACTCAAAGGCCTCCCTGTTATCAACGTAGAAACAGGAAAGACAGAAACACTCTAAAGAATCAAAACAACCCAAAACCAATCGAACCCGATCCTAATACTGGGATACCGAAATCTAGTGTTATTTTTTTAACCTTTGACAAGTCTCAAAAATCAAGCGAAGATGAATATCTGATCGATCGTTTCATGTACAAAGACAATGCTGCACAAGACCTTACGTAAGAGTGTTGGTTTTTTAGGCCGAAGTTTCGGATTCTTCTCCAATAATATTGGTATCGACTTAGGGACTGCAAATACCCTGGTGTTTGCCAATGATAAAGGTATTGTCCTGCGCGAGCCCAGTGTTGTTGCTGTTTATAAAGACAGTAAGAAGGTCCGTGCGGTAGGTCTAGATGCTAAACGCATGTTAGGGCGTACGCCCGGTAATATCTCAGCCATCCGCCCCATGAAAGATGGTGTGATCGCTGACTTTGAAATCACCGAAGCAATGTTGCGGTATTTCATCGATAAAGTATGCCGGTCCAATCGCTTTGTCCCGCCCCGCGTTGTCGTTGCTGTGCCCTCAGGCATTACCGAAGTAGAGCGCCGAGCGGTGAAAGAATCTGCCATTCATGCAGGTGCACGTGATGTTTTACTCCTGCAAGAACCTATGGCAGCAGCTATTGGAGTCGGTTTACCGATTGAAGACCCTGCAGCAAATATGATTGTTGATATTGGTGGGGGTACTACTGAAGTAGCTATCATCTCCCTTTCTGGCCTTGTTTATACACGTAGTTTGCGTGTAGGTGGGGACGAGATGGACACAGCCATCATGAACTACATGAAACGCGCCTACAACCTAGTGATTGGTGAGCGTACCGCAGAAGAAATTAAAATCAAGATTGGCTCTGCCGTCCCTCTCGAAGAAGAGCTCTACCTAGAAGTTAAAGGGCGCGACTCTGTTGCAGGATTGCCTAAGACCTTAGATATTTCTTCTTCAGAAATTCGTGAAGCACTCACTGACACCTTTAATGCCATCATTGATATGGTGCGCTCTGCCTTAGAGCGTTGCCCCCCGGAGCTATCCTCTGACCTTGTAGACCGAGGCATTGTTTTAGCAGGTGGAGGCGCTATGGTACGTGGGCTTGACCTTCTTCTTGGTGAAGCGACAGGGATCCCGGTTTTTGTAGCTGAGGATCCATTAAGTGCTGTTGCCAACGGAACAGGCCTTGTACTCCAAGACCTATCTTTTTGGCTTGATGAATCTCCCTAAGGGTGAGCAGTAAAAAGCATCATAGGCAAATAAAGCTTTTTATTTTGTTAGGAGGCCTACTGTGGGCCTGGTGGTCTCTTCCTGTCCTAGCTAAAGTCTTCTTGAATGACAGTTTTTTTGAATTCCAAGCCCCTACTTGGACTGTTGCCTCCCACCTTAAAGATCTTCAATCCTATTGGAACCTCAAATCTCGTTCACGCACAGAACTCATAGAAACGGGGCGTGACTTAGCACGGCTCAATGCCGCCTATGAGATTTCACTGCAAAAAGCACGCACCCTGGAGGATGAACTCACACGCCTCGAGGCGCTCCTAAAGCTCCCACCCATCCCTGAGTATCGCTATGAGGTCGCACGTGTCTGCCGACGTGATTTAAGCGCATGGTGGCAACAAATCCTGGTGCGAAAAGGCAAAAAGCACGGAATAAGAGAAGGGGCTCCTGTTGTATTTGCCGGAGGCATTGTAGGACGGGTTCACCGTGTTTACACTTATACGTCCCTGGTAGAGCTTGTGAGTAGCCCTAATTTCCGCATCAGTGCACACCTTGAGGGCGACCACCGCCCCGTCACTTACCAAGGAAGCATTAACCCGACTTTTTCCAGCCCTCGAGGTGAGGCCCGAGAAATCCCTCCTGACATTAAAGATGCCCAAGAAGAGGCGATACGCATTGTCTCTTCTAGCCTCGGGGGAACTTTCCCGGAAGGACTCACCATCGGATATGTTCAACAACTAGAACCAGGAACTGATGGTATCTTCCAGCGTACTGCTGTGAACCTAGACCAAAGACTGCTAAGCCTTACTGAAGTAGCGATTCTAATCCCTCTAGAAACTGAAGAAGAGCTAACCGATGCTATCTGAAACCCTACGCGCCATTATCCTGCTAGGGGTCAACCTCCTTGTCCTTGTTGTCCTTCAAGAGCTTAATTACTGGCTTTCTCCGCTTTCTATTTATCTGTATTTTCCGATCCTCTTTGTTTTTTACCCAGCACTCTATTTGAGACTCCCCTGTGGGTTGCTATGCATACTACTGACTAGCTTATTTTTTGATGCAAGCTTGATGATTCCCTATGGCAATACGTGGAGCATCTTATGCGTTGCCTACATTACAATTGTATTACTCGATGTAATCCTACTGCGCGGAAGAAAAAGCAATATAATCATCCTTGCACTCATCTTAAATGCTCTAGCGATCATGGCTAACACTTTCTTGCTTTACCCTCCTGGACAATTCAGCGGAGCCTACTTTTTTAGAGCACTTGAGGACTTACTTGCCTCAGAACTTTTCCTCGGGCTGGCAATTTTGCCTTATCTAAAGCTGCAATCTAGCATTCTAAAGCAATGCAACCTCCCCCTCACGTGGAAACTGGTCGATAATCCGTCATGAAGCACCTCACAGAGCTGCATACTACTTTTAACCAGAGGTTGTTTTTCTTAAAAATACTCTGTGCGATGCTTTTTGTGAGCCTCATTATAGGTTTAGGCTACCAACAAATCATCCTTAACCAAAAATATAAGAAGCAAGAGCAGCGACAAAGCCTCCGGCGTATCTTGCAGCCTGGCCCTCGTGGATCCATCTACGACCGTAACCACAAACTCTTAGTCGGGACCCGCCCGCGTTTTATTGCTGTTGTTTACCTCAATGAGCTAAGGCCTGATTTTCGTAAGGAATATATCAAGCGTGTACGGGCTTTACGTAATGCAGGCTTAGCAGTCAAAAGCTATGAAGTACAAAAAGCTGCCCGAAAAACGGTTTTAAAACGCTACCTCACGAAGGTAAATCGCATCCTTGGGCGCAAAAACAAGGTAAACGACAAGCTTTTGGAGCAGCATTTTAGCCAACGCTTGCTGCTACCCATGCCTATTATTGACGACTTAGAGCCTCATGAGTATGCCAAGCTTATTGAACAACTGCCCGTAAACTCTCCTATTCAGGTCTACACTGATAATGCCCGCTACTATCCTTATGGCTCCGCTGCGGCGCATACCTTAGGCTATGTAGTCTCAAGCTTAGATATATCCGAAGAAGGTGTCCCTGGAGAAGAGCTCACCACCTTCAGCCTCAAAGGCAAACAAGGTAAAGCTGGCTTAGAACGCTCCTTCGAAGAATACCTACAAGGGGAAAGCGGAGGCCAAATTTGGCGTGTAGACCCAGCAGGATTCCAATATGAATGCGTGGAACAAAAGAACCCCACCCAAGGAGAAGACCTAATCTGCAGCCTTGATATCGACTTGCAGCGCGCCGCAGAGCAAGCAATACGAGGAAAAACAGGCGCTGTTGTAGCAATCGAGGTGGCTTCTGGTGAGGTCCTCACACTGGCTAGTAGTCCTACTTACAATTTAAATGATCTAACTCCTTATATCCCCACAGCTGTCTATAACGATATTAATGAACGGGGTGCCTGGATTAATAGAGCGATACAAGGCCTTTACCCCCCGGGCTCTCCCTTCAAAATGATCACTGCATCAGCCGCATTGCGACATCAGCTCGTTGACGGACATACTTTGTGTGATTGCCAACGTACACTACAAGTCGGAACACGCGCCTTCCCCTGTGCAACTCGTTACGGACATGGACCTCTGAATCTAGTCGATGCAATTGCTAAAAGCTGTAATATATACTTTTATCAATCAGCCCTAGATATGGGAATCGCACGCCTCAGCGAAGAAGCCAAATTATTTGGCCTAGACACAGCTACAGGTATCGAGCTGCCTTTTGAAACAAGGCATGCGTTGGTCCCCACTCCTGCCTGGAAAAAGCGAAGAGGTCTAGGCCCTTGGCTAGGGGGAGATACTGCCAATATGTCTATTGGCCAAGGATTTTTGCTCACAACGCCTCTTAACATGGCCTGCTTCGCTGCTGCCTTAGCTCGAGGAGAGACACGCACAAAACCCACTTTGATCCATAATCCTAATCGCCCTGCAGTAGACCACGGAGGGAAACCCTTAGGCCTTACAGAAGAACAATACACAATCCTAATGGATGGAATGAAACGAGCCACAGAATCTGGAACGGCACGTCGAACCCAAATTGATGATATTGAAGTTGCTAGTAAAACAGGAACTGCCCAGACAAAGGTTAAAGGCAAAGACCGTGACCTTGCTTGGTTTTTTGGCTTTGCCCCAGCCGATAATCCTCAAATTGCGTTAGTTGTCATGGTAGAGGAAACGGAAGATAGCCATAATTTCTGGGGAAGTATTACGGCAGCACCCATAGCAAAAGTTGTCCTCCAGCACTATTTTAATAAATAATAGGTCCTAATATCTCTCTGCTGATAAATAAGCCTAAGAGAATAGCTTGTCATTCTGGCTAATTATGTTCAGAATGAAGCCTTTAACGCCAAAATAGTCTCGCATGGAACAAATAACCCTTATCAGTGATCTCGCAAAAGTAACCATCTGTGCAGGGACCGTAGCGATACTATTTTATTACATAAGACTGCCCTTGATGCTGGGCTACCTTATTAGCGGACTTGTTGTAGGCCCGCATCTCTTTTCTTGGGGCTCTGTCCTCAATCAAGAGATCATCAAAGACCTCAGTGAGCTCGGGGTAATTTTTCTAATGTTCTATATTGGGCTGGAGTTTGACCTAAAGAAGCTCCAGAAGATGTTCGGCCCTTCTCTACTAGCAGTACTATTACAGTGTATTAGCATGCTCTTCCTGGGAATGATGGCATTTCCTCTGCTCGGGGCTGGTTGGACACAAATGGATGGCATCTTTCTGGGGGGACTCCTTGCGATCAGCTCAAGCATGATCACTATTGCTATTTTGCGTAATCAACAGGGACTCAAGAGCAACTATGCCCAGTTCACCATTGGGATGCTCATCCTAGAAGACATTATCGCCATCCTAATGTTGGTGATTCTAACTGGTATGGCGGTTACAGGACACTTCGCCTGGACTGCCCTATGGAAAGGGACCTTCTTTGTCGGGCTATTTGTAGTCTTCGTCTTCATTATTGGACGCTTACTCGCACCTTATTTAGTAAAGGTTCTCACTAAAATTGGTAATATAGAAGTCCTCACCGTTGTCGTGGTCGGGGTTGTCCTCGGGATTGGAGAGCTGGCCATTCACTTTGAGTTTTCGGTCGCTCTTGGTGCCTTTTTAGCAGGTGCGATTCTCTCGCAGTCCAGTCTCTCTGCCTCTATTGAGAAGACGACAGAACCCCTAAGACACCTATTTTCTGCCATCTTTTTCGTTACCGTAGGCATGCTCATTGAGCCACAAATGCTGCTCTCCTACTGGAAACCTATTCTGTGCTTAACTTTCCTTGTTGTAGTCATCAAAACATTCACTTGCTGGCTCGGGCTTTTCTTAGCTGGGACACGCTCTCAAACAAGCTTCAGAGCGGCTTTATGTAAGTCTCAGATTGGTGAGTTCAGCTTTATTATTGCAGCGCTAGGGCAATCCTTAGGGGTTACTCACGCAGGCCTCATGCCTATTGCTGTAGGGATTTCTCTAGGGACAATCGTAGTGGTACCTTTAATTAGCATGAAAACGGATGCGGTGTACGACTATCTTATGCAACGCACCCCAGAGCCGTTCTTTGAACTCGGGAAGTTTTACCATAACATCCTCAGCGCAGCACAGTCACACCTCAGTAAAAGTGCCCTACTACAGCTCGTACGGCGCCCTATCCTACAACTCTTTTGCTACTTCTCGATCTTGATAGGCATTATCCTGATAGGTGCTCGTGGAGCAGATTTCCTTGACGACTCTATTGCAGAATCTGCCTATGCCAGTTTTTGGTACATTGGGTTTTGGCTCGTAACGGCACTACTATGTTTGCCATTTCTAATCGCAGTTATCCGCAATATCGATGCCTGCCTCATGCTAGTTGCTGACGCTGCCCTGAAAGGAAGTAGCCGGCAGCGTCTTCCTGGACGGATGCGCAACCTTTTTAACTTCATTGTTATTTCTGTAGTCTTGGTTGTCTTCAGTGGGTTTTTCCTCTCCACTTCTGCACACTACTTCCCCTCAGGCGTTGCATTACTTATCTTTGTAGTACTTTTAATCGGCATCGCATTCTTTTTCTGGAGGCATATTATCCGTATAAACAGCCGTCTGGAACATTTATTCATGGAGAGTTTTAACCAACGCTCCTTATCCCATGAAGAGAAGCGACGTAAGACCTTACAGCAAATCACTCAGAAATACCCATGGCCAGTCAATGTGCATGAAGCTATCATCGAGCGTAAATCCATCGCGTGCGGGAAGCGCATTAAAGACCTCAATCTGCGTGAGCAAACAGGAGCTTCAATCATCGGATTAAGCCGGAATTACTATACGCACTACGACCCTGCACCAGATACACCACTATTCCCAGATGACCACCTCATCCTTCTCGGGGACGAGATCCAAAACAAAAAAGCAGAAAAACTTTTGCGCACACAATACAAAGAAGAGGATGCTCCAAGTGTCCACCGTGCTTTCAAAATCGAGCAAATTTGCCTAGGAAGTCAATCAGCCCTCGTAGGAGAAACCCTAGCAGGAGCAGACTTCAGGCGTAAATTCTCTCTTAATGTTATTGGCATCCAACGCGGAGAAACACGCATCACAGCGCCTAAGGCTGAAGAGATCCTACAAAGTGATGACGTACTGCTCGTTGTAGGTGGGCCTGCTGCTATTAAACGCTTTGAGCAGGAAGTTGCTTCTAACTAAGCGACTTATTCATCATCCGTATAGGCTAAAGTAGCACCCTTAAGGTGCTTATTGATTGCGTATACCCCATAATAGACCAAGGGCGTATCTATGAGTGCGATGAGCCACTTCAGGCCAATGGAACCAACAATCAGAGGCCCAATGGGGTACACTCCATAAAAGGCAATAGTGATGAGCAAAACGGAATTCACAACTTGCCCCATAAACGTTGAGACATTATTCCTAAGCCACAGAAAGCGCCCTCCCGTCATACGTTTAAGTTTTGAAAAAATGATCACATCTGTCATTTGCGCACTTAGAAAAGCGACCATACTAGCCAATAAAATGCGCGGAGTGGTAGAAAGGATCGCCTTATAAGCTGCATCATTCGGCCATGCAGGGGCTGAAGGAACCCACAATGATACCTGAATTAACCCAACAAAGAGGCATTGTCCCAGGAAGCCAACCCAAACCGTTTTCTTGGCATATGATTTCCCCCAAATTTCTGAAATAATATCTGTTACAGGGAACGTGAGCAGCGAGAAAATAATATTGGAACAAGGAAAAGTAATCCCTCCGAGCGAAACAATCTTGTTAGCAGTGATAGCTGAAGCACACAATCCTACCACACATAGAAAGTTGAGAAACAAATAAGCCTGCTGAGAAGATATCTCCTCAGCAGGCTGTACATCTGTAAATATTTTTTCTTGTTGGGCCAGCATTAGACCTGCTTACGGCTGTGGCGCTCAGTCAACCAAATGGCTGCACCGATAATCACAGAACCAATAATCAGCTTGAGCAAGTCTGCTTTCTCACCAAAGACGGTTAGAGAAATCGCAATACCTAGAGGAATCTTCATATTATTGAAGACTGCCAATACGCCTGCACGACTCTTAACCGCAACCTTGTTCCACCAGAAGAAGCAAAGCCCAGAGGCAACTGCTCCCAAGTAGAGCAATACAATCATTTGACGAGGGCTCTTAACAAGCTCTGCAGCACTGCCCCAACCACCGAAGTAGTGAGTAGAAAGACCTGAAACAATGACGGCGCCTAGGTAAACTAAGGCAAAAACCTTACTATCTTCTAGGTTAGGCTGCTCCCTGCGCAAACGGCGGTACTCAATCTGGCCGAAGGCGAAACAAAGGTTACAAACCTGCATAATACCAAAGCCAATAAGGACATTTGCTCCGTCATAGCCGCCATCAAAGCGGAAAAGGATAACGGCAGCGCCAATCGCAGCAATGATTGCTGTGAAGAAATGAAACTGCTCAAAACGCCTAAGGTACGCATCATTTACCAAAGTCACAAAAAGAGGTGTAAATACAGTGAAGAGGGCAACCTGATACGAAGGTATGTATTGGTATGCAAGAACATAGAGACAATACATCACCCCATACTGTACTGCACCAATAAGGACCAAACGCACTCCTGTAATGAGGCTAAGGCCTTTAAGGCGCAAAAAAGGGATAAACAAAGGCAAAGCAATCGCTAGCCTAGCAAAGGCCACGAAGCTTGTATCTAAGCCCTTCAGGTCTTTCATCAACCCAAAGGAAAATCCCCAAATAAGTGATATTATGAATAACTGAATCATGACGCGGCCCAACGTGACAGCTTATGAATCAGGAATCAAGTCTTATATTAATAATTTAACGAAATTAAAATTTCAGCGATTAAGAGCGTAAGGGAATGGCTTTTTAATAAGACTGAATAACTTGAGCACCCAGGCCCTAATGCGAGCTCTGGCTGTTACATTAATACGCTGTAAAAAGAGCGCTGGTAACCATAATGGACGCAACCACTGTTCGGAGACAAATCTGTCCCTATGGATCGACTCTATACTGTCAATAAGACAAGACCAATGCTTGTCCGGAGCAAACCACTCTTCCCAAGCCTTACGGGCAAGCTGCCCCATTTCAGTAGAAGCCTCCTTATAAGGCTCTAAAATAGTAGGCAAGCTCCCGATAGAGCGCTCAGGAACTACTATAGAAAAACGACTCCAATCTGGCCCTTCAGGGAACATCCAATTATCAGCAATAATAACAGGGACTAAGCCCATTTCCATAACTTCAAAAAGCCGAATACTACTTAGGCCTGCACCACGAGGGCACAAAACAAAATGCGAGCGCTTAGAAATATCTACAAAATGCTGCTGCATCGCCTGACGATTTGGCTTATCAAAATCCCAGTGGTTATACTCCTGGGTATTTTCAATCCAAATATCGGACTGCTGAAAAGTTAAATTAAAAAGGCGTTTACGCACCCATGAGGTAGAGCCCCCTAAAAAGGAAAAAAGCAAGTCCTTCTGAGGAGTCTCATTTGATTTGTAATGAATACAAGGGTTACGTGTAATCGCATGTGTTGTGATATAGCAATAATTACGCAATCGACCCAAATTAAAAAAAGAACGCTCTATACTAGCATAAACACCAGGTAAAAAGACAGGAGGCGCATCCGATTCATTAAAAAAATAAACCTTATTACAGTGCCGCTTAACTAAAGGATGCTCTCGAATCCACCTACATAGGTGCGCGGGCTCATAGTCGATAAATAGGAGTATATCCGCAAGTTCTGGGTCTTCAATAAGAGTATGCCGTTCTACAGGGAATTCATTAGCTAATTGCCTTATCAGATTGCGGGCATAGCCACCTTCGGGAAGTGTGGGGCAAGGGACTAAATAGACTTTCATGGGGTTGATTGAGCCCTCCAAAGAGGGATAAATGAGGCTTTCGGGATCCAACCTTCTTGTTTATCAGATAACCGAACCTGAGTATAATTTTCGTAATTTTGCTTAAAAACGACCTCTTGGCCTGCATTCAAATAAGTAACCAAAGGGCCATTTTGAGTAGGACTTACCCTTAATGGAGTCTCTTCATAAAGGATAAACCCCCTTTCTTTATCAAAATGATAACCGATAAGAGCAGCCTGAGTGAGTAAAAATACGGACACACTTAAAACTAAGCCAACTTTTATCCAAAAACTATATCCTCCCAGGAATTTAGGGATAACCAGCAAAAATGCCAGCACCCAAAAGCTAAAAACAGCCCAACCTATCCATACATTGATAGAAACTAAATAGGCAAGATGAAGGATAAGTGGCTTATCCTCAGGATAAATGCTCGAAGTCGTGCGTATAAAAGCTAAATTCGCGTGAACATCAGGGTCTTGGGGACTCATCAAAAGCGCTCGCTCATAATTATAAACAGCAGGCCCTACTTTTCCTGCTTTGTAGTAAGCATTCCCCAGGTTAAAACGCAGCGCAACGGACTCTCCATGAGCCAAGGCATGAGTATACCAAGAAATCGCATCTTCAAAATCAGCCTGCTCATAAGCTTGATTTCCTTGGAAGAATCGATCTTCAATAACTGGCTCACCCCATAAAGGAATCGCTCCGACAATAGAGCTAACAAAGATTATAATATGTAAGGCGATTGCTCTCATAGGATTTCCTTAAGTTGAGCCACAACACGCTCTAAACGATTGAAAGATTCCCTTAAATTTTCTTGCGAGGAAGATTCCCCTCCGAAGCGAACCGCATTCGATAGTTCAAAGAATGCCTGAACTTCTTGCTGTAAGCCCTCAGGAACCTGATTTTCTTTCAACAAGCTCTCTACCTCAGGCCATGTGAGCGCATAGGCATCAGACCCGCATAAACGAACAAAGACGGCTAGCAAAAGAGTCTGCGCACACGCTGCAAAAGCAACTGTATTGCTTCCAGAGACGGCAATATTAGCTTTCGCCCAATGCTGCTTCAAGGATGCTTCGCTCTCGAGGGTACGAATGTAGTTCATGTCACTAAGTAAGCGTCTGCGATACCTTAAATAGAAAGCCCCTCCAACAAGAGCCGCAAAAAAGACGCATTGCATCAGCCAGAAAATAGGCGAGTAAAACAAAGGCTCGTAATGGCTCGTCCAACTCCCTAGCACTTGCTTTATCGGCAACAGATTCAAGTCTTCTCGAGAGGGAGTACTCACTTTCGGCCCCACTGGCCCCTCAGGGACTTGGCGCACATAAGCATCAGGGTCTTCTTTAATGTTGAGCGTGGGCCACTGTACCGTGAAGTCTTGGTATTCCCCTCTATCTGGATCAAAGAAGTTAAAATCTAAACTTGGCAAAGACTGTAAACCTGACTCCTGAGGGATAACGATATATTCAAAAGCCTTTACTCCTTCACGGCCTAAAATATCATTGGTTCTAAAATCTGTCTTAGGGGTATAGGTCTTCCAACTTGGATCAGCCACTAATTCTGGCGCATGGATACGATCAAAGTTTCCTTCTCCTGTTACTTCGATGGTTAAAGTCAAAGGCTCCCCTACCTGTATTGCTGTTTTATTCAAAGGCAGAGCTTTAACAACAAAAACACCAATAGCTCCTGTAAAATTTTGAGGGCGCCCTGCTTCAGGTAAAGGACGTATCTCTAAATATTCTTCTTCTGTAGAAACGATTACTTCCTGAGCATCAACCATCATATCCCCAAACATGGCAGAAAACCCAGAAAAAGGATCAAACGCTCGAGGGCGCTGTTTAGTTGAACCTTGAACAGCAAGGCCAAGCTCGAATAGCAGGGGATATTCTCCACGCTTAAAAGGCGTAAGGGCAAACTCCCAAGTCAGCTTATTATACCAAGTATCTCCAAAATTACTGTGCGATTTCTCTGGCCCTCGAGGTGCATCCGTCCCCATGAAAGCATCGCCAACAGCAACAGGATGATGAGGGGGCAAAATATTGCCTTTGACATCTCCTCTAGCATAAAGATCCAACCTAACAGGAATGGACTCTCCTACGTAGGCATAGCTTCGAGGTAAATTTAAAGCTAATTTTAAAGGATCTTGCCCATTCTCAATCGTAGATGCCCCTTGAGGGATCACATCTAATGAAGCAGCAGGGACCTGATAGCGCTCTCCCTCGATTGTGACCGTATATGCTGGCATTGTGTACGTCCCTGCCTTGCGTGCTCGTGTGCGAAATACATATAAACCACGAATATCCTGACGACCATTAGTCACCTGCAATGAGGTGCTGTTTTTAAAGTAAGCCAGTTCCAGCCCTGGAACTTTAGGTAGATTAAGGGGCCCACGAAACAGAGTTCCTGAAACTTCTAGCACATAAGTGCCTATCTCACCTACCTGAAGAGTTGAGGGCTTAAAATAAGCTCTTACTGTATCACCATTGTCAGCTCTCAACAACGGAGTGCAAAAGACAAATAAGAATAAGAAAGCAAAAAACCTACCAATTTTTTTTGTGCGCTTCATCTTTCCTTGTATTACCCCAACCCATAGCAGGTAATTTTTTTTCAGACTGTTTTAAAGAATCTAACAACTGGGCAGCTTCTCTTTTGGTCATAACTCTACCATAGGCAGCTTCATTTCCCGAGCCAAGCGTTTCTTTTGTAGAATCACTCCCAGAGACTCCATTTTCCTTAAGCTGCCTTCCCTGGGAAGACCCCTGATCTTGCTGCGAGCCTGTGTGCTCTTCATTCTCTTTCCCAGATGATTTTTGGGGCTCATCTCCAGAATCAGACTGTCTTGGACTCTTTTCTCCACGTTGCCCTTCCTTTTCTGAACCTCTGGAGTCCTGAGAGCTAGAAGATTGAGAATTTTTAGATTCACCCCGCTCAGAACCTTGCTGAGTCTGCTGCTGACTTTCTCGCTGCCGATCCTTCTCTTGCTGTTGCTGCTTTTTTTGCTGCCGTTGACTTGACTGCTCTTGCTGTTCTTTTTTCTTAAGCTCTTCCAAACGCTCCTTCAATAAATCATAGTTATCCCGTGCTTCATTATCCTTAGGGTTAAGCTCTAAAGCATTCTCATAATGCTCAAGCCCCTTTTCCCAGGCTGTGATTGTTTCTTGGGGGGCTTCTCTTAACATGGATTCTCCTAAGCGATAGCTTGTATTACCTAAGTTATAAAAGATATCTTGCTGCAAAGAAACATCTGCAAGAACCAAAGCTTCCTCAAAAGCATCAAGAGACTCTTGATAGTCCTCTATCCTATAAAGGCTTGCACCTAAGTTATAGTACAATGAAGCCTTGTCTTCAGAACCTTCTAAGGCCTGCTCATAATTTTTGGCGGCACGCGCATAATCACCCTGATCGTACCACTGCTTTGCCTGGTCCACAGAGGCACTCAAAGAATGAGTAGCGCACATGCCTAGCAAGAAAAAGAGAACTAAGTTAGCTTGAAGCCTCCTTAAGAACCCTCGCCTTTTCCGCTTGCTCATAAGCATTTCTACAATCAAAAGCAAAATAGCAGCTATCAAGGGCCAGTAATATTTCTCCAAAGGAACTTGCTGTAAGCGCGTATGTAAGTCTTCCTTAGGGATACGTTCTAATCCATTTCTGTAAATTTCCTCAAGACCTTGACCTGTTTTCCCAAGGGGAACATAAAAGCCCCCTGCAGCCTGAGCAATTTTACCCAAAGTATCTTCATCTAAACGCGTTTTCACTGGCCTACCTGAAGCATCCTTCAGGTAAGAAACTTGACCCCTGTCAGAACGCAGAGGAATAAGCTCCCCTCGAGAGGTTCCCACACCTACAGTATAAATAGTAAGCCCATGTTTATCATGCGCTTCTTTTGCTGCCAAAATCCCTGAAGCTTCTAGGTCTTCCCCATCAGTAATAAGGATAAGTATTTTAAAATTATTATCTTCGGAAAAAGTTTCTATGGTCTCACTAATAGCTGAAGCCAAATCAGTCCCTGCGCTTCCTACCGCATTAGTATCTATTGCCTCTAGCGTTTGTCGAAAAGCATCATAGTCCAAAGTTAAGGGACATTGAAGAAACGCACTGCCTGCAAAGGCAACAAGACCTACCCGATCTCCCTGCAAAGAACTAATAAAATCTAAGATAGAGAACTTAGCTTTCTCTAAACGATTAGGCTTTAGGTCTTCGGCAAGCATGCTCTTAGAGGTATCCAAAGCAAAAAGAATATCGATACCTTTCCCATGGACTTCTTTCCAAGAGTAACCCCATTGAGGCCTTGCTAAAGCAACTACAGCACATATTATAGCTACTATAATAAGCGCATTTTTTATGCGTGTTTTAGCAGGACTATAAGAAAGCAAAAGCTCCTCTAATAGCCTTCGAGAAGCAAACACCTGCATATAATTCTTCTTAACTCTCGCAGAGTAATAAAAGGCCAACAAGCCAAGCACTAAGACAAGTGGAATCAAATACAACCAATAGCTATGAACAAAACTCATGGCAATCGCCTCCATCGTGTATTAGCAAGACTCTTCTCCAAAATAAGCATTAACAACCCTGCTAAAACAGGCCACATAAAGAGCTCTTCGTAATAGGCATATTGCTTAAGCTTTATTTCTGTTTTTTCAAGCTGGTCAATTTCATCGTAAATAGCTTTCAGCTCTTTGCGGTCTTTGGCTCGGAAGGCTTTTGCGTTCGTGAGCCTAGCTATATCTTCGAGAACCTGCTCATCAACAGGAGTATCTGTTACTATGATATCAGGCTCCCCCCACCGATTGCGTGCAATACGCCCATGCCGATCTAAATATAACAAAGGCACTCGCCCTCCAATACCAACAGCCACAGTATAAATTTTAACACCATAAGCTGCCGCCGCTTCTGCTGCTACTAAAGGGCTTATGCGCCCTCTATTATTAACCCCATCGGTAAGCAAAACAATCACACGACTTTTAGCTGGCAGGTCTTTTAAACGGTTTGCTCCCATTGCCAGTGCAGACCCGATGGCAGTACCATCTTCAATCGTGCCCACACGGAGGCGGTCTAAATTCTTAACCAACCAATCATGATTAAGTGTCAGAGGGCTCACAAGATAAGGACCACCGGCAAAAGCAACCAGACCCATACGATCATTAGGGCGTTTTTTAATAAAGTCCTTCATCACCTCTTTCGCGACATCAATACGTGTTATATTGGCAGACTCAGTAGAAAAATCTAAAGCCAACATCGAAGAAGAAAAGTCTAAGGCCAACACAATATCTACACCACTTGCATTCGTCTCGGAATCTCCCTTGCCTGCCTGAGGCCGGGCCAATGCCACAATGAAAAGCCCAATAGCCAGCAAACGTAACACTAACAGCAAGTTTCCCACCTGAGAGCGCTGAGGGGATGCTATTTTGCGAGCCAGAGCAATGCTTGAAAACAGAATAGACGCCTGCTTACCCCGTCGTCCTTTAACAAAAGCCAATAAAGGCAATGAGAGCAGAAGCCACAAAATCTCAGGACTATGAAACTCAAACGTCATGCGTCCTCCTTTTGAGATTGATTACTGCGCTCATGCACATACTTAATAACCCCGAGAGCACTATTCCTAAGGGCTTCGCGCTGGACCAACTCTAGCTCTTGTTGTGCAAATTTCACCTCGTCACACTGAATCAAGAAAGGTTCCAAAACAGGAAGTAAAGAAGCATCCAGAAGCCCCCCCGAACGAGCATCTTCCAGGAATTCTTCTGTAGTATATTCCAGTACAGGTAATGACAGCACACGTTCTAGATAGCCACGCAAGGTATCACTTACTAGACTACAGTATTCTTTATCTGATAACTTTCCCATGCCTGCTTTTGCCTGAGACAAAGCTTCCAGAGCTTCTTCGTAAGGTGTTCTTGAAGATTGCACAACAGCACGCCTACGCCACCACCACAAAACAGCACTCAATAGCAACCCTCCTCCAAGCACAATCAGAAGCCAAGCCCACCAAGGGAATGGCTGATTAATCGCTACAGGACCTCTGATGTCATGAATATCTATCATGAAAAGCTAAAAACGACGTGCTCTAAGATCTAAGAAAGCACGTAAAGGTTTTAAGTAAGGTTCTGCTGTAGACACATGAACCGCATCCACATTGAGCCGACGTAATGCTCTTTTAAATTGTTCTTGGCGTTGTTCATTCTCTTGTGAATACAACATACGGAATCGTTTATTGTTTGTATTTACCTCAATAGTTTCTCCAGTCTCCGCATCTTCTAGGTTTAATATTCCCACCTCAGGCAATTCTGTTTCCTTGGGGTCTGCTAAAACAACGCAGATTAAGTCATGACGCTTATTAGTAAGTGCAAGTGAATGAAACAAAGGATCTTCCTCTATCTTCTCAAAGTTCGGCAGCCTCCCCAATTCATTCTGTAAAAAGTCACTAAGCAAAAACACCACTGCCTTGCGCTTCAAAATACGATTCAATCGATCAAGTGTCTGAACAATATTCGTCCGCCGCCCCTTGGGCTTGAAGAAAAGAATTTCTCGAATAAGACGCAGGACATGCTGGCGCCCTTTTTTTGGGGCGATAAAACATTCGACATGGTCTGTAAACAGAATAAGCCCTACTTTATCGTTGTTCTTAACCGCTGAAAAAGCTAACACGCTGGCAAGCTCTGCAGCGAGCTCTCGTTTACTTTGCTCCATAGAGCCAAACACACCCGACCCACTGAGATCGACCAAAAGCATCAAAGTAAGCTCCCGTTCTTCTCGAAAGACCTTCACAAACGGACGATCCATTTTTGCGGTTACATTCCAGTCAATTGCCCTGACGTCATCTCCTACGCAATATTCGCGCACTTCTTCAAAATCAATCCCCACACCTTTAAAGACACTGTGATAGGCCCCTGCCAAAGCTTCCGTCACCATCCGGTTTGTGCGGATTTCGATATGACGGACTTTTTTAAGGATTTGACGCGTTGTCAGCTGGGGATCTTCCGTTGCCATCCAAATCGTTTTTTATGGGACAGGGACTGTGTTAAAAATCTTATCAATCAAAACCTCACTCGTCAGGGCTTCAGCCTCAGCCTCGTAACTTACAATCACACGGTGGCGCAAAACATCCATACCAATGCTTTTTACATCCTGAGGAGTCACATAACCCCGTTCCTGCAAGTACGCCCAGGCTTTTGCTACTAAAGTTAAAGCAATCGTCGCACGTGGAGAAGCCCCATATTGAATAAGGTTACTCATCTGGAGGCCATATTGCTCAGGCTCCCGAGTCGCCAGCACAATATCAACAATATAGTCTTTGACCTTCTCATCTACATAGATGGAATCAAGCACTTTACGCGCTGCGAGTAGATCCTCCGGCCTAATAATAGTACTCACAGCCAACTGAGGATCTGTAGAGGCCATAGCCTCCAAGATCTGCAACTCCTCTGCCTTATCAGGATAGCCAATTTTCAACTTCATCATGAAGCGATCTACTTGGGCCTCTGGCAAAGAATAAGTCCCCTCTTGATCAATTGGGTTTTCTGTAGCTAGTACTAAAAATGGCCTAGGCAAGTCGTAAGTAGTATCCCCTAAAGTCACTTGACGCTCCTGCATCGCCTCCAGAAGAGCACTTTGAACCTTAGCAGGGGCCCGGTTAATCTCATCAGCTAATACCAAATTAGCAAAGATAGGCCCCTTTTTGGTGAGAAAGGAGGCTTCCTTAGGATTATAAATAAGAGTACCCACAATATCTGCAGGTAATAAATCAGGGGTGAATTGAATACGCTGGAATTTAGCATCAACAGCCTGAGCTAAAGTACGCACAGACAAGGTTTTCGCCAATCCAGGAACACCCTCTAGCAAAACATGCCCACCGGTCAGCAAGCCTACTATGAGTCGATCCACAAGGTACTTTTGGCCTATGATCACTCGGCTCATCTCATTACGCAGGGGGCCTATCCACGCCGCTGATTTCTTCACAGCATCATTAATATCAGCAAGATTGGTTGTCATACACAGTTTAGTCTAATTAAGGGGGTTAACTAAACTTCAATCCTCTGGATAGAAGCGACTAAACTCAAGGCCAAAAAGTGGCTGCCCGGCAAGGATTCGAACCTCGACAAACTGGACCAAAACCAGTTGTGCTACCATTACACCACCGGGCAAATCGAAGTGAACCGAGACTTTTGAGAACTTTCGGCCTCACGTCAAGCCCGAGTTCACCGATTTTTCGAGAAAAATAAACAATAACAATATATCACATATTATACAACGTCTAGGCTATTGACCTTAGCTTCCCAATCCCTCAAAAAGGTAGAAGCTCATGGAAACAAGTGAATCTCAATCTGGCGCAAAGCCAAAATACAAACGGATCGTACTAAAACTTAGCGGCGAGATGCTACGCAGCGAAACCTCCGGAGAACCTATCGGAGGCTCTGTCCTACACCGCATTTGTGAGTCACTTAAAGAAGTACATGCTATGGGCGTACAAGTAGCACTTGTTGTAGGTGGAGGTAATATTTTCCGAGGTCTAACCGGTGCAACCCGCAAAGGGATTGACCGCACTACCGGAGATTTCATGGGAATGCTTTCTACGGTAGTGAATGGCCTAGCTCTTATGGACTGCCTCGAAAAGATGGGAGTACCTGTACGTGTTCAAAGTGCCATTCCAATGAAAGATGTTGCTGAGCCCTTCATCTTACGTCGGGCAGTACGCCATATGGAGAAAGGCCGCTTAGTAATCTTTGTCGCAGGCACCGGAAACCCTTATTTCTCTACAGACACGACTGCAGCGCTACGTGCCAGTGAAATCAACGCAGATATTATTCTTAAGGCAACCAAAGTAGACGGGATCTACGATAAGGACCCGAACGAGTACTCAGACGCTGTAAAATACGAAAAACTTTCTTTCCTTGAGGCACTCCAAAAGCGCATTAGCGTCATGGACTCCACCGCCTTTTCCCTTTGTTTAGACAATCAAGTCCCGATCCTGGTCTTCCCGCTAGAAGAAGCCGGTAGCATCCGTAAAGCCGTTATGGGTGACAAGATTGGAACACTCGTACATTAATCACTAGCTTATGCCCACCATGGATCTTCAAGATATCACAAAAGAAGCACATGCGCAGATGGAAAAAGCCATCCAGCGTACCCAGCACGAATTTAACACGCTGCATACCGGAAAAGCAGCCCCGAACATGGTCGAGAACCTAACCGCCGATGCGTACGGTTCCCCCATGAAGGTTAAAGACCTCGCGGCAATCACCACACCAGATGCACAAACAATCCTGATTAATCCTTGGGACAAGGGGATGATTCAGCCAATTGAAAAGGCTGTCCTGACCGCAAATATCGGCCTAAGCCCGGTCATCCAAGGAGGCTCTATCTTCTGCAAAGTACCAGAGCTTAGCCGTGAGCGCCGTGAGGAATTGGTTAAAGTAGCTAGCTCTTTATCTGAAGATGGCCGCATTGGCGTACGCGCAGCCAGGCAAGACGCCCTAAACATACTTAAAGCTCAAAAAGGAAACCTCTCTGAAGACGATATCAAACGCACTGAAAAAGAGATCCAGAAAGAGACAGACAACGCCATTGCTAAAATAGCCGAAATCTTGAAGAAAAAAGAGCAAGAGCTCATGCAAATTTAAAGTTTTTTCAATCGATTTTTTTACCAAGGCGCTTAATAAAACTTAAGCGCCTTTTTTAAAATGATAGCAGCAGATCCTCACTCACCGCTTATGTCCATTAACTTCCGCGAAGCCCTCAATGAAGAGCAATACGCCGCCGTAACGGCTGAGCCGGGCCCCGCCTTGGTCCTCGCTGGAGCTGGCTCAGGAAAAACACGCACCCTGACTTATCGGGTGGCCTACCTACTCTCTCAAGGCCTCAACCCATGGGAGATTTTGCTGCTCACCTTTACTAATAAAGCAGCTAAGGAGATGCTCGCGCGCGTAGAAAACCTCACAGGCATCCCTGCGTATAAGTTCTGGGGTGGGACATTCCACCACATTGGGCAAAAAATTCTACGCCAACACGGAGAAGCTATTGGCCTTTCTAAAGCCTTCACGATCATTGATCAATCTGACGCTGAAAACCTACTCAGCGATGTCATCCGTAACCACAATCCAGGGTTCCTGAAAAACAAAGACAACCCCAAAGCAAAACTAATTGCGAACATCTTTAGCTACGCACGTAACACACTGACCCCCTTATCAGAGCTCTTAGATGAGCGCTATCCTTACTTTGATTTCATTAGCGATGAGCTTGAAATCTTTTTCAAGAAATACCAAGAGCGTAAAGCAAAAGAGCAAGTTCTAGACTACGATGACCTCCTAGAGAAGCTGCTTAAGCTTTTGCAGCAAGAACCTGCTATTGCTGCACTTTACCAGGAGCGCTTCAAGCATGTCCTTGTAGACGAGTATCAAGACACAAACCGCCTGCAGGCAAGTATTGTAGACCTTTTAGGGAGCCACCACCGCATCATGGCTGTTGGTGATGATGCTCAGTGTATTTATACCTGGCGCGGGGCAGACCATCAAAATATCATGTCTTTCCCTGATCGTCACCCGGGGGCAATTATTTATAAGATCGAAACAAACTACCGCAGCACCCCTAATATCCTCGCCTTGGCGAATGATGTACTCACCTTCCAAAGCGAAGAAAGTGGCTATAATAAAACGTTAAAAGCTACCCGCTCAACAGGCCCAAGCCCCTACTTTGTACCTATATTGGACACTCGTCAGCAGGCTCAGTTTATTTTGAAGCGAATCTCTGGGCTCTATCAAGAAGGTGTAGCCCTCTCAGACATTGCTATTCTATATCGGGCCCACCATCACTCAATGGACCTGCAGATGGAACTGTCTCGCCAAAACTTGTCCTATCAAATTACCAGTGGTGTCCGCTTCTTCGAGCAAGCTCACATCCGGGACTTAGTCGCTCAATTGCGCTTCCTTCATAACCCGAATGACACCACTGCATTTGTACGTTTTTCTTCCTTACTCCCTAAGGTAGGACCAAAAACAGCAGAGAAGCTCTTAACTTTAGCCAATAAGCTCGCGGAAGAAAACCAGACAACTGTCTTTAAGGCCCTAGACAACGAGGCTGTCCTCAAAAAAGTACCTGAGCTGGCCAAAGAGCACTGGACAGATCTAGCTTATACCCTTCAAGATGCTGCTGAGAACCTAGACAAACTCTCTCCTCAAGAGATTGTGCGGATCCTGATAGAGGCTTGGTACGGAGATTTCCTCAAAACACTTTTCACTAACTGGAGCGCTCGCGAAGATGACTTACAAAGCTTACTTGGTTTTGCAGGGCGTTATCAGGATATGGGCGAACTTCTCGCGCAGCTTGTTCTATTAAACTCAGAAACCAGTGACCGCTCTGTTGATATGGCTGAGGATGCCTTACGCCTAACGACTATCCACCAAGCTAAGGGACTTGAGTTCAAGGTAGTCTTTGTTATTGGCCTGGCAGAAAAACAATTCCCCATCCGCCGAGCTATCGAAGAGGGTAATATTGACGAAGAACTGCGCCTGTTCTACGTCGCAGTGACCCGAGCTCAAGACGAGCTCTATCTACTCTCCCCCAAAATGACTTTGCACGGAGCCTCGCCTGAGCTACTGCAGCCAAGCCGCTTTGTTACAGGCCTCTCCCCCGAGAGCTATGAAGTGTTGCACGTGAATAAACCTTCGTGGTAGACTTCTGTTAAATGGCTCCCATGTCAAACAACAGTAACAGATTCGCAATAATAATGGCAGGCGGTCGTGGTGAACGACTCTGGCCTCAAAGCTGTTTACAGCGCCCCAAACACCTACTGCCTATAGTCGAAGACAAGCCACTGCTTACTGAGACGATCAAGCGCCTAGGAGGCCTGATTGGCCCAGACAATATTTTCGTTATCACGAATCAGCAACAATACACGGCCACACTAGCAGCATGTACGGAGCTTCCTACTGAAAATGTAATCGCTGAGCCTATCGGTCGTGATACTGCTGCAGCAGTCGGCCTAGCCACTATTCTTGTGAAGCAAAAAGATCCTGACGGCATTTTTACTGTGTTGCCCGCAGATCATGTTATCCACGATGTAGATCACTTCAAGGCAGTCATTAATGCCGCCTTCGAGGCTGCTCAAGACGAGAGCCTGGTAACAATTGGGATCAAACCTACAGCCCCTGCCACAGGTTATGGCTACATCCATAAAGGCGAAGTCCTCAATACCTGCGAAAGGCTTTCCGTATATAAAGTGGAGCGCTTTGTTGAGAAGCCTGACCTTGCCACCGCCCAAAAATACCTAGATTCTGGGGAATATTATTGGAACGCAGGCATGTTTGTCTGGGGGGTCAAAGCCATTGAGGCTGCCTTTTCTTCCTACACCCCAGAAGTTTACGGCTCTTTACAGACAATTGAAAAATCTCTTCAAGAAGGAATTTCATTAGAAACAGTCCTCAAGGAAGAATATCCTAAAATAAAGAAGATATCGATCGACTATGCTATTATGGAGCATGCTCAAAATGTCGTTACGCTTGAGGCCTCTTTTGATTGGGATGATATCGGCGAGTGGCCGGCTGTCATGCGCCACAACAAGAAAGACAACTCAGGCAATGTAACTCGAGGCGAGGTTGTTGTTGAGAGCTGCAAAGACTCCCTAGTCATTAACGAAGACGATCACCTAATTGCCTTACTTGGCGTTGAAGACCTTGTTGTCGTCAAAACCCCTGATGCCACCCTCATCTGCCCGAAAGACCGAGCCCAAGATATCAAAACTTTAGTAAAAACCATTAGCGACAATCCTAAATACACAAATCTATTGTGACACCTGCACGTCTCAAAATCTCAACAAACAATTCTCAACCTCCTGCCGATGTACTTGTGGTAGGCTCCGTAGCCTATGATGATATCATTACTCCCTATACAACAGGAGAGCGTATCCTTGGTGGAGCAGCCGCGTATGCGGCTTTGGCAGCCAGCTATTTTGCCCCAACGCGTATCGTAGGCGTCGTCGGGAATGATTTTGATCAAAAGCACTGGGACCGCCTCAGCAACCACGGCATCGACCTAGAAGGCATGCAAGTAGATGAATCTGGACCGACCTTCTACTGGAAGGGGATGTACCACGAAAACTTTAATCACCGTGAAACACTTGAGCTTGAACTTGGGGTATTTTCCAACTTCCGCCCAACCCTACCCGAGAAATATAAAGAAACTTCTTTTATCATGCTGGGGAACATTGATCCGGAACTGCAGCTACACGTTCTGGACCAAACCCTCAAGCACACCTTTGTTCTGGCAGACACCATGGACTTTTGGATTGAGACCAAGCGCCATGAAGTTCGCGAGCTCATCCGCAAGACCGACCTTTTCGCTATTAATGACAGTGAAGCGAAAATGCTAACTGAGGAAAACAACCTCATTCTAGCAGGTTACAAGATTCGCGACATGGGAGCAAAGTATGTTGTCGTAAAGAAGGGTGAGCATGGTGCTTACCTCTTTTATCCAGGGGGTGTTTTTGCTTTGCCTGCCTACCCTATCACAGGAATCAAGGACCCTACAGGAGCTGGAGATACCTTTGCCGGTGGCCTCTTGGGCTACCTTGCCGCCGTCCAGAAAACAGATCTAGAAAGTATCAAACAAGCCATGCTCTATGCTACGGCTACAGCAAGTGTTACAGTTGAAGACTTCTCCTGTGACCGACTAGAACATGCAGGCCCTCAGCTCATCGAAGAACGCGTCCAAGCGCTACGCGAGATGGTTACGTTTTAAAGCTTAGCTAAAAGATCTAAAATACGTGGTTGTCCTTCAGGCCGCCTATAGGGCTCTTTGTTTTTAAACGGTTCAGACGCATAAGGCTGGTTTGTATAAAGTTGATTCATCGGATCGCGATGGTCTCCAGGCTCATATTGGGGCTCAGGGTAAGTGACCCGAACAGCAGCAGGAAGTTGTTTATCTTTAGCCTCTTCAGTGGCTGTACAAGTATTTGCACTGACCCCCTGCCTTCGTTCACTAGCAGGGACCAGCCTTATCGTATAGCCCTGCAGGGCTTTTCTCCATAAACGATCCAGCCTCTGGAAATCAGCAATTCTCTTTTCTAGACCTTTTCTTTGCGCGGGAGAGAGCTTATCGGCGTTATCTTTCAGCTTCTTTTCTAAGCCTGCTTGTGTCTTTTTGAGGCAACTTAGCACATGGTCTACCTCTGCAGAACGAAGCACTAAGGGCTTCCCCTTTGAATCTATAGTCCCAGAACAACGATTCATAGAAAGACTCGATGAGCTTCTACCCTTTTGATGAACAACTTTTCTCTTTTGCTCCTCATCTTCAGTGTCTTCGCCATACAGCACTGCTATTGTCGCGCTAAAAAGAGCTCCGTACACACAAGGAGGGAAAAAATAAAGGCCAGAATCCATACTCTTTGGAATACTGCCTATTCTTAGTCTTGTCTAGAGAATTAATAGCACTAGGATAAGAGGTGCATGGCATTAACACCGTTTACGAGTAAGATTTTGGCTGATGTAGGCATCAGCATGGGAGATGAAGGCAAAGGACGCCTGATTTATGAACTGCTCCAAGAGCTTAAGGAGCAAGAACATACAGATTCACCTGTAGCAACCATCCTTAAGGTTAATGGAGGAGCAAACTCAGGGCATACCGCTGGGGGGATAAAGCTCAACCTACTCCCCTCGGGCATTACAGACCCCTCCATCAACCATTTTGCAATTGGCGCCGGTGTTGTCGCAGACCCACGCAAGATCCACTGGGAAGCTAAGCCTTTAGAAGCACGTGGTTATAAAGTTTTTTCGCGCCTTATCATTGATGAGCGCACTAAGATGAGTGACCTAACCCACCGTCTTCTTGACTTGGGCTGGGAACACTACCGCAAGCACGAACTCAAAGAAGAGCCTCGGGGAACAACGGGGCGCGGCATTAGCCCTGCCTATGCGGATGAAGTCCTCCAATTCCCAATCCCTTTCTCTATCTTTAGAGGCTGCAAGGATGTCTTTGCACATAAAATCAGCGAACGCGTACACCGCTCTCTTAATACGCTAGAACACATTTGTAAAGTAACCCCTGAGGCTTGGGATAGCTTTTTTGAGACACTCACCCAGGCAGAGCAAAAGGCACACAAGGTTGCCATAGAAGAAGAAGTCTTCCCTGCAGAGTCCTTTGACTTCAGTACTTTCAAAGGCCATGAACCATTCTCCTTAAATCTCGAGCTACTCATCGAAACTTACTGGGACGCAGGACAACGTCTACTCGATAATATTGGTGATGTGCCTGAACTCATCTTAGGCAACCTCAATGCAGGCAAATACGTTATTGGAGAATTTGGCCAATCCTTCTGGCTCGATAAACGCCACGGCTTTAGCCCCAACGTGAGCGCCTCTCACACTTACACCCCTGAACTCTTTCAATCTGCATGCATTCCTGTCCAGGCGATTCATACACTCGGCTGCTGCAAAGCCTATGACACAAAGATAGGCACCCACGCCTTCCTGACTGAAATGCCACTGGAGCACCCGCTTGCCCAAAAACTCCGCACGCTTGAGTTTGGTACTTCCACAGGCCGTCAACGTATGGTCGGGTGGTTTGATGCTGTTGAAAAAGGAGACACCCTCCGCTACGGTGGCTTCCAAGACATGGTCATCAACAAACTTGATGCGCTTTCTTATGATGAAGCTGCTGGATGGGTCGGCGGAGAGCTTTTGGTCTGCACGGCCTACAAAAAGCCAGATGGCTCCTTATCTCACCGCGTCCTGCGCGATGCTGCTGAACAAGCACAGCTCACCCCGGTTTACCAACAACTCCCAGGCTGGGAGGAGGACATCTCTGAAGTCCGCCATTTTGCTGAGCTACCTGAAAATGCAAAACGCTACGTAGCTTTCCTCTTGCAGAGTACTGTAGCCGTAGCTTCACGTGGCGGGCACAAAATCACACTGCCTAACATTCGCTACATTGGAGTAGGCCCGGGGCCAAGCCAGGTAATTAAGGATGTACCAGCGCCTGAGGTACTGCTGCAGGAGTACACTGTGCCACAAGCGATTGGTACGCACCCATAATTCTTTGGAAGCGTGTTTCTACCTCCAGCGGCCACTCAACAGGGCCTAATGTCCAATCTGGATGCTGCGCGAGATGTTCTTGCGTCCAAGCAAAATAGCCTTTGTGGTCTGTACGAAAGTACAAGCAGGCCTCTGGAGCCATTTTTTTTGCCAGTAAACTGAGAAAGTCCGGTTGAATAAGGCGTTTTTTGAAGTGCTTTCCCTTAGGCCAAGGGTCTGGGAACAGCAAAAAGACTGCATCAAAAGCCATATGCTCGGGCAAGGTTTCGATCCATTCCGTAGCCTCTGCCCGGATAAAATCGACATTCTCGAGCCCTAACTGATCACGTTTCTTAAGCCCCTTATCTACACGCAGCTTATAAACATCCAAACCTAAGCAATACTGCTGAGGGTTCTCCTGGCCATAGGCCACCAGAAAGTCCCCATCCCCACAGCCAATCTCTAGAACACAACGTGAATGTCCCTCAAAGCGTGCAGCAGACTCAGCTGCTAACCGCGCTTTACGCTGGTCCACGTATTCAATAAATTTCTGATAAGAAGGTCCGTAAGTCATATTCACCAGAGTGTGTCACAAATTATAGGGTAGAAAAAAAGGGCCCATTTCAAGGCCCTTTTGCAAAAAATCTAGTTTTACCAGAAATTAGGCAGCTCCCCAGTGATATTTCAGAAACACCGCCCTCGAAAGCCATTAATGAGCCTAAAATATTAAAAGCTAAAAAATCAACGATTGACAGTTTGCGCTAAGCCATTGGGATAGAGAGCACATTGAAAACACATACTAAAATAATCATCTTTTTCCTCTCTTTACTAACCTGGCCTATTGCGCTCCCAGCTCTGGAGGTAGTTACCACGACAAGCCTTGTTGCTGATTGGGTGAGCCAAATTGGAGGTGAAGCTGTTGAAGTCCAAGTACTTGTGCCAGCTGATGGTGATCCACACACCTTTGAACCCACTCCACAAGATCTTGCTGCCTTAACCCATGCGGACCTTGTATTTGCCCACGGACTTCACCTAGAACCTTGGCTAACAAAACTTTATAAATCTTCAGGCTCAATACATCCTCCTGTCACTCTCGGAACTTCAGCCGCCACTATAGTAGTAGGAGATGAAATTGACCCCCACGTCTGGATGGATGTCCAAAATGTCATCCGGATGCTTGAACCCATTAAAAGCGCCCTCCAAAAGGCTGACCCAGATAATGCTGCCCTCTATGAGGCCAATGCCCGCACTTATCAAAATCGCCTCGAAGACCTTGATGAGTGGATTACTCAAGAAATTCAAGTAATCCCAAATGCTCATCGAACGATCATTACCGAGCATGATGACTTAAGCTACTTTGCTCAACGCTATCGCTTTACTGTACTAGGCAATCTCCTTGAGAGCGCTTCAACCGACACTTATGATCCTTCTGCTCAGCATTTTGCGTTTTTGCTTGAAGAAATAAAAGCCCACAAAGTACGCGCACTCTTTACAGAAGAATTCCAAAACGCTAGCCTAATGCACAGTCTAGCTAAAGAAGCAGGATTACCCCCTCCCTACGTTCTCAATGTCGATGCTCTCGGAGCTAAAGGAACTGCCACAGATACCTATGAGAAACTAATGCGCTCTAACATAAAAACCTTAGTTAAAGCTCTAAAATGAACCCCTTCCCTTATCGCGGCCGCTGTAGCCACCCAGCCAACTCAAATGCACCCGCACTGGAGTGCAAAAGCTTGAGTGTTAATTACACAAAAAGCAATGCGCCCGCTATCGAAGGAATCACCCTGGCAGTACAACCAGGGGAACGGTGCGCCCTAGCTGGCCCCAATGGGGCAGGCAAATCAACCCTCCTGAAAGCCGCCGCAGGACTACTCCCTATTGACGGTGGAGCGCTTTCTATTTTTGGACATGCCCCTGGTGTTTGCCAACACCAAGTGGCCTATCTTTCTCAGCGTAGCCAGATTGATTGGAACTTTCCTATTAACCTACGCAAACTCGTCCTCACAGGACGCTACATCCACCGCGGATGGTTTGCCAAAGTTAATGAAGAGGATGAGGTAAGCGTACACGAAGCCCTAGAGCTGCTTTCTTTAACAGACCTAGCCGACAGGCAAATTGGAGAACTCTCAGGCGGACAACAGCAGCGTGCACTCTTGGCTCGTACACTCGTTCATGGAGCAAGCCTCTTACTCTTGGATGAACCTCTTAATGCAGTAGATACCCAAACCTGCCAAATTATTGAAGCAACGCTAGACCGCCTACGCACTGAAAAGAAAACCGTAATCATGGCCACTCATGATTTAGACCGCCTAGATAATGACTTTGACCGGGTCCTATTCCTAAGCGAAGGCAAGCAAGTACAAGCCCACTCATGAACTTAGAGCTTTTCACAGAACCCTTACAGTACGCCTTTATGCAAAAGGCCCTGCTCGCAATTATCTTAGCGGGCCTTAATTGTGCACTGATCGGCACTTATGTTGTCTTACGTCGTATGGCATTCATCGGAGAGGCCTTCACCCATACACTGCTTCCCGGAGTCGTCTTTGCCTATGTGCGCGGGTTTCAACTTTTTTGGGGAGCTCTCGGGGCGGGATTGCTTACTGCCTTGAGTATTGGCTGGATTGCTACACATAAGAAAGTTCGTGAAGATACCGCTATCGGAGTAGTGCTTTCAACGATGTTTGCCTTAGGAGTCTTAATGATGAGCTTTGTCCGCTCCTTCCGTGATTTTGGCAGCCTCCTATTTGGAAGTCTCTTAGGCATCACCTCTTCAGATCTTGTCTTTATCAGTGCCACTACCCTTATTATTTTGGCAACCTTACGCCTAATCCATAAAGAGCTCGAACTAACCTCATTCGACCCTGACTATGGCCAACTTATCGGCGTGCGACCGAACCGCCTGCGTGCCATATTGCTTTTGCTCATTGCCCTCAGTGTGGTCTCTGCAATACAAGTCATTGGGGCCTTACTTACAACAGCTTTATTAATAACCCCAGCTGCTACAGCCTGCCTTTGGTCCAAAACCTTGTCTCGGACCATGGCTTTGGCAACCAGCATTGCGATTACCTTTGGGATCGTAGGGCTCTATTGCTCTTACTACTTTAAAATTGCCTCTGGGGCCGCTATCGTGTTAGGATGCTCTGCGTGCTTTTTGATTTCTTGGCTCTTCAAAAAGATACGGACCTAACGCCAAATAACTCCTCTCTACCCCTATCAAAACGCTTTTTTATCGGTTCTACGCAATAGCCCAGTGGACTTGGAAGCAGTACTCACGCTTACCAACCGTATTGCAATTTGTCTTCCTATTGGTTCCCGTACCTTTTGTCTGGGTGATGGCAAGCCATATGGGACTTCTTATGGGGATGGAAGGGATGGCCCTAAAATGGCGTTATAATTTCCGCGGAGAGATCGATTCTCCTGCCAAGCTCATTTATGTTAACGTTGATGCTCAAGCAGTAAAACTTATGGGAGAGCGCCCCTTCCCTCGCTTCTTTTACGCTGAAGCCGTTAAAGCACTCTTCCAATACGGGAAAGCACGGGTAGTAGGCATCGACATTGTATTCTCCGAAGCTGCGCATTCCTTCCTAACAGACCCCGAGAAAGTCATCGTAGACAACGCTGCCCTCAGGAAAATTGTAGATGAATACCCCCATCTTGTTTTAGCGGCTGCTTACACGCAACGCATCAATGAGCTCTCTAATGCCGAGCAAGATGAGTACGCACAATTCCCACTAATACATAAAGGGTTCACAGACCGCGATAAGAACGCACTTCCTGAGCAACCGGGCATTTCACTCTTGGGCGTTAAAGACAGAAACATCGCTCTTATTAATGTGGACGAAGGCATTACCGCAGGAGGCTTCCCGCAATGGGTGCCCGTCTTTGCGCATACCCCAGGGCCTACTTATTTAACAATGGCCCTAGAGCTTGCCCGGGTGTACCACCGCCTACCAAAAGATGCAGTCAAAATCCATGAAGACCGCGTAGAGCTTATCGGGCCTCACAACAAAGTAATCCTCGAAGTACCTCTAACAAATAAACAGCTCGTTGAGATTAATTGGGCCTCTAAATTTTATTCTGACAAGAATAATCACGTAAGCATGGAAGAAGTGCTGGTCGCTTTAGCAGGAATGCTCAAAGGCAGCCCCGAGCAAAAAGAACAAGCCAGTATTTTCTTTAAACGCTTTGAGCGGGCCATTGTATTAATAGGCCCTGTAGACCCGCTCTTGCAAGATCTAGCCCCCACTCCTTACGACCGTAGCCCTGTCCCAAAAGTTTCCGTACACGGCAACTTACTCAAAACTTTTTTTCTAAATGACTACGTTGACCGTCTCCCTCAAAAAGCGAGCGATGCCCTCACTTTATTCCTCACAGCCTTAGTTGCTTCCTTAGGTGTTTATGGGGGCCGCTACGGGAAAGCCTCTAAAGCAGCCAGTGTGCTCGTTCTGATCGGCTATATTATTGGAGTATTTGCTTTCTTTAATGCTGGGGCTATTGTGGTTCCTCTTGTTGCCCCGGTAGGCTCCGCGCTATGTACAACATTCATCGGGGTCCTCTATGGCCTCCTCCTCGAGGAACAACAAAAGAGCCGCATCAAAGGCTTATTCGGAACCTATGTATCCCCAGAGGTCGTCCACCAAATGGTAGAGTCTCAAGAAGAGCCACACCTTGGGGGTGCTGAGGAAGAAATCTCTGCTTTCTTTAGTGACATCCAAAGTTTCTCAAGCTTTTCTGAAGTCCTTAATCCAGCAAAGCTTGTAGAGCTCATGAACGACTATCTAACTGAGATGACCGATGTTATCCAGGAAGAAACAGGCACGCTCGATAAATACATCGGCGATGCTATTGTTGCGATGTACGGGGCCCCCATCAAAACAGAGGACCATGCGATGCGAGCATGCTGGAGTGCTTATCGAATCCAAAAGAAACAGATCGAGCTTCGGAAGAAATGGCAAGAAGAGGGCGACAAGTGGCCAGAGCTTGTATTCGAAATGCACACACGCATTGGTATTAATACAGGAAAAGCCATTGTTGGAAACATGGGTTCTCGCACACGCTTTAACTACACCATGATGGGTGACACTGTCAATTTAGCAGCCCGTTGCGAAAGTGGTGCGAAGTCTTATGGTATTTACACCATGGTGACCGAAGAGACTAAAGAGGCCGCACAAAAGATTAACGACACCCTAGCCTTTCGCTTTATCGATAAAATTATTGTTAAAGGCCGCAGCAAACCCGTAGGTGTTTATGAAATTGTAGACACCAAAGAAGACCTCCCCCGAACAGAGCTCCAATGCATCCAAATGTATGAGCGTGGCTTTGATCGCTACCTCAATCAACAATGGGATGAAGCCATTACTTGCTTCGAAGAATCAGCCGGACTAGAGCGCTTCCAGCCAGGGCGTGACCCGGGAGTCAAAGTGAACCCTTCTCTAGTGTTCATTGAGCGTTGCCGCATCATGAAAGAAACGCCCCCACCTCAGAATTGGGATGGGGTCTTCAAAATGACAAGCAAGTAAGCTTATTTACTTGATGCATCTCTTTGCAAGCGATAGGTTCCTGTCGAACTTTAATCTATTATGGACTCTTCAATCCCAGTACACCGCTTTAGCCTAGCCTCACGCATTACAGAAGCATGCATCGGAGATCGATTCGCAGGAACCCTAAGGCTTGCACAATCTCAAACATACTCCTCAGGCAGCACGCTTACTATCTGCCGCCTCAACCCGCAGGTAATCACTCAAGTTGAAAGAGAAGGTATTCAAGCCCTTACCTCTCAGCTTAATCCCGCAGGAGATATTGTCATTAAGTTCCGTAAAGAAGGAAAGGTAACAGTATATACTAACCTAGAAAGCCGCACAGTAAAACTTGAAGCCGGTAAAGACAGCAGCTTCAGCTTTTATGCCGAATGGAAAGAAGGGTGCGAACCACCCGTCAAAGCTAAAGTGGCTTAGCCTGCACGCCCATATCTTTTTCGATCGCGTCGTGCAAGGCCTTGTAAATCCCTACTAAAGAGCCCTTAGGCGAGTCTTTTACGCACAGTAAAGTCTTTTCGATGAAGCTCGTCTTAAACCCAAGTAAGCGTAGCGCTAAATAGACAGGCCCTTGCTTATTTGTAATACGACGCTCGCCCAAGCCTTGCTCAGGGTCCTCTTGCTCAGTCCATAAATCTAGCAAGAGGGACAAGAACCCATAAATAGGGTCATTCTTAATTCGACTGTAATCAAGTTCGTCGTTTTCTTTATCAGAGCGAACCTCTTTAAGAACATCTTCAAGTTCCTGAGAATTTAAAGGTTTCTTTTCTGGGAATAACTGCTGATAGACAGACAAGACCCCGTAGGAAGCAAGCGACCCCCCAAAAGCATATAAGCTCCATAAAGCTACATAGTTGTACTGAAAGTAGGATGCAATAGACATCGAAGCAGTACTTACCCCCGAAAGTAAACTTCCTGAGCTATTAATGAATCTGATTAGATAATGCTGCATATTCGCAATGAGCTCAAAGTAGGCCGTAATGCGTTGTGTAAGTTGCTTATCCTCGGTTTTAATACGGTTAAATGCTGCAGCAACATCACGCCTCACCCCCTCAGAAACTGTTGCACTAAACGTTGACTGAGGCTTTAAATCAGGCAGAGGAGGGAACTTAACCAACAGCGGAGCCCTTTCATCAGAAGAGCTAGATGGGCTGCTTATCGCAGGCTTTTTCAAAAAACAAGCAATAGCTTTACACCTAGAGCTTACTCGGCATTCATTGCGCATAGAATGAAAACCGTCCCAACTTTTACCCACAATTGGCAAAAACTCCAAAAAACCTTTCAAGGCCTTAGTAGCTGTCCCCATTATTGTAGCCTGCTTAGCATAAAACCCTGTCGTACCCCCAAATACGGGAACGGGTGCCGGGTCTGCTCTATTAGTAATTTTTTGTATAGCCGCAAGATCCACAATAATCTGGCCTTCCACCTCTTTGAGCTTAGCAGCTATAGCCTCCTGCTCCTGAGCATGTTGCTTATAGTTAGTGACCAATTCCGTCACGGAATTCGATGTTTGAGATACAGAGCGCCCACCAAGGGAGGCACCTGTGCTGCTCAACTCTGTTAATTGGGTAGAAGAGAGGGATCTTTGTATAGACGAGGATGAATCCATAGCAACAGTGTTAGGGGTGAGTTTTGAGCTTAAAGCCAGCAAGGATCTTCAGCAACAAAATTACTTAAACCTCTAACAATCAATGAGTTAAAAAGATTAATAAATTCAGCTTGATTCTTCGCTCAATCCCTGCAGTATAAGCTACTTCCTTAAAGGACCCTGGACGGCTAGCTCAGTTGGTTAGAGCACCTGGTTTACACCCAGGGGGTCGTGGGTTCGAGTCCCCCGCCGTCCACCATTTTATCTTATTAGCAATAAGTCCCTTGAGCCCTTCCGTCACTCTCGCTACCCGTCGCAGCCAGCTAGCCATCGCTCAAACAGAACTAGCGCGCACCGCTCTAAAGCAGGCATTCCCTGACCTCTCTGTTGAATTTCTCGAACTCAGCACGACCGGAGACCAACAACAACAATGGTCTCTAGAAAAACAAGGCGGCAGTGGCCTCTTTATTAAAGAACTCGAAAAAGCACTTCTAGACGGGCGTGCAGACATTGCAGTACACAGCGCAAAAGATATGCCTACCGCACTCCCCGAAGGCCTCGTGATCGCTGGCTACCTAGAACGGGAAGACCCACGCGATGTTTTAGTAAAAAAAGCGGGCTGTGATAACCCTAACATTATCGCTACAGGCAGCCCACGCAGGAGAGCGCTCATACAAGAACGCTTCCCTAACTCAAAATTTATCCCCATGCGCGGGACCGTACCCACACGCCTTAAGAAAATAGCTGAAGGCCACGAAAACGCTGAAGCAACCATCGTTGCCGCAGCAGGGCTTGCACGCCTAGGCATCACAGAGCATCTAGGGCTCACGTTCGAGTATTTACCCACAGATACCTTTATTCCTGCAGCAGGCCAAGGTGCCATCGCACTAGAATGTCGCACCGAAGACGCAGCAAAATGGGCACCCTACCTTGATCCCGACACTTTCTGTGCCGTCACGACAGAGCGCGCCTTTCTTAAAGGACTTGGCTGCGGTTGCCATACCGCTTTTGGCGCCTATAGAGAGCAAGACACCCTCATGCTCTTCCACGAATCTTTTGGGACACATAGCTTCTCCATGACCGGACAAGACGAAACCGCTATCGAAGCAGAAGTTAACACAATTATAAACACACTATGAAGGAACCACTTAAAAACCGACGCATCGTCATCACCCGTAGCCTAGATCAGGTCGAGCCCTTGCGCTCGCAACTAGAAGACCTAGGCGCTGAAGTTATCGCTTTGCCCTTGATTCAAATCAGCGCTCACCATGACCCTGCAACACTTGATGATATTTGGGCAGAGATTGCATCCTATGGCTGGATAGCCTTCACTAGCCGCAATGGAGTGCGTTACTTTTTTGAAGCTTTCTTCCGTCGCTTCTCTGACATTCGCTGCCTTGGCCCTATGCGCATTGCTTGCATCGGCGAAGGGACTGCAGAGGCCCTCAAAGCTTATTACCTAGAGGTTGATATTATGCCTGAAGAAGCTCTGGCTGACAAGCTGGCTGAAGCTATGATCAAGACAGAATCTCTAGATAATGAAAAAGTCTTGGTAGTCACGGGTAACCTCAACCGCCCTGACCTCGTTGTAGAGCTTGAAGGCGAAGGCCGCGCGATTGTAGACACCCTACAAGTCTACAAAACCGAAAAGACAGACCTTTCCACAAATCCCGTAGCAGGTCAGTTTCGAGAAGCAGGGGCTGACGCGATACTCTTCACAAGTGCATCAGGGGTAAGCTCTTTCCGCGATCAAGCAGCCTCCCTTCAGCTAAAGCCTAATGCAACACAGCCTGTCGCTGTTAGTATCGGCCCTATCACAACAGAAGCGATGACCCAAGCAGGCCTTCCTGCTGGTATTGAGGCAAAAACACACTCTTTGGATGGAATCTGTGAAGCACTGACAGAGCACTTTGCCAAGAAGACGACTACTTAAAGCTTGTCCTGAAAGTGGATACTGCCTTCGGCTTCTGGTGCTAGTAGTGCCAGAGCTTCTCCGATCAGGTAGATAGATCCTGTAAGTAACAAGGTCTCTTCTGGTTGCCCATAAGTACAAACGCCCTCGCCTGGGAAAACGTCACTAAGGAGTGCATGCTGCACCTTCCCCTGAAAACTTGCTGGAATAAAATCTTCAAGAACGGCAGTCGATAGCGCCCGGGGCTGATCAGGTTTCACCAAAATGATGGCTTGCGCAAATTCACTTAGTACCTCCATCACTGCAGGAGCGCGTTCTTCTCCCAAAATCCCAACAATTGCCGTAATAGGCTTCTCCAAAGATTCTAAATTCTTGCGCAGCATTGCAGCAGCCTCTGCATTATGAGTAGCATCCAAAATAAGCTGTTTGCCTTCACCTAAAGGTAACTGCTGCCAACGCCCTGGCCAATAGACTGCCTGCAAGGCACTCTCCATGGCTGCTTGCTGAACAAGGAACTTCTCCCCCAAAACACGACATGCGAGTGTAGCTATGGCTGCATTGATACGCTGACATTCTCCAAACAGGTTAGTCTCAGGGTATTGTTCAATACACTCACCAAAAACTTCACGCACTGAAAACACAGGGGCGCCCTTTTCTTGAGCACACCGGCGGATCTCAATTTCAGCCTCCTGCGGGAGCAGGCCTAAAACAACAGGCACAGAGGGCTTAATAATGCCTGCTTTTTCTTGGGCAATAGCGGTCAAAGTCTTCCCTAATAAATCCGTGTGCTCTAATGAAATAGACGTAATGACAGTCAAGCTAGGCTTTTGAATATTTGTAGAATCTAAACGCCCCCCTAAGCCTGTCTCAATAATGGCGACATCTACGGCACTGCGCTTAAAGTGCTCGAAAGCCATTGCTGTCATAAATTCAAAAAATGTAGGATAGTCATCTGAACCGAAATCCCCCACTTGATCTGCGACTGCCTTCAACTCATTTATATACGCCTCAAGCTCTTGAGTTGGTAATTCCTGGCGATTGACCTGAACACGCTCACCCAGATGAACTAAGTGCGGTGAAGTAAAAAGCCCCGTCTTATATCCAGACTGCCCCAATATCCCTTCGAGCATTGCACAGACAGACCCTTTTCCATTACTGCCAGCAACATGGACCGTTGGATAGTGATATTGAGGGTTGCCCAATACTTCGGCAAAAGCCTGCATCCGTTCTAGGCCTAATTTAGACCCTCTGTTCCTTAAACGATAGAGCCAGTCAAACGTACTCAAGAAGGACTACCTCCTGTGGTGCAACACCCTTAATAAAGAAGCGATACGTCCCTTAAGTTCGTGGCGATGGACAATCTGATCCACTAGACCATGCTCGTACAAGAACTCAGCTGTCTGAAACCCTTTAGGTAAGGCCTGGTTAGTAGCTTCTTTAATCACACGAGCCCCAGCGAAACCAATCATCGCTCCCGGCTCGGCCAAAATAACATCTCCTAAAGAAGCAAAGCTCGCCATAACACCAGCCATGGTTGGGTTTGTGAGTACAGAGATATAAGGCAACCCAGCTTTTTGAAGGCGTGATAGTGCCGCACTGGTCTTAGCCATCTGCATCAAGCTCAAAATACCTTCATACATCCGTGCGCCCCCAGAGGAAGAAACAATCACTATAGGGCATTTTTTCTCGAGCCCACGCTCAATCGCACGTGTGATCTTCTCACCAGAAACAGAACCCATACTCGCACCCAAAAAGCGAAAGTCCATCACTGCTAGACTAACAGGGATGTCTTCTAAAGTACCTATCCCACTCACTACAGAATCAGGCATACCTGTTTTCTTTTGGTACTGCTCTAATTTCTCAGGGTAGGAAGAAAGCCCCCTGAATTTTAAAGGGTCTACAGAACGTAGGTGGCTATCATGTTCCTCAAAAGAACCCTTATCGAGTAACAAATCGATACGGCGCTGAGCATTCATCGGAAAGTGATATCCACTTCCCGGTACTACCATCAGGTTTTCTTCGAGCTCTTTATTATAAATAATTTCCCCACTTTTCGGACATTTTGTCCAAATGTCCTTCGGGATGTCTTTCTTCTTAACCGTGACGGTAGAATACTTAGGCTTACTGAAAATAGACATACCCTAGAATGTGAATGATTTTTCTCAAAATGCAAGCCTATCCATGCCCTAAAGTGAGAACATCAACCCGTAAAGCCCCCTGAGAACGCAAAACCTTACAGCATTCATTCAAGGTAGCTCCTGTCGTAAATACATCATCTACAACAACATATCGACTTTTAGTATCAATAGATGCCCCCTTTTTGAGCATGAATGCACCTCGCACATTAGCTTGTCGCTTCTGACGACTTAATTTCGTTTGACTGGGTGTATCCCTTTTTCTTGATAGACAATTACTTATAGAAACACCCTGACAAGAACGCCCTATCCACTCAGCAATTAACTGACTCTGATTAAAACCGCGTTCACGTTCTTTGCGTGGATGTAAGGGCACTGGCACCAATATTGCACCCTCCAAAAACTCCAGATAGCCCAGAGGGGTGCACACAAGTCGTTGAATATCAGGCAATAAATAAGATCCTTGCTTATATTTAAGGGTATGAATTAGCTGTCGCCCTACACCAGAGAGCCGAAAACCTGTACGCCCACAGCTAAATGCCGGGGTCAACTCGTAGCAATGTGGACATAAACGCGTACCTTGGACATCGCCCTCAAAATTAATACCACAACTTTCACAACAAGGGGGCTGAATTATTTCAATCCTGCGGGCGCAAGTTGGGCATAAATACCGGTACAGCCCTTCGGAAACTAATCCATTACAAGCCAAGCAGTTCCGAGGGAACAATACATCAAGAACTGCCTGAGTCCCTTTTTTAAACGATTTTACGAGGGGAGGAAGAACGGGGGACATGGTATCTGCTTCTGCAAACTAAATAGAGATTGAGCAATAACAATAAGCCTAGTGTCAAAAGCCCATCAATAAGCTTAGACCCACCCCACAAAAAAGACTCTGGAACAAAAAACAGTTTTTTATACACCAGCATCACCCAAACAATGCCTGCATGGAAGCCAATGCAAGGAAGCAAAGAACGAGTCCTCAAAAATAAAAAGGCCAGAAGACAGCCCAACAAAAACAAATTAGTGAAGGCAAGCCACTGAAAGTCCTGGGTAATGCCAATAAGCGTCCAAAACCCCACAAAGAAACCACTTTTCCAGGTTACGATCTTATCCGTACTATGCCAAACTGCAGAAGGCATCTTGAAATGGACATAAGCAAAAAACAGAGCACTCCAAACAACGGCAGGAAATGGATTCAAAGCTGTATAAAAAAGGCGAACAATAAGACCTCGAAACACAATCTCTTCAATAAGAGCAACCAAAAGAGCTCCGACTAAAGAAAAACTTACAATCTTTAACAAGCTAACATCTGCCTTAATCGCAACAGGTAGCAGCTTGATCTGAACTAAAGCAATCCCTCCAACGAGTAAAAGCCCTCCCATAAACATCTTTATAAATCTGGCAAAGGCATCTTCATCAACATCAACGACCAATGCTTGCAATGACCACAAACGACAGACGCGCAAGATCCAAGGAAGCCCTAAAAGAATCGGCACGTAACGCAGACGATCAAAATAATCATCAAAAGCTTTTCCAGAAAGATAGGTATTAAGTTCATTCGGATAGGCCTGAGCCCATGACTGAACCATAAAATACACCCAAGGGGCTACCACAGCGGCAAATAATAAAGAGCCTAGATATACATAGGCTAACAGAAACAATCCGCGCCAAGAGTACTCACGCTCATTCAGCTCAAAAAGGGTAAAAGAAGGTCTACGCACCCAATCCATTACTTCTTACCCTTTGCTCGTTGTTTCATTAAGTCACGGGTGTGACGCTTAATTTTCTTTAGCTTTGACTCAAATCGCCTCAAATCTTGAGTGCTAGCATGATCGATAAATAAAATACCATTTAGGTGGTCAATCTCGTGCTGAACACAACGGGCCAAAATACCATTACACCAGAGCCTATGCTGCCCACCCTGTACATCCTGGAAAGAAATTTCTACTTCTTTTGAGCGCCTTACTGAAGGACGCACCCCCAAAGGAAAAGACATACAACCCTCTTCCATAAGATCTGTCTCTTCAGAAGAATATTCTATTTTGGGGTTAATCACTGTTAGTGGCATTAAGAGCCCTAAAGGAACCTCCTTGCCATCATACTTATAGTCAAAATCAATAGGATAGTTACGCTCTAGCATATAGCTAAAATCAATAACCGTAAGCATTATTGCTTCTCCTATCTGTTGGGCAGCTAAGGCAGCAGCATCTTCCGTTGTTATTGTCTCCTTAATATCCTCGACAAGCTTTGCAAGCTTATCATCAAACTCAGTAACGGGCTTGCCTTGCTCACGCAAAACAGGATCTCCATAAAGTCGTATTTCCAAAACCATATTAATTAAAACTCCCTATTTTATTCCCTAAAAGAAATTGCTATAATTCCTCTTGTCCTGAAGCTGTTTCCAGGTCTTTAGACGCTACTGGACGCTTCCCTTTCCTAAAGCTTGTCACGCACACATCTATAGCTCCTATTCGTTCCACACCAAGATTATCCTTAAGCGCCTGTGTGATTTGATCCTGCAAATAGACCGAAATATCACTAAGCGATTGATCGGTATAAAGCCTCAATTTAACACGCAAATAGACTTTGCCACGTCTAGCACGCAAACGAATCGAGGGGTGCCCGGCCATCTTTACCTGAGAGCAAACCCCATAGATGAGATCATTAAAAGCACTGCGTGATACAGATACTACACCTACATCATTTTTAAGCACCTGCAACGTACGCGAATGCTTCATAAAAAGGATTCGCGTATACTGAATAATGATCAGCGCCAACAAAGCACACCAACCATAAAGGTTGTTTGCCTGGTCAAAGAGACTATAAATGCAAGCTTCCCAGTCCTGAGGCATAATTTAGTCCTTAAGAGGGTCATCCCACTCTTCATCTTCTTGAGCAGAAGCTGCAGACTGCGGGGCCTTGATGCCATCAATGATAACATCCACATTAGCCACTTGTTTCATGGTCATGTGCAATACCTGACGGCTCACATTCTCTTGAATCAAGATAGCCGCTTTAGCAAGCTCTGTCCCGAAGGTAAGCACGACTCTTAGTTCAATCAGGTAGTCGCCTACTTCATCTTCACGAACACGTACACCACGGTCTGACTCTTTCTTTGAGAAGATCTCGGCAATGCCATCGACAAAGCCTCCTCCTACAGAATAAACACCTTCAACTTCAAGGGCAGCAAGGCGAACAATGCTGGCTACAACGGAATGATTGATGCGGATTTCCCCCAAGGATTCTTGGGCTTGAGAAATCATAGGAACTTCTTGCGTCTTTGCTTTAGTATCTTCCATGGCGCTCGTTTTATTAAGGTTTCTTTTTAGTAAATAAGTCTTTAGGGGTTCGATCTACAAAAGCATCCAAGTACTTTGTTGTTACCTGTTTACCTTCGCGAAAAGTAGGGTCATTAACGATAGCCTGACAGAAAGGAATGGATGTGGCAATCCCATGTATTAAATACTCGCGCAATGCCCGATTCATTCGGTCTAAAGCGATTTCTCGAGTATCCCCAAAAGTCATGAGCTTACCAATCATGCTATCGTAATGAGGAGATATGGTGTACCCCTGGTACACATGAGTATCCACACGCACTCCATGACCACCCGGCTGACTATAAAAAGTAATCTCCCCTGGTGAGGGTCTAAAGTTATTTGCAGCATCCTCAGCATTAATACGGCACTCAATCGCATGGCGATAAAGCTTAATGTCTGATTGCTTAAAGGCTAAAGGCTCTCCACTAGCAATCTGAATCTGCTGCTTAATCAAATCATACCCCGTTGCCTCCTCAGTAACCCCATGCTCCACTTGAATGCGGGTATTCATCTCCATGAAATAGAAATTACTATCCTTATCCACCAAGAACTCTACAGTTCCCGCATTCATGTAATTACAGGCTTTAGCCAAACGGACTGCCGCATCCCCCATTTTCTTACGCAACTTAGGGGTCAGGAACGGAGAAGGTGCCTCCTCTATTAGCTTCTGATAACGACGTTGCACTGAACAGTCGCGCTCCCCAAGGTGCACTACATTACCACGCTCATCTGCAAGAATCTGGAATTCAATATGGCGGGGTTCCTCAATGAATTTCTCTAGATAAACATCTCCATTACCAAAGACTTTCTCTGCCTCACCTTGAGCCATATCAAGTTCTTTGACAAAGGCTGCTGCATTATGAGCCAAGCGCATCCCCTTGCCTCCGCCTCCGGCAACAGCCTTAATAATCACCGGAAATCCAATCTTTTGGGCGGTTGCCAAAGCATCTTTAGCATTACGCACAGGCCCATCACTCCCCGGGGTAATGGGTACGCCCGCTTTTTTGGCGACCTCACGCGCTTGAGCCTTATCGCCCATCATACCAATGGTTTTCGAAGAAGGGCCGATAAACTTGATATTACAGCGCTCACACTGCTCTGCAAAATCTGCACGCTCCGACAAATAACCAAAACCAGGGTGGATGCCATCTACATCAGTAAGTTCTGCAGCACTCAAGATTCGCTCTGGGCGTAAATAGCTTTGAGCACTCGGCGCAGGCCCAATACAGATAGCCTCATCCGCAAATTGTGCAGGCAAAGAATGCGCATCGGCCTCAGAATAAACCGCTACGGTTTTGATTCCAAGCTCCTGACAAGCACGGATAATGCGCAGGGCAATCTCCCCACGATTCGCAACAAGAACTTTCTGTAACATAAGTTTCTAGCTCTTTTTAACTTCAAAAAGAGGCTGTCCGTATTCTACGGCATGCCCATTTTCGACAAGAATACGCGTTATAACGCCTTTCACGTCTGCCTGGATCTCATTCATCACCTTCATAGCCTCAATGATGCAAACAGTAGACTCTTCATTCACCTCAGCCCCTACATCTACAAAAGAAGGGCTCTCAGGCGTTGGAGCCCGATAAAATGTACCCACGATAGGTGATTTGATAACCTCAACATCTTCCGCAGGCGCTGCGGGTGCCGCACTTTCTGCAGGAGCCGCTGGGCTTGCCACAGGAGCTGTAGCAAAAACAGGCGCTTGCCCAGGGGCTGCACGATGAATGCTCAGCTTTAAGCCTTCACGCTCGATTTCAAATTGAGTGAGATCTGATTCCTTCATGATCTCAATGATTTTCTTTACTTCGTCCGTATCCACGATTTTACTAAATTTGAATTATCAAAAAAAACGGTTATTGAGAATAGTCTAAGGCAAAGCAAGCCTGCTATGCAATGCCTTTTGAGGCCCTTTTGGTACCCGAGGCTTAAAAACATTAAAAGGATTGATAACAGGAACCCAAACAGGCTCTTCTAGGGTTCCCGAAAGACTGGCCTGTAATACATTAGTAACAGGTTTAATTAAATGAAGTGCCTGAGAAACAAAAGGTATTTTGAGCTGATCCAGTAGATAGAAGTTAATTTCAAAATTCACGCCATCGGTGAGCAAATCGTAATAGCCAGATCCCTCCATCTTAGCGGTCGGACCCCATACTTTTAAATGAGGCATACTTAAGACTCCTTTCTCAAACTCAAATTCACTTTCTAATTCATTCAGAGCAAAAGAACCTATCCCAAAAAGAGGCACCTCCAACAAGTGAGACAACAAGCCAAACAGACGAATCTTCCCCAAAGACGCCTCATAAAGGTGAAAACTGCCCACACCCTCAAAGTTTTCGAGCGCTCCCATTTGACCACTGCCCTTTAAAGAGATATCTAAAAGACCCTCTCCGGCATCTTGCTTCTTTTTGGCTTTTTTCAGCTTGTCTGATGGCTGGCCACCTACATTTTTAAAAGCAGCTACATCACTTAATGATGCTGTAGCCTTGGCGTAGCTTGCACCATTAATATTGAAATCGAAAGTTAATGCTGAATTGTCCTTCTGGTGCTTAACATGCATGGTCCCCTGAAGGTCTCCCCCAGAAAACACGCCCTCAAGCTTGCTAAGCTGAGTCTCTTGTGGCGTGTGGACCGCTTTAAAACGCAAAGACTCCAAAGGAATATTATAGTAAGCAAAAGGCTGCGCAATATCCCCTTCTACCGTCGCAAAGGTTTGGCCGGAGTAAGGGCTCCCTCCTCCAAAGAAATATCCCTTCGCAATAATATAAGGCGCTGTAGAGCATTCAAAAGGCTCTACTGTTTGAGCAAGCCCACCTCCCAATAATTGATTAATCTCTTGCAATCGAAACGCCCCCTGAGCATCAAACGTAACTGCATAGGCAAAACTATCTTGTTTTTTATAGAGCCATTCTAGGTCCCCTTGAACAGTCCCTCCAGAGTTACTTAAATAAAGATCATGTATACTCAAATATAAAGGAACCGCATAAAGATTAAGCCTGCATTGAGCAATAGGAACACCTCTAAAAACAAAGTCCTGCCCGTGCGCCTTCCCTAAAACAAATCGTTTTTGAGGGTCACCCCAACGTCCTTGAATATCAATATTAGCACCAGGAAGAACCTCCCCAAAAGTAAATTCACTCCATAAATCATCCCACCACTGTGGCAAGAGAGGACTCAGAACTGTTGGATCGATAGAGCCTTTTAACAGGAAGCGATAATCTTTAGTTTCCCAATCATGCTCATAACTCCCCCCAACAGTATAGCGAGGCGTCCATAATAAGGCCTGCTGAATATCTAATTTTTCTGGAGTTGCCTTTACTTGAACGTTGGTGGCATTCAACTCAATACCCAAGATACTAGCAGCCCCAGTGCGCAAGACTAAGTCCATACTCTCGAAAGTCCATTTTGGCCCTAGAGCAAAATTAGCCTCCCAGCGGCAGGTATCTTCAAATCGACTCCGCTCAAGAAAGCCCCATTTTTGCAACAAGGCTATCTGCCCATAAAGGTCTTCGGGGCGATAAGTCCCCCGCAAGGTCCCCTGAGCAGACTCGTCTTCAAGATCGATTTTTCCTTTAAAGTCTATCCACTTAGATTCCTGCGAAACTCTAAGCAAGCCATCTAGTTTAGGGAGTTCAGAAAGCGTAAGCTCAGAATAAAGATTCCCCCAGGTTGAACCATAAGCCTCTACTTCAGTCAAATAGCCTATTGCATTTTCTGGAGCCGCCTCTGGCCCAAAGCTTAAGACAAACCATGAAGGCCCGGCACGGAAAAGCCCCGATCGTTCTACCGACTGAGCATGACACAACAAAGGCTTTTCCAGAACCCATGTATCGTCAAAAACGACACTTCCCTTAGACCAAAACTTACTTAATTGGACTTCATCAGGGATGCCATAGTGATTGCATCCTATTTTAAAGTCTATACGCATAGAACCATCAGGCGTATTCCCAAAGTCAATTTCCATTATGGAGTTAGTCGCTACCTTAGCAAAAGCAGCTAACTTAAAAACCTGATCACAAAATTGCTTATACCCTTTATGTATACTGGTCACACGGTCCTGGCCCTTCATTTTCTTCTTCCAAGAAAACAATTTTCCCTCCCCCTGCATGATCAAGCTTAAGTTCCCAATACGAGCCATTACCGGATCCATTCTCCACTCATGATGATCTCCTCGACAATGACCGCTCACCTTTCCTATTAACAACTCTCTTTGGCCCGAGGGCGAATAGAGTGCAGGACAATATAAAGATGCATTTTCAACCCCAACGCCATGGATTCCCATCCGCCCCATAAGGAGATGCCCTAGGCTTAAATCAATATCAATCTGGCCTGCTTCCATTAAAAGCTCTTTAGAGTTAGCCAAACTCAATGAAGGTGACTCCAAAGACAACACCCCTCCACGCAAATCAAGCGTGGCTTCTTTTACCTGAAAGCGCAGCCCATAAGGAATTAATTTACTATTAATCTTATGAATAAGCGCTACAGGTACAATAAAACGGTTATGGTAAGTCCTGAGCCCTAAATAGGCACACTGAAGGAAAAGGGCAAACACCAACAAGACGCGCAATACTTGGCTAACAAAAAGCCTTAATACGGGTCTGTTAAATAGCCTCAGCATGACGAATTCACTTATTCCTTATGCTTCATTTTCAGGCTCAGGTAACGCATCCACCGGAGTTATATCTTGCTCAAAAAGCAAATCAAATAGAGCATCAACCAAAGGTTGCTTAAGGCTAAAGATGCGATCATGGCTAGAAGACCCCCCGACCTGCAAAGTTCCTCCTAGGCGTTCTGTAAGGAAGAAGTGAACTGTTTTAGTGCTAGAGTCTTGAGACCCTGGCAATAGAACGGTTGCCTCTAACTCAAACATCCAAGGCACTTGCGTCTGTGAATCAAGGTCAAAGTTTTCACTATAATGATCAGATAAATATTCATGAACCTCAAAGCGGCGCACATAATCTAAAAGAGTCAGCATAGCCTTATGTTCTTTCTCTGGAAATGCTTTTAAAAGATCTGACCAACTCTGAGTGTCATCTTTTAGAGATTTTTCTAAAAGAACTTCTCCTGTATTATGCCTTAATACCTTTACAGACTGTATGATAGCAGATTCAGGCTGTTCCTCGAGCACACGTGTCCTATAGGCTCGAGGCACCACTTGCAGTAATTGTAAAATCCGAGGGCTCACCTCATAGACAAAAGGAGCATCTTTCGTCAGCGCATAAAGCAAACCAGTTTCAGTATTGAGACCTCCTATAAATAGTGTTGCTGATTTCGCACCACGCAATTGGACCGTACGCTGAGGCGCCACAAGGCCAAATTGTTCTTTTTTGGACTCAGAGGGAGCATCATCTGCGAAATGAAGGGCTTCAAGACTCTTAAGTTCTTCTAACAATTCATCCATAACCCCTTGATCAGCAGGATAAGTGACCACAGCGCCGGAAGCTTCTTTTTCAAGAACCTGCCAAGATCCTGTTTCCAATTTCTGAAGAGTAATTGTCTTGTCAGTACGTGATATATCTAACGCCGTAATATCTTCAGAACTAAAGGAGAAGAACTGCCTTTCTCGTAATAAATTAGGCACTTCCTCTAGAGATTGAAATGGTTCTGCATTAACAACAAAAACGGCTGAATGTCCCTCCAGCTGAGCATAGTAATGCAAAGGTTGCTCAAGGTCTTCCTCAACACCGCTCCCTATGATTAAAGTCTGACCACGGTTATTACCTCGTAAAGCAACTTTCATGAGGGGCTTTTCAAAACCCATATTCACTTTCTTTTTATCATGAGGGTTGATGAATCGCTGCACACGAACAGCAAATAGTTCATTAAGCGCGCTTTCTACTAACTGATCATTAGCTGGGGCCTGCAATGGCGCCTCAAATTTCCATGTATTATGCTCTTGAGCCAACATAATGGTAAGGTTTTGTGCTTCTGACTTAATCGTCAGCCCACTCACCTCAAACAAAGGAATATCAAATATATCTTGGCTGCGTAAATCCTCCAAGTCTACAGATATGCTTTCTAGCAAGCTGCGGTTCACGACTAAGATCTGCTCCTTATCAGGGCTCAAAATATAAATGCGTTGCCCAATTTCAGTAGGTTGGCCAATAGCAAACTCTGCACGCTTATCTCCACTCGTAAGTGTTAACGTAAGCTCAGGCTCCTCAAGGCCATAGTCCGCTAGCGTCTGACCCGCACGACGTACATCTTCCACAGAAAAGCTAACCTCATTTTCGATAAACTGAAGTTGCGACAAAATATGCTGCACCGCAAAGTAATTGGCATCCCACTCGATTGGGCTTGTGATTAGCCAACTGCTCCCCCGACGCTCCAGGACACGCTCTTGGGGCAAAGCTGCCCCTGCGATCTGTAGCCTCTCTATACTAGGGATTTCTATACCCAGGACTGTCGTAGCTTGCTGATCTGCATATCCACGCAAAGCTTCCTTTTTCTCCAAGGTATAAATTGCTGTAAATGCCAATGCATTAAGGACAAAAAGAATGATAGTAAGTTTAACTCGCATAAACGTAATCCATTAAATTAAGAACGCCGCCGAACAATAGCTACCCCAAAGCCTAAAAACGCAAATGAAAGCGGGACCAAAAATAAACGACCTCCTAGATTCAAGATCTCCTGCTGGCTTAAAATTATTTGAAAGTTCTCTACCTTACGGGGTGGAATATTAAGCATATTACTACGCCCTAAACTCCAATTAATGGTGTTTAAAAAGAGCATTTTGTTCCCTAAGGTATCAAAGCGGTGGTTTGCAATAAAATCAGCATTTCCAAAGACAATAAGGCGCCCTCCGGGGATATTAAGCCCAAGCTCTGACCCCACTCGGATCTCAGAAACCGCCCCTAGCCCTACAGGGCCTGGAACGTCATATCTTGGGTTAAACAACAAATCATCCGTATTTTGGTAGGAATATTTTGCCCAACTCCCTTCGGAGCTACCCATCAATAACATAGTTGTGCGCCGCTCATCAGGAGTCGCGCCTGTATCCAGAATTACAGGCCTACAAAGACCTGTCAGAATACCCACCTGGTAGTCAATCAACATTTGAGTAACCGGGTGCTCTGCGAAACGACGGATCAGAAAATCACCACTTGAAGATTGAAAGTCTTTTCCTGTATCAATCAGGATTCTATCCTCTGCCAAAATACCCCAATCATAAAAAAGATCTTCTAGGCCATGATCTTTTGTGGGAGTTAGAAAAACAGCCATACGGCCACTGCGTTTATCTAAATAGCGCCTCAGCTTTTCTTCTTCATGCGACAACAAAGGCACCTGAGGGCCCACAAGCAAAAGCAAGTCTGCATCTTCAGGAACTTCATTAATGTGAGAAAGATTTATAGAAGAAAGCTCAATATTGTACTGCTGCAGTAATTGAGCTGCCTGAGAGATCCCTTTCAATGGGTTCACATCATCTGGGCTCATCTCCCCATGGCCCTGGATGAAATAGATTTTTTGCCGCTGCTTACTGCACACATCTACAATCGCTGAGGTAAAGGCCTGCTCTCCCTTAAACAGCATACCCGTCTCTGGGGTGCCTTCATAAAGATCTGTGCCCAAAATCTCACGGTGCCGATCCGCACAAGCAACAACAATAACATTCTCCCGCTGGATATTATATTGCGCAGCTAGCTCCTCAGCACGTTTGCGCTGCTGAAACAGATTAACAAACTCGACTTTTACTTTGACCTCGCCCTGACCATTGAGTGCGTACTCATATTCTCTGAGCAAAGACTTAAGGTCCTCATAGACCTTCTTTAGGTCTTCATTTTTTTCATCTGGAGAAACGGTAACAATAATGTTTACCGGATCTTCGATCTGACGCAAATGGGCTAAACTTTCGGGACTAAGAGAGTATTGACGGCTCTCTGTGATATCCTGCCGCCAAAAATAATGCGTCGCTAGATAATTCAACGCCCCAAACAACACTAAACTCAAGCAAACCTGAACCAGCCTGTTTGATAAACGGAACCAACGTAAAGAGCGAAAATCTTCAAATTTTGACATAGCACTCATGCTTTAGCTTCAACCCACAGAGAAGTAAGCCCCAGAAACAAGAACCCACTGCTGATATAAAGGAAAAAAGGCCTACTATCGATAATACCTCGACTAAAGTCTTCAAGCTGACTGAAGACCTGTAATGTCTTAATAGGCTCATTAAGGAACTGAAATGAAGAAATCTCGAGTAAAGGCAATTCTGCTAGCAAGCGCCCACCAATAATAATCATAAACAAGAGACTGAAACTCAACATGCCCGCCACGAGCTGACTACGCGTTAAGCTGCTGCAGAAAATCCCCAAAGCGATATAAAGCACACCACTAAGCGCAACGAATAGATACCCTCCTGTCCACGATGCCATATCTAGCAGGCGTGGATCGATAGAGCTCGCAGGAAGTGTCGCATGGACAATAAGTGGGAAACTGATCGTAACACCCCACAAAAAGCAATAAAAACAATAAGCGCCTAGAAACTTGCTCAAAACAACCTCGAAAGGGCTAGCCGAAGTGGTCATTAGAGTCTCTAGGGTTCCTGAGTTACGCTCCTCAGCGATACTTTTCATGGTGAGCAAGGGCACCATAAAGAAGACAGGCAACCAGAACACGCTAAAAAAAGCCGTGGAGGGCAAACTATCCTGAGGGACTCGACTAAAATCCTCCAAGAGAAATAAATACAAGAAACCCATCAGCAGTAAAAAAAGCACTGCTGCCACATAGGTAGCTGGTGCTACCAAAAGCATCCTAATTTCATGAATGAATAAGCTGAGAAAATGCCTCATCGTTTTCTTTATTTAAATTCTCTGAATTTTCTAAAGTTTGCTCCCAACTCCGCGCAGTGGCTGCAACAAAAATATCTTCTAGATTTGGCTGCTTAAGGGATAGCTCACGCAAGCACCATTCAGGGTGCTGACGGATAGCTTCACTCATAGCCTCGCCAAAGCTCTCTGCAAGGCCTGTACGTATAGTAAACCGTAAAAACCCATCTGCATCCATAGACTCAGACTGAATGATTTTTTGCGGGTCTATAGCATCCACAGCAAGCATAAACGCTGAACGCGGAGCCTTAACAGATAAAGTATAAGTAGAATGAAGCCCGAAAATCTCACGCAAGGATGCTGTTGTTCCCTCAGCAACAATGCGGCCTTGATTAATAATAATGACACGATCACATGAAGCCTCCACTTCCGGCAAGATATGGCTTGAAAACAACAGAGTCATCTTACCTCTTAAAGAATCAATCAATGCACGGATACTACGGATTTGATGCGGGTCCAAGCCAATCGTCGGTTCATCCATAATGACTAACTCTGGCTCAGCTAAGATAGCATCAGCAATACCTACACGCTGACGATAGCCCTTAGACAAACTCCCAATTAGCTTATGGCGTGTTTTCCGGTTGATGTCACAAAGGTCCATCACTTCATCTACGCGCTTGTTTCTAATCTTGCCAGGGACCTCCTTCAGGCGTGCTCGGTAGCGCAAGTATTCAAGCACACGCATATCTCTAGGCAGAGGGTTATTCTCTGGCATATAGCCAATATGGCGCTTAGCTTCATGGGCTCGGGTTGCTACAGGAACCCCACAGATGGAAACACGGCCCGAAGTGCCAGCCATCAATCCACACAGAATACGCATGGTTGTACTCTTACCTGCTCCGTTGGGCCCCAAAAAGCCTACAACTTCTCCAGGCATAACTGAGAATGAAATATTCTCAATCGCCTTTGTTGCGCCGTACTGCTTGCACAAATTTTGAACTTCGATTGTGGGTATCATTTGGCTCATCAAGGATTTCCTTAAAAACAGCTGTTTGCCTATATATAGGGAAAATCAATACGCTTATGCCAACAAGTGCAACCTCAGAATCGATTAAAAACTTAATTAGTTGACTAAGAATAACTTAATCTACTTGGCAAGTCCCTTATAATTGCCTGTCAAACTCACCTCAGCCGCCTCTAATGAAATTTCCTTACCAGACCCTTGCCTCAAGATGAGCGCCCCCTGGGGGCTTAATCCTGCGACTCGCCCCTCAAAAGTCTCATTTTCTGTCTGAGCCCGAACCGTAGCCCCATGCAAACACTCATAGCGCAACCACGCCTCTTCAAAATCTTGAAGATAGGTCCCCTCTGAAAAAGATCTGTAAGCATTGAGCACTGCAGCAATGAGGTCAGCAGCCACAGCATTCATGTTCAAGCGCTTTCCCGCTGCGACTTCCAAGGATGTTGCCTTTTCCTGAAGTTCCTCAGGCCATTGCTTCAATGCGCTATTAACATTAACCCCGATGCCTAAAACAAGGTCTCGCGTTCGATCGCCCTGTATACGCGCTTCAGCCAAAACACCTCCACACTTACGACCTTCGAATAGTAAATCGTTAGGCCATTTTACCTGCACAAGTAACCCATAGGTTTTATTCAGGACTTCACACAAAGAAACCCCCATCCACAAAGTAAATTTTTGCATTTTCTCCAAGGAAATATCCGGACGAAACGCGAAGGTGAGGGCTAAGTTTCCTAAATCTTCACCCAACCAAGAACGCCCCCGGCGGCCTCTACCTTGGGTCATCTTAGAGGCTACAATCACTAAGCCATCCTCACAACCTGCGGCAAGCTCTCGCTCTGCTTCAGTCATAGTGCTATCGACCACAGGCAAATAATGAAGTTTTGAGCTTACCCCCTTCCTGCGTATATAGGCTTCTAGTAGGTTTTTATGAATCGTGTCAGGCTCTTTAAGCAGGCAATAACCTCTATTGCGTACTGCACGAAATTCAAACCCTTCCTGAGTCAGTTTTTCTAGATGAGCCCAAACATTTACCCGAGAGCACCCTAATTCTTTGGCTAAAGCACTTCCTGAGACATATCCAGGGCTTTTCTCGAGCAAACGGAGTAAAATCGTAGTATCTATGTCCTTTCCCATACGCTTTTCTCTTTGTTATTTTTCTAAAAATCGCTTGAGAGCAAAGAGTGCATTCAGGGTAATTGCATGACAAATCTCCCCAGAGTCAACCATTGAAAAAACCGTGTCCAATGGGAAACATTTAACTTCTAGCTCTTCGTGCTCATCCCAATTTAGGGCTTCAGTCTGTATGCAATCATGCACGAGTACAAAGTAAGAGCGGTTGGACTGTAATGCAGGGTTAGGGTAACACATCCCAATTTCTTGAGCATTATTCCCTGTAAAACCAGTTTCTTCAGACAACTCACGCAAAGCCCCTTCAATAATAGGCTCCTGTGGATCAAGGCACCCACCGGGTAATTCCCATAAAAGCTTCTGGCTCCCAAAACGGTATTGGCGCACCATCACAAGCTCTTGATCAGCCGTCAGGGGCAGCGCTTGTACCCAATCATGCCCTTGCATCACAAAAAAATCACCTTCTCGTCCATCACGAGAGTGCCTATAACGCCTGCGCACGATCTGATACACAACACAATCCGCGTGTAAATGCTCCTCTAAAACATCCCAGTGTGCTGGCTGCTGCGAGTCCAATGACATACCTACCCTACTATCCCCCTTAGCTCGAACCTTACTGGGTAGGAATAACTACCTGCTGTCCAATCTGGAGGCGCCTAGGGTTAATTTCTGGATTAGCACTTAAAAGATCACTCAAAGACACATCATAAAGTTGAGCCAGCCGCCCCAGAGTATCTCCCGATTGAATCGTATAAGTGCCTGGGCTAGACTCTACTGCGCGCCCCTGGGTGGATTTAGATTGACGCGCTACCTTAAGCAAGGGCCCTGCCTTTTGCATTTTCTCGAGAATTTCACCTTGGGAAATAACCTCTTTGCCCAAATTATTAACCGCTACCTGCACTTGATCTGCCATGGACTTCATCTGCTGCATGAGCATATCATCCATTTCTGTCAAATCATCAGACTGGGCCTCTATTTTGCTCAGACGGCTCTCAAAGGCTGCCAACTGAGATTGGGCCACCCGTAATTGGACCTCTGCCTGGCTTTGTTTATGCTTGGCACCTGCGGTTATAAGGAGGGCAACCACACTCAGTAAGCACGCACCTAGCGCTATAGCCATGGGTAAAAAGGCCGCAAAAACAGACCTGGGCTTTGTCTCAATATCAATAGTATCCATCAGACCTTTAACGTTATAAGATTTTTTAAAGAATTCAAGACGAGAAAGCTGTTGACAAAAAGGGCCAGAAAAGTCCTTATGTTGAAATCTTTTTTATCGGGGTGTAGCTCAGCCTGGTAGAGCGCTGGCTTTGGGAGCCAGATGTCGCAGGTTCGAATCCTGTCGCCCCGACCACTTTCAGTGGTCTACCTGATTAAATAAGAAACTTGTCTCACGAAGCAACTCCTGCCCCATGCTATTCTTAAGAACAGCCTCCCAGGAGATAAGCTTAGCCCCCTTCTCCCAATCTTGCCCTGTGAGCCCTAAGTAAACCTCCGAACCGCCATCTTCAGGCAAAGCAAATACATGCTCCTTTGTATCTGCAGAGGCAGAAGTGATGTAGTGGAGCACCAGCTGAGACCCTTTTGGAAGGCGTGCCAATGGTTGATTCAACTTTAGAATCAAGTAAAACCCAGTTCGCTCTTCGGCATTACTGCGAATAACGGTGCGGTAAAAAGTATTCTCCTTACCGGTAAAATACTCACTAATATGCTTAAAAGCATCTGCATGCTCATAGAGCTCTGTAGTGACTGTTTTGATTTTAATGTTTTGCTGGTCCGCTAGCACAGTTCCTTGAGGATCTATAAGCCTAAGACGCCAGTACACAGGCTTCTGTCGTGGGTTGCGCCAATCTCTCCCTGTTAAACCGAGGTACACTCTTTTGGAATCAACTGCCCCAATAGGAAAGCTTTTGGTACGCATCTTAGCTTTCCCCGGGCGCATGTAATCCAGCTGAAACCGACATCCTGACGGAAGGTCTTTAAGCGCTTGGCCTGTCCCCGTCATAAAATAATAGCCAACATAGTTCTCTGCACGACTCACCTCTAGGAACACATCTGGCTTAACCATTGGTTTTCGAGAAAAGAATCTCGACTTAACCGGATACAGGTGAACAGACTTGGCTACAGCCTCTGTAACTACGCCAAAAAGCCCAAACACGAAAAGGGCCAGAAATAAAAAATGGGCAGAATTACGCTTTAGCATAATACTACCCACGTGAAAAAAAGCTGTTTTGTCAAGCGTCTGCGCCCACAGGCATATTTTGGAGACTCATGGTCTCTTGTATGCGCAAGGGGAAAAAACGCTGAAGCTCAATCCAGGTTTGAGCCAAAGCCTGAGGAGAATTCTCGACTTGGTCCAGATAGCGCTTGAAATAAACTTCCATATACTGGCGCTGCTGAGAACGACCCTCAGGAGGTGTCTCATCTTCATCAGCCTGCCAATGAGTTGAAATATCAAAAGAAACACCCTCAGGAGCTTCACCAGAGGCTTTGACTTGACCAGAAAGCTCCTTAATTGCCTCTAAAGGACTCTCAGGCGCAGCAACACCTCCAGGAAGTGGGTGGCTCATCTTTCCCTCTAGAAGATAAAGAGGTTCCACCTTAAAAAGCGTAGCTAACTTCTCTATAGTGCTGTAAGACCCTGGCAAACGCCCATTCTTCCACGTACCAACAGTGGAAATAGCATTATCTGTATACTGGGCTATATCTTTTAGCGTCAAATCGTGATAGCTCATCAGCAATCTGAAACGGAGACTAAATTGCTTTGTGAACTGGGGGTCTTTAGGATTCAATCTTGACATGGATTTATTCTAAGGTGGGTATTTGTTTTTGGAGTACGTTAAAAAAAGAGTTTAACAGGAGGGTTAAATATCGCCACTATTCAATAAAAAAGTAAAGTTTTAAGATTAAAAATCTTTCGGCAAAAAGGAATTTTGAGTTTCAAAGGTACATGCTTTAAGCCGCTAAATCCTTTTCTGCAACACTTAAAAAAACAAATAAGGAAATTTTATGGCTAATATTTTCGGAAAACTCTTCACGATTACAACCTGGGGTGAAAGCCATGGTGGCAGTATTGGAGTTACCATTGATGGGTGCCCTCCCCAGCTTTCCTTAAGCGCTCAAGACGTTCAGACAGAACTTAATAGAAGACAACCCGGCCAAAGTAACTTAACGACACAGCGACAAGAAAGTGATCAGGTAGAGATCCTCTCTGGCCTCTACAAAGGGCAAACGCTAGGAACCCCGATCACAATGATAGTTAAGAATGAAGACGCACGATCCCAGGACTACAGAGAAACAAAAACCAAATACCGCCCCTCTCATGCCGACTTTACCTACCACCAAAAATACGGAATTTACAACCCAGAAGGAGGGGGGCGTTCATCTGCTCGAGAAACAGTAGGCCGTGTTGCTGCAGGTGCAGTAGCTAAAAAAATACTCAAAGATGCCTTTGCTATAGAAATCTGTGCTTACGTGGAACAAGTGCATCAGATCACTGCAGATATTGATGAAGATATATTCCCCAGCACCACAGCCATCGAACGAACACCCATACGCTGCCCAAATGAAAGCGCTGCCACACAAATGACGGCCTGCATCGAAAAAGCACGCACCCAGGGCGACTCTGTAGGAGGCACGATTGTCTGCCGTATTAAAAACACACCTATTGGGCTTGGGGCTCCTGTCTTTGACCGACTCGAAGCCGATCTAGCAAAAGCCATGCTTTGTATCCCTGCGACCAAAGGATTTGAAATTGGCAGCGGGTTTTCTGGGACGCGCCTCAAAGGCTCTGAGCATAATGACCCCTTTATTCAAGAAGAGGGGCAAATTAAGACAGAAACCAACCACGCTGGTGGTGTCTTAGGCGGAATTAGCAATGGCAATGAGATTTATTTCCGCGTAGGCTTCAAACCAACCTCTACCATTTTACAAAAACAAAAAACCGTCGACCATGAAGGGCAAGAAGCAGAACTCACCGCTCAAGGCCGTCATGACCCTTGTGTACTGCCTAGGGCAGTTCCTATTGTTGAATCTATGGCAGCTCTTGTGCTTGTCGACCACTGGATGCTCCATATTGCCCAAACTCAAGCGTTTAATTTTTAAATGTCTCAAACTATCTATTATATCTTAGGCACCCCGAATTCCGGGCGTAAAACACTCGTACAGGATTTAATACAGACCGGCCTGCCTGAGGGCACGCACCCGCTTGTACTGATGGCAGATACAGAGCTGGACTCACAAACCTTCACTGAGGCTCAAGTACAAGCCTGGAAAATGGATGAGGGGAAAATAGTCACGCCTGATTTAGAAGACAATTGGGATACGCTCTTTTTTATTAATGAAGGCTCCACAAACCCTGTTGACCAAATAGAAGCCTTTGCTGCTTGGCTCAAAGAACATGATTTGACCCTCACACGCGCTATCACCCTACTGGACTGCCACTTGGCGCACAAGCAACCGGAGCTTGCCCCTTGGTACCAAGCCTGTGTGCACTTTTCTGATGTTGTGCTTCTTAATTTTAAAAACGAGTCACAGCCCAAGGGCTTTAAAGAATTCCTTAAGCTCTTAAAGCATGAATGCTCCCCTTGCTTGTTCGAAACATTGAAGAAAGGCTGCGTACATAACCCGGCCCAAATTCTTTACCCAGAGGCACGGCGCCTTTCCCACCTTTTTGATGATCTTGATCCTCTAGATAGCCTAGATCTGGACGAAGACGACCTACCTACAGAGTCTTTCGTTCTAGAAAATGCCCCAGACCCCTACTTGGAGCGACTGCCCACAGGCCAGCGCTGTAAATCTATCCCAGATATCCAAGACTATCTCCCTTGACAGGCAACAAGCCCCAAAGGTACATCTAGATTTTCTCTCGAGAACAGCTGGGATGGCGGAATTGGTAGACGCGCTAGATTCAGGTTCTAGTATCCGCAAGGATGTGGGGGTTCGAGTCCCCCTCTCAGCACCATTAAAACAGCTTTATGCTGTGGGGTTAAAAGGTGGCTGCCCGAGCAGGATTCGAACCTGCGACCAAGTGATTAACAGTCACCTGCTCTACCGCTGAGCTATCGGGCATCGTCCGCAAGAAGCTAAATTGCTTCAGGAGTTAATAAAGAAGACATTAGAGATCTGTCTTGTCAACATCTTTGGATGCTTTTCTTGAGTGCATTTTAGCCTTGTAATCATAAAATCCAAATTGATAATGGCGGCTTGTTTGAAATTATGACTTCAGAAACGGATCCAGCCAACACACCTTCTCCACGACATAGCAACCGTATTGCAGCTATGCAGTTCCTTTATATGTGGGAAGTCAATCACCCAGAAGAACTTACAGAAAGCATGCGCCGTTTCTTCGAGGACCAAGAACAGCCTCGAGAAACCTATGCTTTTGCTGAAGAGCTCGTATTTGGCTGCATTCAAGAACTTGAAACCATTGACAAAGCAATCCAGTCCCACACCCAAAACTGGGCATTTAGCCGAATTGCTAAGACTGATCTTGCGATTTTGCGCCTGGCTATCTACGAACTTCTCTTCCGCAAGGACATTCCCCCTATCGTTTCTATCAATGAAGCAATTGATCTAAGTAAAACATTCTCGTCACCGGACTCTAAACGCTTTATTAATGGTATCTTAGATAAAGTAAAAACCCAACTCGACCGCCCCTTACGTTCTGCTCAAGAAGAGTAGTATTATGCTAAACCTCCTCAAAAAATTTAAAAGTGGCTTTGCGAAAACCTCACGCAAGCTCTTTGGCTCATTAGGGAACCTTTTTGGCAATCAAAAGCTAGACCCTCAGGCAATTGAAACCATTGAGGAAGCCCTTTATGGCGCAGACTTCGGTGTCGAGACAACGACCGAAATCGTCGAAGAAATCCAAACCGCCTACAAAGCAAATAAAGAACTCAGAGGTCAAGAAGCTGCTCAAATCGGCAGCAGTGTTCTTAAACGTGTTTTAGAAGGCGCTCAAGGGGCTTTAGAACTCGAACAAAATGAACCTACGGTTATTTGCCTAATTGGCATTAATGGCTCCGGGAAAACAACCACAACAGCCAAGCTTGGTCATTTCTTTAAGGAACAAAGTAAAAGTGTTCTTTTGGGTGCTTGTGATACTTTCCGAGCTGCAGCCAACGAACAAGTAAAAACTTGGGCAAGCCGCTTAGGACTGGATATTGTATGCAGCCAACATGGAGCTGATGCAGCTTCGGTTGCATTTGATACGTATCAGTCCGCCTTAAGCCGCAAGCACGATGTGGTAATCCTCGATACAGCAGGGCGCCTCCATACTAAGACAAACCTCATGGAAGAGCTCCGCAAGATCCGCAAGGTACTCAAAAAACAAAACGAAAGAGCACCCCACCACCGCTGGCTCGTTCTGGACGGCAGCATTGGCTCCAACTCCATTGAACAAGCACGTTTATTTCATAAAGAATTTGGGCTGACAGGGCTCATTATCTCTAAGCTCGACGGGACAAGCCGTGGCGGTGCCTTGGTGGGGATCTACCGAGAACTTAAGCTCCCTATTTATTTCATAGGCCTGGGTGAGGCTGCCGAAGATCTACAACCCTTCTCTGTTGATAGCTATGTAGAGGCCATTTTTAATGCAGACGCTTAGTACACTTCCCCCACTCAGTGTAGAACTGAAAGACAAAAGCTACCCAATCCACTTTATCGAAGAAGGACTCAGTGCACTTGGGCCCCTCCTACAAAAGCAGCTCGAGCCAAACTCCAACGCGGTCTTAGTAACCGAACGATACATTAAGGAAACCCTTGAGTTGAATTGGGCTCCTCATAACTTTTTCAAAAATGAATTCATCGCCCCTCCTGGAGAAGGCTCCAAATCACTACGCACGCTTGAGCATCTCTATACTATTTTAAGTCATGCTCAACTAGACCGACAATCGGCTCTAGTAGCCTTAGGTGGAGGCGTTGTAGGCGATTTATGCGGATTTGCTGCTGCAACTTACTTGCGCGGAATCGGCTACTATCAGATCCCTACAAGCTTATTGGCCATGGTAGATAGTTCTGTTGGGGGAAAAACTGGTATCAACCTCGATGCAGGCAAGAACCTTGTGGGAGCCTTCTACCATCCTAAAGCAGTCTTTATCTGTCCTGCTTTTCTAAAAACACTGCCTGAAAAAGAGTTTTCCTCAGGGATGGCCGAAGTAATTAAATACGGCCTACTGGCCGATCTAGACCTATACACCCAACTGTGCGAGCAAGACCCCTTACACCCAGAGCATCACGCACTTTCTGAAATCATCCGACGCTGCTGTACCATTAAGGCAGACATCGTCATGCAAGATGAAACTGAAACAACCACAGAAGGCGGACGAGCGCTACTCAACCTGGGTCATACTTTTGCTCACGCCCTCGAAAAAGTAGCTGGCTACGGAAAATATACCCACGGAGAGGCAGTGAGTATCGGACTATGCCTTGCCATGCGACTCTCTGAACTGTTAGGCTATATAAACGAGCAAGCACTCCACACGCTGAAGATCCTGCTCGAAAAGTATAAGCTACCAACCCAACTACGAGCTCCGCTAAAGGTAAGCGCATTAACTGCAGCCATGACTCAAGACAAGAAAGCCAAACACGGAAATTTACGCTTCATTACCCTCAAAACAATAGGCCAAGCAAATATCCACAGCGACATCCCTTCTGAATGGATTGAGATGCTTTGGCGAGAAGTTGGAGCCCACGCATCATGATCGATCCCTCTGCAATTATACACCCTAAGGCTCGCCTGGGCACCAATGTGTCGGTAGGCGCTTACTGCCTCATCGAAGAAAACGTAGAAGTGGGTGATAACTGCACCCTAGCTAGCCACGTCATCTTGCGATCAGGAACGACCTTAAAAGCCAATGTATCAGTGGATAGTTTTGCTGTCATTGGAGGGAACCCACAAAGGAGAGATTTTGACACTAGCCTGCCTAGTCAAGTCCTTGTAGGAGAGCATACAGTACTCAGAGAAGCTGTTACAATTCACCGTGCGATGGAGGAAGGTGATACAACTCGGGTAGGATCTCACGCATTTTTAATGGGAGGCTCCCATGTAGGACACGACTGCCAAGTCGGTGACTACGTCACTATAGCTAATAATGTATTACTAGCAGGTCATGTTACAGTGGAAGATCACTGCAACTTGGGCGGGAGTGCTGCATTCCACCAATTTATCCGAGTAGGAGAAGGTGCCATGGTAGGTGGCTTAGCCGTTGTCTCTCAAGATATACCCCGATTCAGCATGGTCGCGGAAAGGAACCGACTAGTTGGCCTTAACCTTATAGGGCTGAAGCGTCGCCCCTTCCCCAAAGAAGTCATAACTGACTTGAAACGGTGCTTCCATACGGTATTTAACCACGAAGGCCCGATCCGTACGCTAGCAAAGCAAGCCTTAGAAGAGGATTGCCCAAGCACAGAGCAAGGCCAGCAATTTTTAAGGTTTTTTGTGGATTACGGGAAAAAGGGCTTTGCTTCCCCTCGAAAAAAGCTGAAGCAAGCCAACAATAATAAATAGCTCTCAAATTGAACTCACCTGATACACATACGCTCCCAGAAGGTGTCCGCGTGGGCAATGAGCAGCTGATTTGCCTTACAGAGATTGCAGGCAAAAAAGTAACGGAACTCTTTAAGCGAGAAGAAGAAGGAAACTTCTTGAGGGTTGCGATTACTGGAGGAGGCTGCAATGGACTCACCTATAAGATGAAATTTACCTCAAGCCCTAAAAAAGGGGATATTTTAGTCAAAACAGCTGGCATTGCCGTCATTATAGACCCCAAAAGCGCCCTTTACCTCAAAGGGACTCAGCTAGACTTTGATACTAAAATGATGGGTGGTGGGTTTAAATTCTCAAATCCTAATGCCAAGTCCAGCTGCTCCTGCGGGGAAAGCTTTAGCATTTAATATTGAAAAGCAGACTAAATCACTCAATATGAATCCCAGCCTTAACAAGGCATTTTAACGAAATGGAGCCTCACAGGCCTCCTCAAGAAACTACAAAAAAATACTGAATGGCGAATTATCCTCCCTCTGGCGGCAAACGGCCTTACTACAAACGTTCCTCCGGAAATAAACAATACATCCGTAAAAATGAGCGTATCCGCGTTCCTGAAGTCCGCGTTATTGATGCAGACGGAAAGCAAGTCGGAGTCATAAGCACTAAAGACGCTATTCAATTGGCAAAGAGCCAAGGCTTAGACCTTGTGGAAGTCTCTTCAACGTCAAGACCTCCTGTGTGCCGAGTGCTAGACTTTGGTAAGTATAAATACGACCAAAGCAAGAAGAGTAAAAGCTCTAAGCCAAGCTCCCAGAAGCTCAAGGAAGTCAAATTCAGACTTAACACAGACCAGCATGACTACATGACAAAGATCCGTCATGCTGAAGAGTTCCTACACAAAGGTAATAAGCTCAAGCTCACACTTACATTCCGTGGACGCCGAGAGCAAGAGCACACAAGCCGTGGCTTTGAAACAATCAATCGAGCCATTAGCGACCTAGAATCCATGGGTACGCCTGATGCCACACCCAAGCTCATAGGACGTAATATTACCTTAACGATTTCTCCTTTGCCTGTAGCAAAGCGCAAACCCAAATTCATATCCCCAGAAAAGCCTGAATCTTCGTAAAGAGAAACAGGCTACAGAAATCGCTATAACATAAATGATACCCTGACTGAGTGGGGCTTCATAAAAGATCCCTGATCCTATGAAACGCTTTTTTACCTCTATCCGGACCTGCTTAATCGTCAGTCTTTTCTTGGCGCTATCACACAGTGCGGCTGCGGAAATTATATCCCAGAACGTCCCCTACTTAAGCCTTCAAGAGATAGCTAGCCGTCTCAATATGAAATTTGAATGGGTGGTCCCTCAAAAGACCGCTCGACTAAAAAGCCAATGGACCACCCTTGAGTTTCGAATTCATAAGCGAGATGCCACCCTCAACCAGACCAAAGTCTTTCTAGGCAAGCCGATCCTCTTACATCAAGGAAAACTCCATGTCAGCCGCCGCGACTTTGATTTAACCCTCTCTCCGCTACTCACCCCTCAAATATTCCCTAATCCACCTAAGCTCTACCATATTGTTATTGATGCAGGCCATGGAGGAAAAGACGTAGGGACACAAAATACTCGCCTAGGGCTCAAAGAAAAAGACCTGACCCTAGATATGGCGCTACGCCTCAAACGCTCGCTAGAAGCTCATGGCTACAAGGTGAGCCTCACACGCGCAGACAATCGCTTTATTAAGTTGGAAGACCGCACGCTTGTAGCAAACAAACTAAAAGCAGATCTCTTCATTAGCCTGCACCTTAATGCGGCAGCTAATCCTCGAGCTTACGGGATTGAAACCTTTGCGATGCCTCTCTCCTCTCACCCACCAACAAGCCGAGACAAAACAGTAGCTGGCGACAAAACCCACCACCCTGCTAATGCCAAGGACCCCTGGAATGCACTTGTATGCTACCATGTCCAAAATGCGCTGTGTAGCCATACTGGTGCTAGAGATCGAGGCTGTAAAAGAGCTCGCTTTGTAGTACTTAAGGCTCTCAATTGCCCGGGCGTTTTAATTGAAGGAGGCTTCTTAACTCACCCCACCGAAGGGCAACGCTTAGGGTCTGCAACCTATCGAGAGAAACTAGTCCAGGCTATCACAAAGGGTATTCTAGGCTACCAGAAAACATTGGACCGTGTTCGAGGAAGAAGCTAAGCCCTAATCAGGACATAGCCTTCATCTCGCGGCAGGCTTCGTCAATGCCTTGCTCTAGAGCCCCAAGTGAAATAGGCTTTGTGATGTAAGCATCCATACCGATATTAAGGCACTTGTCACGCGTTCCTTTAATAGCATCAGCAGTCATCGCAATAATCCAAGGCCTCTTCTCTAAAGAATCTCCCATCATGCGTATTTTCTGTGTGGCCTCCATTCCGTCCATCTCTGGCATCATGAGGTCCATAAAAATCAAGTCATAGGTCTTTTTCTCAACAGCTGCTACTGCCTCTAAACCATTTTCGGCCAGATCAGGCTCATAACCTAATTTCTTAAGGAAGGCCAATGCTACTTTTTGGTTTACGATATTATCTTCCACCAATAGCACTTTCAGAGACATTCCTTTTCTTTCTTCGCTTGAAGATTTTTCTTCCATCACCTCTTTGATCTCTGAAGGGTCTGCATTTTTGGCGAGAATACTAAAGCTAAAAGTTGAGCCTTTACCCTCTTCACTATCCACCGCAGTGCTCCCACCTAGAAGGCCTGCTAAGTTTTTACTAATAGCCAGCCCTAAACCAGTCCCTTCGAATTTACGTGAGGCGCTAGTATCGACTTGGGTAAACTCCTTAAACAATTCACTTTGTAGCTTCTGAGAAATCCCCATGCCTGTATCAGTCACCGCGAATTCTATTTTAGATTGCCCCTCTGCTGAAGATAAGAGTGTTACAGCAACTGAAATCCCACCTTTTTCTGTAAACTTAATGGAATTACTAATAAAGTTCATGAGTATCTGACGGATACGTCTAGGATCACTCTTAACAGCAAGAGGAACCTCTTTATCTATCGCATAATCTAAAGTGAGGCTTTTTTCATGCGCTTTTAATTCGATGAGCTTGAGCGTCTCATCCATGAACTCCTTTATACGGAAGGGCACAATCTCAATATCTAGCTTCCCTGCTTCAATTTTTGAGAAATCTAGAATATCACTAATAAGTGTTAATAGGGTATCTCCACTATTTTTTATAATAGAGAGTAATTCTTTTTGCTTAGCATCTAAAGGTGTATCTTCAAGAACCTTGGCCATACCAATAACACCATTCATTGGCGTACGTAATTCGTGCGTCATATTCGCCAAGAAAAATGACTTTGTCCTATTTGCCATTTCTGATTCTTCTTTAGCTTTCTTTAGCTCTTCCACAAGTCCAGCGCGTTCAATAGCATGCTTACGAAATACTTCAACAGAGCGCGTCATGTCTCCAATTTCATCTTTGCGCTTTAACCCTTCTAGACGAATGCCGCGATCTCCATCGACAAGACGCTGCATAATATCAGTGAGGTTAACAATAGGCAGAGCAATAAATCGTGCTAATAAAACAATTAATAGTCCTGCTGCGGCTGCACCAAGCACAGGCCCGAAAATAGCAATCATGAAGGCTTCGCGCCCTGCTTGGAAACTTGCCCAAGAACGAGCTTCTAACAGCTCATATTCTATATCAACAATCTCGTTAATTAAGGCACGGATTTTTTCCAAAGAAAAATCATTTTTATTTACCTCACCAGCAATAGCATAAGGATTCGCCAGAGATAAATCACCTATACTATCTCTCCACATCTGAACAAGTTTATCTACACGTTTTAGGCGCCCTTTTTGCTCAATGTTCTCTTGAACTAGTTGCCTAAGGTGCATGTAAGACTTCTTATATTTCTTATATGCATTATTATAAAGAGCGATTCCGTCCCTGTCTCCATAAAACAAATAATCACGAAAACCCATTTCTTGGTCCATGATACTGATGGTCATATCAGTCATGTGTTCGATTACCTGGTGCGTATGCTCTTCTTTGGAACCACTTTCCTGGATAACCGCTAGCTCTCTTAAGAAAGTCAAACTACCGACCAACATCACTATGAGAATACATGCAAATGCTCCTAATAGCTTTTTGGAAATCGTAGTATCTTCTAGATAAGATATAAGCCGGCTATTTAGTTTAGCCCAAAACTGACTGAAACGATGATGCATTTTAAATTAGATCTTTCAGCAAAGCCATTTCCTCAGGCTTAAGTTGATTGTAGTTAATGCGTAAAACCATTCTTCGAGCTTCTTCTGTATTACCATTTGCATCTAACACGGCAGCATAGACAGCCTTCCAATAGGGAAGTGCATTATTCCAGTCGACTTGAACATTATTATAGAGCTTATACGCTTTTTGAGCCTTACCTTGTCTCAGGTAAGCTAAGGCCATCGTAGAACGTACGGCCATATCATCAGAACGTAACTGCATGAGCTCTTGAGCAGCATTAAATGATTGCTCAATGTTTTGCCCGAGCAAAAGATTCATGTATGCCAAATCATTTTTGGGGCCCAATTCATTTGGAAATGTTTTTGATAGTCTCTCTAGAACATGGGCTACCTTCCCGGTCTCTCCTTGCGACTCAGCCATCTGAATCATACGACGGCCAATGGCCATTGCTAAAGAAGGCTCTTTCAAAAGTTCATCATAAGCCTGCCACGCATAAAACCAACCACCAGTACGATCAAAATACTGCCCCACATAAAGGAGACCTTGAGCGTTTCCTTTTGCAAGGCTTAGTGTATGCTCCCATTGAGCTTCTGCTAACTTTGCATCTCCTAAAGCAAGTGCCACCCGAGTACGGAATACCTGAAGCACTAGAGGGTCTAAATTAAGATTCGATTGAACATCGAACAAAACATCGGCAAGTTCTTCCCATTTGCCAATACCAGACAACGCATCTAAATAAACAATAGTGTATTCAGGATCATTCAAAGCCTCTTCTTTAGAGAGTAGATTTAAGGCTTTTTCAAATTGACCATAACGAACAAGCCAGGCCCCCACTTTTGGGTGCTCGACAGAATCTGTGCTTAATAAATCTTGGAGCACTTGCTCAATGATAGCTTCTCTATTAAATGGATTAAGGCGAATTTTTAGATCCCCCACCAGTAAGTGTTCATTAGTATTAGTAGGTTTTAGCGTCTCTGCATTAAGTAGAGTCTTTTCCTCATTAGGGGTTAGAATGAAACTCCTGCTCAATAGATCCAAAGCACGCAAGCGCACCTCTAAAGGATCCATATCGCGCAAATTCCAAAGCAGACTCCGCGCGAGCCGGAGTCGCGAACGCTCGCGTGATTGAATGTATAGCTCTGCTAAAGTCAGCTGGAAATAAGGGTTCTCTGGGTAAAGCTGAAGCCCTCGACCCACTAATATTTCTGCTTGGGCTGGGTTACGCTGTAAACGCCAAAATTGAATCCCCATACCGATTGCATCTTCGGAAGGGCGTTCCTGATCTAAAAGCGTTTGCAAGACAGGTGCTGCTTTCTCCAAATGCCTCAAACGAAGGCAAAATGCCACATAGTTTTCTTTATCCTCTAAAGTTTGTTCTCCAGACAGAATTAACGACTCCCAAAAGGTGAACGCTTCAGTCGATTGAAGCCGAGTTGCTAAGATTGCCATGAAACGAAGCGCCTCAACATTATGAGAATCTAATTTTATTGATAACGCACCTTTTTCATAAGCAGCTTTCAAGTCTCCTTCCTCTAGGCTCACTTGTGCTTCTGCAAGAACACCATTAGATCGATAACTCTTTATCTCTTTATAAGAGAAAAGCCCAGCAGCTCCAAGAACCACGAGAACAACAATAATAATAGCAATCCATCGAAAATTTTTCTTAGGCTGGGTGCTGGAATTAGGCGAGAAGGACTCTTCCATAAATTTGGGGTATTTTGAGAGTAAAGTGGGGTATAGGCAGGCTATTCTATAATAAGAAGGCTTAATACAGAAGGGCTTGGGTAAAAAGGAGTAACTACGTTAAGGATAGTGCTAATTCTATTAGTAGTCAAGAGAGCAAGCAGGAGCTAGGCCAACTTTATAATATCTCAATATCGACACAAGCTCCCTCCCCCTGCCTTTTCCCGGATCATGGCATAGCGATTGCTTCAGTAGAAGTATGAGCAGCCCGCTTATGTTTGACCAAGGTAACTACGATCTAGCCAAGAAAATGCTAGATGCGACCATTTTGCGCCATGAAGCTTTGGCCAGCAATATGGCTAATTCCCAGACGCCTGGGTATAAGCGCATAGACTTGGACCCCACCTTCGAGACACAACTCCAAACGCTTGCGAACCAAGGAGATACAGAAGGTGTAAAGGCCTTAACGCCTACCCTACAACAAGATATGAGTGCCCATGCTATAAGCCCAGACGGCAATAATGTTCAGATCGATACAGAGATGATCGAAATGAACAAAAATACGCTCAATTACGATTACCTAACCCAATTTATTAGCAACAGCATAAAGCATATAAATGCAGCCATTACAGGTGAGATTAACCACTAATCTCAGCCTCTATAAACACTCAACACCACAACAATAATGTCTTTTCTTCCAGCAACAGAGATTACAGCTGATGCACTCAATGTAGAAAGAACGCGCATGGATCTCATTGCGCAAAATATTGCCAATGCACACACAACAAAAGGCCCTGACGGGCTTCCTTATCAGCGTCGCATGGCTGTTTTTGAGTCTTATCTCAATGAAGAAGTTGCTAAGGAAAATGGCGGAGGCTCTATAGGACAAAGCGTACGCTTGGCAGGCATCACAAAGGACACAACACCTGGACCCCGTGTTTATAACCCGACACACCCTCACGCAGACGAGCAGGGCATGGTCACCTTACCTAATGTCAAAATGGCGCAAGAAATGGTTGATCTCATTGCTGCCTCTCGTTCTTACGAGGCAAATTTAAGTGTAATTCAAACATCACGACAGATGGCTCAAAAAGCCTTAATCATTGGACAATAAGATTATTTAGGAGATTAGCACCATGGCACTTACACCTTTAGCTTCCTTAAGTCAGGCGATGAATAAAAGTCAATCACTGCCAAGCATTGATTCACTGAAGCCCGGTTTAGGTAGAGATTTATTCAAAACGCAAAGACTCGGCAATGTTAAGAATTTAGACGGCGTTCTAGGATCAGGCTTTGGCCGGGCCCTCGATAACGTCTCAAAGCTCGCTTCTATGCGTAAAACTGAAGCACCTTCTTTCGGGGGCTCTTTATCACAAGCTGGACAATCCACAAAATCTTCATCTGGATTTTCTGGAATGGCGATGGACTTTATCAGCTCTGTAGACAGCCAAAGCAAACGTGGCCAAGTAGAAGCACAAAAAGTACTGAATAACCAAAGTAATAATGTTCACCAAAGCATGATTGCCCTTCAAGAATCAAAAGTTGCTTTTAACCTTATGGTCCAAATGCGCAATAAACTGGTAGAAGGGCTGAAAGAAGTCATGAGCATGAACATTTAAATAAAATAAAGAATGAATAGCACCCTAGGACAACTTCACAAAATTTGGGCAGAACTTGGCATTAACCAAAAGTTCTCTCTTCTGCTTGCTTTAGGAGGGATCATGGTTGCTATGGCCGCGTTACTACTATGGTCTGCACGCCCGAATTTTCAGCTTCTCTACGGACGCTTAGAGTCTAAAGACATGTCTGAAATTGTCCGCCTAATAGAGGAACAAGCAATCCCTTATGAGATACAAGGGGGTGGTTCTTCGGTTTATGTTCCTCAAGACAAAGTATATGCTTTACGCATGCAACTAGCCTCACAAGGAATCCCGAGCGGAGGTGGCGTTGGCTTTGAAATCTTTGACAAAAGTAATTTCGGCATTAGCGATTTCGTACAAAGAACAAACTATATTCGTGCAGTTCAAGGGGAGCTCTCTCGAACAATCTCACAACTTTCAGGCATACGCTCAGCACGTGTAATGGTCGTAGTTCCTGAAAATAAACTCCTTTCTGAGGCTAGCCGAAGGATCCCTACTGCTTCTGTCTTCATTGACACCGGAGGAGTCACATTAGGGCAAGAGGCTGTAAACTCTATTCGATTTTTAGTTTCTAATGCTGTTGAAGGCCTAGATCTTAACGAAGTAGCTGTTGTTGACAACAACGGAAATGTTTTATCCGAACAACTAAAGCATGATGATTCATTGTCTCAAGCCTCAAGCCAAATTAGCTTTCGTCAAAGCTTAGAAACATACTACGTAAATAAAATAGAAAGCATGCTTTCTAAAATCGTAGGCTCAGGAAATATTGTTGCTCGTGTTGCCGTAGATATAGAGACCGAAGCCTCTACTTTCCTTGAAGAAAAATTTGACCCCAATGGACAAGTCGTCCGAAGTCAAACAATCACTGAAAATAGCACAACAAGCCAAGAAGCCTCATCAGGACAAGGCGCAGGAATCCAAGCAAATAACCCTGGAGATGAAGATGGGGTAGGTGCAGGAGTCCCAACAAGCTCTACAGAAGAAACACGTAAGAACAAAAATATTGCTTACGAAATTAACCATTCTATCACCGAGGTTGTAAGAACTCCAGGAACGCTTAAGCGATTAAGTGCGGCTGTCTTCGTTGCGACAAAAATGGAAACTAAAGAAGGAGCTGAACCTCAAGCGCAACCACGCTCTGAAGAAGAACTTGTTACTTTAAGAAATATGGTAGCAAATACTTTAGGTATTTCTATGGAAGAGGCCCCTTCACTCATAACAATTGAAGAGGTCCCCTTCCCTAAAGTTGAAGTACCTGAAGAAACGGGTTTAATTAATGACTCACTCATGAAGTGGGTTGACCTATCAAAGAACTTTGCAGCAGTCGCAATCGCTATCGTAATGTTTATTGTATTTTTGCGCATGGTTAAAAACCATAAGCCTAAGATCAATGATTTTGAAATTATGGATCAAGGCCCTACTAATGCCAACAACATGGGTGGCAGCACTGGCACGGCCCTTAACGTAACGCCAAACCCTACTCCAGAGCTTTTAAACGAACTCATTCAGCAAAAACCCGAGAATGTAAGCACTGCCTTAAAGAACTGGGTATCCAACTCTAATTAACACATACTGTTATGAGTCTTATAAATTTTGAGCCCATTGAATACAATCAGTTAAGCCGATTTCAAAAGATCGCCATTTTCTTTATTGTTATTGGGCCTGATATGTCTTCACAACTCCTCAGTCAGTTTGACAATGAAGAGATCGAGATAATCTGCAAAGAAATTGCTAATGCAAAAATTGTTGATCATGAAATTCAGAGAAAAGTAATTGAAGAATTCTCAGAAATAATTGGAGACAGCATGGCCTCTTCCCTGGGAGGATCCAACTTTGCAAGAAAAGCTTTAGAGCTAGCCCAAGGAGATTACCAAGCAAACACAATTTTAGAGCGCATTGAACCTAGCAAGGACACAGCACAAATCATTGAAGAGATCGGCGAGATGGCCCCAAGACAAATCTTCAATTTAATGTGCAATGAACAACCCCAAACAATTGCATTCTTAGTTGCCTACTTAACCCCTGAAAAGGCTACAGAAGTAGTTTCTATGCTTAACCCAGAGCTGCGTGAAGAAGTTCTAGAAAAGATGGGAAGCATGGAGGGTGTTTCTGTGAGCTTAGTTCAAAAAGTAGTACAGTCCCTTAAAGCACATTCAAGCACAGAAGATTCTGCAAACAAGCAAGAGCGCGGTGGCGTCCGTTTTGTTGCAGATATTATGAACATCTTAGACAAAGACCTGGGCAAGGAAATTTTGGCCAACTTAGAAGAGAAAAACCCTACTTTAGGTGCTGCTATTCGCAAAAAGATGTTCAGCTTCGATGATCTGGTACGCCTCAGTATTTCAGATATGCAACGCATTGCTCGTGAAGTAGAAATGAGTGACTTAGTTGTTGCCATGAAGTCAGCAAGCAATGCTTTAAAGGAGACCATATTTAGCTCTGTCTCTAAACGTGCTGCAGAAACACTCAAAGATGAACTAGACATGCTAGGCCCTGTAAAGCTGAAAGACGTTGAAGCTGCCCAAGACAGAATCATTCAAGTCGTGCGTAAGCTCGATGAAGAAGGTGAAATAACACTTGATCCAGGAGAAGACAGTGTCATCGAATAAAACCATTTTCCTCGATAGACCTTTGAGGGCGGTTAAACTCCGCTCTTTTAGTATATCCTCTAGTGATTTTGAAAATGCCAAAAAAAAGGCTTTTGATCAAGGTCATGAAGAAGCAAGCACCCAATTTAACCAACAAATAGTCAATCACCGCCAAGAGACTCAATCGCTACAAGAGCAAACACTTAACCAAATACAAGAGAAGTTCAAATCACTTACTCAAGAAATCAGTGAACGACTCCCTAATTTAGTTGTGACACTTACACGAAAGACATTAGGCGGAATTGAGCTAGACCAAGAAAAAATAGACGCGATCATCCAAGAAAGCCTTAAAGAAATCTCTAACACTGAAGAGAGCCTTACTCTTTTTCTTTCTGAAAAGGATTACGAGACAATGAGCAAAGTCGATGAAAGCTTTTCTTCTAAATATCCCTCTATAAAATTTGAAAAAGATGAATCTCTCAACTCCGGCGACTGCATTATAAAAAACTCGTTCGGCTTAATTGATGGACGCATTGACACAAAGCTAAATAAAGTAACTCAAGAACTTCAAAGTGAGTAATTCCTCTATTACAGAAAATCTCGACTGGATGGATCAATACATACAGTCGAGCAGCTCTTTAGAAAAGAAAGGCACCGTCACTCGTGTTACAGGGCTTGTGATCGAGTCAGAGGGCCCTGAAGCCGCACTCGGAGACATTGTAAAAATTCACTCCCCAAAGAAAGATTGGAACATTTCAGCAGAAGTTGTTGGATTTCGTGAAAACAAGGTACTGCTAATGCCTTTAGAGGAAATTCACGACATTCATCCAGGCTGCCATATTACGGCTTCTTCTCAAACTGTAAACATCCCTATTGGTCCGGCTTTAGTAGGCAGAGTTATTGATGGGCTGGGCAGACCTATTGACGGGAAAGGCCCCTTGCTTTCAGATCAAACACAGGGGCTTTATAACAAACCTCCCAACCCCATGAGCCGCGCTCCTATTAAAACTGTTTTTCAAACAGGAATTAAGGCTATCGACACATTTACGCCCCTAGGCTGCGGACAGCGTGTAGGTATTTTTTCAGGAAGCGGTGTAGGGAAGTCTACACTTTTAGGCATGATTGCCCGTGGGGCAGAGTCTGATATTAATGTTATCGCTCTTATTGGAGAGCGGGGCCGAGAGCTACGAGAATTCATAGAAAATGACTTAGGTCCTGAAGGGATGGCAAAATCTATTCTCGTTGTTTCCACTTCAGACCAAGCAGCGCCCATGCGCTTACGGGCAGCATTTCTAGCCACACGCATTGCGGAGTCTTTTCGAGATTCCAGTCAAAAAGTACTCTTACTTATGGACTCCATTACCCGTTTTGCCATGGCACAACGTGAAATAGGCCTTGCCATTGGAGAGCCTCCTACCTCTCGCGGATACACACCTTCTGTTTTTTCCCACCTGCCACGCCTACTAGAGCGCAGCGGAATGAATGAACATGGCTCTATCACAGCGCTCTATACCGTATTAGTTGAGGGTGATGACTTAAATGAACCTATTTCAGATGCTGTGCGGGGGATTTTAGATGGTCATATTATCTTAAGCCGAGAGTTAGCCGCAGCGAACCATTTCCCTTCCATTGAAGTACTAGATAGTATTAGCCGTCTTGTACGAGCCCTTCTCCCTGAGGAAAAACGTCAAGTCATCTCAAAAGCTCGAGATTTACTCACTTTATATCGAAAAAACGAAGACCTCATTAATATAGGGGCTTATGCACAAGGTAGTAGCCCTCAATTAGATATAGCAATCGAAAAACAGCCCCAGCTTATGACTTTCTTGCGACAAGATACACAGGAAAAGGTCAGTCGAGAAGAGAGCTTTGAACAACTTTCTGCCATACTCTCATGAAACGCTTTCAATTCCGCCTAGATAGTATTTTGCGCTTTAGAGAAATCGAGCAAGATAAAGCGCTAGATAACTATGCTCGATCCATTCAATTCCGCCAAATGGTTCAAAATAGGTGTGAACAAGCGCTCAGTAAATTGGAGGATCTTTATGAGACCATGCGCTCTACTCGAGGAGATGCTTTTACTGTGGCTCAGCAAAGCACACTGCACTCATTCTCGTCGAACATAATAGATCATATTCAAAGAGAGCAGGCTGCCCTTGCGCAAGCCCGGGACGCAGAAAACCAAGCCCTCCAAGCATACTTCGAGACTAAAAAGAGGGTCGATATCCTCATAAAACTCAAAGATAATAAGCTACGCACACATACCCATGAGAGCCTTAAACAAGAAGAAAAAGAACTCGAAGCTCTTATTTATAATCGCAATAACCCCCTTAATTCTCTAGGATAACTCCCCAATGAAGAAACTTGTTTCCTCCCCCTGGTTTCTAGCTACCCTAGGGCTTATTTTAAGCCTGGCGATTAGCATTGCCATTATGTTTATGCAGGTAAACAAGATCCTCAACATAGACCCCACCAAAAAACCTCCCCCCCCGAACCCTTACGAAGAATGGTCTTTTCAATCTGAAGAAATCGAGAAGCTTATTGGAGAATTACGCACAGAAAAAACAAGAATAGCAACACAGCAACAAGAAATCGCCACAGAGCAAGCCCGAATCCAAGCAGAACGCCTAGAATTAGAGCGGCTTCAAAAAGACATTGAATTTGCCCGCCAAGCCTTAGCAAAGCGCATTGAATCTGTCGAAAAAGGAGAGCAAAAGAATTTAAAGATATTAGCTGAAACTTACTCTAATATGGCCCCTGCCTCCACTATAGCCATTTTCAGTGAGATGGACGACCACCTGATTGTCAAAATCTTGGCACAGATGGGAACTGATGCGCTAGGCCCCATTTTTGAAGCAATGGCTAATTCTGCCCTACAAAAATCAGGCATGACTCCCCAGCGAGCCGCTCGGCTCTCCGAGTTATTACGCCTAAATCAGTCCAAACAAGCAGAACAGTAATAATCAATAGATTTCTATCAAAAAACCTCCTTCAGTAATCTGAAGGGGGTTTTATTTTGCTATTTATCAACAAGTTAGGGCAAAACTGGAGTTTTTGCATTTTGGCATACAGTGTGCTTATTCTCAAAAACATAAACAACTTTCAAGTCACCCCTACACAACACAACAATGGCTTCTATAAACACTAATTTCCTTTTTGGACTCAAAGTTGAAGCATCATCCAATGCTTCTTCAGGATCTTCTGCAGATCCTTTTGCTACATTCGAGCTCCCTACTGGAAAACTGCAAGGCAAACACTCCCCCAGTGATAGCCAGCAGCAAAACCAAGGCAAAACCAAAGAAGTACATGCCGAAAACCAAGCTCAGACAACTGAAACAGAAAAAACAACCCAAACTGAAGGAAAAGAGCAAGAGCCTGGCAAGGGAACAGAACAACAAACTGAGCGCCCTACAGAACAACAAAAAACACTTCGAGCAACGGATATACCTCAAGAAGAACTTGCGGCAGTTAATCAAGAAGCTGAAGAGCCTACCGTTGAGCTCACAACCCCCATTGTCCTTTTAAGCCAAAAGCATACTGAAGAAACAGAAGACAATATCTCAGACACTGAGATTCCAGAAACGGTTCTTAAAGAAGTAAACATTTCAATAATTCCTCAAAAAGAAGCTCTAATAAATGAGCAAAAAGCAGAAGTCACTAAAATAGAAGCTACCACTGAGGAAAACCGCCCAAATCTCACCGAAGAACGTTCTTCAGGCCAAGTTCAAATAATCACTGAAGATAAAGTCGAACAGGAGGCTCTTCCTTTGAGATCGGACACAAAGCCTGAAGTCTCTACCGAAACACCTACTCAATCTGTTGAGAAAAAACCGGAATCATCTATTCCAGTAATTTCTAAAGAAAATACTGAAGTCGTAATAGATAAGGCCTACCTCTCAGAAGAAAGCGCCGAAAAAACCGGCACTCAATCAGAAGCAAATGAAAGTGTAGACAGGCCTGCTCAAATAATTTCAAAACAAACAAAAGAAACAGTACAAAAGGAAACTTTAGCCGAAAGATCCATCGTTAAAGATGCTAATACTTCTCCTAAAGCCGAACCTCAAGAAACTATCGTAGATAAGAAGCTTCCTCAAGGCCCACAGAAAGCACCTGCAACTCCTATCAAGCAACAAGTTAGAATTGCAGGAACACCAGAGTCGTTAATCCTTACAGACTCTACCAAGGCAAATATTTCTGAGGCAGATACACAAATACCTGTAATGCCTAAAAAGGCAGAAATCAAAGTAAACAAAGCCAAGACAACAAATACTGAGAGAGTCCTCATCAAGGAGGAAATCTCAGATCCTAGCACAAAAGAGGCAAAGACCCCCTTCGCCGTTCCTCAAAATAATGCTAAGCAACATAGCACTAGTCATCTTAACCGAGTTTCCCAGCAATCACTAGTAGCCAAAGAGCTACAAGGAGCAGGGACCAATAAAGGGTCAAGCAATGAGCAAAACTTCAATAAAGGAGCAGAAGACACCTTCAAGAACGCTGAGCCTGTAAACGCAGCACAGCGTACCTCATCTCTCTCAGCAACGACAAACACTTCACGCCTAGCAGATACTTCATCTAATGCAGCTACTGCGGAAGTCGTCTCAACAATCATGCAGCATATTGAGCGACTTCGCAAAAGTAACAAGCCTGCACTCAAAGTATCTCTAGACTTACCCAACCAAGAAGCACTCACACTACACCTAAATATTCTTGGAAGCAAAAAGATAAATGTACGCTTTGAGACAGACTCTGATTCTATCCGTCAAACACTGGAGCAAAGCTGGAGTCATTTAATCGACCGGGCTCTGCAAGCTGGTATCGATCTAGCTCAACCCAAATTTTCAACTACAACTAAAACAACAGAAACAGTCGATCCCTTCAAAACAGGATCTAGCACACTAGGCTTCGCCTGAGACACATAACTACTCCAATATGACAGACTTCATCAGCAATAATGTAGCAGCACAAGACGATCTGGCCAAGTACAGAGAGTCCACTGCACCTGCTTCAAAAAGTGACCTGGGTGCAGACTCTTTCTTCAAATTGCTAGCTGCCCAGTTAAGTAATCAAGACCCACTCAGCCCGATGGATGATACTGCGTTCATTGCTCAAATGGCTCAGTTCAGTTCTTTAGAGCAAATGAACTCATTGAATGAGAACTTCTCGAGATACTCAAATGACCAACAGGGTGTCGGCTACTTAGGAAAAGAGGTCACCTTGGAACATACCCCAGACTCTAAAAACCCTGAAGCAAAAGAAATTATTATCGGCAAAGTGACTTCGCTTAAGAAGACACCTAACGGCGACACATTCGTCAATGTAAACGACCAGCTTTATAACATCAAAAGTGTTCGTGAAATTAGAATACCTGAAGGTACAGCACCAGCTGCATAACCCCTTTAAAGAACAACAACAAAAATAACCACACAACAGGAGATATAAACCATGGCATTAATAGGATCATTAGACAGCGGAATTAGCGCACTAAAATCTTTCAGTAAGGGCATCGAAGTTATCGGTGATGCCATTGCCAACGTGAACTCATTGGGCTACAAAGGCTCTCGAGTTGACTACACCGACGGATTCAGTAACATCCTCAGCCGATCTACGGCTTCCCCGACAGGACAAACCACTGGTAGTAATAGTACTACGAGCCAAATTGGTAGTGGTACTCAAATCGCCGCCATCTCGACTGACTACAGCCAGGGAACAAGCCAACCTACTGAAAGTAACAGTGACTTAGCCATCATTGGTAAAGGTTTCTTCAAGGTTCAAAACAGTATCAGTGGTGCTGAGTTTGCTACACGTGCAGGAAACTTCCGTATTGATGACCGTAATTATGTCGTAACGCATGATGGATTACGTCTTCAAGGCGTTATGTATGATGCAGGGTCGCTACCTACCTACTCAGTAACTTACTCTAATGGTGAAGCTGTATTTACGCAAGTAACCCCTGCAACAAGCCCTCCCACAGGAGCTATTGGTGATTTAAAAACTGAAATCTCATTCAGCACTGGCGCAGGAAATCTGATTAACAACACCGCCGGTAACCTTACCGATGCTCAGATTGATGCACTTGATACTATTCCTAAGTTCAAGGACTTTGAGTTTGGACAGAATGGTGAGCTTAAATACATCATGAGCACTGGTGGATCTTTTGAAGCTGGGCAATTGTTGCTGCTGAACTTCAGTGACCCTCAGGCACTCGTACGTGAAAGTAACGGCCGCTTTACAGGTTTTGGTGCTGCAGGCGCGACTACATTTACTCAAGCTGAAGGAAAGCCTTCCACCAATGCATTGGGAACGATCAAAGCCCGTACACTCGAGCTTTCCAACGTTGACCTTACTCAGAAATTCGCTGATATTATTACTACGCAAAGAAGTTTTCAGGCAGGTGCGCGTATTATTTCAACATCTGATGAAATCTTGAACGAAATCGTTAATCTGAAGCGTTAAGCTACTAACCCCTAATCTCTATGGCTGACGAAGAAACCCCTATAGAAGAGCTTCCCCCTGCACCTGAAGAAGGTGGTGGTGATGACAAAGCGCCTGCTGCTGCCCCTGCGCAAGCAAGTGGAGGTGGCTCGAGCCCCTGGATACCGGTCTTAGTAATGATCATTGTCTTCCCTGTATTGATCTTTGTCATGGTGGACTTTGTGATCATCCCGCGGATGCAAAATGCGCTGAGCCAGGTTGTTCCAGGGAGTGCAAAAGCGCATAGCCCTGCAGCTTCTGCAGCAGGACAGCAAGAAGAAGCTGCCGCAGAAGTACCTGAAGAAGGCCTAGAATATCAGAACTTCGAGTTTAAAGATATTGTAGCAAACCTTGCAGGCTCTATGCAGACGCGCTACATCAAAACGACCTTCACAGTGGCAGGCAATGATCCTCAATTTATCGAGATCATGGAAAAGAACCGCGCTAAGCTTGTAGATGCAACACTCAGGATTCTTTCTGGGCTAACAATTAAGGATCTAGACCACCCTGGCGTTCAAAATACTGTACGCAGCGACTTGCTAGCCCTTTTTGATGCTGTACTTAAAAAGAAAGTAATTAAAGAAATTTACTTCTCTGAATTCGTAGCCCAATAAAGCTTACCTAACTATGGCCGACGACGAACCAACGCCTGAAGAAACGCCCGAGACTCCAGAAGCTTCTTCAACTGAAGCAGAAGGTGCGCCTAACGAAGAAAGCAACACTGAAACAAGCAGTGTTGCTACAGGCGTTGTATATAAGGCCGATGGCTCTCGCCATGAGGCAGAGGCTCAAATTGCAGTAAAAGTGTGTGACTTTCGTAACCCTGTTTTTTTAACTGAAGTAGAGTTGCGACAAATTCGCACGCATAATGAATCCTTTATTCATTACCTGGGCGCACGGTTGTCTCTATTCCTCAATATGGAAGTAGGACTAAAGATGACTCAGCTGCATACTATTCCTTACGACAAGTTCACCGAGGCAATCCCCAACCCTGCCTACATTAGCTTGTTTAAGATAGAAGAGCTTACGGGCGTAGGGATTCTGACGATCAACCCACATCTTTCGATGACACTCATCAACCGAATGCTTGGCGGACAAGGTGCTTCCATAAAGGAAGACCGCCCACTTACCGAGCTAGAGATGATACTCATGGAAGATCTGGTTCACATTATGATGAACGAGTGGTGTAACCAGTGGAAAGAAATCCAAGAATTGCATACCTCTCTTATTGGACGCGAAAGTAATGGTCGCTTCCTACAGACAGCCCCCCATGATGCGATCATGCTTGTATTGGATATCGAGGCTACCCTAGGGGAATGCACCGAGCTCATACAAATCGGGATCCCCTACTACATGATAGAGCCTATTATTCGCTCTCTCCAGGCAGAAGGAAATAAGTACAGCACGGTCGGCTCCGTAACAAAGCAACCTCAATGGACCTCCTCATACAGCAATATTGATGTCCCTGTCTTTGCCGAATGGGATGGTTTTTCCATATCAATAAAAGACCTTCTTAAGCTACGACCAGGAGATACCGTCGAGCTAAGAGAAGGTATCATGCAAAATACCATCGTAAGATTGGAAAACATTTCTCAATTCAAGGCCGAAGTAGGCTTGAACGATAATCAAGTAGCCGTTAAGATAAAAGAAAAGATCAAAACCGAGGATTAACATGGAAAATACCCTAGAATCTGAAAATTTAGACGTCGTACTCGATGTAAAAGTTAACGTCACTGTCCGCCTTGGCTCTTGTGAATTGCCCATGCGTGAGATCATCAACCTAAGTCCAGGCTCAGTCATACAGCTCCAGCAAGAAGCTAAAGACCCTGTGGGCTTGTTTGTAAACGGAAAACTTATTGCTTACGGAGAGGTGGTTGTTGTAGAAGATAACTTCGGAATCAAAATAACAGAACTCATAGGAGGAAGTTCATCGTGAAAATAGCTCGGTTTGTATTGTGTCTACTCGTTTTCTACATCCCTTTATCTATAGTCCCTAGCCAAGCTCAAGAGACCCCTCCTCCAGCAGGCTTAGCTGAATCCTCGATTCAAGGAATGCCAGAGGCTTCCTCTCCCTCTATCACCTCAAGCGAGAACGTAATCTCGACTATTTCCCGCATCCTCCTATTTTTAGGAATCCTAGCAGCTTCAGGCTACGGCTTATTATGGTATACCAAAAAAGCTCAATTCCCCCTTGGCTTTCGTAAGAAAGAAGGAAATCTCGAAATCAAAGAGACCCATATGCTAGGAAATAAACAATTTTTAGTCGTTGTAGAGTATGGGGAACAGAAAATGCTCTTAGGAGTAAGTCCCGGAATGATCCGGCACTTATGCTATCTTAATACCCCCTATGACGACGCCAAGGCCCTCTGGAAAGAAGCCAACGAAGCTTTGGACAAAGAAACGGATTAACGGTTTTGTCCAGCCTCGTCGTGCCCTAAGACAAATACCCGTCCTTAACGGACTTTTCTACCTGCTTGCTTTTGGATTTATCCTCTTTGGTGCTTTACCAGAAGCGCATGCGGTAGATTCCCCGACCTTTCAACTTAATGTTCAAGGTGTAAATGGACTCGAAGACTACGGGATTGCTATCCAGTTAGTCTTCTTCATGACGCTCATTACTTTAGCGCCTTCGATCATGATGCTCATGACGAGTTTCACCCGCATCGTGATTGTCCTAGGATTTGTGCGAAGTGCTCTAGGTGTCCACCAAGCACCTTCTAATCAAATCATAATTGGGCTGTCTCTCTTTTTGACTGTTTTTCTAATGGGCCCAATTTGGGACAAGATTTATGATGAGTCCATTGCTCCCTACAAAGCTCAAGAGATAACCTCTCAGGAAGCCTTTACACGTAGTGGAACGCATCTAAAAAATTTCATGCTTAAGCAAACACGCAGTAAAGATCTCGAATTCTTCTTAGAGCTCTCGAGATCCCCTGTAGTTGCTTCGGAAGAACTTCCTATGCGCGTAGTCATTCCTTCTTTCGTGCTGAGCGAACTAAGGACTGCCTTTCAGATGGGGTTCATGATTTTTGTTCCATTTCTTGTTATTGATTTCCTCGTTGCCTCTACCTTGATGTCCATGGGAATGATGATGATGCCTCCAGCCATTATCTCACTTCCTTTTAAACTACTATTATTTGTTTTAGTAGATGGATGGTATCTCGTAATTCAATCCTTAGTAGAAAGCTTTTCCGGATGACCATAGAAATGGCCGTAGATATATTACGCACTGTGCTGACTACTGCACTCATGCTAGTTGGCCCTATCCTCGGGGCTGCCATGCTCATTGGGATAATTGTTAGCCTAATCCAGTCAGTCACAAGCATCCAAGAGCAAACACTAACATTTGTACCTAAGCTCGTAGGCGTCGGTATTGTGATGATGATTTCAGCCCCATGGCTTATCCGAAACTTGGTAGAATTTACTATAACATTCATACAACGAATGCCAACAGTAGCGCCATGAATTTATCCTTCGAAAGCATAAATCTTATTGCAATGATTTTCATAAGGGCAGGAGCCTTTCTTATGATGCTTCCGTTTTTAAATGGCCAATTAGTTCCTGTACGTGTACGTATCGCCTTAGCCGCAGTATTAACAACCATGACTTTTGCTCTTGTAAATGAACAAGTGGTTGTCCCCACAAACATAGTTGACCTGGGATTGATGGGAGTAAAAGAAATTTTAGTAGGCCTTCTTATGGGGCTAGCTGTACGCATTGTTTTCTCCATGGTGGAATTTGCTGGTCATGTGATTTCTACAGAAACCGGCCTCATGATGAGTAATAGCTTTGACCCTATCAGCGCATCTCAGTCCACAACAATCAGCACCCTTCTTTTTTATCTAACCTCGCTAATTTTTCTTATCACTGGACTGCATCGAGAGCTATTCATCGCTTTTGCTCGAAGCTTTGAGTACGTCCCTCTCTCGTTAAGCCTATATGGCCTTCAAGGAATTGAAACACTTACCAGGGCCTCAGGCCAAATTTTTTCCGTAGGTCTTCAAATGGCGGCTCCTTTAGTTGCTCTTAATTTTATAATCACCATTAGCTTTGCTGTTTTAGGTAAAGCTGCCCCCAAGATCAATGTATTCATGCTCAGCTTTTCTGTACGTATACTGGGAGGGCTTGCCCTGCTATTTATGACTTTAGGTCTCATTACGCAGTACATCTACTTATATGTAAAAGCAAGCCCTGAGCGAATGCTTGAATTTCTTATTTACTAGCTATGTCTGCTGACGCTGATAAAAGTTCAAAAACAGAACTCCCTACCGAAAAAAAGAAAAAGGACGCTTTTGACGAAGGTCAATTTGCTAAAAGTCCTGAGGCTGGGGTTGTTGCTGTCTTAATAGCAGCATTTGTTATTCTAGTGTTTTCAGCAAAAGACAAAGCCCTGAATATCGCCAATCACGCAGCCTCTATATTTTCAAGTCTTTCAGAAGTTGAAATTAATGTTGTGAGCGCTGCTTACATCCTCTCTCAAACAGGTCAGTTAATTTTCTCTATACTCATACCCATTCTCTTTGCTTGCACCATTGCCTCTATTATAGCAGGAGGTTTGCAATCTGGATTTAGACTTACACCAAAAGTCATAGAACTTAAATTTGAAAAGTTAAACCCTGTTCAAGGCTTTAAAAAAGTTTTTTCTATTAAAAGTCTTGTTCAAGCCGGACTTGATGCCCTCAAGTTTATAGCACTCGCTTTTATTTTATACGGCGCCCTTACCAAGATAACGAGTGACCCTATTTTCCACTCGCCAGTCCCTCCTAGCCATTTAAGTGAATTCATCTTAGAAACGTTCTTAACTATGCTGGCTCGCCTAATTCTTGCACTAGGAGCCATCGCTATCATCCACTATTTGTACCAACGTCATCAAACAACCAAAGACCTTATGATGACAAAACAAGAAGTCAAAGATGAGTTCAAACAATCGCAAGGAGACCCTACCGTCAAGTCTGCTCAAAAGCGAGCTGCCCTAAGAATTTTACAAAAACAAATGATGGATGACATCCCTACGGCTGATGTCGTTGTTACAAACCCGACACATTACGCCGTAGCACTCAAATATGAACGGGGCGAAGATGCCGCTCCTATTGTCATTGCTAAAGGCCAAAATCTATTTGCTCAGAAAATTAAAAGCATAGCAGGAAAGCACGATGTTCCTGTTGTAGAAAATAAGCCTGTAGCCCGACTACTCTTCCGAATCGGAAAAGTGGGACACACCATCCCTGCAGAGCTTTATCAAATTGTTGCTGAGATTCTTGCTCATGTTTACCAAACACACCGCTACTACTTCCACAGACTAAAGTCTAGACGACTAGAAAAGAGCCTACATGGATAATCAACCTCAAGCCTCTTCAGGATTCTTAGACAAGATTTTTAAAAATACAGATCTTGCCTTTACCTTTGGTATTTTCGGTATCGTAGTTCTACTCATTGTGCCTGTGAGTCCTATTTTTATGGACTTACTCTTAGCTGGCAGCATTGGGTGCGCCTTACTTATTCTTTTAATTGTTGTTTATGTAAAAGAGCCTGCAGAGTTCTCCGTATTTCCCACTATTCTTCTTGCTATTACTCTTTATCGACTCGGCCTAAATGTCGCCTCAACACGTCTTATTCTTTTAGATGGATATGCAGGAGGAGTCATCGACTCTTTTGGAAACTTTGTTGTTCGAGGTAACTACGTTGTCGGTACTGTTGTATTTCTTATCTTAATTGTGATTAACTTCGTAGTAATCACGAAGGGTGCTGGCCGTATTGCTGAGGTTGCAGCTCGCTTTACCTTGGACGCTATGCCAGGAAAGCAAATGTCCATCGACGCAGAGCTTAATGCAGGAATTATTGATGAATCTGCTGCCACAAAAAGGCGCACAAAGATTCAAAAAGAAGCAGACTTTTATGGCGCAATGGATGGTGCGAGTAAGTTCGTTCGTGGAGATGCAATTGCAGGAATACTAATTACTCTTATTAATGTAGTTGGTGGTATTGCTATTGGAGTTTTTCAAAAGAATCTACCCCTTATGGACTCTCTCCAAAAGTATACACTACTTTCTATTGGAGATGGATTAGTCTCTCAGGTTCCTGCTTTGATTATTTCTGTAGGTGCGGGTATCCTCATTACAAGAACGGGTGAAGGGACTCCTCTTGGAGAACACCTCGGTAAACAAATTTTTGTACATCCTAGGGCCTTAGCAATTGCTGCTGCTATGCTCTTTCTTTTTGCACTAATGCCTAGCATGCCTTTTGCACCATTTGCATCCTTGGGAGTACTAGTAGGTAGTTTTGCATTTATACTGAATAAGCACGACGATGAAATACAAGAGTTAACCAACGATGAAACTAAAGCACTCGAAGGCCCCCAACAACAAACCTCAGAAGCTGAAGAAAGTAAACCTGGATCAGTAGAAGACCTACAAAAAATAATTCAAGTAGATACATTCTCAATTGAACTTGGCTACGGGTTACTAGGTCTGGCAGATGCAAAAGCTTCAGGTGATTTATTAGAGCGTGTCACAGGGGTGCGTCAAAAGCTTGCACGCGAACTTGGCCTTGTATTACCCCCAATCGCAGTGCGCGACAATCTAGAGCTTGAAACCAATCAATATCGCTTTTTGATGCGTAACAAAGAAATTGCTAATAGTGAGCTATTCCCTGCTCGTTGCCTAGCAATGAATATTTCAGGCAGCACCGCTACGCTTTCAGGAACACCGACTATAGAGCCTGTATTTGGGCTAGAAGCAGTTTGGATTGCTGATGAAGAGCGTAAAACTGCAGAAATGAGTGGATTTACTGTAGTCGATGCTCCTTCTGTATTAATCACTCATCTTTCCGAAGTCCTTAAAGACAACGCACACTATTTGTTAGAGCGCGAGGACGTTCAAAAGCTAGTAGACAACGTTAAAGAAAATAATGCAACTCTTGTTAATGAGCTACTTCCCGATCTAGTAAGCATTGGCCTTATTCAGCGCGTCTTACAGAATCTGCTCAAAGAAAACATATCGATCAAGAATCTTACCCTCATTCTAGAAACAATTGCAGACTTTGCAGCACTCACTAAAAACCCAGATGAACTATCTGAACAGGTCCGCAAGGTCCTTGGGGTCTATTTTGCAGAAAACTACGAAAGTGAACCCGGAATTATAAAAGCACTGACCCTAGACCCACGCCTCGAGCAACATCTCATAAACAGGATACAGCGTTCTCAATTTGAGGTAGGCCTAATGATGGACCCCGCTCTTACGGAAAGCCTTATTCATGAATTCTCGGCGCGCTTGAAGCATATCAATGAACAAGGCCTAGAACCCATTCTAATGACAACCGCTGACTTGCGATTACCTTTTAAGCGCTTTTTTGATCCCAGCTTTCCAAGACTCAATGTCGTTGCTTATCAAGAACTTCCAAATCAAACACAAGTCCAATCTCTGGGAATTATTCCTCTTCCCGAAAATATTAGCCCAGCAATCCCAGCAGGAACGCCACCTGCTAGTAATCCAGCATGACCCCAACAACACAAACCAGGGACACCAAGTCCTTGGAAGGCAGGAAATTCCGCTTTGTAGTGCGTAGTGCCGAAGAAGCTGTCGCCCTTATTAAAGAAAGACTAGGGGACAATGCACGCGTACTGTCTGTAAACCAAGTTGGCGGCAAAGGCTTGGCGCGCTTTCTATCTTCCCCAAAATTAGAAATTGTTGCAACGGTTCCTAAACAAGAACAAGAGCCTGAAAGCACCCCTGCCCCTCAGCCTGAAAAAGACCAACCTACGGAAGCTGAACACACCGTCACAAAAATTTATACGAAAACAGCTAGCGTACTAGAGCCGTCCGAGGAAGACTCTCGTTCTAGATCATTAAGCATGATTCTTGATCAAATTGGGTTTGATCAACAGCTTTTCTCAAAAATACAGCCACGTACTAGCTGGAATAAGCTCCAAGAGATGCCTTTGCAACAAGGTCTCTCTGAAATAGGGTACACCCTCAGAGAAGCTTTCAAACAATGCCCAACCACTCCCACTACTCTACGTATGGCATTTATTGGAACTCCTGGGGTCGGCAAAACCACGGCGCTGTGCAAGTGTTTAGCCAATGATGTATTTATAAACAACAAGACACCTAAGGTATTACAACTTGAGGATGAAACACCTAATGCAAACGAAGCGCTGACCGTGTTTTGTGAAGCCCTAGGCGTACCTCTTCTTAGAGAGTCTATTGACTTAGACGAAATTACTGAAGAAGACCTCATTTATTTTGATCTCCCAGGCATTAACATTAAAAACGCTGAAAGTTTGAATGAGCTGAATAGGCGCCTAGATAATCTTAACGTCGATACGCGCATACTAACAGTAAATGCTGTTTATGACAGTAACTTCATCACAGAAGTTATTAATGCTTCTCACCAAATGAAAGCCACCCATTTAGGGCTTACTCACCTTGATGAATTAACTTTTTCTGCGAAGCTATGGCCTTTCATTTTAAAAAGCAATTTACGGCCACTATTTTTAACGCATAGCCAAACCATTACAGGCGATATCACAGAGTCTGTATTTGAGCATTTAATAGACAAAACCTTTCCTCCCGTTATCAGGAATAACTTAAGCGCTACTAATTCATGAATACCGAAAACTTTGAAAGCAAATTCCTTATTGTTCTAGGTGGATTCTCTGGATTTACACTTGCTTTCTTTGGAGGCTTCTTTGTCGGGAATGATATCCCTACCGTTTTAAGAAATGCTTCCATTGCCTGCGTTGTGGGCGCTTTTCTCATGAAAGGGTTTTCCCAGTTACTTATCTCTCAAATACTGCAAGCTTCTCGCTCAAAACAACAACAAGCACAAATACGTGCTCAAGAAGAAGCTGCTGCTCAAGAAAAAGAAGCCGAAACAACAAACGCCCCTAATTAATAGATAAATTTACCATGGAGTCCGCACCTCCCAGAAAAAACTCATCTCAGAAAGCAATTCTTCAGGATCCAGCTAAGAAGCGTGCTTTAGGTGCGTATCAAGATAAAGAGACACGTAACAAAACGCCTCGATGGGACCTTGTTGAACAATATCTTCCTTTGCTCAAGTCCCTGGTAGGCCGTATGTCTATGAACTTCCCTGCGCATACAGATATTGAGGATATTCACAGTATTGCGCTTACAGGTCTTATCTCTGCTTCACAAGGGTTCGATCCTCAAAAAGGAACTTCCTTTGGAAGCTATGCAACCTTAAGAATTCGAGGAGCCTTACTAGATGAGTTACGGCGCATGGACTGGATGCCACGCACCGATCGTGCAAAAGTAAAGCAATACAAAAAATCTGTAGCAGAACTCGAACAACGCCTTCAAAGACCTGTTAACGAAGAAGACATTTGCAAAGAGCTAAACATTAGCGCCAAAGAACAAGCCCAACTGCAAGAATTGGGCAGCCCACTTTTCATTATTCCGCTGGAAACGACACTTGGAAATGATCCAGAAATGCCCAGCCTACATGAAACTATCGCCGACGTTACGGAAATGAACAGTCGTGATATTACTGAAAATCATGAGCTCATGAAACAAATAAGAGAAGGGCTCGATCAGCTTCCGGTAATACAAAAGAAGGTACTTGTTATGTACTATGTTAAAGGACTCCGTCTTATGGAAATAGCTAACGTGCTTAAACGCTCTGAGTCTAGAATATGTCAGGTACATGCACAAGCAATCGTCTCTCTGAGAAAATATATTAACAAAGTTTCTTCAAGCTAATGCTCGTTATCGCAGGTTACATTGTTGTTTTTGTCTCTGTTATCGGAGGATTTATGATTGCCGGGGGTAACCCGATGCTCCTACTTCACGTTTCTGAGTTTGTGGTTATTGGGGGAATGGCCCTTGGGGTACTCTTGGTTGCAAGCCCTATGTCTGTGATCAACCATATGATCAACGACATAAAATCAAGCATGCTCGAGTCTGCCGTTACAAAGGAAGAATTTATGGATCTTCTAAAACTTCTTTATGAAATGTTCATGGTAGGAAGACGCAACGGACTTATCGGACTTGATGATCATCTGAATGATCCTCAGAACAGTTCTATTTTTAGCAAATACCCTTCTTTCATTAAAGACCCTAATCGCGTTACTTTTCTATGTAATGCACTCCGCCCTATCATTGATGGGAAGATTAAGCCCGAGCAACTAGGCGGAATCCTTGACGATGAGATCTACACCCAAGAAGTACAGGCAAATGAATCTATTTCAATTATCTCACTGATCGGAGATTCGCTCCCTGGGATTGGAATTGTTGCTGCTGTGCTTGGTATTATTAACACTATGGCTGCAATCTCTGAAGGGCCTGAAGCTGTAGGTGCGAAAGTGGCTGCCGCTTTGACGGGTACGTTTTTAGGGATTCTCTTTGCTTACGGATTTATTAATCCGCTCGCAAAAAAAATTCAGCTTAATAATAAGATGAAGTTTATGTACTACAACGTACTCGCAGGGGCTATCACAAGCTTCGCCCAAGGACTTGCTCCACTTATGGCCATTGAGATTGCTCGGAGATCTCTCGACAAGTGTGTTCAGCCTGAAGCTGATGAGCTCGAAAACATACTGAAAGAGATCAAGACAAAGTAATCACTATTTTTCATGGGAAAAAGAAGAGGACATGGTGGCGGCCATCACGGCGGTGCTTGGAAAGTGGCATACGCTGACTTTGTTACAGCTATGATGGCTTTATTCATGGTGCTCTGGATCTCTGGGCAAGATGATGAAGTCCTACGTGCTACTTCAGGGTATTTTCAACATCCATTCACAAAAACATTCACGAACGAGCCGGGGATTATGGCCTCAGGCAGTGAGGGAAACGCTGGCAATGAAAAGCAGTCTAGCGAAAACAAGGCGAATAACACACTCCTTGATGTTGCAGTACTTCATGAGATGTCTGACGAGCTAAAAAAGATCATGCACATCACTGATGAGGATGATGACCCTTTAATGGACATAGAAGTGACCAGTGATGGCCTACGCATTACTTTATTTGATCGCTCTAAACAGCCACTATTCATTAAAAACACAGATATCCTCACCGAGTGGGGAGTATTTGCCATGCAAAACTTGGCTTGGGTAGTCAATCGCTACCCCATGAAGCTACGTATAGATTCTCACGTTTCTGAAGGTATGGTGCCTAACGATGCTTACGGCCCCTGGGAGATCACTATAGATAGAGCCAATGCGAGCAGGCGCGCACTTGAATACTATGCTGTAAATAAAGAAAAAATCTTGCAAATCAGCGGTCACGGAGAGTCCCAGCTACTCCCAGAAACAGCTCCTGAATCTGAAAGTAATCAACGGCTGGAGTTCAGCCTCATGATAGACCCAAATCCAGAAATTAAGTAACTTTTTAATTTAAAATCAATCGTTATGGAAAACCTTGTAGACACTACAAACCAAAGCCCTAAAGCCTCAAAATCAGCCACTCTCACGCCTTTGGTAAGCCACCATACCTCAGGACCTAAAGGGCCATCTACCCAACAAGACATGCAACGAGTCCTAGTTTGCGAAGGAAATGACGGACACACTCCTCAAGTAGAGCTACTCTGTAAAGATGGGCAAACAAAGCGCATTCTAATTACTTGCGCATGCGGCCAACATATCGAGCTAGATTGTGAATACGGGACTTAAGAGGCCTTAGATAGGCCCCATAGAGTCATCCCCGGCAGGGTATGACATCCCAGCAAGCTTATGGGCTACACTGCCCTCCAAATACAAGGAGCGTGAAGGGAATGCAATAGTAGCACCTCTAGCCTTAATTGCTTTCATTATCTTGATGTTTATACGCTGGCGTACATCCATATGCTCAAGCCATTCAATTGTTTTGGTAAAGTAGTAAACCAAAATATCCAATGAGCTATCCCCAAAATCTGTAAAGTTCACCAAGATAAACTCTTGCTGGATACTTTCGTCTTCTTTCAACAGCGTACGGATGTCTTCAACAATAAGTGCTACAGTATCCGGGTCGGTATCATAAGAAATACCGACAAATTGCTTAACCCGGCGCTTAGGCATACGAGACCAGTTGATGATCGTCTCATTAGCGAGTACATTATTAGGAATAGATAATAATGTTTTAGGGAAAGTGCGCACACGTGTGGAACGTAAACCTAATGCCTCTACATTCCCATCAAGCTTATCACCTACCTGGATCCAATCACCTACTTTAAAGGGACGGTCCAGAACAAGAGCCAAAGAACCATAGAAATTAGCAATAGAGTCTTTTGCTGCAAAAGCAAAGGCAGCACCTCCAAGACCCAAAGTAGCGATAATCCCTCCAATAGAGTAACCCAAATTATCAACAACCAAAAGGGCCCCAATAAGCACTATCGTAATATTGATGGACTTGCGGATAAGGGGAACAAAGCCATAGAGGGTAGAACGCTTATCTTTTATTTTAGAGCCAATAAAGTAAGCTAAGGCATCTGTAACCCGCATCAGACCCCAAGTAAAAATAACTAGAACAGACAGCCTAAAGACTTGCTCAACAAGCTCTTCGAATCGGTGGTCTAGCGGAAGGACAACAATAGATAAATACACCCCAAACAACAGAAGAAATGTAAGCGCAGGTTTTTGGAAAGCCCTTAGGATCAAATGATCTCCCTCGAAACGGTCTTTTTGCAGCCATTTATCTAAAGCATTAAAGGTTCTTTTAATAATAATGCCGCGGAATAAAATAGTGACCAAAATGATAGAAAAGCTCAGCATTAGGTCTTCTATATTAAAGCCCAGAAGCTGAGTGCCGAAAAGGCTAGGGTCTTCAACAGGCAACTCGTGCGCTTCAGGAACAATAATTATCTCATCTGCTCGCAGAGCAGCGAAAGAGCCTAACAAGCAAGTTAGTGCTGTCACGCAACGCCAGTAAATAGATTTCATCATATTAATAAGGCTAAATGTCTTCTCTAAAACAGCAAAGGAAAAATCCGCTGAAAAAGCTTGAGCAAAGCGTATCTTATGAGAAGATAAGGGAGCTATTTATGTCCCGATCACTGCTCCCAAATCTAAACCGAAAAAGCATTCTCATAACTGGAGGTACAGGCTCTTTTGGGCAAAAGTTCTGCAAAGGCATTCTAGATGCATTTAATCCAGAAAGGGTGATAATATACTCTCGAGATGAATACAAACAAGCCGACATGGCCAACATGGAGTCCTTCCAGCACCCCTGCATGCGCTTCTTTCTAGGAGACGTAAGAGACAAAGAAAGGCTTACGCTCGCCATGTCTGACGTTGATGTAGTCGTCCATGCTGCTGCACTCAAACAAGTTCCTGCGGCGGAATACAACCCCTATGAATTCATCAAAACTAATATCCACGGGGCTACAAACGTAGTAGAAGCTGCGCTGAATGCCGGAGTGGGCAAGGTTCTTGCCTTAAGCACAGATAAAGCCGTTAACCCTGTTAACCTCTATGGGGCTACTAAGCTATGTTCGGACAAACTCTTTATGGCTGCAAATAGCTATCGAGGCAAAAAACGCAGTACCCGATTCTCAGTAGTCCGATACGGAAACGTCATTGGCAGCAGAGGCAGTGTCGTCCCTCTTTTCTTAGAGCAGAAAAAGACGGGAGCCCTCTCCCTCACGGATATGCGCATGACACGCTTCTATATTACTCTAGAACAATCCGTCCAGTTCATCTTTCGCTGTATTCAAGAAATGGAAGGGGGAGAACTCTTCGTTCCTAAAATGCCAAGCTGTCGCCTGACAGACCTTGCCATGGCTATCGCGCCTGAATGCGAGCATAACGTTGTGGGCATTCGTCCTGGAGAGAAAATCCATGAAACGCTTATCCCTTCGGATGAAGCCTATCGTACCCTTGAATTCCCTGACCACTTTATCGTCCAACCTGTGCTGCCTTGCTGGGAAACAAGTTTTGAAAAAAGCGGCGGACGCCCCTGTGCGGAAGACTTCTGCTACCGCAGTGACGTGAACTCTAGCTGGCTCGATGCAGAAAGCCTCAAGCCTCTTATAGAGAAATACGTAAATAGTGAAGAGGCAATATCCGCCGGAGTTCTGGAACCAGCAAGCGTTTAATAAAAATGCATTCCTTTACCATTGGAGGAACCCTTCTCAGCAATAACACACCTCCCTACCTAGTAGCCGAACTTTCAGGGAACCACAACCAAAGCATTGATAGGGCTAAAACTCTTATTGAAGCAGCTGCTAAGGCAGGTGCTCATGCAGTAAAACTACAAGCGTATACACCTGATACCCTATCATTAAATTGCAAAAAAGATCGCTTTTTAATTAAAGAAGGGCCCTGGGCAGGACAGTACCAGTACACCCTTTACCAACAGGCAATGACACCTTGGGAGTGGATTCCTGAGCTCGCAGACCATGCACGAAAATATAATCTAGAGCTCTTTTGCTCTCCTTTTGACGAAAGTTCTGTGGATTTCCTTCAAGAAACATTAAATCCCTCGGTTTATAAAATTGCTTCACTAGAAATCACTCACCTTCCCTTACTCAAAAAAGTGGCTCAAACAGGAAAGCCTGTTCTGCTCAGCACCGGAAATGCTGAAGAACAAGAGATAAAACAAGCACTTGAATGTCTAAATGAAAATGGTTGTCACTCAGTCTTACTATTGAAGTGCATCAATGCTTATCCAGCCCAAGCAAAAGACTTTAATTTACGCTCATTAATACGTCTTCAAGAGAACTTCCCCTGCCCCGTAGGCTTGTCTGACCACTCTTTAAGCAATGAAGTATCACTCGGAGCTATTGCCCTAGGTGCCTGCTTAATTGAAAAACACCTCACTTTAAGTAGAACCGAAGGAGGGGTGGACAGTGCTTTTTCTTTGGAGCCTCAAGAATTTCATAGTATGGCAAAGTCCATTAACATACTTTATGAATCTCTCGGAGAGTCACGTATTAGCCCAAGCGATCAAGAACTCATAGAAAGACGCTTCCGTCGATCAATTTATGTTTCTTCATCCATCAAAGAAGGAGATACTCTTTCTATAGATAACTTAAAAATTATCCGCCAAGATGATGGCCTCCCCCCTAGTGAATGGGAAAATGTCCTAGGGAAAGCCGCCTCACGTACACTTAGCTTTGGAGAACCGTTGAGCACTGGAGACTTTCACTAATAGTAGAAATAGAGTCTTTCGGGTACCGTAATAAACGCTGAGGCTGTGCCTCTCTAATAAAAGGAATCTCTTTTATATCCCCCCCCATAGACTCAATAAAGAACCAATAAAAACTATCTAACCCAGCACACAGGCTTAAGGTTGAGGCGCCCCCAAATCGGGCATTAACTTCTATAAAAAATACTTTTTCGTCCTCTTGGATAATTCCTTGAACTACAAGGTGCCCGTAAAGCCCTAAAGACTCGACTAAATCACTAACTTTTTGTTCAAGAGATTCATCACTAAAAGTAGTTGTCATCTGAGATTCTCCGCCAACCACATAGTCTCGATACCGCAAAACGACTCCCTTAGTCTTTCCTTGGCAATCCACATAAACATCCGCACTAAATTCTTTTCCCTGAATATATTGCTGAAACAAAGGAGCTCTTAGCGCGTTTGCTTTTTGTTTAGCAGTTTCTCGATCTACTTTGACAGACAAGGACTGAGAGCCTGCACCAAATCGCTCTTTAACCACATAAAAACCCCATGAACCATCATCGAGATTAAGCATTGTATCAGGAACAAGAACTTCTTTACTCACTAAATTTTCATAAAGTGCCCACTTATCTAAACAAAGATGCACGCTTTTAGGAGAAGAAACCATCACAAAGACTTCATGCTCCTCAAGGAGCTGCTTGTGTCTTGACAAATAAACAAGCTCTGCATCTCGAGTAGGAATAATATAACGAATCCCATGGCTCTGACAGAAATTAATCAAGTCCTCAATAGTCAAGTTTTCCAACAATGGCATCTCCCAGAAGCAGTCCACAAAGTTTCGCCCAATACAGTGTGCATCGGAATCTGCCCCCCAAAGAACATAAGCATTAAAGCATTTCCCAGCAGCTTTCCTCAGGGCCTTTATCAAAGGAACTTTCTTAGACAAACTCGTAATCAAAATCCCTGAAGGGAGTTGATCCCTCTCGAGAGAACGCTCCATTTGCTTCTGTTCATATGTTATGATAGAAGGGATTGATTCCTCTAACTTTATTGAAGGACTCCAATTCAAAACGGCTTTAGTTTTAGTCATATCCGCCTCAGAGGCTTCATATAGGATCTTATCCTCTTTTTCTACCACTACAGCTTCAGGAAAAAACTTTTTCAATAAATCAGCAACCTCACTTACTTTTCTAGACTGCCCTGTGCCCAAGTTATAGACCCCCGAAGCTTCTTCACAAAGTGCCAAACGCATAAGCCCTTCTGCAGAATCTTTTGCATAAATATAATCGAATTGCCCTTCTTTTCCATAGAGGTATATAGGCTTATGCGATAATAAGTCTCTTACCCACCGTGAAATAATATCACGGGAACCTTTTCCATAGCCTCTAAAAATCCTTGCCATAATGAAACGACAATGTTCTCCAAAGAATGTTTCCAGGAACTTAAGCTCAACCTCATGCATAAGTTTGGCAGCGCCCGTTAGATTCCGAGGGCTCACCGCAGTATCTTCAGAAAGCCGACATGGCTTCAACCAAGGTGTTTCTTTCAAATATAAAGAAGAATCATAAATAAGGTAACTCGATGCGAACACAACTGATTTGAGACTCTTCTCATCCTTAAGCATGCTCATCAAGTGATGGCTCAACTTTAAGTTATGCTCATAGTTTTCCTTCCAAAACCCATAACTCTCTTCAGAGCGCTCAAATGTTGCGGCTAGATGAAAAAAGATTTCTGGAGAAAATTTCTCAACTTCATTTCGAGTTAAGGTGTTAAGATCTCCCTGTCGGTAAATCACGGATCCAGGAAATGAATCAGGACGTTTTTTTAAATCGCCGACCCAGACAGTGGCACCCTCTTTAATAAGGAGTGAGACAAGCTCTCGTCCAATTACACCAGCCCCTCCACTAACAAAAACTTTTTTATTCTTAAGCTTCATAATCTTCCTTCAGGATTCCATGCATTAATGAATCTTCTAAAGAACCGCGAACACTGACATGTTGGCGTAAACAACCTTCTTTCAAAAAACCTTCCTGCTCTAAAATCACAATATGTTCTTTTCGAAATGAAAACGTTTCTGTAAACAAACGGTTTAAGCCGAGTTCGGTGAATGCATACCGTTTAATCAACTTTAAATAGTTTGAAAAATCTGATCCATAAACAGAGGGCTCCTTTGCCCGCTGAGGGGCTACTAAAAACGAAACCTCAGACCGCATTGCATCCCAATCAATATAAACCAGCCCACCATAACCAATACACTGACCCTCACATAAAAAACTAAATAAAACAAGGGAAGGCCTATCTCTTTCAAGCGAAGGGAGCACTACGTCTTCATAGTACTGCTCCTGCATTTCCTTCGTAAGGACTTCTTTTTGACGCAAAACCTCCATTTGTGCATTCCGCCAATCTGCTACCTGAAAGATATCTTCATACCTCAAAGGGACAAGTTCGTATAAGCCCTCGACAAGAGAAACAGAATCTAAATTAACACAGCTCATAATTCTTCACACAAAGCATTTAAGCCTTCTATGACTCGATCCTGATCCGACTCAGACATCTTCGGAGCAAGCGGAATACTTAAACAGCCTTCATAATATTGCCGCGCATGAGCAGGACATTCTTGATCAAAATGTTCTTTGTAGTAAGGATGCTCACACACAGGAGCATAATGGACTTGAGTTAAGATACCTCGTTCTTTCAAAAAGCGATGCGCATAATCTCGCCATTGTTCTTTATGAAAGTGAATCACAAAAAGATGAAATGCACTTGTACCCACTTGAGGGACAATATTAAAATAATTTTTAAATTCAGGAGTTTGGAGTAGATCTTGATAACGTCTAGCAAGTGCTCTGCGTCTTTCCAAAAAAAAATCCAAACGTGTCAATTGTGAACGCCCTAAAGAAGCCTGAATATCAGTCATCCTGTAATTAAAACCGAGATCCACTTGCTCATAAAACCATTCTGGCTTTTCAAGGCCTTTAGGGTCGGGCCGAACAATGCCATGGCTGCGCAATAAGCGTACTTTATCAGCAAGCTCTTTATTATTGGTCAGCACAGCACCTCCTTCTCCTGCACAAATATGTTTAAGCGGGTGAAAGCTAAGAATAGCCATATCAGTATGCGCGCAAGAGCCGCTCAAGATAGTCTTTCCCTCAGCCTGATAGCTTGCTCCTAGGCTATGAGCAGCATCCTCAATTACACTCCAACCACGGGCCTGGGCTAATAACTGGATGCGATCTAGCTGAGGGACCTGCCCATTCAAAGATACAGGAATAATCACCCCAGAAGAATGCTGATGCGGATCCAGACTGTTTAAGCAAACCTCCAAACGCTTCACATCCATTAAACCCGTAAGAGGGTCCACATCACAAAATCGTACCCCGGCTTGGTTGTAGAGTAAACAATTAGCACTGGCTGCAAACGTAATAGGCGTGGTGACTCCAATAAAGTCTGTAGTCTGCTTAAGGGCTGCACAGGCCAAATGCAAGGCTGCCGTACCATTGGAAACCGCCACAGCATATTTAACCCCAAGATAATCACAAAGCGCTTCCTCAAAAGCACCCACCTGAGGGCCTTGAGTTAAAAAATCTGACCTTAACGTATCAACAACAGCATCGACATCACTCTGGTCAATCCACTGGCAAGAGTAAGGCAAGACTTGAGGGGGCTCTTTAACTTGAGGCATGATTATTATAAAGTAAGCTAACCCGGCTATTTACCTGGTAATGGCAGAGATTATGCTTCCTTAAACATTTAATCAACTCATAATAAAGTTATTACCCCTTGTATGTCTTTCCTGCGATTCCTCTTACTGTTGAGTAGCTTCATGCCACTTGCAGGCTATGCAACCATTACTCTGCCCAATACAGCCCCCCCTCATACAGGTACAGGCGCTTGGCATGATGATGTAGTTCTCACTGATGATGCTACCCTTACTAACAATGGCCAACTGACTATCGGTCAAAAAATAAGCCCTGGGACGAGAGCCTCTCACTTCTTACACGATATCAACCTTAATAACTTTGAGCTTACTCTCTCAGGCACTGGTGATACCCTTATACAATCCAACATATTAGGATCGGGCAACATCACCATTGATCTAGACACCGCAAATTCTAAGGTTACCTATCATACTCTTTATGATCGTCCTGGAGGCAATCCTACCACTTACACAGGAACAACTCATGTCAAAAGCGGCATTTTAGAGCTGAACACACTGTCAGGAAAACGTGATGCGATCGTCGGGGACCTCATCATTGGAGGTGCGGGAGCTGTTGCTGAAGTAACCCGAAAGAGCAATGTCGCCAATAGGCAATTAATTGCGGATACGGCTCATGTCCTTATTCGAGAACAGGGGACATTTAAACTCAACCGGGGCAACGCAAGAAATCAAAGTAGTCAAGAAACAATTGGCGCACTCACACTCGATGGCGGAACCTTAATGAATGCTACTACCTCAAGCAAATCAACTACCTTGACTGTAAAAAATGGACTTACTTTAAGCAGTACCTCTACCATAAAGCTAGGCCAGGGTGGCATGAATCTTAAATTTTCGGACAGCTCTCACCTAAGCTGGGGGAACGGTCAACTTATTATTGAAGGCTACTATCACTCAAACCAAGGCTCGAATAGAAAAAGCCGTGTTTCCTTTGGTAATAACGCAACAGGCCTCACATCAGACCAACTAGGGAAGATCTTCTTCAAAAATCCCAATGGCAGTACAGGGTTATGGAGCAGCCAAATCAATGCTCGTGGTGTCTTAACGCCTTTAGTCCCTATACCTGAGCCAGGGACATTGTATGCCGGGGCCTTCTCCCTGTTATGGTGCTTACGCCATTTCAGGAAACGAAAGCATTAACCGCTTTTGAGGGTATGTATCGTAATTTCTGGTGGACAAAAATAACGCACAGGGATACCGCAAGCACCTACCCCTCGAGAAGTATAGCCTTTCAAAGACTCATAAGACCAGGCACCTCTGGCCATAAAATAGGGTGAAACATCATTGTTAAGCACAACCCGCCCACCAGGCAGACAAATTTGCCCTCCATGTGTATGACCTGCAAGAAGCAATGCATAGCCTTCATCATAAGCCTCCTGATAGGTTGCTGGGGTATGGGAAAGTAGTAATGCGCAAGCGTCTTTTGGGATTGTTTTGCGGGCTTTTTTTAAATCATGCAATCCATACAAACGTGGATCATCTACGCCCACTATATATAAAGACTCTCCATTTTTTTCTACAGAAACAGATTCATTAATAAGGAATTGCATGCCCAACGCCTCCAAAGGAAGAACCATCTGAAGCCAGTCATGATTCCCCAAAATAGCATAAACAGGCTTTTTTAAACATGCCAAAATAGGCTTCATGCGCTCAATGCTTTTCTTATAGGTCCCTCGGCTAACTGAAGAGGTTCTATAATCACCTGTCATTACGCATAAATCATAATCAAGCCCCTGGAGCCTTTCACACAGAACTCCCACAAGATCTTCATCTAAATCAATATGTAAGTCAGTGAGCTGCAAAATACGATAGCCTTCAAAAGCTCTTGGCAAAGAAGGCAATACAACTTGATGCTCCTCGAGGCGGATATCTAAATAGTTCCTGTGCCCCCAACCGTAAATACCCAATATTCGCAATAAGGCCTTAATAAAGTGAAGGCGCAAGAACAACCGTTTCCACGGAAATAACTTACGCCCTCGCTGCAACCAACTTGGCCTATGAGACTGCTGTCGCTCTAACCGAGTAACCACATAGTCTATACCCAAGCGCTTTCTTAAAATCTCAAACGCTTCCAGATCTAAACGAGATTCTGGATGTTCTTTAGGCACGTACTTTAGCTAATAGCTTAAGCCTCAGGCTATTGGCACGCCTCGCACTCTCCACCATTTAACATGGCTTCGAGGCTACATGCCTTTTTCTCAGACTCTGTGTACTCTTTCTTCTCTTCTTTATTTTGAGCAGTCTCAGCAACAATACCTCGCTTATCCTTCTTAAAGCTCAGTGTTGCCTTTTCAATGTTAGAGGCCCCTAGCGTTCTTAAGTAATAAGTAGTCTTTAGCCCTAAGCGCCAAGCCATACGATACATATGAGACAAGGCCTTAAGATCAGGCTGACCCAAGAATAGATTGACCGACTGAGCCTGGTCTATCCACTTTTGGCGGCGTGACGCTGCCTTAATGAAGAACTCATAAGGAATGTCAAAGGCAGTCAGATACTTTTTCTTTAGGGTTTCAGGCACAGATTCTATGTGTGTCAATTCGCCATCAAAATACTTAAGGGCATCGCGCATTTCCTGATCCCAAAGACCTGCAGCCTTTAAATCATTAACAAGAGCTGAGTTGAGCACAATAAAGTCACCCGAGAGATTACTCTTCACAAAGAGGTTCTTATACGTTGGCTCAATACAAGGGGTCGTCCCCATAATGTTGGAGATAGTAGCTGTTGGCGCGATGGACAAGGTATTACTATTGCGCATTCCTTGCTTCTTGATCTTCTTACGCAATGGCGTCCAGTCCATAAGACCCTCTTTTGGCACATCAATTGATTCGCCACGCTCGTCTTCTAATAAAGCTAAGGTGTCTTGAGGAAGTAGACCGCGGTCCCACTTCGATCCCTTATAAGAAGAGTAGGCGCCACGCTCTGCAGCTAAGTCGCTTGAAGCTTCGTACGCGTAGTAGGCAATTGCTTCCATAAACTCGTCGTTGAAAACGACAGCTTCTTCAGAAGCAAAAGAGATATCCTTTTTATACAAGGCGTTTTGAAGCCCCATAACACCCAACCCAATAGGGCGATGTCTCTTATTAGAGGTTTCTGCAGCTTTAGTTGGGTAAAAGTTAATATCAATTACATTATCTAAAGCACGAACCGCAATATGAATAGTCTCTTGGAGCAATTCATGGTTTAGGTTCCCTTCTTCGTCTAGGTGGGTATCGAGGATAACAGAACCAAGATTACACACAGCAGTCTCATCTGCGCCTGTATTCAGAGTGATCTCTGTACAGAGATTTGAGCTGTGGATAACACCTGCATGATCCTGTGGGCTACGCACATTACAAGGATCCTTAAAGGTAATCCAAGGGTGCCCTGTCTCAAAGAGCATGGACAACATCTTCTTCCACAATTCAATAGCAGGCACTTTCTGACCAAAAACCTTACCTTCTTCAGCAAGCTTTTCATACTCCTCATACTTTTCCTTAAAGGCCTTTCCGTAAAGGTCATGAAGCTCCGGAGCCTCGTTGGAGCGGAACAAAGTCCAAGTTTCACGCGCTTCCATGCGCTGCATGAATAAGTCTGGAATCCAGTTTGCTGTATTCATGTCATGGGCCCGACGACGATCATCTCCGGTATTTCTACGCAATTCTAAGAAGTCATAGATATCATTGTGCCAAGTTTCTAGGTAGGCACAGCCTGCTCCACGGCGCTTTCCTCCCTGATTCACTGCAACCAGCTGGTCATTATGCAGCTTAAGGAATGGAATCACACCCTGGCTCTCTCCATTAGTACCCTGGATGTAGCCACCCGTTCCACGGACTGCGGTCCAAGAACCACCAAGGCCTCCAGCCCACTTCGAGAGGTATGCATTTTCAGCAATTCCACGGACCATAATACTCTCGATACTGTCATCCACCTTATAAAGGTAACAGGAAGATAATTGAGAACGCTGTGTGCCCGAATTAAATAAAGTAGGCGTTGAGGAACAGAAACGGCGTGTCTTATACAATGAGTACAGCTTTATAATCCACTCTTCACGGTTATCCTTCTCTTTTAAGAATAAGCCCATAGCTACGCGCATCCAAAAGAGCTGAGGCGTCTCCACACGGCGGTGCTTTTCTGTAGTCTTATCGACAATTAGATATCGATCGTAAAGGGTCTGAATGCCTAAATAGTCAAAATTTAAGTCTGCTAAAGGATCCAGCGCATCCGCTAGCTTACTCAAGTCATACTTAAGCAAATCTGGGCTCAGGCGGTTAATCTTAACGGCATGCTTTAGATACTTTTTAAAGTGCTTGCGGTGGAAGTCCTTCAAAGCAAGAACACCATCTTGCATTAAGTCCCAGCCTAAAACTTCTTCGTAAATATAAGTTAGCAAGATACGTCCCGCAAATTTCGCAAAGTCTGCATCTTTCTCAATCAAAGCCTTCGCATTCAAGATGATAGTCTTCTGAAGATCCTCAGGAGACATCTCTGAGTACAAAGAGCGACGTAGCTCTGTCTCAATAGCTTCTTTACTTAAGCAAAGCTCTAAACCAATTGAGGCAAATTCTATACGCTGTCTTAACTCAGCAGCATTCCAGAAGAAGGTCTCACCATCAGCCTTCTTTAAGAGAATCATGGAATCCTGGTGCTCTTCTTCTGGTAAAGCATCTGCCTTCTCATCGCGCACAAAAGTTCTATGAGCACGATAAAGGATATAGGCTTCAGCTACCTTGAAGTGCCCCTGACGCATGAGCTCCTCCTGAACCATTTCCTGGACGTCCTCAATATCAATAAAGTCCTTCCCACTCATTTGGACCCGCTCTGTAACTGCACGAGCCACCCCTGGGGCACCCTCTGAGTTCTCTTGGCGAGACAAAAAGGCTTTGCGCACTGCGATTTCAATTTTATCTGCATTCCAGGGCACCATCTGGCCATTGCGGCGGATTAGACTAACCTTACTCGCAACAGTCTCTACACCTTGATCTTCTAAAGAAGCGTCATAAGATTGCTGGGCAAGTAAGCTCTTCGCGACATCATAAGCATCATTCTGGACCAAGGCCTTCTCAATAATAGTATGAATATCTCCTTGAGAGACAATAGGGCTACCCTGCTCCTTAAGCTGGAGGCTTAGGTGATCCGCTACAGCCCGAGAAATACGTGCAACAAACGCCTGGTTTTCGGCACTAAAGATATTTTCCTCTTCCTGGGAGAGAAGTAAATCTGTGAGGGCCGCACCGATGGTCTCAGCAACCTCTGCCACATCAAATGCCTTTTCTTGAGCTCCTGTCTTAATAGTAATCTCAGGCTTAGTCCAGTCATCCTGGATGACTTCACGCCAGTTAAAACGAGGCTTGTCTTGCGAAGGTTTTGTAACAAAACGCTTCAGAGCAAGATCACGATCAAAAGTTTTCCTTAACATAATAGAGTCCTTTCTTTTTTAAGCGTTTTAGAGTTCGTCGTCGTGCACTGCAGTCAGGGCAGATGCTTTTTGATATTCGGTTACCCGACCTTCAAAGAAGTTTTGCTCCTTTTGGATATCCATCATCTCTGCTAACCAAGGGAATGGATTTTTGGCCCCGGGAGAAAGTGGCTCCAACCCTACACCCTCAAGACGCCTATCTGCAATGTAGTCGATATACTGAGTAAACTCATCAGCACTCAAGCCCACTGCATTCACAGGCAGACAATCACGAATAAAGTCCTTCTCAAGACCAACAGCCTCTTTCATAAGTTCACGCAACTCTGCGCGGAAGTCTTCTGTCCAAATTTCTGGATTCTCTTCAACCAAATCCATCAAAAGGTTCCGCAAAAGCTCAATGTGGTTAGACTCATCACGCAAGGTATAGCGGAACATTTGACCAATCCCTGGGAATTTATTCTGACGATATAAAGACAGGATCATTCCAAATAAACCGTAGAATTGAGTTCCCTCCATACACTGACCAAAGACAAACATGTTTCTAGCCAGGAGCTTTTTGTTTTCTAAAAGGGTAAGGTCTAGGTCTCCTCGAAGATCCCAGGAGGTCTTAGTAACAAAAGCATTTTTCTTCTCGATGGTCTCGATATCATCGAACATAGATTCACACTCATGGGGATTTAGCCCTAATGAGCTGATCATATACACCAAAGAGTCCGCATGGATATTCTCCTCATGCGCATGGCGGCCCAGTACAAGCTTGAGTTCAGGAGCAGTCACAGCTTCACGCACTACGTGTAGGATATTATCCCCTACAATCCCTTCTGCTGCAGAAAAATAGCCAACACCCATCTTAATAATCCAGCGCTCAATGTCTGTGATCTCTTCAGAGCGCCACTGCTCACAATCCTTCTGCATAGGGATATCTTCTGGCTCCCAGTGGTTTGCCTTCATGTTCTTATAGAGGTTATAAGCCCACTGGTACTTAAGAGGTAGAATATTGAAATACATGGTTTGGCGACCATTAATAACTTTTTTTGCTGCAAATGCAGCTTCTGCTTTATCTTTGTTAAGGACAAATGTCTTGTCGCCGATCGTGTAGGTTTGTGTTTCTGACATGGGTAATTGTATGGAATTAAGGTTTTGTATAGTAAAGTGAATCTAAAACGGGGTGAAAGCCCTAGAAAAACCTGGGGAGTTTACCTAGTTGCTGTTGTTGGCTTATGTAACCAAAGGTTGTTTTCATTTTTAATGATCTCACGAAGACTGTCAACAAAGACCACTATATATAGTGGTTATTTTTTTTACACCCCCCATATATAGTGGTGGAAAGGTTTTATTTGATTTCTGATTAGCGAAACCCAAAAACTACTAACATGCGCCTAAGGACTCTTGCCAGCTACTTTGATGCAACAGGTTCTTAATCCAATCAAGGCAAAGTTACCCAAGAGTTATTCCCATTTATCGGGGCTGTGCGGCCGTGTGTGGCTTAAGTCCTCTAAGGAAGCCTTCTCCAGAGTCTCCCAAAAAGTTATCCACAGCACACACATGCAATCTCAATTTTACAAACTCCATAAGACACTGACTGACAGTGGCTTACAAAAATACTCCCAAAAACCCCCGATTATTATAGTGTTATTCCCGAGTTATTAACAACAGAACCCACATTAAAGCGGCACTCTTCTAGGCGCTGAGCAAATACCTTAAACAGCTTTCTCTCATCCTCTTCAGTTGGGGCATCGAAGGTCAGTGAAAAGCGAACATAGGCGTCCACATCATCCCAAGGCACTGTACTAATCAAATGCTCGCGAATGAGCCACTGACTAAATACCTCTGCATTCTCAAATACAATCTCCAGACCTTGATAGGCCACAGACTGCGGAGCTTTTACATATAAGAAGAATGTCCCAGCTGAAGGCTCCACATCCAAGCCTACTCCATTCAAAATTTCCACTAGAACTTTCATGCGACGCCGATATTTTGCACATAAATTCTCAGTAAATTCGGGCTTCCCTAGAGCATAAGCTGCTGCCTCCTGGATCGCTAAAAACTGGCCTGAGTCCATATTACTCTTAACAGCTGCATAAGCCTCAATAATTTCTGAGTTCCCACAAATCCAACCTATCCTCCAGCCGGTCATATTAAAGCTCTTCGAGAGAGAATGCAGCTCCACAGCAACGTCTCTACCGCCAGGGACTTGAAGGATCGAAGTAGGCGCTTCATCAAAAGTCAGCGCTGCATAAGCGGCGTCTTGTACAACAATCAGTTTATGTTTTTTAGCAAAAGCGACTACCTGCTCATAAAAAGCCCTAGAGGCTGTTGCCCCTGTTGGATTATTGGGGTAATTGAGCACCAAAAGCTTACTTGCCTTAAGTATTGCCTCAGGAATAGCTTCTAAATCAGGCAAAAATCCTTCCTCCTTGCGTAAAGGGAGCGCATAAACCTCTCCATCTAAATAGCGTACATGAGTGCCAAGCACGGGATAGCCAGGAACAGTCATCAAGGCAATATCACCAGGGTTAATGAAACACAAGGGAAGCAATGACAAGGCAGCCTTAGAGCCGATCGAATGCATAATTTCTGTCTCGGGGTCTAGATGCACCCCGAACAAACGCTTCATATACTGAGCAACTGCCCCACGAAAGTGCATGCCTCCATTATCTGCGTAACCCCAATTATTAGACTCGGCAGCTGCCCAGCCTAATAGGCCTGCCATCTCAGGCAAGGTGCCCTGATCAGGCTCTCCCACACCCATATCAATTAATACTTTATCTGGGTGCTGCTGGCGGGCTTCTTGTTGGGCACGCTTGATTTTTTCAAACTTATAAAGGGTTGTTTTCTCTCCAAAAGACGCCCCCCCTATACGGTTTGCCCAAAGATTACTTAAATAACTAGTTCTCATAATATCCGCTAAGGCGTTCTATTATAGGAACGCTTAAGGACATACAGGACCAAAGCAAGGGAATAAAGGATCTTACTGAACAATCCTTATTCTTGATCCTCAGAAACAAAAGAAAGAGCTGCGGAATTAATACAATAGCGCAACCCTGTGGGCTGAGGGCCATCTTCAAATACATGTCCTAAATGAGCATCACAGCGATTACAAAGGACTTCTGTACGCTCGATCCATAAGAAATAGTCTGGCTCTAACTTAATATAGATAGAGTCTATAGGCTCCCAAAAGCTAGGCCAACCAGTCTGAGAGTCATATTTAGTCTTGGAGCTAAACAAGGGCAAGCCACAGCTCACGCAATAGTAAGTCCCAGGCTCCTTATTGTCCCAATAAACATTCTCATAAGGACGCTCTGTTCCTTTTTGGCGAGTAATCTCGTATTGCTCTGGAGTGAGTTGCGCTTTCCATTCTTCATCTGTTTTTACAATCTTATCCATAATCATACTTGAGGGCAGCTTTTCCGGAACAGCACAAAACCCGATCGAACAAAGCCCTCCACCAGGAGAAGCACTACTGTAAGCGAAGCTCCCTACAACTAGGAGCAGTCCTAAAAACCAAGAAGATCGAGGAAATAAGCTTTGCTTCATATAACTATTATAATACAATCTCATATTAGGTCAAGTTTCCCCTTGATTTATCTACTATATAGGCAAACGCCCTTACTGATTAGGATGTATTGCTATTTTTCTTTAGTTTTTTTGAATAAAGCATGATGAAGATCGTTATTGCAGATCCTATCGCCCCCGCAGGAATTCAGGCACTCAAAGCCGCAGGCTTTGATGTTATAGAGTTATTTGCTTCCCAAGAGCTTTCTTTACTCGAATGCCTCCAAGAAGCTGAAGCACTCATTGTGCGTAGTGAAACCCAGGTAACTCAAGAACTCATCAATCAAGCGCCCCGACTAAAAGTAATCGGGCGAGCCGGGGTAGGAATTGATAACATTGATCTTAACGCTGCCACGGAGTCTGGCATTGTGGTCATGAACACCCCTACCGGTAACACGATTGCCACAGCAGAACTGACTTTATCCCATATCTTATGCAACTCTCGTCCTTTTTCTCAAGCAGTCAGCTCGATGAAGGCAGGACGCTGGGACAGAAAAAACTTCTCTGGGAGTGAATTATTTAAGAAGCACCTGGGCATTCTTGGCCTAGGCCGCATCGGGACTGAAGTCGCTAAGCGGGCTCAAGCCTTCGGGATGCACGTGCTTGCACATGACCCATTCCTGACAGAAGAGCGTGCTAAAAGCCTAGGGATTACACTGAGCACTTTCGATGAATTATTGGAAAAATCCGATTATATCACCGTCCACATGCCTTTAGTAGACGGCACACACCATATGATTGATGAGGCTGCTATTACAAAAATGAAGCATGGCGTACGCCTCTTTAATTGTGCTCGTGGGGGCATCCTTAAAGAGTCTGCCCTCATCGAGGGGCTTCAAAGTGGTAAAATTGCTTCTGCCGGACTTGATGTTTATGAAGACGAGCCCCTAGCCGAAGATCATCCTTTACGCCAATTTGAGAATATAACACTCACCCCTCATCTTGGAGCATCCACCCAAGAAGCTCAAGAAAGTGTAGGGCTAGAAATTGCAGATAACATCTGTCAGCTCCTCAAAAATGGCGTCATTGTCAGCGCGATTAATATGCCTAGTGTAGATGCTCGTACACTTGATTTCCTACACCCATACCTCACCTTAGGGAGCCGCCTTGGAACACTTATTCAGCAAATAGCAGCAGATCAAGCCGTTGAAAAACTGGTCTTAACTTATTGGGGAAAGATCACCGAACAGGATACGCTTCCACTCACACGTGCTATTCAACGTGGTTATTTGTTAAACATCAGCGGGGCTAACAACGTCAATGACGTGAATGCACCTACCAAGCTAAAGCATTTAGGCATCGAAACCGAAGTCACTCAATCAAGTAAAGATGCCGATTATACCGAGCTTATCCAGATTCAAGCACTCTGTAAAGAGGGGGAACACCTCATTGCAGGAACTCTCTTCGGAAAGACACACACCCCACGTGTAGTCAAGCTAGGCACACGTGCTATTGAAGTTTCTCCTCAAGGGCAACTCTTGCTTATGGAAAACAATGATGCTCCAGGCATGGTAGGCTTCATGGGGTCTGTCCTAGGAGATGACCAAGTTAATATTGCAAATATGTCTCTGAGCCGTGACATCCAAGGAGGGACAGCATTGACTGTTTACGAAATTGACAACCCTCCTTCTGACAACGCACTTGAAAAAATCGCACAACATCCTGATATCTCTAGCGTTCAACTCGTAACACTAGAACCCACACCATGACAACTACTGCATCTCTATTCTTAGCAAGCATCCTCTTAGGCTATCTACTAGGCTCTATTTCTTTTGGCGCTCTAGTTGCCCGGGCTCACGGGATAAACATACTAGAGGAAGGCAGTGGAAACCCTGGGGCCACGAACGTAAAGCGCGTACTCGGCAAGCGCTCAGGTAACCTTGTCTTTTTTCTTGATGCACTCAAAGGATTTGTTGCGGCTAGTTGGCCATTGCTTGCCTTGCCTCATTATCCTTTTGCCACTCATATTGCCTTAGTAGGGCTTATCGCCTGCTTACTTGGGCATAGTTTTTCCCTATTTTTACAGTTCCGGGGAGGCAAAGGAGTCGCCACTACAGTAGGAGGTCTTTTGGCGCTCATGCCTATAGCACTACTTATTGGAGTAAGCTTATGGTTGCTTGTATTCTTTAGCACTCGCTATGTATCTTTAGCATCCCTTGTTTTGGGGATTAGTCTCCCTATAAGTGCCTTTTTCTTAAAGACCAGCCCAGAGCTTTTTGTCTTTTCTGTGGCCTTAGCCATGTTCATCGTGGTCCGCCACAGAAGCAACATCCAACGGCTACTAGCAGGGACAGAACATCAATTCACGCGCTCCTCAAAGTAAATGCCCCAAAAGTCCACATTAAATATCGGCCTGCTAGGTTTTGGTACCGTTGGACAAGGGGTATGGAAACACCTCCAAGCTAACTCAGCAAACCTAGAGCAGCGCCTAGGAGGTTCGCTGTATCTGGCCAAGGCTTCCACTAAAGACCTTTCTAAAATACGCTCTGTCTCTATTCCTAAAGAACAACTCACTGATGATCCCTGGGAGATTGTGAATGATCCTCAAATCGATATTGTATGTGAGTTAATCGGCGGTACAGATCTAGCTCGCAAGCTTACCTTAAAAGCATTAGAGCAAGGAAAGACGGTTGTTTCAGCAAATAAAGCCCTCATCTGTGAGCACGGCCAAGAAATTTTTGATATCGCAAGGACTCATCAGGCGCATTTTTTCTTCGAAGCGAGTGTTGCCGGAGGTATCCCCATCATCAAAACACTTCGTGAGGGCTTAGTAGCTAACCGCTTTTCACTGATCCATGGGATTTTGAATGGCACCTCCAACTATATCCTTACCCGGATGGAACAGGAAGGCCTTCCGCTAGAAACAGTTCTCGCAGACGCTCGTAAGCTCGGCTATGTCGAAGCAGATGAATCTTTAGACCTCGATGGCTGGGATGCTGCTCATAAAGCCGTTATACTTACTTATCTAGCTCATGGGTTCTGGGCAGACCCTAAAGCCCTAACTGTCGAAGGGATTCGTTCTATTACGCCACAAGATATGAGTTTTGCAAAAAAACTCGGCTACAAAATCAAGCTACTAGCTATCATCGAAAACATTAAAAATAGTGGTCAAATTGCTGTTGGCGTGCACCCCACACTTATCCCTGAAGCCACTATACTCGCATCCGTGGATGATGTCTTCAACGGCATCTCAATTACCGGAGATGTTGCAGGCACAACTTTTCTAGTAGGCCGCGGGGCCGGTCAAGATGCAACAGCCAGTGCTGTTATTAGTGATATAGCCGATGCTGCAAGCCTTTTGCTTAATACCCATCAAGAAAAGAACGCACAAAAAAAAGCACCTCTTCCCATAGAGACAAGCTGCAAAATTGCTAATCCAGAAGCCGTCACCAGTGCCTACTACTTTCGCATGTGCGCCAAAGACAAACCAGGAGTGCTTGCTGAAATAGCAGAAGCCCTAGCTGCACACGAAGTAAGCGTAGCCAGCATGCTTCAGGAATCTCTCGATAAGAATAAAGTAGCCCTTGTAATCACAACCCACCGCGCTCCAGAAAGCCAACTTACCCAAGCAATCAAGCACCTTGAGCAGCTTGATTGCATTCTCGAGAAACCCTTCTTTATACGCATTTTAGATTCAGACCTTTAGACAACCATGGCACTTATCGTTCAGAAATACGGAGGGACCTCTGTCGCAGATATCGAACGAATTAACAACGTTGCAAAACGCGTTAAAGCAACCCGTGATGAGGGGCACCAAGTAGTCGTTGTTGTTTCTGCTCGCAGTGGTGTTACAAATGCGCTCGTCACTCGTGCTAAAACACTTAATTCGAAACCTGACGAGCGAGAAATGGACCTTCTTCTTTCAGTCGGAGAGCAAGAGACTATCGCATTAACAACCATTGCACTCCATGCCCTAGGGGTTCCTGCAGTTTCACGTACAGGCGCTCAAGCAGGCATTCGCACAGACTATTCTCATACTAAAGCCCGCATCTTAGACATCCACGGGGGAGACATCCCAGAGCACATACGCAATAACACAGTCGTCATCGTAGCAGGATTCCAGGGCATTAGCACAGAAGGCCAAATCACTACACTTGGACGAGGCGGCTCTGACCTCTCGGCCATTGCCTTAGCTAAAGTATTACAAGCAGACCTCTGTCAAATCTATACAGATGTAGAAGGTGTATTTTCTGCTGACCCCCGCATTGTCCACGACGCACAAAAGATCGACGCGATCTGCACCGAAGAAATGCATGAATTAGCTAGCGTTGGATTCAAAGTTATGCAAGCGCGTGCTGTTGAACTTGCAGGAAAATATAATGTACCATTTGAAGTACGTTCTAGCTTTAACAATAACCCCGGAACTCTCGTGAAAGCTGATATCCCAGGCATGGAAGATGTTCTTGTACGTGGCGTAGCCGTGGCCAAGAATCAAACAAAAATTACTGCCAAAGAACTCCCCGATGTACCCGGAGTTGCTACTGTCTTATTTAAGGCACTAGAAGACGTCATGGTTGACATGATTATTCAAAATACCGGAGCCGAAGGGCGTGCTAACCTAACCTTTACCGTTGCAAAAGAAGACGCATCAAAGGCTCACGCAAAAGTAACAGAAGCCTTGGAGGTACTAGGCAGTGGTACAGCTGAGATTACTGGTGATGTCGCAAAAGTTTCTGTAGTCGGCCTTGGAATGCAATCACACGCAGGGGTCGCTGCTCGGTTTTTTGAGGCACTTTCTCAAGCAAATGTGAACATTGATATGATCACCACTTCAGAAATTAAAATTTCTGTAGCGATTGACCCAACTCAAACAAATGACGCAGTCCAAGCAGTGCACAATGCCTTTAACCTCAATGAATCTCCCCACGTTCAATGAAATACTTTAGCACTCGGGGCCAATCCCCCGAACTCTCGTTCTGCGAAGTTGTAGCCACAGGCTTAGCTCCTGATGGGGGCCTATACCTCCCAGAGAACCTGCCTGATATTGGCCAAAATTTAGAAAAATGGTCGTCTCTTTCTTACGCGGAATTGAGTTTTGAATTTCTTAGCCTGTTTGCAACAGATATCCCTAAAGACAGGCTCCAGGAAATTATTCAGCGCTCTTATCAAAACTTCGATCACCCTAAAACAGCGCCACTAAAACAGCTCGATCAGAATCTCTTTGTCCTCGAATTGTTTCATGGCCCAACCTTAGCTTTCAAAGACTATCCGCTACAACTCTTAGGCAATTTATACGAAGAGCAAATTCATCGAACAGGAATACCTATTAATGTCCTTGGAGCCACATCAGGAGATACGGGCTCTGCAGCCATACATAGCCTCCTCGGAAAGAAGAACATCAATATCTTCATTCTTTACCCCGAGGGCCGAATCGCGCCTTTACAAGAACGTCAAATAACATGCAGTGGCGCAGAGAACGTTTACCCTTTGGCAATAAAAGGGACCTTTGATGATGCACAAAAGATAGTAAAAACTATTTTCAAAGACCAAGCATTTAATCAAAAGCACCATCTTTCTGCAGTTAACTCTATTAATTTAGCCAGGATATTATCTCAGTGCGTTTACTATATTTATGCATGGCTACGACTCCCTAAAGACGCTAGAACAAATGTAGAAGTCATTGCTCCTTCAGGAAACTTCGGCAATGTATTTTCTGGATGGCTCGCACAAAAAATGGGCTTACCCATTGCTTCTTTGCGCATAGCCACCAACCAAAACGACATTCTGTATCGCCTCTTCACAACAGGCCGTTATGAGAAAGGTTCCGTTCGCCCAAGCTTTGCTCCTTCTATGGACATTCAGGTTTCCTCAAATCTCGAACGCTTTATATACTTTCATGAACATGAAAACACACAAAAAGTTTGCTCTATCATGAAAACATTCAGTGAAACAGGCACCTACACTTTTGATCCATTTAACCCCAGCTCTTTCACTGCTTCACGAACTACAGATAAAGAAATCCCATCCATTATTCGTGAAGTCCATGAACGCTATAACTATATCTTAGATCCACATACTGCCTGTGGATTCAAAGGTTTTCAAAATCAAAGCAAAGACAAAACACATATTGTCTTAGCAACCGCTCATCCAGCAAAATTCCCACAAGTAATCGAACAGGCCATAGGCTTGAGCACAACGCACCCAAGTTTAGACGCTTTACAAACAAAGCCCATAAAAAATTATATACTCCCCGGAGACACAAGAATCATTCAGGACTTCATAGAGAAGCACGCCTAATTCTAGGCGCCTCCTGAAGGAGTTGTTGGGTCTGCCTGAGGAATCGGAGGCAGTGGACCCTCTTCTTCAAGCACTTCTTCATCTGGATCTGCCCCAGCCACATCAACATCTGCTTCTATGTCTGTGATTTCTTCAGGCGTCATGTCCGTCATAGCAACTAACATATCGATACCTTCAGATGTATTCAGCAAAAGCTTACCACCATCGCCCACTGGGATAGCAGGCGTAAAAGATGCCTGACCAGTAACAAGCCCGACAGATCCGCCTGCTTGGCCATTCTCTGTAATCTGAAAGCTTGTACCTGTAATATGTACTTTACCCAAAGGCGTTTCGACCATGTAAGCCGAGCCTGCTTTCACGTTTAAGCGCTTAACATTTCCTAAAATCTCACCTTTAAGCACTTTTAATCTCAAGCGAGATGATGTCGGCTCCATATTAATATCAGAGACGTTCAACCCTTTAAGCCCTCTAGGGTCTTGCTTGAACTCTTTAATTCTCAAAGTAGAACCTTCCTTCAACAAAACAGAAGAGCCATTGCTAAAGAGGAGCACCGCTGATCCATTTTTATCTGCTTTGATTCCTTCACCTTCTTCAAGGCTGTCACCCTTCTGAATTGGTCGAGAGTCATCTTCACTTTCCGTAAAGACCTCCACGTTCCCTGATAAGCTTACGACCTTAACAACACCAGGGACTAATTCAGCTCCGGCTACATCAAGATCGATAGGAACACCCTGCGTCATCCGAACAATCTCCTCTATCTCTTTCTCGATACCTTCCTTTATCTCAGGAGTCATTTCGTCCATGACAATAACAGGAACCGTACCTCCAAAGTCTTTACTACGGCCTAATTTCATTTTAACCAAAGTACCTGCAGCAATAGGGAAGGTAGGCTCGAAAATGGCACGTCCTTCAGCAACTCCGAATGATCCTTCACCCACATCATCTGGGTCAATGTATACATCGTAAACTGTTCCACGAATACCCGCCACACCCAGAGGTGTTTTAATTTGATATGAAGACCCTTTGTCGTAACTCAATTTTTTCACCCTTCCAACTAAGCGACCGTAATCGATAGAAAGTTTTGTTTCTGAAGAATTAGGCTCTTCTGTCAATTCTGCTATATCAGGCTGTTGTCCGGAAAAAGGCTCATGCAAAAAGGTCTCAATCAAAAAGCGAGTATTAGGCTTCACTGTAACCGTAGAGCCATTCGCAAAAAGCAATATTGCAACACCATCCCCTGCAGTATCAATGGCGTAATCATGAGTTAGGCGGTCTCCCTTAATCAGAGGTCTTCTTGTTCCTGTGGTAAGATTTTCGACAACTACGTCTCCGACTACTTTACCGACTCTGACAACTCCTTCAACACTACGCTCTGCAGCATTCAAAGCAATCAAGCCCGATATTAATAAAAAAAATCCAAACAAATAAGGTTTAAGGCGCATCATAACTCTCAAATAATTTTACATAGAAGCAATTTTCTCCAACTTTTCCTGCAGGAGATAGGCTTCATGATTCATATTGTCTAATAGTAAAGAACGGTTCACTGCATCTAAGGCTCTATCTGGGCGACTTCGATCCAAAGCTAAGTAAGCGCCATAGTAGTACCAAGCCTGTGCATTATTCGGTGCTAACTTAACCGCAGCCTCAAAATAGGGCCTAGCCTCTTCTGTTTTATTCTCGAGCAAATACCCAAGCCCTAAGCAAACATTAGGAAACCACTGCTGGTTACAAAGATCCAGAGATTTACGTGCATAACGCTGAGCACGCTGGGCCTGGTCCACCCACTTCATCGCCCCATCAAGACCTTCATAAGCCAAGAAATAGGCCATATAGCTTTGCTGGGCCCAAGCATCTGCATTATCTGGGTCAATTTCTGAAGCTCGGCTTAACACCTTAAAGGTCTCTTTATTATAAGACTCTTTATTACGATAAATTTCGTGGTTGAATGTCTTATTCATTCGACGCTTCCCTTGCACAAGCATGCTATCTGCTTCATACGTAGGAATCGCCCAGGAAATAAAAACCATGCAAAATCCTAATGCCGGAAAAAAGAGCAACAAGGAATAAAATAGTGCTCCCGTACGAAAAGTCCACGTACGATGAGTGCACACCTTAAGTATAATTGCTAAATAAGCCGCACAATAAAAGACTAGGGCTGGAATCTTCAGGTGGAAATCTGACCAGGCATGGACACCTAAGCTTATCAAGGCTACACCGAACCCTACGAGTATCACTTTAGTCTTTGGCATACCTTCTCCCCCATCAGAATACTTTGCCTGAAAAGGAAGCTCTTTCCAGCGAAGGTAACCTTGCCGTAGTATCATAAAGATAGCGCCAAAAAACAAAGTAAACCCAATCAACCCGTAGTCACTCAGCATATTCAAGTAATCATTATGGGCCCAAATAGGGTCAGTATTAAAACCAACAGGGCGATATTGCTCAAAAAACAAATTATAACTCCCGCTTCCACTTCCTAAAATAGGATTCTCCAGGAAGATGTTCCACGCCGCTCCCCACATAGCAAAGCGCGATTGAATCCCTCCTTGAGTAGCAATCATAAGGTCTGCCCGATACCGCATCAAATCCATGTGGTGATAAAGGAAAAACCCACCAAAAAGAACACCTGCAGCAAGGATGATCCAGCCTGCTTTGCGCCAACGCTGGCTTCTGGTGAGCCCATAGGGCAACAAACTAAGCCCGATGACCACACTCAAAAGCCCCCCTCTACTCATAGAAAAGATAAGCCCACATCCAAAGAAAAATGCCCCTATACCGCAAAAAACACGCAAAAGCGGGCTGAAACGTGGAACAATAGCACCTACGATTAAAGGAAAGAAAGACAAGGTCATAAGACCTGCAAAATTATTAGGCGTTCCAAACGTACCTGTGGCACGTCCGTTGTAGCCAGGCAAAACATAGCCCATGGGCAACCATGTTGGGTTTTTAAAAAACTGATAGAATGCACAAAAAACAGCGCCCATCGCAATCACCAGCAGTCCACCAATAAAACATTTTAAATGCTCACGAGTACGCACGTTATGCAACATAACCCAAAAGATAATAGCCCCTTGAAGGTAGAGGAAAAGTTCTTTTTTGGCAATCCACCGTGTGGGTGTCCAAAACGCCCAACTAAAAAAGATAAAAAACAGAAACGGGATAAAAATCAGCGCCCAGGGATTAAATCTCAGCAAACTTTCTTCACTAAGAATGAACCATAAACTATGTGCAATGATTAGTGCACCCATAAAATAAGCGTTATAAATCATTGTTTCGGAATGCACTCCGCCCAACTGCCAAGTAGTGATTCCTATTATGAGAAGCAACCATACAGTAATGAACCAATCTAAAATATTATCCAGGCCCCACTTGTCAAAGTCTCGGGGTTTCAGCACTCGTTTTACCTGGTTGCTTTTTTGTTCTGCTTCTGGCATAAACTTGGGGTAATTTTAATTTATTTATAAAATGACGGCTAAAGAGGTACTCGCACTTGCAAAAGCTAAAGACGTAAAAGTTGTCGACTTTAAGTTTTGCGACATTCACGGCACTTGGCAACACTTCACTACACCTGTAGGCGAATTAAAAGAGAGCACATTCTCAGAGGGATTAGGCTTTGACGGATCATCTATCCGTGGCTGGAGAGGTATAGAAGCCTCAGACATGCTCTTAATACCTGATGCGACTACTGCATTCATAGATCCTTTTGTAGAGGCAAGCACCTTAAGTCTTGTCTGCGATATCGAAGATCCATTAACAAGAGAGCCCTACGACCGCTCCCCACGAGGGATTGCAAAAAAAGCAGAAGCTTACCTCAAATCAACGGGGATTGCTGATACTGCTTACTTTGGACCTGAAGCAGAGTTTTTTATCTTTGATGAGGTTCGCTACCAGAATACAGCCAATGAAGCGTCATTCTTTGTAGATTCTTGCGAAGGCATCTGGAACTGCGCCCGGGAAGAGTTCCCTAACCAAGGCTACAAGATCCGCCACAAAGAAGGCTACCTGCCCGTTCCCCCAGCCGATAAGCTGATGGATATCAGGAATGAAATGGTCCTCACCATGCTAGAGCTAGGCCTTAACGTAGAATGTCAACACCACGAAGTTGCTACTGCGGGCCAGTGTGAAATTGACCTACGTTATGACACTCTCCTCTCAATGGCTGATGGCTTGTGTCTCTATAAATATGTAGTCAAAAACGTTGCCTACAAAAACGGGAAAACGGCAACGTTCATGCCTAAGCCCATATTTGGCGATAATGGCTCCGGAATGCACATCCACTCCTCCTTATGGCTTAAGGATAAGCCCTTGATGGCGGGTGATGGCTATGCTGGGTTAAGTCAACTTGCGCGTTACTATATTGGTGGCCTACTAAAACATGCCGGAGCACTCTGCGCCCTATGTAACCCCACAAATAACAGCTACAAACGCCTAGTCCCGGGTTACGAAGCCCCTGTTACTTTGGCTTACTCTGCACGTAATCGTTCAGCAATCTGCCGCATTCCAACCTATAGCCCCAGCGCCAAGGCCACTCGCGTAGAGTTTCGCTGCCCCGACCCTTCTGCAAATCCTTACCTGGCTTTCCCTGCACTCATGATGGCGGGCCTAGACGGGATCGAAAACAAAATCGATCCGGGCGAACCTATGGATAAAAACCTCTATGATTTGCCCCCTGAAGAACTCGCCAATCTCAATCATGTGCCCGACTCCCTAAGAGGAGCTCTAGTTGCACTGGAGGAAGATCACGAGTTTCTACTCAAAGGCAATGTCTTCACCGAGGACTTCATCCAGAACTTTATTGCACTCAAATCCGAGGAGTATGATTCCGTACGCCTGCGTCCTCATCCATATGAGTACAGCATGTACTACGACGTTTAAATCAAAACGCAGAAACCAAACTTTTTAGCCTTCAAAGCTAAAGTAAGCTCTTCCTTCTCTTTGATCAAATTCACATGATCAATTTGAGCTAGCAAGCTATAAGCATACTGCCGCTCAGAGTCTTGAGTCAACAAGGGCAACATGTGACGCACGAGATAAATCAGCGCTTCACCTCTGCATGCATTGTTCACCTCATTGCCTAAGGCTTGTGCAAACGTCTCTATTTTTTTCCACTGAGCAATGGTATTAGCGTGATCCGCCATCCGATAACAAATATGAAGCAAAGTGTCAGTAGAGATAGACTCATAATAGTTATGAGCTAGATCAAACAGTAAAAACGCACGCTTATAATCTTCCATACTCTTTGCTTTGTCTGCCACAATACGTGCCAGTTGATCCAAAGCTTGGGCACCTGAGCACGCACTGATGGCTACAAGCTTACATGCTAAAGTTTCAGCATACTTAATTTCTTCTTTCTTTTGAGCATGGACATTTACCAAACCGCACAAATCAACAAAAGGATTCATTGTAACAAAATGTGGGTAACTTTCAGACAGAGACATTGCTCGGCCAAAAAAAACATTACAATAAAAAACTTTCTCCCAGGAGAATTCTTTATTTAAAGAATCTAAGGCACAGGGAACCTTCCTCCAAACCCATTCAGCAAACGCAGGCTCTTTTAGATCCGTACATGTTTTATTTAAGTCTTCCTCCCAAGCTGTCTCCTCCTCCTGGGAAGGCCCAAACATAACTTGCTCTGTTTCCCTGGCCTCAATTGCTGTCCAACCAGAAAAGGCTGAATCATTTTCTTTTTCCTGAGCCTGCTGAACATGTTCTATGCAGATTTGCTTTTCAGGAAAGGGCTGTACTTTTACTCCAAGGTCGTTTTGAAAGCTAAGCCTGTGCCCTATACCAATCCATCGAAAGTTACTATTGTCCATAATAAAACCATAGTAACGGATGTAACCTGGGATGGAAACCTTTTTAAACGGCGGCAGGCTTAAGGTTCTGGCGCTTTACCAACTGTGCGTACGTTGCATTTGACTCTACAAGCTCGTGGTGAGTCCCTCGGCCGATAATACGCCCCCGATCAAATACCAGAATCATGTCTGCGTTTTGGATAGTACTTAAACGGTGTGCGATCGAAATAACTGTTTTGCCCTCGGTAAGCTTTTTCAGAGCTTGCTGGATAAAGTGTTCACTTTCAGAGTCCAAGGCAGATGTAGCCTCATCTAAGACTAAGATAGGCGCATCTTTCAAAAAGGCGCGCGCAATAGCAATACGCTGCTTCTGGCCTCCAGAAAGGCGGTCTCCGCGCTCTCCAGCCAAAGTCTCATAGCCTCGCTCAAAATCCATAATAAAGTCATGAGCAAATGCACTTCGCGCGGCGGCATACACTTCTTCTTCCGAAGCATCCGGGCGGCCCAACAAGATATTGTTAAAAAGCGTATCGTTAAATAATACAGGCTGCTGGTAAACAACTCCAATATTACGACGCAAATCCTGTACACGCATCTGGCGGATATCAACCCCATCAACCTTAATAGCCCCAGCTTTCACATCATAAAATCGAGGGACGAGTTTCGCCAGGGTACTTTTTCCTGCACCACTGTGGCCTACTAAGGCACAACGAGTTCCTGCTGGGATATCTACATTTAAATCCACCAAAGTCTCTTCTTGCTCATAAGCAAAGTCCACATGCTCAAACGAGATACCCCCTGTCAGCCGAAAAACAGGTGCGGGGTCTTCAGGATCAGCAATATCTACAGGCATTTTCAACACCTCATCTACACGCTCCAAAGCTCCTTTGATGCGATGCATTTTACTAATAGTGTTTGAAATTTTCTTTAGAGGATCAAAGGCAAAGTAAAGCGCTAGCCCCATAGCACTAAAAGCCGAAAACGGAATCTTTTGCATGTACGCATACAAAAATACAACTGCCACAATAATAGCAGAAATAAACTCCATAATAGGCTGTTGGAGTTTTTCATATTTAATAAGCGCTAACTCTGTGTTGATAGAAGTCTCTACCTTTTCATTGAATTGAGCTTTCTGTGCTTTCTCCAAATTAAAAGCGCGCACCTCTTGCATGGCGGTCAGATTTTCTACCACGTGTTGACTCACCGTCACTCCTGCCTCTTGTACCGCACGACTGCGGCTACGTAATTTCTTACGGATCATGCGTACCGGAATCATACACAACGGCATTGCCCCCAAGAACAATAAGATAAACACCATATCATGGTGCTGTGCCGACAAATAAACTAATGCACCTAGAGCCCCAAGCATTTGGACTGGCTGCCTGAATAACTCGGAGGCAACCTCTAACAATGCCATTTGAATTTGTGCTGGGTCCCCACTAACGCGGTTCATCAAATCCCCAGATACTTTTTTATCGAAAAACTCAAATGATAAAGACTGTATCTTGGCAAAAACATCTTCCTTCATCCCTTGGCAGATTTTTAGCCCGCAATAATTCATCAAATAGGTATTCAGCACACTAAAAACACCACGAAGAAGAAATACGCCTGGAACAATCAAAGCCATTCCCCAAACCTGCCACTGAGAGAACTGAGCTCCTTCAGACTCAAAAACCTGCTTAAAGACTTTCTCAAAAATCACAGGAATCCCCAACCCACTTGTAAGACCAAACATTAGGCCACAAAGGAGTGCTACAATAAAAGTGCCTCGGTGAGGCTTAATATAGCGAAAATAGGGGATAAAATCTTTCATAAAAATATTTTAGTATCAATTATATCGCGAAATCAAGCTCTTTTAGAGCCCCTCGCACAGTGTCTAAGGAAATGCCCTGGAGCCCTTCAGGACTGATTTGACCAATAACTGAGCGGTGCCTTTCTCCCACAGGCATCCAATTTGCATTGCCCTTAAAGGTCTTAAACCAAGAAAAAGTAGGCACCCCAGCCATGAGCGCTAGGTGCAATGCCCCAGAATCACCCCCTAGGTGAAGATCACTTTTTTTAATCAAAGCCGTGAGCTCTATCAAATCTAAATCTCCCGCAAATACCTTAGCTGGAAGCACTTGCAGCTTTAACAAGAGCTTTTCAAGCTTCCCACATTCGCGCTCATTAGGCGCACAAGAAAGCACATAAGAGTATTGTTTGCCCAGGGCATTCAGTAAATCTGCCATTAAGTCCAGAGGTAACTCCCGGAAGTCTTCTGTTGTGAAAGGGCTTACGTGGACAAAATGCTCTAATTCCCCTAAGCGCTCCTCTATTGACTGGGTGGCCTCCTGCGGAATACTTATTTCAAACCTAGGCTCTATTTCAGGAAACCCAGCCCGCTTTAGACACTCGCAGCGCTGTTCATAAACAGGCATTGTCTCATAAGGTACTTCTACAGAATGAGTTACTAGATACTTCCAATACCATTTCTTACGCTGAGGCACTCGAACCAAGCGCAAAGGAGCCCCCGTGGTCCGACTCAGCAGTGTTGAGCGGTCAGACCCATTGAGGTTAATCACCGCAGTATAGCCACTTTTTCGCAGCTGCCGCACTCGACCAAGGTCCTGATACCATTTAGGGCCCTTAGGGAAACGAGGATAGCCATGTACCTCATCAATCCAGGGTGCAAGAGCCAGCAGGCCTTTTATATGATCAGACACTATTACCTCAAGCCGGGCCTTCGGGCAGGCTTGGCGTATCATCCATAAAGCTGGCAACAAATGAACCGTATCTCCTAAAAAACCTAGGTCTACTACTAGTATTTTCTTGGAATTTTTGGCCAACTTGTAAAAGTTATCATTGCCTGCCATCATTAAATAGAATACCTTATCATAAATTTGCCTAAGCAAGTTGAGATGAAATTGAAGATACTTGCAATAAAATTTAAATATTTGGGGGATGTCGTTATCGCCACACCAGCGCTAAAAGCCATCCATAACCACTTCCCCCATTGTGAACTCCATGTCCTTGTCCCCCAAGAGGCTGCGCCTTTGCTTACCCATTTAGACTGGATCCACAAAGTCTGGCATTTCCCCAGAGTGCGCGGAAAAGCCCAGCTCAAAGCAAGCTGGCCTATCATCAAAGCATTGCGCGAAGAAGGCTTTGACCGCTGTGTCGATTTTGTTGGTAACGACCGAGGGGCTCTCATCAGCCGCCTAACAGGCGCTAAAGAACGCCTGGGTCCTTTAGTTCCTAAAGGCTTTTTTGGACGCAAACTCTGCTATACCCAAACTATTGAAGAGGCCGACCTAAATAGGCATGAGGCCATACGCGATCTACATATTCTAAGTGCCTGGGGGGTTCCCTTCCCGCAATCACCCCAAATAGAACTCAAAGCAGACCCTGCGCTAGAAAAAGAAGCTCAAGAAAAATTAGGAAATCACTCCATTATTGGGCACCTGGCAACTAGCCAGCCAAAAAAAGAGTGGCCCCTCAGCTATTGGGCCGATCTTTACGCTCGATGCGAGACAAACAAGAAGTCCATTGTTTTTACTAGCGGTCCTTCTCCCAGAGAACAGAGCCTGCTCGATGACCTTCAGTCGATTAACCCTAATATCCCCGTATTGCGTGATATTCCTTCTCTAGATTTATTTATGGCTATTGCAGCCAAAGCCCAGTGCTTTATCTCTCCAGATACAGGGCCTTTGCACATCGCCGCCGGACTAGGAACCCCTACTATCAGTCTTTTTGGTCCTACGGCAACGGCTCGCTGGGCACCATTGGGCGAACAACACCAAGCACTCCAAGGAGGACTTTGCCCATGCTCAGGCCATCAGCATACTTGCACTTATAAAGAGCCCTGCATTCAGAAAATTTCACCCGAAGCTGTTTGGGAATGCCTACAGCACCTAACCTTTGCATAATGAGCACTTCCAACCAAAAGCTTCCACTCTCCGTGACCCTTATTGCTCATAATGAGGCCCACAACATCCGTCGCTGCCTAGATAGCGTTGTAGATTGGGCCAGTGAAATCATCGTTGTAGTGAATGACTGTACAGACGGGACGAACGAAATCGCCAAAAGCTACGGAGCACGCGTCTACGAGCACCCATGGCAAGGACACCGAGACCAAAAACAACTGGCCTTGCAATACGTAACCCAGCCTTGGGTTTTTGCCATTGATGCTGATGAAGAAGTAAGTGCTCCTTTGCGCAATTCTCTCTTTAGCTTTTTCAAACAAGACACAGATCATTATACAGGCGCCTACTTCCCTAGGAAGGTATGGTTTCTGGGTCGCTGGATTACTCATGGAGATTGGTACCCTGACCACAGCTTGCGGCTCTTCCGCCACGACAAAGGCCGCTGGGAAGGCTCCCCTGAGCACGACAAGATTGCACTGCAAGGGCGCGCCAAGAAGCTGAAAGGAGATTTGCACCACTATTCTTATGCGTCTTTGAACGCTCAGCTTGAAAAGATTCCTTACTTCAGTGATATCTTCTTGAAACGCTTGCTTGAAAAAGAAGCTCGCTGGTCCAGCATAGCAGTCGTTTTTCGAGCCTTTTGGCGATTTATACGGTGTTATATCTTTAGACTTGGCTTCTTAGACGGATTTCCTGGGTTTTACGTTGCTTGCTTCCAGGGCTATTCAACCTTATTTCGCTACACACGCCTTTACGAACACATCCAGCAAAAACATGACAACTAAACACATTCTTGTTTTTGAGCCTGAAACACAAGGCCACCACCTCATGTATCTACACTACGTGTGTGAGGCTTTATTAATCGAAGGGCATACTGTAACCCTAGCGCTTGATATGCGCACTTCCGATGCTCAAGAAAAGCTCAAGAAACGTTGCCCTGAATTGCTCGAAAAAATTTCTTTTTGCAACGCATTCAACACTATAGGTCGCTTAAAAGGCTCCAGCAAATTGCAAGCTGCAGCACAATGCCTGGAAGAAACCCAGGCAGACGAAGTATTTTTTAACAATTTAGATGACATAAGCTCTCGTATGTTACGATGCGCTGCCTTTGGGGTCTCTCCCCCTGAAATACTCCGAGGGAAAATCTCCGGAATCTATGTACGGCCTAGACCTCTTGACCCGAGCCAACATGGCTTTAATAACAAAATCAAGCAATGGGGCCTCTCTAGACTAGATAAAGGCAAGTGGCTTAAAAACATTTTCTTGCTCGATGAGTTTATCATCCGTGATGCAAATCGAAAGCACCCGCACACAAACTTTTGCTTCTTGCCAGATCCTTGGGGTGGAGATTTTTCCCTAAGCAAAGAAGAGGCCCGTCAAAAACTAGGCATCCCTCAAGACAAAATCGTTTTACTTCACTACGGAACAGGTGGCAGACGCAAAGGCCTCCACCTAGTACTCGAAGCCTTAAGCAAAGCCCACAACAAAAAAGACTTCTTCCTCTTATGCGCAGGTAAGCAAAAAAATAATCAAGCCCTCCGAGAGACTATTTACACACTTGAGCACGAAAATGCTGCCAAGCTCTATGATCATTACATCTATTATGAAGAAGAGCGGTTACTATACTGCGCCTGTGATTTTGTCTTAGCCCCTTACCTTAATCACTTTGGTTCTTCAAACCCAATCTCTCGTGCAACAGGAGCAGGCAGACCTATCATTGCCAGTGATTATCACTTGATAGGGAAGCGAATCCGCACTTACGAGCTAGGCTATCTGTTTGAACACAATAATGCTGCTTCTCTTCAGAAGCGCCTAGACACCATTGCCAACAGGGGTGCTGCACACCTCAATGATTTTTCTGAGAACTTAGCACGTTACGCTGCAGGCTGCTCTATCGATGCTTTCCGTAAAGCCCTATTAGATGGCTTGCGCAACTAAGCACTACTAACGAACGTCTTTGAAAAACTTTGTAGGGCCTACCCAGTTAATCATGCGGTAGCCAATTTCGTGACAATAAGCTTCAATTGCAGTTTTCGTTTTATCCGTATGCTCTTCGGCTAACAAAATTCCAGGTCGGAAAAGATCCCAATCATTTGATTGAAGAACCTGAAGGTCCAGCCCCTCACAGTCCACACTCATGAAGTCTATTCCTTGCCCTTGGGGCAAATGCTCTTCAAACAGCTGTTTGAGTGTTTTTGTATGAACCTCTTCCATTGAAATAGGCTGCATACCATTAGCGATAAGCTCCTGAGCCTTTTCTTCAGAAAGAGAATTAATAGCGCCTTCTTCAAATTGATAGTATTTTAAGACTTCTTCTTTATCTGATATCCCCGCACATACATTTATATCTCGAGGGCGCTCTTCATCAAAAAGACGTATGCTTTGTGGGTTAGCATCAATATTAATACCACGCCATCCTTCTGTAAGATAGAAGAGGTACGTATTAGAAAATTTAACAGGGTGGTAGGCTCCTACATCCACATAAAATCCGGAAGGCTTCCCAGACATTAACCAAAGCAAGGCAGCATCCTCTCCGAATTGAGAGAATCGAGGGCTCACATAGCGCCAAGCAGCATCCGGAAAGCGAAAAGTACGCCGTCCCACCAAGGGCACTAAACGAGAGTACAATATGTTCATGAAAGCATCCATAGCGACATAGATACCCTTATACCGTCGGACAAGATAATGGAATCTTAAGCTCTTTTAGGGCCAAATATGCCAAAAAGCGCTAGAATGGCCCAAAAAACTAAGAGCCAAGCCGGCGCCCAGACACATTGAGTATACTGCCACAGCAAGATACCCGCAGCCGGCATAGCACTACCTCCTTTAGCCCCGATTGAATAACATAAAGAAGCCAATGTATAGCGTTCCTGGGGCCTAAATAGGCGGTGCAAAAAGGTATGAAAAGGCCCAATAAACCATGCACCTAAGACAGAAAAGAGCCCTTTTACCAAAAAAACAGCCGTTAAGGTATTGATTTGCAGAAGTTTAAAAAGAGGTACCGCAAAAATCAGCGTTGCTGCAGTGGCAAGGCCCATAGATCGTCTCACCCCCCAACGGTCTGCCAAAAATCCTCCCACAGGCAGCAACATCAGGTAAAGCAGCAATGTAACAGTATTGATACTCATAGCCGTTGCGGTAGAAAGCCCCGTCACCATAGGGATGTAGGCAATAAAAAATACAGCAGGCAACATATACAGCGCACTAAAGAATGCAGACACGCCTAGCCCTGACAAAATCTCACTCTTATAACGCTTCGTCAAAGCCCAAAAAGGTTCGTGCTGAAATTCTGATGCCGCATAGTCGGGGGATTCTTCTGCATGACGCCGCAAGTAAAAACTTACCCAGGCCGTTGTACAACTCAGCAAAAAGGGCACTCGCCAGTACGCTGCAGGCAAATAGGCAACAGCCGTACAAATAACAGAGGCTAGCAAAATCCCTGAAACAGAAGCCGCACAATAAACACCGCTCATCAAGCCTTGGTGCTTATAGTCCGAATGCTCTAAACAATAGACAGCCCCCCCATTATATTCGGCCGCCCCAAAAAAGCTCATCAAGCACCGTAGTAACGCTAGAAGAATCGGAGCCGCAAGCCCAACCGCAGCATATGTAGGCAACAAGCCCATCGTTAAAGTAACCAAAGCCATCCCAAGCATGGCGAACTGCAAGGCCCGCTTACGCCCATAGCGGTCGCCAAGCCTACCCACATAAAAAGCACCCAAAGGGCCAAATAATGCTTTAAGTGGATATAAACCATACGCTAAGACAAAAGCGGTGGCTACTTCCACATCCGGCAAAAATAAGGGAACAAGCAAGGGCGCCATAAATCCATATAAAGAGTGGTCGTAGCTATGCAGCACAGTCCCCAATAGGGCTGCAATATAAGAATGTTTACGAGATTTTGGCTGCTGAATTTTCTCGGTGGCCCTTACCGTTTCTCCTTCGAGAAGCTGAGTGTTACTCTTGTGCATGTGTTTTTCCTCCGGCGGCATTACCCGCATCAGGTTATAAGGGTTTATGAGCAACTTACTCAAATCTCAGCCTCATTCCCTTGAGGCTCCCCTAAACTAGTTAATAAAGGTCAGTCACCTTTGTTATTTGCAGATCGTAAGTCAAGGGTTTTGCCCGCCTTCGCTCGCCAAAAAACAATAAACAAGCCTGCGATTCCCACAAAAATGGAGTAAAACTGCCCCCGAGAAATGCTCATAATGAGCCCAGCATCAGGCTCACGGAAGCACTCTCCAACAATACGTAATAACGCATAAGCTAGCAAAAACTCTCCTGCTAATTGGCCTGGGGCTCTTTTTAATACATCACTGCGCCAAAAACGCCACTGCAGATAAATCCCCAAAACCAGGCCTTCTAGGCCAGCTTCATAAAGCTGCGACGGATGCCTGGCCGGGATTAACTCTATCGGAAACCCTCTGGGTGCGCTCTGTGGGAATATCACAGCCCAAGGTACATCTGTAATTTTTCCCCAGACCTCTCCGTTTACAAAATTAGCGACCCGTCCTAAAAATAAACCAGGGGGCACCAAAGTCACCACCCAATCCCCTACAGAAAAACAAGAAACACGAGCACTGTACCACGAGAACCACAAGATGCTAATAATCACTCCGACAAAAGCACCGTGGCTAGCCATGCCTCCTTCCCATGGACGTAACGCTGCAAGCGGATCATGGATAAACCTAGAAAAATCATAAAGTAACTGATATCCAAAACTCCCTCCAAGAAAAACCCCTACAATAAGTGCCGTCAGCAAAGTCATCTGTTGGTCAATATTGATCGAGATCTTTCCCTTTTTCTCGTACCACTGCAACAAAAGCGCAGCGATAGCAAAACTCACCACATAAGCGACACCATACCAGCGAATGCCCTCTGTAAACCAGCCCTCAGGGAAACGCAGAACGAACGGATTGATGTTATGCACCCAAAAAGAATCGGCCATAAAATTAAACGTCCTTTTTCTTTTTGAACGGAGGAAATGAGCGACGCTGCTGCTTTTGTGCTCGTTTCTTTTTCAGCCGGGCAAATTCACGCATATCTACAGCAATATCTCCCTTTTCGAAAATCTCTTTACCAAGGATATGTTCCATAATATCCTCCATCGTAAGGACTCCAGCAACTGAACCGAACTCATCTACCACAACCGCAAACTGCTGATGCGCTTTAAGCAACTGCTGTAAGGCATCTGCAGCAGTCACTGTTTCTGGGATGAAGGGGGCTTTTTCAGCCAATGTTTCAATAATTAAAGAATCTTTATCTTTAGCCTTAGCATTGAGCAAATCTTTACGACGTACAAACCCAACAACCTTGTCGATGGTCTCATCATAAACAGGAAGTCTTGCAAACGGAATATTTGGCATTTCTTCGAAGACTTCTTGGATTGTCTTCGAGCGATCCAAAGCAGCCACAACCGTACGCGGTGTCATCATTTCACTTACGCGTACATCATCTAAGCTCAGCGCATTTGAAATAATGTCACGCTCATCAGTAGTAAGTGTTCCTTCCTTAGCGCTTTTCTCTGCTAGCAAAATAATTTCTTGCTCAGAATCTTCTTGTTCAGAAGCTTTGTCTTTCAAGAAAAACCGAATCGCATGCTTAAAGAACCAAGAAAAGGGCTGCATAAGCGCACACACAACTGCCAATGGGTAGACAAGATGCTTTTGCAATGAAAGGCGGTAAAAGACCCCTGCATTCTTAGGGAGAATTTCTGAAAAGATTAAAATCCCCAAAGTCATCCCAATCGAGAAGTAAATAAGATTGTCCTCCCCATAAAGCTTGGTCGCTAGCCCCCCAATCAATACAGAGCCTAAAGTGTTAGCAATGGTGTTCAGGGACAGGACTGCAGAGCTTGTCTCTTCAATGTCTTCACGAAAGCTTTCTAAAAGCTCACCACGTCTGCGGTAAGTATTCTTGAGCCCTTCGATTTCAGCCGTCGTCGTGCTGAGAATCATTGCTTCCAACAGAGAACAAAAGGCAGAAATCGTTAACGTAAGCCCTATGGCAATAAGCAGTGTAGTCATAGGGGATGGCGTAGCCGAAAGTCGGTTTGGGGCCAGGCACAGTTTCTTTTATTCATCAGTACCTCCCATTTTGTACCGAGGAACTGAAGGACTTCAAGCCAATCTTTTAAAAAAAATGCACTATCAGTACCCAGATTCATCCATCTTAAGGTTGTTTCTGCTGAAACTTGGTGCTAAGTTCTTCTCGAATAATCACTTCTTTTGCCTCATGAGTAGCCAAAAAACACCCCTTTATGAGTTTCATAAAAGCCTTGGCGCCCGTTTTGTGCCCTTTGCCGGCTGGGAGATGCCTGTCCAATACAGCAGTATTTTAGAAGAACATAAGGCCGTGCGCGAAGAAGTAGGGCTATTTGACGTTAGCCACATGGGAGAGGCCTGGATCACGGGCCCTCAGGCTGAAAATTGCATTAATACCCTCGTCACCAATGACATAAGTAGAATTGCGGACAACCAGGCCCAATACACCGTGATGTGCCAACCCGATGGCGGATGCGTGGACGACCTTATCGTATATCGCTTCAGCCGGGAGCGCTATTTGCTATGCCTGAATGCAGGCAACACCCCTAAGGATATTGCTTGGATTACAAACCACACAAAGGATTTTGACTGCGAGCTCCAGGATGCCTCCCAAGACTATGCGCTCTTAGCTTTACAAGGGCCACTTGCTGAAGAGGTGATCGCGCAACTCATCCCTGGGCACACGCCCTTAAAGCGCTTCACCTTTCAAGAAATCAATATTGAAGATGTCTCTATAATTCTCAGTGCCACTGGCTATACCGGGGAGAACGGTTACGAGCTGTATTGCCCTGCCGCTCAAGCCAATATACTCGCGGGAGCTCTCATCAAAGCCGGGAAGCCCTACAATATAAAACCTTGCGGGCTTGGCGCTCGAGACAGCTTACGCCTCGAGGCTGGCTACCCACTTTATGGCCATGAAATTAATGAGACTATCTCTCCACTGCAAGGGGGCCTCTCTTGGGTCGTTAAGTTAAAAAAAGAAAGCTTTGTCGGCAAGGACGCTTTGCTTAAAGAAAAAGAGGCAGGCCTAAAGCGCAAAATTCATTTCTTCACCCTAGAGGGCCGCCGCATTGCCCGCGAAGGTACGCCTGTTTATGCAGGAGAAATACAAGTAGGCGAAGTTCGCTCGGGGAGCCATTCCCCCTTGCTTGGCCACCCCATTGGCAGTGCGCTAATTGATGAGAATAGAGATCCATCAATCTCTCTAGAGGTTGACTTACGCGGCAACCGGGCCCACCTTAATCTCAAGAAACCACCACTTCATTTATAATGCATACAATTCCTGACTCCTTAAAATACACCGAACAACATGAATGGCTCAAAGAAGCAGACGATGGCACTGCCACAGTAGGCATTACCGCCTTTGCTCAAGAAAGCTTGGGGGATATTACCTTTGTAGAGCTCCCCAGCCCTGGCGATGCCTTAGAGCAAGCTACTGTGTTTGGTACGATCGAGTCTGTTAAAGCAGCTTCAGACTTATACATGCCCGCATCCGGAGAAGTCATCGCAGTTAATGAAGCGCTCGAGGAAGCTCCTGAAACCGTCAATAGCGACCCTTATGAATCTGGATGGTTAATCAAAATTAAATTAACCAACCCCGAAGAGCTCGAACAACTTTTAGACCCGGCCGGGTATCAAGAAAATTTAGCCTAAACAAAGCACCTAATAAAAAAGCCCTTAGTATTGCTAAGGACTTTTTTATTAAATGAAACAGTGCTCACTCATCCTCCTCCTCACGCTCTATTGTTTCTTTAATATAGCGATCTTTCTCTGGATCAAACCCCATTCGCTGGCCATCTAAAGTATCAAAGATAGTTATTCGACTTCTATTGTAGTCTTTTTCTTTGTCGTTATCCCAAGGCCGCGACATGTGAAGATTGATTTTTCTGCCCTTACCACAGTTATGACTTACTTTAGGGGTATCGTGCCAATCTATGAGTTTTTTAATGGTTCGCCCTTCAATCTTAATCGGGTCTAATTCATTAGCCTCTTCATAGCTAAGGTGCGGAGGCATTGCATCTTTTGAGCGGTCTACAAAAAAGCATGCAATCAACTCAATACCCGCTCTCTCTATACAAACACGTATCTCTCCATCTAGATCATTGCGAGGGACCTGAATACGCCTCACCTTCCTTCCCCTGAAGCCTTCATGGCCTTTAAGCTCTATCCACGCATCATAGCGCTCTGAATGATTATGAATACTAATATTTTTAACAGGGCGATCCATACTCAGCATGTAACTTCAAGGTGTGCCCAAGGTCAAGCCCACACCTTATTTAAAGTTCAAAGAAACGCTCGGAGGTCTCGCTCACTTTCTGTTTAAATGCTGCTACATCCATCTCTAGTAACTGAGCCGCATGTTCTGCTATATAGCTTACCCAGCCCGGTTGATTTTCCTTTCCCCGGTGAGGAACAGGGGCTAAATAAGGCGCATCCGTTTCCAACATGGTCAACTCTAAGGGTTGCGCTAAAAAAGCCTGGCGGACGTCTTCGGCTTTTTTATAGGTAAGAATCCCCGTGAAAGAAGCGCGCCCCCCGCGCTCGTTTAGAATGCGGACTTGCTCAGGCCCTTCAGCAAAACAGTGGAACACAACCTTATTCCAATCTACACCGCTCTGATCAATCATCGCAACACACTCATTAAAAGCATGACGAGAATGAATAATGATTGGGCAGTCATACCGCTTGGCTAATCCGAGCTGAAACTTAAATGCTTCTTGCTGGAACGCCTGCATCGCAGGTACTGCTGCGGGGTCTTCTGGTAAGTGGTAGTTATCCAAACCAATCTCTCCCAAGGCCACCGGCTTATCAGACGCTTGGAAGAAGGCTTCTAGCCGGGAGAGCTCTTCCGGGTAATCATCCGCAACATAACAAGGGTGTAGCCCTGCAGAATAAAACACCTGACCACGGTATTGTTGCGCAAACCCCTGGTAAAGAGACCAATCTGCAGAGGAAGTCCCCACGGCAATCATACGAGAGACCCCAAGCTGTTGAGCGCTTTCGAGAATAGCGCTCAATGTTCCTGCTTCGTGGTAATGAGCTAAATGACAATGAGTATCGATTAAACCGGACACTCCTGAAGGCTTGTCTACCTGAAGCAAAATTTCAAGGGCTATTCTTGAAAAGGCTCCAAAGCTCTCATAAAGAGGTCCACTACGTAAGGGTCCCCAGCCACATCAAAATAGAAGGTCTTGCGCACTGCAGGGAAGCTCGTACTCGGATTAATTGTGAGGTGATTCCCTCTTAAAACAGAAGGAATCGTCAAGCGACAGTTATAGCCTGAGTCACAAAGGCCGTTTTTGAAAGTACCCACAATCATGTTAGAAAATTCTCCAATCGCATCTCCGATGCTTTCTGGACCTTCTTCTTTAACTTCCTCTTCCGTCAGACCAAGAAAAGATGAAGCAATCTTCCTCCCAAGACCCTCATCCATATACAAGTAAAACATCCCATCAACCTCTCCCATAAAACCAATAGATCCAACAATCATAGATTTATCGATGGGAAGGATTTTGGGGTCTGCAGATTCCTTATCAAGTTGGCTCTGGTAGGAAGAGGTTCCTACTCGTTTAAAGACCAAGGGCAAAGGAATCATTTTCAAAAATACGCTTTCGATAGAAGCAGTCACCATGCTTTCAAGCGTTTGGTCAGAAAAAGGGGTAGAGGTTTCCATGCAAAATGAAAGAGATTAGGGGAGGCGCAAGATTTTAAACCTTAGTTGAAGGCTCTCCCTAAGAGTAGGCCATCCCCTGCTCCAAATCAAGCTCCAAAAGACAGGCCTACTTGGCTACACTTTCTTCTAATTGATATTGCTTCACTTTGCTGCTCAGCGCCCGCGTGCTGATTTTCAAGCAATCCGCAGCCTGCGCACGATCGCCGCCCGTTTTTTCCAAAACTTTAATAATATACTCTTTCTCCATCTCTTCCAGAGGAAGCATATCCTTATCGGACTTGAGTGGTTTTGTAGGGCTGATAATCCCCAAGGAGGCCTCATCTACAAGCTTTTTCGGTTCTGCCAAAATGACCGCGCGCTCAATTGTGTTCTGAAGCTCACGAACATTCCCTGGCCAACTATGAATACAAAGACGTTTCGTAGCAGCCTCACTAAAACCCGGTAGCGCAATGCCATGCTTGCGTGAAAAACGCTTCAAAAAGGCCTCTGCCAAGACCATGATATCATCTTTTCGTTCGCGCAGGGGAGGGACCTCTAAGGGAAACACATTTAGGCGGTAATAAAGGTCTTCACGGAACTCACCGCGCTCAACTGCTTTCAGCAAATTACGGTTAGTCGTTGCCAAAACACGGACATCCACCTGAATCGTTTTGTTGCCCCCTACGCGTTCAAACTCACGCTCTTGAAGGACTCTAAGCAATTTCACCTGTACTTTGGGAGAAATCTCACTGATCTCATCTAGCAAAATAGTACCTCCATTGGCTAGCTCAAAACGACCTTCGCGGCGTTGAGTCGCCCCGGTGAAGGCTCCTTTTTCATGTCCAAAAAATTCACTCTCTATCAGCGTCTCAGAGATTGCTGCGCAATTAACACGGATATAGGGCTGAGAAGAACGCCCACTCAAGCGATAAAGCTCGTGAGCAACCAATTCTTTACCCGCACCATTCTCTCCGGTAATCAATACAGTAGCTTCTGTTGCGGCTACTTTTTTTATCATCCCCTGGAGTTTGGTTAGGGCAGAGCTTTGACCGATAATCTCTGTAGCATCTCCTTCTTGGCCTTGTCCACTGAAATAGCGGTTCACCTTAACTAACTGGTTATAGTCTTCAGCTTTCTTTAACAAAATATCTATCTCATCTATCGAGAAAGGTTTAATCACATAATCAAAGGCTCCTAAGCGCATACACTCTACTGCCGACTCAATCGTGCCGTTACCAGTAATAATAACCACCATAGGACTGTCTGGCTGCTGTGAAAAGCGCTCAAGCAATTGAGTGCCTTGCCCATCCGGAAGCTGAACATCGACAAACATCAGATCGAATTGATCTTTAGCCAATAACTTCTCGGCCTCTGCCAGGGTACCTGCAGTCGCTACGCTATAACGACGCTTACGTAATTGCTCTTCGAGGCTCTTGCGGATGATCATTTCGTCATCCAAAACGATGATTTTATCAAATCCCATGGGGTAGTAGTGGTTATAGTACTCATTTAAGTTAACAACTCTGAAGAAAAGTTCAAATCATTATACTTAATTATACTTGATCGGGGGCTTTTCCCTGAGTAATCTTCATTTCCAATGAAGGTCATTGGCTCAGTAATCGCCCGTCTAGGCAGCAAACGTCTTCCTTACAAAAATATTCTCCCCTTTGAGGGTGTACCTCTTGTCGTGTTGGGTATCCAAAAACTAAAAGCCTGCCACTCTGTTAATGATATTATAGTTTCCACAGAAAGTGAATTAATCGCACGAATTGCCGCAGGCCATGGCGCCCACATATTAAGGCGCCCTGCTGAGCTTGCCCAAGACGACACTCCATCCATTCCCGTCTTCCAGCACATCATGGAACACTTTGAGGGCAATGTGCACGTGAACTACAATATCAACTTCCCTCTTTGTGATCCTGCAGTTATTGATAGAGCTGTAGAGCTTGCAGTAGAAAACGGAGAGTCACTGTCAGTCCCCTATGCAGTATGGGCTCAAACCGCAACCTGCCTGAAAGACTACAAAGACCCGATGACAATCACTGCATACAAGTTTGATGATGATCGAGCAGGATCAACTGATATCCATACCGAAGAAGAACTACTAGAAGTCTACCGAACTGCCCAGGGACCACTCCCTGAATGGGATAGCACTATTTGAAATCCCAATATCCGTAAATAGGCATAAAGCTTGCTCCTTTAAGGGGAACAATCACCGATTTATGCCATCATCTTGGATAAAACGCCCCCTCTTTATCTTGGGCATTATATTCTCCTTATACATATGCCTGGAGGCCTATGGCTTTGATTACAAACAGCCTCAAGAAGAAAAAGCCGAGGAGCCAGAGCGCCCCCTGAGCTACCTGCCTAAATATGGCCCTGTGCCCCTCCGTTTTAGCCTCCCAATCAAAACTTTTGACCGCTTAAACCTGATTGCACTAGAAGAGGTCAACCTGGAGCCAGAAATTCGTCCCACCCCTCCTCCGCAGCAGGCCGAAGCACTCCCTTTGGCCTCTGAACCTATTCCATTCTCTCTTATTGGCCAAACGCCGCAAACTCAGCCTACAGCAGCGCCTATGGCTTCAACAGAATCTTTCACTGTTGAGGCGGGTGCAGACCCTCAACCAAGTGCTGTAAACGTCAATGTAGCTCCAGCAGGAACCGCCCAAGCAATAGCAACACCTGAAACAGGCTACAATTCAGCAGATGACCTCCTTTTGCTTTTTCAAAAAGAAATTCCGAAGGGAAAAAAGACGGATGAAAAAATTGAGGTCAATTTTGCAGTCCCTAATTACAACACCGTCCAACCTTTGAATTCTCCTACAGTCCCGAGCAAGGCCACTTATAGACGACGATAAATTTCCATGAAACAACTTCTCTTTATTTTTAATAGTCTCTTGTTAAGCACTGCCTGCCTTCTAGCAGAAGCGCCTATCGCAAGTGGCGCGCCTGAAGGGCATCTTTTCTCTAGAAAAAGAACCCAAACTTCAGAGGCTTCACCTAAAGAACCTGCTCCAAAGAATAATGAGCCCGCTATCAACTCAGCTCCTGATGCCTCAATGCCTGAGGCAGAAGCTTTAGTGGGTCCAAAAACTTCATTCAAAGCACCTGAAATGCTCTTTGAAGAGGAAAAAACCTCTACCGAGATAAATAATGCCGAAGCCTCTCCTGTTCCTAAAGAAAAGCCTCTTGAACAAATCCACCAAGATACCTTTGGATCTAACCGTATAGACTATTTATTGCGCAAAGCCCGCATCGCTAAACAAGCGTTCAAACACGATTATGCTGAACGTGCTTATGCGGAAGCCCTAGGATTCAAGATGTCTAAAGAACGGCGCAAAGAAATCTTAATGGAAATGGCAGTGTTTTATGCTGAGCGCAAAGTATATTCGAAGGCTGCCACACTTTATGAGCGGTTTGCAGAAGAATTTCCTCAAGACCATCAACTCCCTCAAATTTATCTAGAGCTGGGTAAAATTTACAGAGAAATCGGGGCTTATGACATGGCTGTCAGTCGCTTCTATAAAATCATTAACACATCACTCAGCATTACCCCAGACCAAATTCCTTTCTATCAAAAATTGACTCGAGAGGCTCAATTAGAAATTGCTGAGACCTTTTTCAATAACCAGCAGTATAAAGAAGCTAGCCAATACTTCTTACGCTTAAAGCGAAGAGAGCTTCCCCCTGAAGAAAAAGAGCACATCGACTTCAGGCTTATCTATTGTAAATACAATCAAGACCAACTTGGTGCAGTTCTTAAAGACCTTCATATCTTTCTGGACACTTACCCAGAAAGCCCCCTTGTTCCTGAAATTTATTTCCTTCTCTCCCATACTTATCGACGTCTCAATAAATCTCAGGAGGCCATTGAGCATGTAAAAAAGCTTTTAAGCAAGAGCCAAACAAAAAATGGGAAGAGCCAAGAAGTTTGGGCCTATTGGCAGCGCACTACTGCAAACCAAATCGCCAACAAGTTTTACGAACAAAAAGACTTTATGAATGCCCTCAAAGTATATCAGTCTATGGCCTCCTTAGATGATACCCCAGGGTGGCAGTGGCCTATTATTTATCAAATTGGCCTGTGCTTTGAGCAACTAGGAATGTATCCTAAGGCAAAAGATGCCTACCGGCTCATCGTAAGCGAAGAAGAATGGAAAGAAAACAAATTCAATAAAACAGAACACCTAAGCTCTATTCAAGAAATGGCCTCTTGGCGCCTCAAGCACCTCGAGTGGCTTAACGATTCTGACACACGTCTTCAAAAAATCATTGGCCCCCAGTCCTTATAACCTCCAATTCAATCAATATCATGACACAAGATCACGAAACCGCCTTAAAAAAATACCTCGATCTTTGCAACGAAGCTTATGACTTGCTTCTTGAAGAAAACCGTACACTTAAAAAAAACACGTCACTGTCAGACGCTTTTCTCCAGAAAAAGCAAGAGCTCCTTAAACGCCTTCAATCAATAACAACCGTCCTCAAATCTTTGAGTCACCCCGAAGCAGGCCCTACACAACGAGCTCGAGAGCTTTCTACCAGTGTACAAAACAAGCTCATGAAAGTCCTCCTGCTGGATCGGGAAAATGAGCAATTACTGCTCAAAGGGGCTATGAACGGAGCTGAGCCTTTGACTGAGCGACCGCGATCAGCAGCCACAATCGAAACCGTTTATTTAAGAAATGATCGCCCGCGATCAACACCTCCCTTTAACGCAGTTATCTCTCGCTTACAAAAAGCAGAGGAGGCGCAAACCCACTCGGAGGTATAAAATGGTGCGGGCAGTCGGAATCGAACCGACGACACCAGCTTGGAAGGCTGGGGTTTTACCCCTAAACTATGCCCGCAACATCGTAATAGACGTTAGTAACCATCCAGTTTAGTTCCTTAAGGTCAAGCTTTTCTTCATTTTATCCTTTAAATACATATTTTGCCTAGATATAATTAAGTATTAAATTTAACCCCTAGAATGCCTCATGCTCATCTCTGGCGACCCCTCTTCTGATAAGCCAAGCGCAGGTGGACCTCTCTCAACCAAGGCCCCACTAGCTGGCGCTAAAAAAGCGACAACCGCTCAAGTAAGTGGGCGCGCGCTCCAGAATGCGACTGTAAAGCTAGCTGATCTAGCCGTATTCATCCAGCAACTAGGGGTAATGCTCGAAGCAAGCCTCCCTTTGCTAGAATCCTTAGAGGCCCTCAAAGACCAGACAAAAGACCCTGTATTTGGGGCTCTAATCGAGAAAATACGCGTAGACGTAGCCCAAGGAACCACATTTTCTGAAGCCTTACGCAAATACCCTAAGGCCTTCCCTAATCTGTTCATTAGCATGATTGAAGCTGGTGAAGCTTCTGGAGAGCTCTCATTACTTGTAAAAAAAGTGGGGGAGTATTTCTCGGCCACTCTAAAGCTCAACCGCAAAGTCAAGAGCGCGATGGTCTATCCTATCGTGATCATAGGGATGTCTGGGCTTCTCATCTTACTGATGATTATGTTCGTGGTCCCAATTTTTGAGGAAATGTTCTCTTCTTTCGGCTCCGAGCTGCCGCTACCTACTCAGATCTTGCTCGACCTCAGTAAATTTTTAATGAGTGTTCCTGGAGGGATATTCATGCTGGGTGTCATCTTTGCCGTCTATTTCGGGATGCGCTACACCAAGACCAAAGCGGGGCGGGGCCTCTACCAGTCTCTCTTGCGTAAAGCCCCTATTGCAGGGAATTTGAGCCAGAAGATTGCAGTATCTCGCTTTTGCCGAACCTACTCAATCCTCCTGCGCAGTGGAGTATCTGTCCTAAGGTGCGTAGATATCTGTAATCGGGCCAGTGATAATATCTTTGTGGAGGCTACTTGTGCCAAAATCACCAAAACCATTAATCAAGGGGGTCAACTTTCTGAAGCCCTTGAGGGCGACCCCTACTTCCCCAGCCTCGTCGGCCATATGGTCCGTGCTGGAGAAAAAGTTGGAAATGTTGAAGGGATGCTTACCCATGCCTCAGATTTCTATGATGATGAGATCGATAACACGGTCAGTGCACTCACCTCACTTCTGGAACCCATTATCATTGTGGTAGTTGGGTCTATTATCGGCCTGATCGTTATCGCCATGTTCTTGCCGATATTCCAGCTATCTTCGGTCATACAGGCTTAAAACTGCTGCAATTTAGAGCTTGCAGCCTTCCTGATAATCCAAAACGCTTACGTCTATGCCTAAGCGTACGGATATTCAAAGCATTTTGATCATTGGCTCTGGCCCTATTGTTATTGGGCAGGCATGCGAGTTTGATTATAGTGGGACACAAGCGTGTAAAGCGCTTAAGGAAGAGGGGTATCGCATCATTCTAGCGAACTCTAATCCTGCAACGATCATGACTGATCCGGAGTTCTCAGACGCTACTTACATTGAGCCACTCACCGTTGAGGTCCTCGAGAAAATCATCGAAAAAGAGCGGCCCCAGGCTTTATTGCCGACACTAGGAGGGCAAACAGGGCTCAATTTGGCCGTAGAACTAGCCCAAGAAGGCATTCTAGACCGCTACGGTGTAGAACTAATCGGAGCAAAGCTACCCGCTATCGAAAAGGGTGAAAACCGGGAACTTTTCCGCAAAATCATGCTCGAAATCGGGCTAGACGTGCCCCAATCCCATATTGCCCATACACTCGAAGAGGCCCAGGCTGCTGCAGAAGATATCGGCCGCTACCCTGTCATTATTCGCCCAAGCTTTACCCTTGGGGGCGCCGGAGGCGGCATTGCTTACAACCAAGAAGAGTACGAGAAAATGGTCCGCTACGGGCTAGAAATCTCTCCAACGCATGAAGTCTTGGTAGAAGAAAGCCTCCTGGGCTGGAAAGAATATGAGATGGAAGTCATGCGTGACCACAAAGATCAGTGTGTGGTTATCTGCTCGATTGAGAATTTTGACCCTATGGGTGTCCATACTGGGGACTCCATTACCGTGGCCCCTGCAATGACACTCACAGATAAAGAGTATCAACTCATGCGTGATGCTTCTTTTGCTATTATCCGCGCTATTGGCGTTGAAACTGGGGGTAGTAACGTACAGTTTGCAATTAATCCTGAGAATGGTCGTATGATCGTAATCGAGATGAACCCTCGAGTCTCTCGTTCTTCAGCGCTTGCCTCTAAGGCCACAGGGTTCCCTATTGCTAAAATAGCAGCCAAATTGGCCGTAGGCTACACATTGGATGAGCTTTCTAATGACATCACCCGAGAAACGCCTGCAAGCTTTGAGCCGAGTATCGACTACGTTGTCACCAAAATACCACGCTTTACTTTCGAAAAGTTCCCGGATACAGATACTACTCTCACTTCTTCAATGAAATCTGTGGGGGAAGCCATGGGGATCGGGCAAACTTTTAAAGAATCCTTACAAAAAGCGCTACGCTCTCTAGAAATTGGCGCCCGCGGCCTTGGCGGCGGAGGTACCCACGGAGGCAAAGAAATGACAGACCCTCAAGAAATCTTGAGCGCTCTATCAAAGCCTACTCACCTGCGCATATTCCAGTTACGTTACGCGCTTCAAGCAAAGATCTCACTCGAAGAGATATACCAGCTCACTCATATCGACCCTTGGTTCCTCCAACAAGTAAAGCAAATTGTAGAGCTTGAACAAGCACTCCAGGCTGCTGGAATCGACGGACTCGATGCTGACTTACTGCGCCAGGCTAAAGAATACGGCTTCTCAGACGTACAATTAGCTGAAATTTGCCACACTAAGATTCGTAATATCCGCAAATTGCGTGATGACTGGGGCATTAACACTGTTTACCGTCTAGTCGATACTTGTGCCGCAGAATTTGAAGCTTATACACCTTATTACTACTCTTCTTATAGCTCAGAAAATGAGCTAACCCCATCAGACAAAGAAAAAGTTATGATTTTAGGGGGCGGCCCTAATCGTATTGGTCAAGGCATCGAGTTTGACTACTGCTGTGTACACGCATCTTTTGCCCTCCAAAAGAAAGACTATGAAACCATCATGGTCAATTCCAACCCTGAGACTGTTTCAACCGATTATGACAGCTCAGACCGACTATTCTTCGAGCCACTGACCCTTGAAGATGTGCTAGAAATTTATCGCCAAACCAATTGTACGGCTGCCATCGTTCAGTTCGGAGGGCAAACACCTCTAAACCTGGCTGCTGCCCTCAAAGATAACGGTGTGCGCATTGCAGGGACCTCCCCTGAGAATATTGATCGCGCTGAAGACCGACAGCTCTTTAAAGAAATTTTAGACAAAATAGGCCTCAAGCAACCTAAGAACCAGATTGCTATGAGCTGTGAAGAAGCCTACGAAATGGCTGCGCGCATTGGCTTCCCTATTTTGTTACGGCCTTCCTTTGTTCTTGGCGGACGAGGCATGTTCATCGTCTACAACATGGACGATATGAAGCACGTAATTCGTCAAGTATTTGACGCGGCCCCAGGGAAACCAGTTCTTCTGGATAAGTTCCTCGAAGATGCCATTGAAATCGATGTCGACTGTATTTGCGATGGAACCCGAACCGTAATCGGAGGAATGCTTGAACATATCGAATTTGCGGGTGTTCACTCTGGAGACGCACGCATGGTCATGCCTCCGCATACGCTCGACTCTGCAACGATTGAACACATCCGCCAGGCCACCTATTCCCTAGCCAAAGAACTCGGCGTTATTGGTCTGATGAATGTTCAATATGCCATTAAAGACAATGAGCTTTATGTCCTCGAAGCGAATCCAAGAGCTTCCCGAACGGTACCTTTCATCTCTAAAGCATTAGGCATCCCTCTAGCAAAGTACGCTGCACGCGTCATGATGGGAGAATCTTTAGAAGATATCGGCTTTACCCAAGAGCTCAGTCCTGCTTACTGGGCTATTAAGGCGCCTGTGTTTCCCTTTGTACGCTTCCCTGGTTCTCCTATCATGCTGAGCCCTGAGATGCGCAGCACCGGAGAAGTTATGGGCATTGATGAGGACTTAGGCCTGGCCTTTGCCAAAGCTCAAATGGCCACACGCCCAGCACTTCCCACCGAAGGAAACGTATTCTTCTCGGTAAAGGATGAGGATAAACCTGCAGCGGCGCAAATCGCCAAAGAGCTCGTTGCTTTAGGGTTCTCTTTGTACTCTACACAAGGAACGGCTTGCTACCTCAAAGAGCAAGGCTTGCCCGTGAAAACACTCTTCAAGCTCTCTGAAGGGGGTCGACCCAATGTGGATGACCTGATCAAGAATGATGACATACAGCTCATTATTAACACACCATCAGGGATGCTCCCTCGATTGGATGAAAATAGCATGAGAGCTCAAGCAGTTCAACACGGTGTCTGCATTTTCATTACTCTTTCAGGAGCTCGTGCAGCCCTAGCAGCAATCAGGGCCATCAAAGAAAAGCCTTTGCATATTGAAGCTATCCAAGAATATACTGCCGAGACTGCATGCAAAGAGACCCGGGCTGTAAACCTTTGACTCTAGGGAAAAATTCCCCCATAGTGCCTCTTCTTGGCTTTGCTTTAAAAGCACACGCTTGCTCATTTCAACCTTACAAAACCTATGACCACGAGTACCGAATCTAACACGGCTGTTATTGCTGAAGACCTCAACCTTACCCCTACTCAAACAAACATCCTGATAGGTTTTGACTTAGGGACCAACACTTCTTGCGTGATTGCTTCTAAAGAAGGTAATTCTGAGATCTTTTTCAAAAAGGCAGTCCCTACGGTTGTAGGCTACGCCAAGGAGTCCATCTTACCTGGAATCCTCCCTGAAGACAAACAAGTGTTCTTCGGCAACGATGCCCTCAAGCACCGCGCACACCTAGACTTAGTCTACCCACTAAAAGACGGCATTATCCACGACATCAAGGCCGCTAAAGACTTTGTACACTACATTCGCACACACCTTTGTGCAGAAGACCCTAATGCCAGCATTAAGGCGGCTATCGGGATTCCTGCCAACACGACAGTCACTGCTCGCGAAGACTTGCGTGAAACGGTTGCAGGCGTTTTCGAAGAAGTGATCCTCGTTCCTGAACCTTTCTTGGCTGCACTCGGTTGCCGCAACGAAAACCGCCTCCAGGACCCTGACTACCTAGACCCTGTACGCAGCTCGCTGTTTATCGACATTGGCGCAGGCACTGCAGACCTATGTATTATTCAAGGTTACTACCCAACTGCAGATGACCTAGTAAGCATTCCTTTTGCGGGTGATGCTATAGACGAGGTACTCTCAGAAAAGATCCGAGCCCAATACCCTGAAGCCACGTTGTCTCCACTCCAGGTCCGCACCATCAAAGAGCAATACTCTTATGTGGGTGCGCCTAAACAAGGCATGGAAATCAAGGTACTTATCAGCGGGAAGCCGCGCACACTAGAGATTGGCCCACTCATTGGAGAAGCCTGCAATACTCTTCTAGAGAAAATCGCCAAAGCAACTATTGAGCTCATTAACCGTTGCCCTGCAGATTCTGTAGAAGACATCCTTCAAAACATCATCATGACTGGTGGAGGCAGCCAAATCCAAGGAATTGCAACTGAACTACAACGCTTGCTTGCTCGTGAAGGCTATCAAGCACCTACAGTAAATACGGTAGGTGAGCACTATAAAGCCTTTGTCGGTCTTGGTGCATGGAAGGCAGGCCAGTCAGCGAAGGCCAACCAGTGGCAACGCTTGCTACGCTAAAGCAACTTATCAAAGTCAATCGGGATCTCTCCAAGAGAGACCAACTGGTCGCTTAATTGATTGAGTGCTTTTCTTGCGTGGCTAAATTCTTCACTTAGGCAAATAAAGATAGGCCCAAGCTCGTGTTCTTGTGCGAGGCGATGCTCTCCTGCGCATTGATACTGCATACGGCCAACGCCTTCATAATAATGCAAAGAGGGTGCCCCTCTACGCTGGGTACGAAACTGGATATGCTCAGGAAATATACCCGTAAGAATCAATGAGTCATCGGCAAGCTGCACTCTCTCATAAAATTGCTGAGAATCATTCAGGCCATCTAGCTTGTGCAAAACGTCAATGACATACAAAGGAGGCAGCTTACGCTCGGACTTTAACGCCCGCGTCAATGAACACGCCAAATAATCTGCAACACAACGCTCATCTAGGGGGGTTGACCTAAGCACGTGTCGTAATAATACGTAAAAATAAAGCTCTAGAGAAACAGGGAGAATTTCGCGACAATCCAAGACCTCCTGAAATAGCAAGTCATCATCCAACAAAGCATCTCGTTGAGCTTCATCTTGCCAGATAGCCTCATCCTGAGGATCAATCTGGTCACTCAAAACCTCTCCAACAAAAGCACGATCGGCTTCAGTCAAATGAGAACGACAGTATTGTTGGCCTAAATGCATAAGCGCTAACTCCTTGACAGAGCAGCTCTTATGCCAAATAGAGGCGCTTAATAAATCCAGTAAGGGCGGCTACGCTCTTTAAACTCAAGCGAACGCTCTTCCCACTTTTCAATAAAAGGCTCTACACGAGCACGAGCCCCACGGCCTGTGATTTCTTTCCACCAAGATGAAGACCCCACATGCTTGTTATACAAGCTTGCCTGCTGAGGAGAAGCCTTAGCAAAAGGATTATTTTGTGAGAGCAAACAAGCCAACTGCATCATATGAAAGCTAAGTTCTGTAGGACGGAGCTTATCCCAGTCCATCACAACAGTGTACACGCCTTCTTGCTGCTGACCGTCTTTGCTTGTGAATTTTGCAGGTTTAAACGCTAAGCCTGGGATGTTTTTAGCTTCGAGCGCAGCCATCAGCTCCTCTGAACTTTTGCCAGGGAAAGACAGCATACGGAATGGATGAGCAGTTCCAATACCGTGTTTAAAATCACCCAACTGAGCACCTAGGCCTGTCATAGGGTAACCAAGGACTGCAGCTAAATCAGGAATATTAGGGGACGTCCCACGAAATGGAAGGCCTGTATCTGTCCACAGCATATGGCGTTTCCATCCCTTCATCGGAATGATTGTCAAATGCCCACGGCGGCGGTCTTTATCTCGAATAGAAAGCCACCCGGACAAATCTTTAGCCATGCGCGCAATTTCGCCCATAGTTAGGCCGTGCACGTAAGGCAGCTGAAACGCGCCTACATAGCTCATCCACTCTCGATCCATAGAAGGGCCGTCTACTTTTTCGCCCCCTAAAGGATTAGGGCGGTCTAAAACAATAACTTCTACCTGATTCTCGAAGCAGGCTTCCATTGCGTAGCGCATGCAGCTAATAAAAGTATAAGAACGTACCCCAATATCCTGAAGGTCGATAACGAGAATATCGATGTCCTTAAGCATTTTCGCGGTAGGTTTACGGAACTTTCCATACAAAGAATAAATAGGAAGCCCTGTATGGACATCGATAGCATCATCTACAGGTACCTCTGCTTTTTCGTTGCCATAAATCCCGTGCTCTGGGCCAAACAATGCAACTAAGTTTACATGAGGACTATTATGCAAGAGGTCTACGGTGCTTTTGCCGTAGCGATTAATTCCTGCAGGGTGAGTAAGTAGCCCTATGCGTCGGCCTCTTAAACGCTTGTAGCCCGTCTGCTCGAGCACATCAATGCCGAGTAAAACTTTCGGTGCTTCAGCGGGGGCTGCGGCAGATAAAGGGCTAAGCGTAGCGCTTAAAATAATAGTAGCACTGAGTAACAGTGCACCTAGCCCACTGAGAAGGGAATTAGGGGTTCTTCTTGCCTGAGTCATCATTTGTAGAATCTGGATGAAAAAAATGTGAGGTGGAAGCTTTACGAGCAACTATACGGTAAATAATACTGCAAATAAAAGCAAAGAAATAACCTATCACCATCCCCCCGACGGACGTGACCCAAAACTTGTGGAAAAACACTTTCAGCCACTTCATCCCTGTCTGCCCTAATGTTAAGACAGTTTCAGTATCTATAGTCGTGGAGTCCACAAAAGTGGGTGTGTATGAGGGGAGCCCGCTGAGCAGAAAATTGCCTAAATAGTAGGCTGCACCATAAATAGGGCCGATAGTAAATGGATTCGTGATAAACTGTAGCGCCACCATAATCATCACATTCGCCCGAAAGACAAAAGAAGCAATGAAGGCTACTAATATTTGAATCCCAAAAATAGGCATAAACGAAATAATAGAGCCTACATAAATAGCAGGGATCGCATGCGCCGTTCTAAAAGACCATAAATAAAAACGTTTACGAGCTGCCCTCACAAAAGCCTCTGCCCCACGGGCAAACCACTTACTTTTAGAAAAGCGACTAATAAGAGGATACTTGTGCAAAACGGCACGACGCGGTAAGTAACGCAAGTAACGCTTAGCTCTACGAACTCGATCTCCATGCGCTTCACGCAGCTTCTTATCCTTTATCTTTCCGTAGATCACACTCTAAATTTAATGCTTTAATTTATGTTCTAAGCGACGTACAATTGTGGTAACAATTTTTTAATATGTCTGATTCGGAGAAAAAATGCAACCTTTGCTCTAAAAAAGCGAACGTATTTCTTTCTACGGTGATAGAGTACGAAGTCATCCAAGTTTCTTTTTGTCAAAAACACGCCGAAGACTCCGGCTTATTCGATCCTAAAGGATACTGTTTTCTTGAGAATGAAACCCCTCGAAAAAGACGTGCTACTGGCCCGGCTTGCCCACGCTGTCAATGCAGCCTCAAAGAATTTGAACGCAGCGGGAAAGTAGGCTGCCTCGAATGCTACGAAACTTTTAGCGGCTATATACAAAAGCTAGTAGCCCGCATTCAAAAAGGCCCCGTCCATTTTGGAAAAATCCCTTCAGGGAAGCTTACTCAAGCAAGCCTAAGAAAGCGGATAAAGCTGCTCAAAGACGAACTACAAGGCCTCATCAAGGCCGAACGCTTCGAAGAGGCTGCTCAGTTACGTGACTACATACACGCGATAGAAAAGCGCCTAAAATCATTCCAAGATGAATAAACGATTTATAGTTCTCATAGCAGTACCTACGATTATTGCCCTATGGCTGCTTTCTGGGTGTTTTTCTTCGGAGGATGAACCTACTATAATCACCAAAGAGCACCCGCTTGTTCACGTGCGCGCACAACGCATGAAAGCCTCCAGCATACAACGAGAAGTTGTTGTCAGTGGCAGAACAATTCCCGCTAGAACAGTCACCCTGCGTGCTGAAACTGCCGGAAGAGTTATTGCTTTAGGCGTACCTAGGGGTGGATTTGTAGACACAGGGGATCTCATTGCAGAGCTCGATGAGCGAGACCGCCTAGAACGCTTCCGTCAAGCTGAAGCACTCTTAGAGCAACGCGTCCGAGAATATGAAGGCGCCCAAGACCTACTCAAAAAAGGATTTCAGTCACAAGCGAAACTTGCTGAGTCTCGCGCACTTTTAGAATCTGCCCGAGCGCAGCTTACGGATGCGAGCCTTGATGTTCGTAATGCCAAAATTGTCGCTCCTTTTCCTGGCTTACTGGATAGCCGTAATGTTGAAGTGGGTGACTACATTTCTATTGGGGACGCTATTGCTGTTGTGATTGAGCGGGACCCTCTATTTGTCCGTGCGGATGTAACCGAAGCTGATATTTTACGACTTAAGCCCCAGATGAAAGGCTTTGCACACCTGCACTCTGGTGAAATTCTAGAGGGAGTTCTTCACTTTATCTCTCCAAGTGCCAACCCTGAAAGCCGAACTTTTGCCATCGAACTCAGCGTGCCGAACCCAAATTCACATATTCCAGCAGGCATCACCGCAGAAGTTGTTATTCCCACAGAAACGCTTTTAGCCTATCGCATCTCTCCTGCACTTCTTTCTTTAGATAATGAAGGAAAACTGGGCGTCAAAGTTGTCAAGCAAGGCGATATCGTTGCTTTTTACCCCGTTGACCTAGCTAAAACTACTCCCGAGAGCCTTTGGATTACAGGGCTTCCTGAAGAAATCACCCTCATTACCGTAGGCCAAGGCTTTGTCCAAGAAGGCCAACGCGTAAAGGTAAGCCTGGACCCTGCTGAAGATTAAGCGCTTGCACTATGTATCATGCTATAGACTTTGCTTTTTCGCACGTACGCACCGTCTTATTAACGTTGTGTTTCTTCTTAATTGCTGGGGCTTACTCTTATATTAACATCCCCAAAGAAGCTTCCCCTGACATTCCGATTCCTATCCTCATTGTCAATGTGCACCATGAGGGGATTTCTCCGGAAGATGGGGAACGGCTCATTATCCGCCCTCTAGAAAAGCAGCTACGAAGCATCGAGGGAGTAAAAGAAATAACAGCAAAAGCCTATGAAGGGAATGTCGCAGTCACTCTAGAATTTGAAGCGGGCTTTGACAATGAAAAGGCCTTAGCTGATGTCCGCGAGAAGGTTGACTTAGCCCAACCAGACCTCCCGGTAGAAAGCGACGAGCCTAATATCAAAGAAGTTAATTTCTCCTTATTTCCTGTTATTGTGGTTGGCCTCTCAGGAGATTTTTCGGAAAAGACCTTAGTGCGTATTGCCCGCAACCTACGTGACAAGATCGAAGAACATGCATCTATTTTAGAAGTTCAAATCTCGGGAGACCGCGAAGAACTGGTAGAAATCACCCTAGATCCCAACTTACTAGAAACATACAACTTACGTTTTGATGAAATCATCCCTTTATTTAAGCGTAATAATCAACTAGTCGCTGCGGGCACTCTAGACACTGGGATGGGGCGCTTATCCTTTAAAGTACCGGGCCTTTTTGAGACCGCTGAAGATATCCTAAATGCCCCGATTAAAGTAGATGAAGATCGCGTCATTCGTGTGCGAGATATTGCCTGGATTCGGCAGACCTTCAAAGACCCTACAACTTTAGCACGCATCAATGGAAAGCCTTCCGTAGGGCTAGAGGTCATTAAGCGCAGCGGAGAAAATGTCATCGAGACTATCAATCTGGTTAAAGATCTTATCAAAGAAGAGCTGCCTTATTTGCCCGCTGGCCTAGAAATCACCTATAGCCAAGACCAATCCGAAGAGATCCAGGTCATGCTTTCAGACCTTCAAAACAATCTTCTAAGCGCTATCATTTTAGTGATGCTTGTTGTTCTGGCAACCCTAGGCACTCGTACCGCGCTTTTAGTGGGGTTTGCTATCCCCGGATCCTTTCTTATCGGTCTATTCATCTTAAACCTGATGGGCCTTACCATCAACAACGTCGTGCTGTTCAGCTTAATTCTTGCAGTAGGCATGCTTGTGGATGGCGCTATTGTAGTGACTGAATTTGCAGATCGCAAAATGACTGAAGGGCACCACCGTCGTGAAGCCTATCTCTTAGCATCCAAGCGCATGGCCTTACCGGTAATCGCTTCTACGGCGACCACTCTAGCCGCATTCATGCCCTTACTATTTTGGCCAGGAATTGTAGGGGAGTTCATGAAATTCTTGCCCATTACACTCATTACAACACTTACAGCGTCTTTAGTCATGGCCTTAATTTTTGTCCCCACACTGGGTAAACTCTTTGGCAAGCCAGGCCATGGAGACCCTGAAGTTTTGAGCCATCTCGCGGGAACTGAAAAATGTGATTTTTCTCAATTCAAAGGCCTTACTGGCTGGTACATTCAGCGCCTACAACGCATCTTACAATATCCTGGGCGAGTACTAGGAGTTGCCTGTGTTGCATTTGTGAGTGTTTACAGCATTTATATTTTCTTTGGAAAAGGCCTTGAGTTTTTCACAGATGTTGAGCCAGATCAGGTTTTCATTGGCGTACGCATCCGTGGGAACTTAGCCCTAGAGGAGGTCGACACTCTTTTACATGATGCCGAATCACGCATTCGAGACATAGAGGGCCTTAAGAATGTTTATGTTATTAGTTCAACAGAAAGCCGCTCTGTTAATTTTGGAGGGAGTGAATTCCCTGAAGACACCCTAGGAACTATTCAACTAGAGTTTACAGATTGGCAATTGCGCCCTAAAGCAAAACAACTTGTTGCTAAAATGCGCGAACGTCTGGAAAGCATCCCTGGCATTGTGGTTGAAATCCAAGAAGATCAGGCAGGCCCCCCTACTGGAAAAGCTGTTCAAATTCAATTGAGCTCACGCTACCCAGATTTACTCCCAGAAGCCGTAGAAACAGTACTTGCAAAACTAGATACGATGGAAGGGCTCAAGGATATCACTGATTCTCGCCCAGTTCCTGCGATTGAGTGGCGCCTCGATGTAGACCGCGCTCAAGCAGCTCGTTATGGGGCGGACGTTCAAACAGCGGGAGAGGCCATCAAATTTATGACTACAGGCCTTAAAGTAGGAGACTACCGACCTGATGACTCCGATGATGAAGTCGACATCAATATACGCTTTCCCCATACCTACCGCACACTCAATCAAGTCAATCGTTTACGAATCCCAACCTTAAGTGGGGTCGTCCCCATTCAAAACTTCATGAACTGGTATGCAGCTCCTAAAGTTGGGCGTGTAGAACGCTCTGATGGCATGCGAGTCCTGACTGTAACTGCGGGAATACAAGATGACGTTCTGGCTGACGACAAGGTTCATGAAATCCAATCCTGGCTACAAAAAGAATCCCCCCTTAATCACAATGTTTTAGTTCAATTCAGGGGGGAAGACGAAGAACAAAAAGCAGCTCAGCAATTTCTCTTAGAGGCATTTTATATCGCCCTAGCAGTAATGGCCATCATCTTGGTTACCCAATTTAATAGCTTTTACCAGGCACTCCTCATCCTTACTGCAGTTGTCTTTTCCACACTGGGTGTTTTCTTAGGCCTACTCATTACACAACAACCTTTCAGCATTGTCATGAATGGCATCGGTGTTATCGCTTTAGCTGGGATCGTTGTAAATAACAATATTGTGCTCATCGATACTTACGCTCGGATTAAAAACACTGGATTAGATACCCTTGAAGCCGTCCTTAGAACTTGTGCTCAACGCTTGAGGCCCATCCTGTTAACGACAGTCACCACAATACTAGGGCTGCTCCCTATGGTTATAGGCCTTAATATTGACTTTATTGGGCGTGAAGTAACTCTTGGGGCACCTTCTACCCAATGGTGGAAACAGCTTTCTACCTCCGTAGCATTCGGGCTTACCTTTGCTACAATGCTAACACTTGTACTGACACCAGCGCTTCTGATGCTTGGAGACTATCTTCCACGCTTTAAAGATAAATAACCCTTTAGGTGCATCCAGAGGCCGTAAAAGATATAGCACAAGAAAAAGACCGCAAAGGCACACTCCCTAAATAGGAAGCCTACGGACACCAAAGCAACTACCAACACAAAAGGCCGCATACGCGCTTCCGCATGCCAATTAATGCTTTTGATGCTAGGATAAGGGATACTACTGACCATAAGCCACGCGATTAACAACATGAGTGCGGGCAACAGAATAGAAAACCAACGCAAATCGTCAAAGCGCATGATCACCAAGGCCAGGGAAGCAATTGTTCCGGCTGCTGCGGTTGTGGGAAAACCTTGAAAAGCCTTAGACTCTCCATCTTTTTCTTTAGGCAACAAAGGCGTAGTGAGTACATTAAACCGTGCCAAGCGTACCCCCGCACACAAAAGGTAAATAAATCCAATCAACCAACCTGCCTGCCTAAAAACAGGCAACCCTTCAGTGGGTGGCAATATAAGAAAAAACACCATCAATGCCGGTGCGACGCCAAAAGACACTACATCTGCAATAGAATCGAATTCCTTCCCAAAGAGACTTTCACGCCCTCCTAAGCGAGCAACTAATCCATCTAAGACATCACAGATGCACGCAAAGATAATAAACCATACCGCATAAATATAGAGATGGTGCGCAACCTCATTCTCCATACTGTAACGCGCTTCTATACAGTTAATAATAGCTAAATAACCAAAAAACAGGTTTCCTGCCGTAAACAAATTAGGCAACAAATAGATGCGACTAGCTTCTGTTATATTCTTGTAGGGGGGCGTAAATGAATTACTCATGAGTCAGTCTATTTGAGAGTATCGAGGTATTTCCAGAAGGATTGGTGCTCTTCTACTAACTGTTCCTCCGTTACAGGAAGTTTGAAGCGAACCACAAAATCAGAAAGTGTATGCTTAGGCACAATATAATGACAATAGAGGATACTATCATCCTTCACCTCAAAATAAATACGCCGCTCACTTGCACGCAAACGATACAAAGGCATTCCTTCACGCTGAAACTTCCCAAGATCTCCGCTTGGCTTTTTCAGTGATTGCGGAGTAACCCCTGTAAGCTTTTCCATCAAAATGAGCTGCTCATCTGTAGGGAGCTTATTGAGCTGCTCCATACTTTGATCACTGAATGTAACCTGGTAGACGTTTTCTTTTTTTGCTGTCACGGTAGGGAAATTTTAATGATGGAGGTTAATATCCTTAGTCTCTTTCATAAAGAACATAGTACAAAATGCGATCACACAAACACCTATAATATAAAAAGCAGGCGCCAAAGGATTATCTAAAACCTGAATAAGCGTTGTGCACACCAGTGGCGTTAACCCTCCTAAGATAGCGTAAGACAGGTTGTACCCAAAAGAAAACCCAGTAAAACGTATGCGCGCAGGGAACATCTCAGTCAGCGTGACAGGAACAATCCCAATAAAACCTCCGATAACAGAAAGTAAAGTGTACGCTCCAATTGTGCTCCATGTTTCATGGGCCTGGAAAAGAGTGAATGCTGGATAGCAAACAACTGCCAAAAGCGCGCTCATAATAAGGAACAACTTGCGCCGCCCCACACGGTCACTCAAAGCCCCAAATCCTAGTACAGAAAAGGAAAACAGCAAAATACCAAAGGAATTGATAGCGAGCAAGTTTCCTGCCTTATAGTTCAAATTCACCTCTAAGAAAGTAGGCATTGTCAGGAAGAACACCACAACTACCGCAGCCAACATCCAAGTAAGGACCATACTCTGGGCAATTTCTTTCTTGTGGTTCTTTAATACCGTCTTAATCGGGAAAGAGTGTGTGGCTTCACTAGCATGCATTTGCTTGAAAATAGGCGTCTCTTCTAGGTGCCGCTGCAACAGGATACCTACAACACCCAAAACACCTCCTAAAAGGAAAGGTATACGCCATCCCCAGCTCATTAAGCTAGCTTCAGGCATAGCCTTAGTGGTGATCGTAGCAACGAGGGAGCCCAAAAGCATTCCGAGGTAAAGCCCACAAAAAAGGGCACTACAGCTCAAGCCCTTGTAACGCTTCCCTACGTGCTCAGCCACAAAGACACAAGCTCCAGGGATTTCTCCCCCAACAGCCATCCCTTGCATACAGCGCATGACACACAATAAAATAGGTGCCCAGACTCCGATTTGCGCATAAGTAGGCAAGCAGCCCATCAAAAATGTAGGCACAGCCATCAAGAAGATGCACAAAGCAAACATGTTTTTACGGCCCTTTTTGTCTCCAAAATGGCTAAAAATAATCCCACCCAAGGGTCTAAAGAGATAACCAATAGCAAATACCGCGAAACTCTCCATGAGTGCGACAAAAGATGAAGCCGCTGCCCCAAAAAACAATTCGCTAATAATACGTGCAAAAAAGACGTATATTACAAAATCATAAAATTCTAACGCACCCCCCAAAGATGAAAGGGCCATAACCTTTACATCATCTCTAGTAAGATCGGTATCTTCTTCGGGTAGGATATTTGCTGGGATCGCTTTAGGACGAACTTCAGCCTCTGGTGACGATAAGTATGTTTGTGACATAGTTTTATTAGACCTTGTTGTATTGGTTAATGGCTATCGTTATCCCACAAGTTCTTATTTATCTGGCCTAAAAGCCAGCTAAAACTGTTCACTTACCCATAAAACATACTAAAAGCAGGGCCCAACAGGACCCTGCTTTTAGCAATAATCAATCTATCAAAATTTAGTAAATCGTTGTGCTTTCCTGATTTACGTTAACTTTAGGAAGGAAATCAGCACTGACTTCCATAATGGCTACACCAACTCCAGAATGGGCGCCTTTTGCCTTTATCTTAACGATAACGCTTTTTCCGGGCTCAATGGTCAATTCTTTGAACTCTATTGAGTTGCCCACCACAGTGCCCTTAGCATCTGACTGAATCCCTACAATGCTCAGCTCGTCAGAAAAACTGATGCGGGCTTTCACTGTAAGAGCCTTAAAGTCCCCTTGATTTAGGATTTCTGCGGTGTAAACCGTTGTTTCACCTACACGAATCGGATCTCCACTATCAATAAGAGAGGTTTGTATCCCTGGGGCAACAATCCAGCGTGTATCAATATGGGCCTCCTCCTGAAGCTTATCGCCTACCATAACCATTGCGGTATTAGTAGTAACACCAGGACGATTTCCCGTAAGACGAACATTAAATGTTTTCTGCTGCCCTGGAGCCAGGGCATCTAAGTGCCAAGTGATGGAATCTGCACGCACTGATCCGCCGCCAGAATCTACCACATCAGAGTAATCAGGAACATAATCCTTGATAACAAGATCTCTTAGGGTCGTTTCTCCTTCATTATAAACGGCGATGGAGTACCCTGCTGGAGTGAAGACATAGGCTTGATCTGGGCCTGTCTTTTGAATACTTACCCGAGGCTCCATAATACTAATAGCTGCAAAAGCTTCTGCCATCTGTCCAGATTCGAGCATCGCTTTAGCTTTGTTAGTATAATCACCTACGCGCATTGCCTCAGCCTGAACTGTTATTTTCTTCCCTTGGCCTGGCTTTAAATCCCCTAAGTCATAACTCTGGGGGGATGTTGCCTTAAAGCCAGTAGGCAGCATATCCTCAAATCTCACTGCGGTTGCAGTTGCAGAACCCACATTCTTTACGATCATGGTCCATTCAACAAGATCTCCCAATTCAGCAGTTTCCGGCCCTTCTTTAGTAATTTTTAATTGAGGCAGTCCTGCAATCAATGGGGCGCAGACCATTGGGTCGCCAGAAACAATACTACATACACTAAATTCACCTTCAAAATCAGCAAGGTAAACTAAATCAACTATTTTTTCTTCCCCCTCGCCCATATTTCCTAGAGGAATATATATTTTTTCTCCCTTCTGGGTAGCTCGAGGGTTAGACTTCACAAACTGTACACCTTCGGGCAAACGCTCTTCTACACGAACATTCCCCACAGTCTCTAAAGCTTTAACATACAGACGGTAACGAAATTCCCCACTAGCCATAGAGCCAGAGACATATTCTTTTTCTATCTTTAATAAGGATGTGGAAGATGTATTAAAGTGGGCTGAAGAGGCCCCTACCGAATGTGCTTTAGTGCTAGAACTTTGGGCGGAGTGTGTTTGACAGCCTTGTACTAAAAACAAAAGCCCCAACATCAGGGCTCCCGCAGTAAGTTTTACTCTTTTAAAAGATTTCATCATATCAAAAATATATTAAGGGTTACAACTCAATGCAAAGATCTAGCAGCAAAACCTTTGCGCAAAAATAGACCGGTCTTTACTCAGAGTCGACATTATTTTAATGAGCTTTAACTCGCTTTTCATACAACGCTAGCTTTTCTAAAATAATTTCAGGCAATAATATTTCAGGAAAAAAGATAGGATCTGTTCCTTGTTCTGGTAAATACAAAACATAAAAAGGAACACCACTGCGCCCGAAAGCCGCAAGGGCTTTGGTTATCACGGGGTCGTGACGTGTCCAGTCTGCCTCCATCATAACAATGTTTAATTCATTAAATCGCTTCAATACTGCCGGATCAGAAATAGCTACTTTTTTATTTGTTTGGCAGGTCAAACACCACGCTGCAGTAAAATCAATAAAGACACCTTTTCCTTGAGCTCTAAATGCGTCCTTTGCTTCTTCGGAAAAAGGAACCCAATTAATACCATAATCATTCACCTCTACTTTCTTAGCAGCCCCCAATGATTGGACTAAACCTGCAGCAAAAAAGAGAACAACCCAAATAAAAGCCTTTTTCTTAGTAGGTGCAGGGCTCTCCCAGCTACACCAGCGACCATAGATCCAAGCACTAATACTCAAGAAAAGAAGACCAAATGAAAGCTGTGTAAGCTTATGTACATCTGTTTGTTGGCCAAAAACCCACAACAACCAGATCACTGTGGCAAACAAAGGGAAGGCCATAAACTGCTTAAATGAACTCATCCAAGCCCCGGGCTTAGGAAGCAAGCGAATCCAACGCGGAAAAAAGGACAGTAACAAGACGGGTGTTGCCATCCCTAATGCCAGGCTAGTGAACACGAAACTCACATCCCAAGCGCTTTGAGCCAAAGCAAACCCTATTGCAGACCCCATAAAAGGCGCCGTGCACGGGGTCGCTACCAAGGTTGCCAAAGCTCCAGAGAAAAAGGATCCGCTATAACCAGAATGAGTATCTAAACGCCCACCTGCACGAGACAAGGAGGCGCCCCACTCAAAAACTCCGGCAAAATTTAGCCCCATAAGGAAGAGAATGCCGCTTAAAAGGACCAGAAACCATGGTGACTGTAGCTGAAAGCCCCACCCCATAGACTCTCCAGTAGCTCGTAGCGCTAAAAGAGCACCTACTAAAACCCAGAAAAACGCAATCACTCCAGCAGCAAAGGCGAGTCCATGCAGTTTAATCTTATATGCCTGCTCATCCGCTTGTTTTATAAAACCTAGAACCTTTAGGCCCAAAACAGGAAACACACAAGGCATCAGATTTAAAATAAGCCCTCCTACAAAAGCAAAAATCAAGGCTTGGAAAACGGTCATGCTCTCTTCTTGAGGTGCATCCGAAAGAGCCCCTGAGGCCACTGGTGTCGTGGCTGAAGACAATGTTAAAACTAGTGCAGATCCTCCAGGGATACACATAACCTCACAGGCTAACCAATTTGCTTGAGCTTTTAAAACAAGCTCCTCACCTACTGGAAAATCATCTGGAGGGGTTATTAATACGGGCAAAAAAACCTCGTTTGAATACCCATAGCTTATGCTTTCCTCAAATAAAAATGCTTCTGGCTTTGGCCACTGAATCTCTCCAGCCACAAACCCTTCAGGCAAATTCCAATCAAGAGCCGTAGGATAGCCTGACTCTCCAGGAGGATTACTATAGGTATGCCAGCCTGGTTCCATGGTTAGGTGCAGGGCTACCCAAAAAGATTTTCCAGGAGCAAAAGCACTTACATCTGAGACCAAGCGCGCCTGAATAGGGTGGTCAGTCTGAGCCTTTTGGGCCCATAAAGGGTTGAGTAATAAGGCTAAGAGTAAACTAATCCAGGCCAAAGTAGGGGTATTTCTTCTCATGAAATACTCATATTAAGGGGTTTTCCCAAAAAACCAACCGTAATTAACCCCTTGCTAAGCTCCAAAAAGCTCCCTAGGCCTTAAGAAGTCATGAAAAACACAATATATGCTATAATTCTTCTCGTGGCCCTATCCTCTGGACTCCGTGCGGAAGGAGTCTCTTTAGCGGACCAGCGCTTGGTTGACATTGTAGAGCGTCAGAACGCAATTTTTGAGGCTATTAAAACTGAAACAGGCACACCCACCCCAGATCAAGAGCGCTTGTTACACGAGCTTGTCCAATCCTATGAATCGTTTCTTTCAGACAACCCTAACTCTGCCTATGGAGCAATCCTCTTTGGAAAGCTTCTACGACAACTCGACAATCCTGAGGAAGCTGCACACCTCTTCCTACAAGCCAACAAACTAGACCCCAACATTGCTGTAGTTAAGCAGCAGCTAGGCAACTATTTGGCAGAAAAAGGAGATTACATCTTAGCACTGCCTTATTTCTTGAGTGCTATTGAGCTAGAGCCTAACGTAGGCCTTTATCACTACCAACTTGGTGAACTCCTCTCCCAATATAAGTCTTGCTTTGTTCAAGACGGCGCATTTCAAGCTGGTGAAATTGACGAAAAGATCATGCATGCCTTTGCTGAGGCCGTACGCCTATCTCCACAAGAGCGCTCTTTTGCCTTTCGTCATGCGGAGGCTTATTACGACCTGGATACATCTAATTGGCCAGAAGCCCTAAAAACCTGGGATTCTCTTTACAAAAACGCCATGTCTACCGCCGAAAAAGATATTATTAACTTTCAACGTGCACGTATTTTTATTGAATTAGACGATAAGCCTTCAGCACGCCAAGCACTTAGCCAGGTCTCCAGTCCTATTCTAGAGCAAAGTTGCCAAGAGCTCTTAGCAAGCCTCCCTCCAGAAAACAACTAATAGCATTTACCCATAAAACCCTATGGATCCAGTACGCTTAAAATTCGGTCTCATTCTTTATCTTATGCTGCTTGCTAGTTTAAGCGTGCATGAATGGGCCCACGCTATCACTGCAGACCTCCTTGGTGACCACACGCCACGCTCTCAAGGCCGTGTGACCCTAAACCCAATGCCGCATATCGATCTATTGGGAACTGTTATTTTCCCTTTATTCATGCTTCTAGGGAGCCCAGGGTTTTTTATTTTGGGTTGGGCCAAGCCGGTTGAAATCAATATTCGAAATTTTAAAAACTCAAAATGGGGACACATATGGGTAACTCTTGCTGGACCCGCCTCCAACATTATTCTTGCCCTTTTAGGGAGTTTATTAGCCAGTCTCTTGGTTCAATTTGACCTCAACCTGGGGCAACTCATGGGGATGTTTATCCGCATTAATGTCATACTGGCTGTATTCAACCTCCTGCCTATCCCTCCCCTGGATGGTTCTCATATATTTCGTTATGTTGTCGGCATGAAAGAAGAGACCTTCTTTAAGCTCTCTCAATGGGGATTTCTCATCCTGATTATTCTCATTAACATCAAGCCCTTTCAGTGGGCACTTAGCACAGCGATTATGTACGGCACACTTCCCTTTGTGTGGCTTAGCAGTACCCTATCTGGAGTTCCTCCAGGGTACTTTTTCTAAATTTTTGAAAAAAAGCTCGGCACCGAATGGTAGGTGCCGAGCTTTTCAAAATCCCGCGCTCGGATGTATGGCGGGTGATTTGATTATGTCCCTCGTGTAGTCAGACCCTCATCTGACAAATTATGAACGTCTTACAACTGTACTTTCTTCTCGCAGTTCCCAAGTGGCTCGGTTGTTAGGTTGTCTTGATATATTTTCTGCAACTTCATAGAGCGAGTGATGGGGATCACGACCCTTGCTAACAAGAGTACTTTGCATCTGATGGAGTTGTTCGGCTAATTTGCCTACTTGGGTATCTGCGCCGAATGTTGCTATGTTTCCGTCTAAAGTTTTAATCGAAAAAGTATTATTTTCGTTTTTTGTTAAATAAAGTGCCTCTGAAGACCTCACTTGCCCAAGTGCAGAACGTAACTCATGATGAGACAAAAGCTGCTCATTGGTGTGGTTAATGAGGCTTTTTAAATTATGCACGTCTTTCACATGATTGCTTTTTAAAACATCCAACAATGTTTCAGGAGCTTTAGTTTGTTGGGCTTTATTTAGGTGTGAATCAAAAGGTTCTGCCTGGGTGCTTGAAGTACGATTTAGTGGTAAAAAGTTACTTAAACCCGTCCTATTAAGAAGATCTGCGCCAACACTGCTTATAACTGAGGTAAGAAGAGGTCCCATAAAATTTATTAGTTTTGTTACCCCTCTATCTAAGCAACAACGATGCCAATTTGCAGATACTCAGGTCAATAAAGGCTATTGTGAGCAATTTTTAGCCAATCGACTCTTTATTTTATCAATCGCCCAACAGGCGTGCTCCACAACCAATGGATCATCTCGTTGAGATAAGGCTATCAGAGGCTCCAAATCTTTCTCTGTTCCAATATTTCCCAAAACTACACATGTATTACGTAACCAACGAGATAACTTAAGACGCTTTATGGGGGTTCCCTGGAAATGCTGGTTAAAATCACTCTCAGACCAAGCTAACATTTCTTTTAAATCTGGGTAATCTCTGGCCTGAAATTTAACCTCTTGAGTCATTTGAGCCCACTTATTCCAAGGGCAAACATCCAAACACTCATCACACCCATACACACGATCCCCCAAAGCTTCACGGTATTCTTCCGGGATAGCGCCTTTGTGCTCAATGGTTAAGTAAGATAAACAACGCCGAGCATCAAGCTGGTAAGGCCCTGTAATTGCCTTTGTGGGACAGGCATCCACACAAGCAGTACACTTTCCGCAATAGTCTTTATGAGGAAGGTCAGGGGGTAACTCTAAAGTAGTAAGGATAATCCCCAAAAATAACCAAGGCCCATATTTAGGGTGAATCACCAAAGTACTCTTACCCTGCCAACCAAGCCCCGCCTGGGCTGCTATTGGTTTTTCGAGCACCGGCCCAGTATCGACATAAGGCTTTTGAGCGCCTCCATACTCCTGCATAAGGGTGCAAAGTTGTTTTAATTTTTTCAAAACCACTTTGTGGTAGTCCCCACCTAAGGCATATTGGGCTATACGATAACGTCTTTCAGGAGGCTCTTGCCGATAATTTACCCCCAAACAAAGCATACTTTTAGCCTCCGGTAATATCTTTTTGGGGTCTAAACGACGCGGATTGTCCATCCAAGCCATATCCCCTTGCTTCCCTTCTGAAATCCATTTCTCGAAATATTCCTGGCGCAAATGGGCATCTATTGGGGCTACACCAAAAGCCTCAAACCCTAATTCAGCTGCTTTTTCAGCTAAAATAAGTTTTATCTCCTGAGTTGATGTGACTGTTTCCATGAAAGGTCTTTTTGAAAAAAGTGTATTATATTTAATAATAGCTGCACTTTTCTCTTGAGGGCAAGGCTTTGTTAAACGAGAGTTATGCAGAGGCTGGGTCCTACGCAGTAGAGAGCCGGAGAACTCCGCCAGGACCGGAAGGTAGCAACGGTATCCAGGATTCCTACAGGCGTAGGGTGCCTGGCCTCACTTTTTTAACCCACGTAAATCCCATGGCTCAGGAATATCAAGTAATTGCCCGCCGCTGGCGGCCCCAACAATTCTCACAACTCGTTGGACAAGAGCACATTGTACGCACCTTAAGCAATGCTATTACCCAAAACCACATTGCTCATGCCTACCTCTTTGTAGGCCCCCGAGGGACCGGGAAGACAACAACAGCCCGCCTATTGGCTATGGCCTTAAATTGTGAAGAAGGCCCTTCAATTTCTCCAGATATCACAACCCCCATCTGTCAAACCATTATGAATGGAAGCTGTATGGATGTGATTGAAATCGACGGAGCCTCTAATAACTCCGTCGATCAGGTCCGCGACTTACGTGAAGATTGCCAATACGCCCCCGCTCAATGTCGCTACAAGATTTATATTATCGATGAGGTCCACATGCTGTCTACAGCAGCTTTTAACGCCCTCCTTAAGACTCTTGAAGAACCTCCGGCTCATGTAAAATTTATTTTTGCAACAACAGAGTCTCAAAAAGTACTCCCTACCATTGTATCACGTTGTCAGCGATTTGAATTCCGCCCCATCCCTGAAGATATCATCACTAAAAAGCTTCAGGAAATTGCCCAAGCTGAAGAGCTAAATCTCACTCCAGAGGCCCTAAAAGCCATAGCACGTCTTGCCCAGGGCGGTATGCGTGATGCTCAATCCATATTGGACCAGCTTATATCTTTTTGCGGGACCAGTATCACAGAGACTGATGTGCTTAATGTTTATGGACTAGCCTCCCCTCAAAAACTACAAGCCCTAGCTACAGCCTTAGCTCAAGCAGATACTGCTGGCCTTATCACCCTAACCCAAGAGCTTGTTAACGAAGGTTCTGACTTATACCGAACCTTACTAGACCTTCAAACACACTTAAGAGAAGCTCTACTGGATGCTATTAAGCAAAAGGGGCAAACAACCCTATTGGGCTCTCCACTTTCAACAGAATCCTTAATGCGGATGCTTGACTCCCTGCACACCAGTGAGGCCGGTATGCGTTCAGGGCTCTCTGACCATGTACATTTTGAAGTCGCCCTATTAAAGGCGGTAGAGCAGGGCCGCACACGCGCCATTGATAGCCTCATACAAGAACTAACCGCATTAAGCCCTGCTCCTTCAGGCCAAAACCAGACTCAAACAACACCTCCGGTGCAAAAAGCTCCTGAAGTAGTCACATCTACACTTCGGGAAGAGGTAAAAACTGCCCCAAGTGAAGTAAAAGCTGACCTTACCAGTCTGACCCAAGAGCTCCCAGATTCGACTAAAAATATCCTAGAAAGTCGCTTAAGAGCTCAATTTTCAGAGGTTAGTGCCCAAGAAACCAACTAATCGGGCTTCTTTTTGCATTTTTCCTTGATCTATTAATATTTAATTTCTACATTTCCCTTTCCTTTCTCATCCAGGCCCGGGTGGTGGAATTGGCAGACACGCTAGATTTAGGATCTAGTGCCGTAAGGCGTGGGGGTTCGACTCCCCCCCCGGGTACCATTTTTTCCTGAAACGATTTGTTTCAGGATTTTTTTTGCCCTGAACTCCCCCTTTACCCCCCAAAATGCCCGCGATTAACTTTGGGAATAAACCTCAATAAAGCTAGAATAACTCCCAAACTTATACACCTACTCACATTTATAATATTCACACTCACTCTTTCCTCCCATTTATTAAATTTGTAACTAACTTATAGGTAGAAACATATGGAGTTATTAAGTTATTCACCCCACATAATAAAAGTAATATATTTTTAAATTTAAAAATAATTAGTAATAAGGGTTGGGAATAAATAACTCTTTTGATTAGCTTTTGAAATGCCCTCTATTGCAAAAACTATGGCGAACAACCTAAGCCAAGAAAAAAGCCTTTATTTACGTCAACATGCGAATAACCCAGTAAATTGGTGGCCTTGGTGCTCTGAGGCCTTTGAAAGGGCCCAGGAGGAAGGAAAACCTATTTTACTATCCATTGGGTACTCTGCATGTCATTGGTGCCATGTGATGGAACGTGAGTGCTTTGAGGACGACTATATTGCTGGTCTTATGAACAAATATTTCGTCTGCATAAAAGTGGACCGAGAAGAACGGCCTGATATAGATCAAATTTACATGGAAGCAGTGCAAATGGTTACCCAACAATCAGGGTGGCCTCTTAATGTTTTCTGTTTGCCTGACGGACGTCCCTTTTTTGGGGGCACCTATTTTCCCCCCGAGGATAAGGGGCAAGGCATTGTCCCTTGGCCTCAACTATTAATGCGCATTGCCACTCATTATGATAAAAAAAGGGAAGAACTTGAGGAAAATGCGGATAACATTTTAAAAAACCTTCAAATTGAGCCAAACCTAGATAAGGGCCCAAAAACAATAGATGACAAAACCTTATTTATAAATGCAGCTCAGTTTATTTGTACATTACACGATGATGACTGGGGTGGCTTCGGGCAGGCTCCTAAATTTCCCCCAGTTAGTATTTTAGAGTTTCTCCTATCAATACGTGCAAGTCGTGCCTGTGAATACGAACATCCGGAGCTAGCTCAACGTATTGATAGTGTCGTTAACACAACACTCACCACAATGGCGCATGGGGGTATATTTGATCAACTTGGGGGTGGTTTTATGCGTTATAGTGTAGATCGCTATTGGCTTATCCCCCATTTTGAGAAAATGCTTTACGATAATGCTCTTTTGCTTGGGGTTTACACCAAAGCTTGGTTGCGCTATAAAGATCCTCTCTTTAAGGCTATTGTTGAGGAGACGGTTTCCTTTTTAGAAAGAGAGATGCTTCAGGAAGATGGACTTTTTGCTTCATCTATAGATGCTGACACAGAAAACACAGAGGGCTCTTATTATATTTGGCCCCCAGAAGAGGTTAAGGCTGTTTTGGGAGAGGAAGAGGGAGATCTCTTCTGTTATCACTACAATATAACCCAGGAAGGTAATTTTGAAGAAGGAAGCTCTAACCCAGCTTGGGCAACAAGATCTTTTGAAGATCGAGAAAAGCTTAAACCTTTACGAGATAAACTACTAAAAGCGCGTACTCAAAGAACTACCCCAGCTTGCGATACAAAAAAACTACTCTCCTGGAACAGTTTACTCATTGAAAGCCTAGCGGAAGCAGGGTTTGCTTTTGAGAGAAAAGACTGGCTTGAGAGAGCTTGTCGGGCAGCTGATTGTATAGAAAAAAAGATGCAAGAGGCTCCATTAAGATATCATACTGTTCTTTATGAGAATGAAGCACTCTATTCTGCAAATCTTGACGGTTATGCTTTTTATGCGAAAGCTTGCTTAAGCCTGGCCTCGAAGGGAGACTACCTAAAACCAGGCCTTGGTAAACTCTACTTAGAGCGCGCTAGCTCTATTGCTAAAACTTTGCTAAGCCATTTTGGAGACTCCTCTGGTTGTGGGTTCTTTTTTACAGCTGATGACAGGGAAGCGCTTATTGTGCGAAAAAAAGCGTTTTGGGATAATGCAACACCTTCAGGAAACAGTGTACTGGTTCATGTTTTTGGAGACTTATACCAATTGACAGGTGAGGCTCTTTATTTAGAAACCTTACAGCAGCTAAAAGGCTTCTTTGCCCCTCAATTGCCTCAAACACCTCAAGGGATTTCTTTTGCACTTTCAGGTTTGGTTTATGATGCAGTTGGGTGTGCTGTGTTAAGACTTAAAAACAAAGACGACTTTGTTGTGGCTCAAAAACATCTGTCCTCTAGGCCCTACAGAAAAGTGTTTTTATCTTTAAGCAAAACAGAAACACCTCAATTGTGTATAGGAAAGCAGTGCATTTCAGACACTGAGGATATCCAAAAGCTCCTCAGTTTTCTATAGAGAAGAAACTTAATACCTAAAAGACACCCCAAGATAGCTTAAAAGCCAAAGCTCAACCCATACGCGATAGCGACCTTCTCGGGTCAATTTGCCATACTCCTCTCGATAATGAAGGGGGTGAAGAAAGCCACGCTCTAGGTTTTCTTGCCTTAGTTTTTGCTGTTGGTGGTTAATATCCTCAAGAGGGTTATCTCCCCAAGACACAAGCTCTTCTGCTGCTTCTTGGGTCCGACTTTGGTGCAACCTTATTAGGCTCTTTAGAGATCGTATCCAGGGCCTGCGCAATACGTGCCAGTTTTTTGGGTAATATCCCCCAAAGGGCAAAAAAACATTATCTGTTATATAAAGTTCTCCAGATTTTGTTTGAGAAGACAAAATAAAACAGGCCGAAAGGGTATTTGTTCTTTGAGGTAAAAATAAAATCTGAAGACGTATTTTGTTATCTGTGTCCTGGTGAATACTGGAATGTATATGCACAAGCTCATGGAGGTCTGCCTTTAGATCCTTAAGAGGATGTAGTTTTAGCTCTCTAATAGTGTTCCTAAGTTTTATAGAAGCCTTATCATTGGGCCAGCGGTACCCTTCAGTGTTTTTATAAAACTTAGGAAAAAGAGGGATTTCACTGTGACTCAACATTCCAATGGCTAGCCAGTTGTAACCTGTTTCTAAAATAAACCAAATAAGAAAGGTTGTGGTAATAACAACCCCCACTGGGCGTTCGGTAAGTTCTAGAGCCTGAAAAATATGACCTACAGTTAAAGCAATCAAAACCCACCTCAGCCAACGTATGGCCACAGAGTAACGAAAGGAAGGGCTTTTAGAGTTGATAGTTGCCAACAAAAAGAAAACACCAATTAACCCCATAATAACAGGGAAAAGCCATTGACTGATATCTGGGGTATTTTGCACGAAGCTTAATTAAGCCTCAAAGGCATAATCACACACAAGAAATTATCGAGTGTTTTGAATACACCAGGGCTTAATTCATCCTTAAACTCAAAAAAGATTTCGTCTTTAGGAAGGGCTTTTAGGGGATCTAGGATAAACTGAGGGTTAAAAGCAACTTGTACTTCTGGGCCCTCGTAAGCAACCGCCATAGGCTCATGAGATTCTCCATATTCAGGGCTTGATGCTGACACTTCTAGAACATTGTCACACACTCGCACTTTTACAGAGTTGCTCTTATCACTCGTCACTAAAGCAGCACGCTGCACGCACTCCTGCAGAAGCTCGCGCTCTACTTTGATGCGGTACTCTGTCTGCTTGGGGATAACCTGCTTGTAGTTCGGGTAATTGCCTTCAACTGTTTTAGAAACCAGATAAATAGACCCTGTTAAGCCATTTTCTTGAGCCTCATCACCAAGCTGGATATCGAAAGCAACCTGACGATCATTAAAAACAATGTGAGTAGACTCTCCCTGGCCTAATAAGCGACTGACTTCTGCAACCGTTTTTGCGGGCAAAATGAAATTACCTGTATTTTGTTCATCGATGGCCATGTCTTTGGTAATCAAGCTCAAGCGACGGCCGTCAGTAGCAACAAGGGAGAGTTTTTCTGGAAGAAAATTGAAGTAAACACCGTTTAGAATGTAGCGATTTTCATCCCCAGACTGGGCATAAGAAACACACTTTAGCATTTGGCTAAGCTCTTCCTGTTTGAAGGAAAGTGACTTCTGGCTTGAGAAGCTTGGTAGCGGGGGGAATTCCTCTGGGGCCATACCCATAACACGAAAGAGTGAGCCTCCTGAAGTAATCTTCGCCTGATAGCTTGGGGATATTTCCATGCATACGTCTGAGGTGGGCAGAGAACGTATGATGGTTGCGAGTTTGCGCACCGGCAGAGTTATACTACCTTCATTATCAATATCAGCTTTAATGTGACACTGGATGCCTAAATCTAGGTTTGTGGTAGTTAATGTCAGTTTATCATCTTTTGCTTGGATAAGGACATTACTTAAAATGGGCATCGCTGTACGCGTACCTACAACGTTAAGCACTTGTTGAAGACCGGTGGCAAAGTGATCACGGTTGATGTTCCATTTCATAGTTCTCTAATGTAAACCTTTATGGCTTACTGGCAACTCCTATTAATTCTCTTTAAATTTAATCTTTATAAACCGTAGCTTTATTATGCTCTGTGGAAAACTTAATAACTTTGTAAATTACTTTACTGCAATAGGTTAAAATGATTTTGTTACGTGAATTAAACCCTGGTTAGTGTTTAATAAACAAGAGCATCTTGGTAAGTTTTTTGTTTCCCCAACAAGATAAACAAGATATTCCCAAAATACTACCAGGCTTAGAGCCCTAATTTATTCGATAATTTATTTTTATGTCTTTCCTTAAAGAAGTATTTCCTGAAATCCCCCAAAATCAGCAAGACCTACTCTCTCAATACTGTGATCTTATTAAAGAGTGGAATCCCAAGGTTAATTTAGTGTCCCGTAAGGACATTGATGGGCTTGAGCAGCGCCATTTGCTACCAAGTTTGGCGATCACTAAAGTGGCCTCTTTTTCAGCAGGGGCGAAGGTGCTTGATGTTGGGACTGGAGGGGGATTTCCGGGGATACCTTTGGCTATTTGTTTTCCTCAGACGCAGTTTATGTTGATAGACTCTATTGGTAAAAAAATAGGGGTTGTTCAGGATGTTGTAGAGCGTTTGGGGCTTGAAAATGTTCGGACTGCGCAGGTGCGCGCAGAGTCTCTTGAGGAGTCTTTTGATTATGTTGTGGGGCGTGCTGTGACAGCTCTACCTGCATTTTTAGGATGGATTCATAATAAGCTAAAGGTGGGTAAAAAAGGCTCTCTTGAGAACGGAGTTCTTTATCTTAAGGGGGGCGATCTAACAGAAGAACTCGCTCAATTAAAGATGAAGCCTGAAGCTATTTACTCACTTGAGGACTACTTCCCTGGTGGTTTATGTGAGGGGAAGTGTTTGGTTTATTTTAAAGCACAAGATTTGGCCTAATAGGAAGCTTCGTCCCGCCTTCTTTCGATGCGCTCACCAAGGAGTATAACGCCTTCATAGGATAAGTATAAGGGGCCTGCTAAAATAATTAAGCTAAAAGGATCTCCACCGGGTATAATAGCGGCACATACAACAAGGATCCCTACTATCATGTAGCGACGGACTTCTTTTAGTTTTTGTGATGAGAGGAGACCAACCTTAAGGAGCAGGAGTAGTATTAGGGGGAATTCAAAGCATAAACCAATCCCCAGGGTCATCCATACAACAAGTCCATAATAGCCTGGGGCAGACCAAATAAGTTGAAAATCAAACAGTTTATTCAACTGAATAGATACAGTAAGGGATGCGGGAAGCACAAAATAGTAGCTAAAAAGAGCTCCTCCGGAAAAAAGAGCAAATGCGGCTATACAGCCGGGGCCTAGAATATATTTTTCTTTTGAACTGAGGGCTGGAGCGACAAACCTAGCCCCCAGGTAGAGCATGATAGGGAGTGATAGTGCAAGCCCCCCTAGAAAGCAGACTTGAATTAGGACAGAAAAGATACCCATTGGGGTTGTGGTGACAAGCCCTTGGAGTAGGTCAGGGTGGTCCCCAAGTGCTTTTTTGAGAGGAGCATTCAGCAGGTCTGCAAAAAAGGGAAAAAAACAGGCTACGGTAATGCAACTAAGAATAAATATAGCTGAACAACGAAGAATGAGGGATCGAAAATCTTCGACATGTTCCCAGAAGCTCATGCCTTCTTGTTGTGGGGAGGATGTTGAGGGGTCAGGTAACAATATTTTGCTCATGTTGAGTTACTTGATAGTATTATCATTTTTGCTTATCCATTGACAAGCAATGATAATTTAATTTTTTTAATGACTTATCTTTTTATTAAAAACATACCCTAATAACCCCTAAAAGATATCTAAAAATGCCTGTAAAAAGCAGTAAGAAAAAGACCGTAAAAAAAGCGGTAAATAAAAAATCCCCCAAAAAAGTAAAATATATTTACGAGTTTGGTAAAAAAACAGATGGCTCTGCTAAGATGCGTGCCTTACTTGGGGGGAAGGGCGCAAACTTAGCAGAAATGGCAAGAATAGGGTTACCGGTTCCTCCAGGGTTTACGATCACCACAGGAGTTTGTACTTATTTTTATGAAAATCGCCGCTCGTTTCCTAAAAGCCTAGATGGTGATGTGAGAAAGGCCATTAAGGCTATTGAAAAACAACAGGGCCAAAAATTTGGGGATAAAAAGAATCCACTGCTGTTTTCTGTACGTTCTGGAGCTCGGGATTCTATGCCTGGAATGATGGATACTATCCTGAATTTAGGGCTTAATGATGAGACAATTAAAGGTTTAGCCGAAAATACAGGGAATGAGCGTTTTGCTTATGATTGTTATCGTCGTTTTATCCAGATGTATGGAGATGTTGTGATGGGGGTACAGCCTATTGATGAAGAAGATCATGAGCCATTTGATGAGATTTTGGACACACTTAAAAAAGAAAATCGTGTCACGGAGGATACAGACCTTACGGCTGAGCATTTAAAAGAGCTAATCAAGCGCTATAAAAAGTTAATAAAATCGCGCACTGGAAAAAACTTTCCTCAAGATGTTTATAGGCAGCTCCAAGGTGCTATAGCAGCGGTTTTTGGATCTTGGAATAACGATCGAGCAATTGTTTATCGCAGAAAATATAATATTCCAGGTGAATGGGGTACTGCTGTAAATATCCAGACGATGGTCTTTGGAAACATGGGAGATGACTGTGCAACTGGTGTAGCTTTTACTCGTGATCCGGCTAATGGGGATAAGGTATTTTATGGTGAATACCTTATTAACGCCCAGGGTGAGGATGTTGTTGCTGGAACACGGACACCCCAGTCGATAGAGAAACTCAAAAAAGCAATGCCCAAAGCGTATCTAGAATTAGATAAGGTGCGTAAGCGCCTGGAGAAGCATTTCAAGGATATGCAAGATTTTGAATTCACTATTCAGAATAAAAAGCTCTACATGTTGCAGACGCGTAATGGAAAGCGCACAGGGATGGCGGCTGTGCGTATTGCTGTAGAAATGGTTAAGGAAAAATTAATTGGCAGGACAGAGGCATTGAAACGTATTCCTGCTGATTCTATAGCTAGTCTTTTGGTTCCTGTTTTTGATCCTAAGGAAATGCACAAGGCAAGGTGTATAGCAACTGGCCTTCCCGCTGGCCCTGGGGCGGCCTCAGGTAAGGTAGTGTTTACCGCACGTAAGGCTGAAGAAATGAAACGCAAAGGTGAGCGTGTGATTCTTTGCCGTGTGGAAACCTCCCCGGAAGATATTCGTGGGATGTTAGCTTCAGAGGGAATATTGACGAGTCGTGGTGGGGTAAGCTCTCACGCGGCTTTGGTTGCCCGTCAAATGGGGATTGTTTGTGTGTGTGGAGCAAGTGATATAAAAATTAATTATGCTCGAAAAAGCCTGAGTGTGGGAAAAGTTACAGTTAAGGAGGGGGATCATGTATCCCTTGATGGAACTGTGGGTAAAGTGTTTACAGGGCATGTGCATACGGTTCCTTCTGAGGTGAACCAGGTTTTGGCGGGAAAAATAAAACCCTCCAAGAGTCCTATGTACCAGCTCTTTAATACAGTGATGCAGTGGGCTGATAAGCAACGCAAGTTACTTATTCGAACAAATGCAGATACACCTCAGCAGGCAAAAATGGCTATTGCTATGGGTGCCCAGGGGATTGGTTTGTGTCGCACGGAACACATGTTTTTTGAGGGTGATCGCATTGATTTTATGCGTGAAATGATTTTGGCAGAAAACGAGGGGGAGCGTCAGCGAGCTCTTAAGAAGCTTTTACCTCTTCAGCGCAAAGATTTTGTGGGGATTTTTAAAGCTATGGGAGGTTTGCCTGTCACGGTACGCTTACTTGATCCACCATTGCATGAGTTTTTGCCTCACGATGATGCCTCACGAAGGGCTTTAGCTGAAACCCTAAATGTTTCAGTGGAAAAGATTTCAGAGCGTGTAAAGTCGCTTCATGAAGAAAACCCAATGTTGGGGCACCGTGGCTGTCGTTTAGGAATTTCTTACCCTGAGATTACACGGATGCAGGTGACTGCGATTTTTGAAGCAGCAGCTCAAGTGGCTAAAAGTAGTAAAAAGATTAAGGTAAAGCCTGAAATTATGGTTCCTTTAGTAGGTTTTATGGGGGAATTGAAAAATCAAATGGCTATTATTCATGAGGTAGCTAAATCGGTCATGGCCCAAAAGAAGGTTAAATTTGACTATATGGTGGGTACTATGATTGAAATTCCGCGAGCAGCGCTTCAGGCACATGAAATTGCCGAAGATGCAGAGTTTTTTAGTTTTGGTACAAATGATCTTACCCAGACTTGCTTAGGAATGAGTCGCGATGATTCCGGTAATTTCCTCCCTGCGTATCAAGAGTTAGATATTGTTGCGAATAATCCCTTTGCTTCAATTGATGAAGAGGGTGTGGGGCAATTGGTTGAGATTGCTACGCAACGAGGTAAGCGTGCGCGCAAAAAGCTGAAAATTGGAATCTGTGGTGAGCACGGGGGGGATCCCTTGTCGATAAAATTTTTCCATAAAACAGGGCTAGAATATGTGAGCTGTTCGCCTAATCGGGTGCCAATAGCGCGCTTAGCAGCTGCCCAAGCGGCACTCAATGGGCATTAACTTTGTAATTCCCTAAAAAGGAATGACAATAATTAGGGTTATAAAAAAGCCCCCCATTTCTGGGGGGCTTTTGTTGGGAGAGCTATGGAGTATTTAGGGGGAAATATTTTCTAATGCGAGTGAGAGATCTTGTAAGATTGGCATAATTGCTGGCCTGTGGTTGGCTTCAAAAAACTCCTTAAACTCGTCCTCATTTTTTGGCTCAATTTCAGGAAGAAATTTTTTAATAAAGGCCTCAAAGAAAACTTTGAAGCCAGGTAGGCTTTCCATTGGGGTGTTTAGGGGAATCTTTTTGCAGTCGTTTTGAAGGGCAAACGCATACTCTTGGAGTGTATTTTGAGGGACCCCTTCAATTTTTAGGGTATTTGAAATCTCTTTGATTGTGTTTCCTGCAGCTTCTGGATTGATAATAGCTGCCTTAAGGATAAGCCTAAGGGCCTTGGGGGTGTTTTTTTTGATTTTAAAATCTCCCTTAGCGTAAGCTTTGGCTAAGTGAAGCAGCGTAGCTGCTCCATAGGTCGTATTGAGCTTTAAGGCCTCTAGAGCCATTTCAAGGGCCATATTGAGGTCTTGAGGTATTACATGCCCTTTTAGGTTTCTGAAGGCTAAATTTTGAAAAGCTAATGCTCCTTTTCCTGGATTAGTACGACCTAGTTCATGAGCTTGCTCAATTTCTTCAGGTTGCTTTTCGATAAGGCGCTCGTGAATAGCTTTGGCTGTTCCAGGGAATTTTTCAATATGTCTTTCGAGTTGAAAGATAGAAAGCCGATCGAAGGGGATGGCGGCAGACCCTTGGCTGCGAGCGGTGGGGATGGGAGGGGTACTTTTAGCTCGGGTGCTGCTTGTGGAGGGAGTTCTTCTAACCGAGGACATGGTTTTTGTTTTTAAAGCGTTCTTTTTCTGTTAAAAAGAGTTTTAGGTTAAAAAAGCATAGCAGGCCTTATGCCATAATACTTCTTTTATGGAAAAATTTACAAAAAAAGATCCAGTAGAAACAATAACTCAGGTGAAACGCGCACTTTTGGTGGGTGTTATTTATGCAGACCATGAAGAAGAGTCTGGGCAGGCTTTATTGGGCGAACTTAAGGAGCTAACAGAGAACTTAGGAATAGAGGTTGTAAAAACCGTTTTGGTTTACTTGAGGCAGCCTAAGGCCCCTTTATTGTTGGGTTCAGGTAAGACTGAAGAGCTTATAGAGATGGCGCATACACTAAAGTGTGAGGCGATTGTGTTAGATGAAACATTAACACCTGGCCAACAGCGCAATTGGGAGAAGATGAGTAAGCTTTATGTGATGGACCGCCAAGAGGTGATTTTGGAGATTTTTGGCCAGCGTGCGCAAACTAAGGAAGCAGTGCTTCAGGTTGAATTGGCTCAAATGGAATATACACTACCGCGGCTGACACGAGCATGGACTCACTTGAGTCGGCAGAAGGGAGGACGTGTAACTTTGCGTGGAGAAGGGGAAAAGCAGCTGGAGGTAGATAAGCGCTTAGTAAGAAAGCGTATATCACAGCTTAAAAGAGAGCTTAAAGAAGTTTTGCAACACCGGGGTGTGCAGCGTAAGCGGCGTTTGCGTATACCAGTTCCTACTGGGGCTATTGTAGGTTATACGAATGCAGGCAAATCTTCTCTTTTAAATATGTTAACCGAAGCAAAGGTTCGAGCGGAAGATAAGCTTTTTGCAACACTAGACCCAACAACTCGTCGTTTGGAGCTTCCTTCTGGACAGCGCTTTTTACTTACAGACACAGTAGGTTTTATTCGTAAACTTCCGCACAAGCTTGTGGATGCGTTCAAGGCAACTCTGGAGGAGACGGTTCATGCTGACATCATTATCCATGTGATAGATGGATCTAGCCCTGAAGCAGAACACCACTGGGAAACAACTCAGGAAGTGCTTAAGGAGTTGGGGGTGGAGTCAAAACCCACATTAACGGTTATTAATAAAAGTGACCTTGGGGTTGATCCTGTTTTGTTTGGAGCTTTACAGACCAAGGTGCCAGATCTTCTTCAAATAAGTGCACGTACTGGAGAGGGCACTGACGCGTTACTTGGGGCCATTGAGGCCCTTTTAGAGGAGCAGGTGGTACTTGCTAATCTTATGATCCCTCATGATCGCTATGATCTTATTCACGCCTTATATGAGCTTGGAGCTATCAAAAATCAGGAAGTACGGGATGATGGTGTGTATATCTTGGGGAATATTCCCAAGCGCTTTTTAACCCAAGTAGAGCCGTTTGAGATTAAAGCCCCTTAGGTAAGGTGATATCTTCTGCAGATAGAAGAGTATCTATTTCTAGAATAATAGCCTCTTTCCCCTCTGCTTTAGAGACCCCTAGAATATAGTTTTGTTTTAGGTGGGTTCCTGCCATACCGATATCTTCGATCTCTTCTGGGGTAAGCATATTAACATCAGAAACCTTATCAACCAATAGACCTATTAGAGAGGCGCCTTGGTTGGCTACTTTTTGCAAAACAATAATAGGACTGTCTTCTAAGTCTTCTGTTTCGGGAAGGCCTAGGCGTACTTTTAGGTCGATAACGGGCATTGGAATACCGCGCAAAGTAACGATACCTTTAACGTAGTTGGGAGACTCTGGTAATGGCGTTGCGGTTTTTTTACCAACGATCTCTTTTACTTTTAGTAGGTTGATGGCATACTGGATCTGGTTCACAGTAAACATCAGGTATTTCCCGCTCAAAGGATCAGCGGTATTTTCGGGTGTATTCATGGGGGGGGTAAAGTTTAGCGTTTTGCCTGGAATGAAGCATAAACAACGCCAATTAGGTTTCTAGGGGTAACTAAATCTTGATCTTGTTTAATATTGTTAAGCCCTGCGCTTATCCAATGAATTCCTTTCTTGCGGATAAGTCGGTGGACCACCCGATTCCCAGAGCTATGTCTATAGGCAACAATCATTCCAGGCTCAAGGTCTTCATAGTCAATGGGATGTATTACTAAAACGGTATTATCTGAGTAGAGTGGAGCCATAGATGAGCCGTGCCCCACTCCAGTGCTGCGCCCCTCTTGGGAAGTTTCTACAACTCGGGCCGCCTTAAATGTTTTATGAGAATTTACACTCGATTTTGGGGCTTGGGCTTTGGGTTGGTGATATTTTGTAGAGGTAGTGTTCCTGCACCCAGTTAAATGGATTGCTAAAATGCAGAGAATAAAGAGGGGTAATCGCATAAATTTCAGGAGGATGATTAAGATTCTAACCTGGATGAGCAGTTAGGTAAAGCATTGATCTTTCGTATATTTTGTGTTCTTATGATCTGAAAGATGCTGGAAGTTATCCCCAACTGGCACCCCCTTGTTGTCCATTTTCCCATAGCCTTGGTTATTGCCTCGATGCTATGTTTTGTGGGCGCTGGGATAAGCAGTATACTACCTCAATCCAAAGAACCTTTAGAACATAGACGCACTTCACGTACCACACGTGAGCTTTTTGGTGCGTCCAAATGGGGGATTTGGCTTGGGGCTGTTTCTGCTGCTGCTGCTGTTCTTACGGGTTGGTTGGCGGAAAGCTCTGTTGTACACGAAAAATCGGCACATGAAGTCATTGAAACGCATGAAATGTGGGGGTTTTTGACCGCAGAGACTTTAGTTTTGTTTGCTATTGTCAGTATTGCTTTTCGTAAGCAGTGGGGCAAGAAAGCCTATAAAACAACCTTGATAGCGCTGGTTATTCTGTCGATATTTGTTTCCATTACAGGCTGGTATGGAACTAAAATTGTTTATCAATATGGAACAGGTGTACGCGGCTACACTCCGGGGATTAATTATGAGCATGATCATGCTCGTGATAGCGCAGCAGACACTCATTTACATCCACACAAACATAGTAGCCCCCATCCTTTTGAGCACGACCACCCTCATGGGCATCCCCATCATGAGCCAGATTTGTCTAAAGATGGAGAAGTTGTGCCTGAAGAATATGGCTTAGAGAATGTAAGCTCTATGAGTCTTTAGTTGGTGGTTGTTTCCTTTACCTCGATAATATTATGAGGAGCAGATTCTTTTTGCCCTGCTGGAGTTACTCGGATGTATCGTGCCTTGTCCTTGAGCTCAGAAAGGGTGTTAGCCCCAAGGTAGCCCATGCCAGAGCGTAAGCCACCTACGAGTTGTGTAATGACGCAATCGATTGGCTCAGACGCTTCCTTAAGGGCCTCTACTCCTTCAGCAGCTGCTTTGCGATGAACATCTTTTTTGTCATGTCCATAACGCGCAGCTGAACCGGCTTTCATTGCGCCCAGACTAGCCATTCCGCGGTAGCGTTTATAGAACTTTCCGTTAATTTCTAAAATCTCTCCTGGAGCTTCTTTACAGCCAGCAAATAGGTTACCACATACGACTGCTTCAGATAGAGTAAGTGCTTTGACTATATCGGCACTTTTGCTAATTCCGCCATCAGCTAAGATGTGCACCTTTTTCTTAGTCGAAGCTTTTGAGGCTAGATAAAGTGCAGTGAGTTGAGGGCACCCTACTCCAGCAACGACACGTGTTGTGCAGGCAGACCCCGGACCTTGTCCTATTTTGACTGCATTAGCCCCGGCTTCTGCTAAAAATTCAACCGCAGCAGCACTAGTAACATTCCCAGCAATAAGTGTTATGTCGGGGAACTCTGTGCGCAGTAATTTAACCGTTTCTCCTACGCCGATGGTGTGAGCATGTGCAGTAGAGACAACAAGGGCATCGACACCTTCATGGATGAGTGCGCTTGCTTGATTTATAATACGTGTAGTATCGAGGCCGCCGGAGCTGGTTCTTGGGGCAGATATAGCCGCACCACAAACAAGCCTGAATTTACTGTCTCGAGCGGGCTTGAGGCCTGTGCGCTGTTCTTCCACAATACGCTCTACATCGCTGATGGTGAACAAGCCTTTGAGATGATCTTCGCGATCTACAACAAGAAGCTTATGAATCCCCATGTGTTCATTAAAAAATTGATCTGCCGCTAGTATAGGGTCTTTGGTGATTTCTTCTTCTGTTATTGTGAATACTTGATCACGAGGGGTCATGGCTTCACGAACTGTTTTATTGCGATAGCGTTCTTTAACCACACGCCCGGCTAAAAGCCCTAATAGAACATTATTTTCATCGACAACAGGAAATGTGCGGAAGCGATAGTTTTTCTGTGCTACCTTATCAAGAACGTCAGCAATATAAAGATCTGGGGAAACTTTAATCGGATCTTGAATGAGTCCGTGAATATTGTTTTTTACTCGAGCTACCTCAGCTACCTGTTGTTCTTCAGGAAGGTTGTAGTGAATAAGTCCCATGCCTCCGTGCCGAGCTAAAGCTATAGCCATGCCAGCTTCGGTGACCGTATCCATGTCTGAGGATAGGATGGGGATTGGGAGAGTAAGGCTCTCTGAGAGTGTTGTTTCTAGTGACGTCTCTTTGGGAAGGATGTCTGAGTAGCAAGTTGCTAGAGAGACATCGTCATAGGTCAGTCCATAGCCCTTATGTTCTTCAAAGAACCGGTCTGCAGATAGGTAAAAAGAGTCATCAAAATGTGCCATGGACCATTTATAGGTCTCCTATTGAAAAAGGCAAATCCATTTGACAGCTCTAGGGCAAAAGATTAGCCTAATACTCAATGAAGACGGAAGATAAGCCCCTTATTCTCGTCATTGATGATATTCCTGATAATTTGCAGGTCGTTTATCATAATTTAGATAGAATTGGTTATGAGGTTTCGATCGCGGATAGAGGTGTTAAAGGCCTAGAGCGTGCCCGAGCTATTCAGCCAGACTTGATTTTGTTAGACATTATGATGCCAGGAATGGATGGGTTTGAGGTGTGTAGACATCTTAAGCAATCACCTGAGACGGCAATGATTCCAGTTATCTTTTTGACAGCTAAAGATCAAAATGACGATATTGTGGAGGCCTTTAAGTGTGGCGGGGTAGATTATATTATTAAGCCATTTAATGTGATGGAGCTTATTGCTCGGGTGAAAACCCATGTGGCATTGAAGCGCTCTCGGGAGGCCTTGATGCAGGCAAATGCTAGCAAAGACCGATTTTTTTCGATTATTTCTCACGATACTAAGGCGGTTCTTTCTGGAGTGATTTCCTTGGCGGAAATGACTTTGCAAACGATGCGCCAGGCGAGCAAAGAGGAAATTCAAGAAGATTTAGACTCTATTTTAGGGACCTCTAAAAAGCTTTATGACATGCTTGAGAATCTTTTGGATTGGGCAACGGTCCAAAATGGAACGATGGCCTTTCGGCCGGATACCGTTTCATTATCTGAAATAGCAGAAATGGTCTATGACCTGTTTCAGAGTAAATGTGTCAGTAAGAAGTTAACCATAGAAAATCAGATCGAAGAAGGGACCATTGCTTTTGCTGATCATGATATGGCTCTGACGATATTGCGTAATTTAGTGAGTAATGCCGTTAAATTCTCAAATGAAGGGGGTATTGTTACTATCAGTGCGGAGCGTTCGGGAGATTATGTCGAGGTTGCCGTAACGGATCGAGGCGTCGGTATCCCCCCTGAGGCCATGGATAAGCTTTTTAATATAGAAGAAAGTTTTTCGACTGAAGGTACTTCTAAGGAGTCTGGCTCTGGTTTAGGGCTGGTTTTATGCCGTGATCTGGTCTTGCGCAATAATGGAGACATCAAGGTTAAGAGCACTCTTGGAGAGGGCACTATGTTTGCATTTACCTTACCAGTAGAAGCTTCTGTTAAGGCTGTTAGTTAGTTTTTGTAGCCTACTATAGAGTGATAGGGGTGTTTTTTCTTTGCTTTTGTTAGAAAAATCCTAATATTTGATCCTTTTAAATCAAAAGGATACTTATTATGAACGCTTCTGCTCAAGCACAAACTCATGAATTTCAAGCCGAGGTCAAGCAGGTCCTCGATATTGTAGTTCACTCACTTTATACGGATAAGGAGATTTTTGTCCGTGAATTGGTCTCTAATGCATCTGATGCGCTAGAGAAGCTACGTCACACACAGGTGACAGAGAAAACGATTTACGATGAGGAGCTCCCTCTGGAGATTAGTATCAGTTCTGATGATCAGGCTAATACAATTACGATTCAAGATTTTGGAATCGGGATGACAGAGGAAGAGCTTATCGAGAATTTGGGTCGTATTGCCCATTCAGGCTCAAAGGCATTTCTAGAAGCTATCAAAAAAGAAGGCGCAACTAATGAAAACCTTATCGGTCAGTTTGGGGTAGGTTTTTATAGTGTGTTTATGGTGGCTGAAGAGGTTCGTGTCTTTACGCATTCATGGAAACCTGAGGCACAAGGATATTGCTGGAAGAGTGATGGTTCAGGAAGTTACTCTATTGAACCGGCCGAAGGTCAGCGCCGAGGGACAAAAATCGTAATAAGTTTGAAGGATGAGTACAAAGAGTTTGCGTCCTCAGATCGCATTAAGGCTATTTTGGAGCGTTATTCGAGTTTTGTCCCCTTTCCTGTTTCTCTTAATGGAGACTCTATTAATGCAGTGCAGGCACTTTGGTTGAAGAATAAAAATGAAATCAAAGACGATGAATATGTAGAGTTTTATAAATTCCAGGCGAAAGCGTTTGATGAGCCTCAGGCTTGGATGCACTTTAGTGCGGATGCGCCTTTGGCTATTAATGCATTACTATTTGTTCCAGGAGAGAACATGGAACGCTTTGGGTTTGGTCGTATGGAACCAGGAGTTGCGCTGTACTGCCGTAAAGTGCTTATTGATCCTTCTCCAAAGGAGCTCCTTCCGGAGTGGATGCGTTTTGTTAAAGGTGTGATTGATAGTGCCGATTTGCCGCTTAATATTTCGCGTGAAAATATGCAAGATAGTGCACTCATGCAAAAGCTTGGGGCTGTTGTAACTAAGCGCTTTTTGAAGTTTCTTAATGAAATGGCATCTAAGGAAGTTGAAAAGTATGAATCTTTCTGGAAAGGCTTTAGTGTTTTCCTTAAGGAGGGTGCTACTATGGACTTTGCGAATCGTGAGGCGTTGTCGAAACTTTTGCGTTTCGAGTCTTCTGCGAAGGATAAGGGTACTCTTGTTAGTTTTGAGGATTACGTAAGTCGCATGCCTGAGGGCCAGAAAGACATTTATTTCGTAAATGGAACTAGTCGTGAGTCGATCGAGGCAGGACCTTATCTGGAGGCTTTTAGGGCTCGTGAGATAGAAGTTCTTTTCTGTTATGAGCCGATTGATGATTTTGTAATGAATCACTTAGGTTCTTTTTCAGAAAAGCGCTTGGCTTCAATTGACCAAAGTGATATTCAATTAGATGCGGTAGCATCACCTGATGAGCCAGAGTCTTTAAGTGAAGAGGAAAGCAAGGCCTTGTGTGAGTGGCTTAAGGAAACTTTGGGTGAGAATGTCTCTGAGGTATCTGTGGGTAATCGACTTGTAAAGAGCCCAGCTATTGTTTTGAACGCGGATGCTATGATGAATGCAAACATGAGGCGCATGATGCAAGCGATGCAGGGAGAAGAGGCTTCCGGCCTAAAAGCTAAGGTGAATCTTCAGATAAACCCTCATCATGGATTGTTGAAGAACCTAGCGTCTCTTAAAGAGCGTGATACAGCGTTGGCCAAAGAGGTAGCCTGCCAGATTTTTGACAGTGCTATGGTGTCTGCTGGATTGCTTGAGGATCCTCAGGAAATGGTGCAGCGCATGTATGGCTTGCTGGAGACTGTTTCAAAATAAGCGTGTTCGCTTTTTGGCATGTCTCGATATCGAGCTGAAAGTTACATTTATTAATACCTTGAACAGCCTGCATTCCGTGCAGGCTGTTTAGTGTATAGGCACATTGAAAGGAAGGAAGGTCTTTTGGTGTTATCGTTATTTCTGTAACGGGTGTTTGTTGTTTAAATAATTTTAAGGCCGTACTGGGGAGTATGTATTCATTTTTAGGAGTGTAGAACTTTCCTTCTTTATAAAAAAGAAGGGAGGCTGTGCTTGTTTCGAGAATTTCTGTTTTTGTGTTGGTTAAAATTGAATCACAGAACCCGTGCTCTTGAGCATGTTTTTTGGCTAATAGGTAGGGGAAATAACTCATGCTTTTATGGATGCTCATAAAAGTCTCATGAGGGTTTGGGTAAATACTGAGGCATTGAGGTGTGCTATTGGGTAAGAACTCTGCGACACAGAGTAGTGGGGTGGATTCTTTGCTAAAAGAATAGATTCCGTAAAAAATGTTAACACGAGCAAGGCGATCTTTTAATTGATTCCTTTCAAGGAGCTCTTGAATGATAGAGCCGAAGTTAACAACTTGGTAGGAGATGGAGAAATGCTCAAGGCTTTTAAATAGGCGTTCTAGGTGAAGCTCTAAATGGCATAAGGTTTTTGTATTATAGAGTAGTGTAGTGAAAAATCCTGCGCCAAAACGGGTGTGTAGTGAGTTAGGCTCTAGGGTGGTAGGTTCGCCGTGTATTTTGTTTTGGAAATAAAAATAGCTCATGTATGTGAAGGTTCTTTTATGAGTTGTGTGAACTTTGTAAGTTTTGCCATTGTTTCATGATACTCAGCCTCTGGTTTAGATTTTAGAGTGATGCCACTACCTGCATAAAGATTAAGAGTCTGGTTAGTTTTGTCCCAGTATCCGGTACGAATTGCTATAGAAGAGTCTAGGTTTCTCTCGTTATATAGAGCAAAAAAGCTACCGCAGTAAATGTCCCGACTGTGAGGTTCTAAAACTTCAATAATCTCCATGGATCGTTTTTTAGGGAAACCGGTGATGGACCCTCCGGGAAATGAATCAAGCAGTAGATCAAGTGAGGTCGATTCAGGTTTAAGAGTTCCTGAGATGGTGCTATACATTTGTAAAAGCTGGTCGACTTGAAATACTTGTTTGTGGTTTTGGACAAAAACAGAACCATAGGCGCAGTGCTTGCTTATGTCATTGCGAATAAGGTCGACGATCATGGAGAGCTCAGCCTCTTCTTTTTCATCACCTCTTAGGTGGGCGGCGCATTCCTCAGGAATATCACAGGGGCCTAGAGATAGAGTGCCTTTTATAGGCTCAGAGAGGACCTTTCCTTGGTGAACCTTAAGGAACTGCTCTGGGGATGTTGATAATATGCTATAGGTGTGTGTGTTGAAGTGGGCGTAGTAAGATGCAGGGTACTCTTCAAAAAGTCCTCGGAAAAATGTGTAGGAATTAAATTCTTCTAAGGCAGTCTTTAGATGTAGAGAAAGGTTTAGCTGATAGGTGTTTCCGCAGCGAATTGCATCTAACACTTTCTTTACCGCACCTATATAGTGATCTTTGTTTAGAGAGCTTGTTAAGGGGCCTTTGGTTTTTAGTGGGCTGATTTTCGGTTTAGGCGTTGATGGGGAGGCGAGTATTTTTTGTATTTCTTGAGATAAGATTTCTTGAGGTGTTAATGAAAAAATCTCAAGCCGATTCAAGAGTTCATTATAGCGAATATAGAGCGTGTACTTTTTTAGGTGACCCAATGGGAAGGAAGATGGCTTAGCTGGCTTTATGTCATGTAGGTGGAGACCATAGTTGTAGCTCAAAAAGCCTAGGGTTGGAAGGGGATCACAAAAGGCGAAATCAGCAATATCAGTGCGTGGAGTGTGTTGAGTAATATGGAGCTCTTGCTTGGGGAGAACTCCAGCCAAGGTATGTGTTTTTTTGTCTTGTGGGTTTTGTGACAGGAAAATGTCAACCGGATACTGCAGTTGGAGGCTGTTGAGTGCTTCGAGTGCTTGAGGTTTTGTTGTTGGGAAGGAGCGTGTCCAGAGCATAGGAGAGAAAAAGAGGTCCGTAGTTGGTTAAAAAAGATTCAGGGTGGAATTGATACCCTAAAATTGGGCGGGTTTTGTGACGTATTGCCATGGGGATGTTGTTGGTATTCCGGAGTATGATATCGAGGTTTTTGCCTGCCTGATCTACGTAAAGCGAGTGATAACGGGCCACACTGAGAGATTTGTTTTGGAATTGGAGTGTATCTGTTTGGCCATGAATACAGTCAGGCAGTTTTGTTACAGAGCCCCCGCAGTTTACAGTGATGATTTGCATCCCTAGGCAAATGCCTAAAATGGGGGGGTGGGTCTTATTGAAGAGAGCTTGATATGAGGGGTACTCAGTGGGGTGTCCTGGTCCAGCAGAAATAATAATAAGGTCTATGCCTTCGGTTGAGCTATTTGGGGTCCATTGGGCGTAAGGAATGATTGTGGGGGCCGTCTGGGTTTGAGAGGCCACTAGGTGCTCTAGGTTGTGTGTGAAGCTGTCGTGGTTGTCGATGATGAGGGTCTTCATGGGAATCTCTCTTCAAGGAGAGTGAAGTTTTTCCTTCAAGTAAAGCTTGAAACTAGGGTAAAAAAAGGCGGGCAGCCTACCCCTAAACTGCCCGCCACTCTAAAGTGAATTCGTCGTAATTATAATAATTACCCCAACTCCCGAAGGAGACAACGAATCCACAAAGTGCTATGTATAACCAAGTCCTGTTAAGGAATTGAACGTTTAATGAATTGAATTTTTACGAAAGAGTCAATAGATATTTTTTGATTTTTTTAAAAAAGTTATAAAAAGCTTATTCTGAACATGTTATGTACTGTGTTTTTGTGAAGTGCGTCTTCTTATGTTTGCCATGTTTTGAAGGATTTTTAGGCGATATCTCTTAATGTGTTTATTGTTAGTTAGTTGCGTGATTTCTTCCTGAGAGACATTGTTTTATGTGGCTTGATAGTGCTTTAGGGGCGTTCAAACGAAGGCTTGCCAATCTTTAAAGATTCGCAAATCATCGACCATTCATTTGTTAAAAACCCCTGAAGGGATATTATCATAAATATTTGCATATAATGAACTTAAAGATACAGGACTTTTTATCTCATAAGAAAAAGATTGGAGTACTTGGTCTTGGTTATGTTGGTCTTCCGTTGGCTGTCTGTCTGGCTCAAAAATTTGAGGTGGTTGGTTATGATGTAGATAAAAAGAAAATTTCTAACCTACAGGAGGGTGGTTCCGGTCTCGATATTTTAGAAGACGAGGCGCTTAAGGAGGACCTGGCCATCACTTTTACTGATGATAAAGAGGCTCTTGGCGAATGTGCCTTGATTATTGTTGCTGTTCCTACCCCTATAGATAAAGACAAAAAGCCAGAGCTTTCCTTTTTGAAAGCAGCTTCTGCTGTAGTTGCTAAAACCTTGCAGTCAGGCAGTGTGGTTGTTTTCGAATCCACAGTTTATCCAGGTGTTACAGAAGATGAATGCCGACCTATTTTGGAAAAAGAAAGTGGGTTAACTTGGCAGAAAGATTTCTTTCTGGGTTATTCTCCTGAGCGGATTAATCCTGGAGATAAAGCTCACTCTATAGAGGATATTGTCAAGGTTGTAGCTGGAGACACTGATGAAGTGAGAGACTTTTTGGCAGCTATTTATGGAGAGGTTATCTCTGCAGGTGTGTTTAAAGCGACATCCATTAAGACTGCAGAGGCAGCGAAGGTCATAGAAAATATTCAAAGAGATCTAAACATCGCTTTAATGAATGAGCTTGCAATTATTTTTGATTTGTTGGGCCTTGATACTGCAGAAGTCCTTGAGGCTGCAGCAACTAAATGGAATTTTATACCCTTTAAGCCTGGTCTTGTCGGGGGACATTGCATTGGCGTAGATCCTTACTATTTAACACACATAGCTGGAAGAATGGGACATTATCCAGAGGTGATCTTGTCTGGACGTTCTATTAATGATGGGATGGGTAAATATGTTGCTAACCAACTCATAAAAGAGCTCATTCTTAATGAGAAACAGGTTAAGGGCGCTTCGGTATTGGTTCTTGGTTTTGCGTTCAAAGAGAATGTATCTGATGTGCGCAATACGAAGGTGATAGATCTTGTCTCTCAATTGATAGAGTACGGCGTCCAGGTTGATGTTTATGACCCTTTGATTGATGCTGAGGCGGCTAAGAAAAATTATGGCTTGAATGTTTTAATGGAGCTCAGCCCAGAAAAGCAATATGATGGAGTTGCTTTGGCTGTTGCCCATGCTTCTTTTAGGGACGAAGCTTTCTTACCAAAGGTGCTGCAGTGCGTTGGCCCTAAGCCTGTGTTTTTTGATATTCCTAGGGCTTTTCCAAAGGAAAAGTTGCCGCAGGATGCTAACCTTTGTACACTTTAATAACTCATGATATATTTGATTACAGGTTCTTCGGGCTTTATTGGCCATAAAGTTGCTCTTAATTTGCTAGAAGCAGGTCACACTGTTGTGGGTGTGGACAATATGAATAGTTATTATGATGTTAAGCTCAAGGAGCATCGACTGGGTGAGCTTAAGAAGCATTCTGACTTTATCTTTTATAAGACAGATATCGATAATATTGATGCTCTAAAAGAAATTTTTGAAAAGTACTCTTTTGATGGAGTTATTAATTTGGCTGCACGCGCAGGTGTTGTGCAGAGTATGAAAGATCCGCATGCTTATTTAAGGACAAATACTCAGGGGACTTTGAATCTCTTGGATCTTGCGGTTAAGCATAAAATTAAGAAATTTGTACTCGCCTCAACCAGCTCTTTATATGCAGGTCAGTCGATGCCTTTTTGTGAGACGCTATCGGTCAATGAGCCGTTGGCGCCCTACCCTGCCTCTAAAAAATCTGCAGAGGCTTTTGCTTATTGTTACCACTATCTTTACGACCTCGATATTTCTGTGTTGAGGTATTTCACTGTTTTTGGACCTGCAGGGAGGCCAGATTTGTGTATTTTTAGATTTATCAAGTGGATTGATGAAGGTCACCCCATCGAGCTTTTTGGGGATGGGTCTCAGACTAGAGACTTTACTTATTTAGATGATGTTGCTTCTGCAACAGTTGCGGCGCTGAAGCCTGTGGGCTACGAAGTTATTAATGTAGGAGGAGGTCGCCAGCCAATTTCTCTGAACACCGTTATTTCGTTTATGGAGTCAAAGCTTGGGAAAAAGGCTATAATCGACCAAAAGCCCTTTTTTAAAGCAGACATGAAGGAAACCTGGGCCGACATTTCAAAGGCAGAACGACTCTTGGGCTGGAGGCCTAAGACTGATGTTATGGAGGGGTTGGGAAGAACGATTGACTGGTATTTAGAGCATCGATCTTGGTTGAGTAAGGTGCAGTTGCCCTTTGGATAAAGAAATTGAATAAGCGCGTTGTAATTTTAGGGAACGATGCCCGGAGGCTTTTTTTGTTTAGAAGGCATTTGGCAGTTGATTTTATTAAGGCAGGTCATGAGATTATAGCCGTTGCCCCTGCAGACTCTCTTTGGGGTCCTAAATTACAAGCACTCGGAATTACATTTGTTCCTTTGAGCCTTGTTCGTGCAACAATATCACCTTTTCAAGACCTTCTGTTATTGGGGCGTCTAATTCGGTTATTAATCAAGCTCAAGCCAGATTATCTTTTTTGCTACACTATAAAGCCTGTAATTTACGGAGGTCTTGCTGCATGGGTCACTAGGGTGAAGGGCTTGTGCTCTATGATTACAGGTTTAGGTTATGTGTTTACAGGAAAAAGCTTGAAGCAAAGGGTCTTGCAGAGAGTTGTTAAAATTCTTTATCGGTTTGTGTTGGGTAAAAACCAAAAAGTCTTTTTCCAGAATCGAGATGATGCTGCTCTTTTTCAGCAATTTAATTTAGTAACAAAGGCTCAGATCGTTTTTGTCCCCGGGTCGGGTGTAGACACCGAGTATTTTAGACCGCAGTTTCCTCCAAAAGAAGATGCTAGTATCGACTTTCTTTTGATTGCAAGGTTGTTAAGGGATAAGGGTATTTTAGAGTATGCGCAGGCAGCAACACGACTTAAGCAAAAGTATCCTCAGGCAAGATTTTTTGTAGCTGGGCCTTATGAAGATCAAAACCCATCTAAGCTCTCTTTTGATGATTGGGATAAGATTAAAAGAGATTCAGGCATCACTTATTTGGGGGATTTGAATGATGTTCGTGAGGCTCTGGCGGATTGTTCTGTGTTTGTTTTGCCTTCCTATCGAGAAGGGATGCCTCGTGTAGTTTTAGAGGCAATGGCTATGGGGAAGCCTATTATTACTACTGATACCCCTGGGTGCAGAGAGTCTATAGAGCACAATGTGAATGGTCTTTTAGTTCCTGTAAAAGATTCAGGGGCATTAGAGACTTGTTGCGAGTTTTTTATTAATGATAGAGAGCAAATAGCCATGATGGGAGAAGAGAGCCGAAAAAGAGCAGAAGCTGTTTTTGACGTTAAAAAGGTAAATGCCATTATTCTTGAGAGTATGAACCTCCAAAGCTCTACTAAGACCGTTCGTCCTCTTGAAGTATGCTGTACTAGTTGATCTTTATGTGTGGTTTCTCAGGTTTTTTTGATTCAAAAAATAAATCACGACATACGAGTCGTGGCTTTGATGAGATTTTGCACCACATGGGGAAAACGCTTGTTCATCGTGGTCCTAACTCATTTCAAACTTGGGTTGATTGTGATGCAGGCATAGGGTTTGCACATAATAGACTTTCTATTATTGATACAACGGCCCATGGTTCTCAGCCTCGATCCTCTCACTGTGGGAGATACGTCATCGCATATAATGGAGAGCTTTATAATTATAAAGCTATAAAAAAACAGCTCAGCAAAGTGTATAATATTAGCTGGGACAGTGATTGTGACACTGAGGTTTTTGTGGAAGCAATTGCTCATTGGGGGCTAGAAAAAAGCCTAAAGTCTTTTAACGGAATGTACGCATTCGCTCTTTATGATAAAAAAGAGCGAAGCGTGCATCTGGGAAAAGACCCTTTTGGAAAGAAGCCTTTATATTATGGATATTCCAATGGAGTTCTCTTGTTTGGTTCTGAGCTAAAGGCCTTGAAAAAACATCCAGCCTGGGAGGGGGAGATTGATCAAAATGCATTAACATATTTCTTGCAATTTGCGTATGTGCCTACCCCTGCTTCTATTTATAGAGATATTTATAAATTACCTGGAGGCAGTGTAGCTTCTTTTAGTTATGAAGAGGTTAGTCGTGGAGAGCTTCCTGAGCTTCTGAAGCATTGGTCAATTGTAGATGCAGTTTCTGAGGCAAAAAAGAATCCATTTACAGGAAGTTTTGAAGAAGCCTCTAGTCATTTGCATTCTCTGATGAAAAGTGCAGTAGATGTTCGGTCGTATGCAGATGTCCCTCTGGGCGCTTTTTTGTCGGGTGGCTATGACTCTTCTTTGGTTACTGCAATCTTGCAGTCTCAAGGGGGGGCTCCCGTAGAAACATTTTCCATTGGGTTTGAAGAGGAAGGTTATAATGAGGCTCCTTTTGCCGAAAGTGTAGCAAAGCACTTAAAAACAAATCATACCAGTGTTTATGCAGGTATTGATGATATCAAAAGAATTTTGCCAAGCATACATCATATATACGATGAGCCTATGGCTGATTCTTCCCAGTTTCCTACTTTACTGGTTTCAGAGCTAGCTGCTAAAAACGTTACCGTAGCGTTGTCTGGAGATGGGGGAGATGAACTTTTTTGTGGCTACAACAGATATGTATTTGTTGAAAAAATGTATAAGATGTTCGGCAGGTATCCTGAGGCATTGCAGCGTTGTTTTGCTTTTCTTGCGAAAAAAGGCATCGCTTGTGGTCCTCGTACCTTTTTTCAGAAGCTTCCTTATTTTTCGGGGTTTTTCCCTGAAGGGCGGGAGTTGAGCTACCTGGAGAAAGGCCTTTCCTTTTTACCTTTCAAGGATCGTGGTGATTTATATCTGAAGACAGTTTCAGGTGCCCGAAGCGTCAGTCCTTTTTTGAGTGATTTCGTTGCGCAGCCTTGTGCTATCGAAAATCGAAATAACTGGCCCAGCCTTGGTAAGTTTGAAGACATTATGATGTGCCTGGATGCGCAGTACTATCTTGCGGATGACATTCTTGCTAAGGTAGATCGTGCAAGTATGCATAATAGCTTAGAGGTTCGCTGCCCGATTTTAGATACGAGAGTCTTCTCGTTTGCTTGGAGCCTTCCTGGCGACTATAAAATTCAAGGACATAATACAAAGCGTATCTTAAAAGATATTTTATATCAGTATGTTCCGCAAAGTTTAATGGATAGGCCTAAATCTGGATTTAGCATCCCTCTGGATTTGTGGCTGAAGGGTGGTCTGAGCTCTTGGGCAGATGACTTAATAGAGTCTATTCGAGTCAATGAGGGACTGCTCCAGTATAAGCCTATAAAAAAGCTATGGGATAGTTATCTGGGAGGAGCCTATGTGGCGCCAGGATTTATTTGGACTTTGTTAATGGCTCAAAATTTTATACTTCATCATCAAGATGAATTATAAGAAGAGCACTTAAGCCTTTAGCCCGCTTAAAGCGGCTTCTAGTGATTTTAGACATCGTCTAACAAAAAGAGCAGGCCATATCCTTTTGTGAGAAGTTTTTAGGTTCTTTAAAACATTTAAAGCTTTGTTGTTCATTTCGGCTTTGCCTTTAGAGCTGCTAATATTGGCTTCGTGAAGCCTGTATTTTATTAAAGGCTCTGGGGTAAAAAGTAGCCTATGTTGGATGCCTACTCGGATATAGAAGTCAAAATCTTCAACACCACGGTAGTGAATGTCTGTATTAATAAAACCTGTCTTTCTGATTATGCTGCGATGGAACAGAACACTAGAGTTTGGGATAATGTTTATGAATGGGAGGATATAGGAGGTGAGTGAGGGAAGGTAATAGCAGGTCTTTAGTAGGCTCTTCCTTGCAAGTCTTGAAAAAGGAATTGGAGAGTAGTGAAGAGCTGCTTTTTGTTGAACTAGACTGTAGCTGCTGAATGTGAGTGCGTCCTTTTTTTGGTGTTCTAGTAGCGATACTTGTTTTTTCAGCTTATCTCTTTCCCAGAGGTCATCATCATCACAAAAAGCGATGTATTTACCTTTTGCTTTTTGCATGCCAAAATTTCGGTTAACTGAGGGAAGTCCGCTTTTAGGTAATGTGTAGTGTCTTAGTCGATTCTCTGAAAGTTGGTCGAGAAGTTCTGTTGTTTCTTGGTCTGGGCCATCGAGCACAACAAGAATTTCAATGGATTTATATGTTTGGGTTATAATAGTGTCCAAGGTCTCTTTGAGCAAAGAAGCTCTTCCACAGGTAGGGATGACGATACTTACTAAGGGATTTTCCATTTTATTGTGTTATGATGTTGTGAAGTGTTTTGTTGCCGGATGTGTAGAACAATTCGTCTTCGAGATTACGACGTTCTTCGTCATGAAGAACTAGGCCTTCAAAGTGACAAATCTCATTATATGCTTCTTGGGGGGAGTAACATATTTTGTAAAGATTGGGAAAGAAGTCTTCGCTTATCGGGGTTTTAGTCAAAGATTGAAGATCTCCTATAGCGATAGATGGAATGCCTTGAGCCAACCCTTCGAGAAGGGTTGTAGAGCCTGCCGAGATTACAATAGTAGCTTTTTTTAATTCTTTTTTGAACCCTTTTTGTGAAAAGTCTAAGGAAGTATCTTTCTTGAAGAGTGAGGCATTTTGTGCGGGATGTGGGCAGAGCCTAAGGTGGTACTCTTTATTGTGAGCTCTAGTTATTTTCATAAGCTCCTTTGCAAAATTTATTAACTCTTTAGACATCTTTGGGCAAAGAGGTAGGGGGAGTAGGAGTCTTTTTTTCTGGGATTTAAGTGCCGTAGGGCCTGCAGAAGGGTCTCTCCTGAGTGAAGTAATAGGTTTGCAGGGAACTTCAGTTTGAAATCGTTGGGCTAGTTGGGTGTGGATAGGGCCTATAGTTAGGATTTCACACGGAGCACACCGTGCCTCGATTTCCAACGAAGAGAGGAAGGCGCCAGGGTTTAATAGACTAGGTGGATATAAGTCTTGATAGCCTTTTATGTCCGCATCTGGGTACTGTTCTTTTATTCCTGCAATAAGGCCTTTGCTAATAATTTGGTTTTCATACCAGCTAATGAGTCCCTTTACCTTGTTGTTAGATAAGGCAAGGCGACGCGAAAATACCTTATTGAGCAAAGCGATAGAGGAGGATAGGCTGGCCCTTGAAATACGCAGCTCTTCGTTTACTAGACTTGTAATGCAGATATCGTCAAAGTGAACATTTTTAAATTGATGTTTTTTTAAGAGAAAAGGGTGTATCCATGCCTGCCAGTAATCTTGCATTTTAAGAAAGTCATCCACTAGTAAGAAGGGCTTGTGGGAGTTTCGAGCTAGGTGAAAAAACCTTGGAATGTTTCTTATCTTATAAAAGGCAGGAAGGAAGACTGTTTTTTCTTTTGAATTGTTTTTCGGCTCTAGCCCTGGAAAGTATAAGTCTCGGAACTCCCCTTTGGCATCAAAAGAATTTTTTGTAATAAATGTTTCTATTAAAAATATTTCTTGGTCTTTTATATGACTTTTTCTTTTTCCGAAAGCTCGGAAGGAAAGGTATAAAAAGCTACGCAACAAAAAGACTAAGGCAATAAATGCTGCAGGCTTCTTCCATAGAGATTGCCTTTTGTAGGTTATATTGCATTGTGGTTTAAGTACTTTGTATAGGGGCTTATCTTGTGTTGTGAACTTAATGTTTTGCTCTTTAAGTTCTTTTTTTAGCTCTAGGACGAGTCTTATCTTGCAGATTCTCTCGAATAGCAGAGAGAGGTTGTTGTCCCTGCTGAAAATTCCTGAAACCAACCAGTTTTTATCGAGGAGCTTGTCTTGGGAGAGTTGAGCAATGAGCTCATTGTATCCAGGTGCTAAGTGTAGTCCAATAGCATCTCTTTTCCGAGCAAGCTTCGGGGATAGGGATTCGAGATGTATTGATGTGTCCTTCATTGTCTTTGCGCGGCGTATGATTCTGCCTTTTGTAAGTCCTCAGGAGTATCAACAGCAAGTGAGCTCGAGGAGACTGTATGCATTTGTATTGGACGGTTCAACTCAAAGAATCTTAGGATTTCAATGTCTTCGATGCTTTCAAGTTTACTTTTTCTTCCAAATTCACCGAATGCATTTAGCTCTGAAATATTAAATGCGTAGATACATACTTGTTTCAGGAAAGGAGTGTTTGGGTTTGTTGCTTTGGATCCAGGAATAGGTGCTCTAGACATGTATACAAGTTCCTTTTGCTCGTTCATGACTACTTTAGGGATATTCGGATTGTTGGGATCTGTATCAGGATTAATTGGGCAGCATGCATTGATTATAGCATTGGGTGCTAGCTTTTTTGCCTGCACAATATCGCAAATGTCTTTTGGGTTAAGGAAAGGTTCATCCCCTTGTATATTAACATAGATGTCAGCATCAATGTGTTGTGCAGCTTCCCACACGCGATCTGTCCCAGTGAGTGCTTGCTCTGAGGTCATGATATATTGAAGCTCGTGCTGCCTACAAGTTTCTGCAATACGTTCGTCGTCAGTAGCTACATAAGTGTGCTCTTGGCCCAAAGCTTCGGACACGATTTTGGCTACGTGTACAATCATGGGAGTCCCTGCGATCAGAGCCAATGGCTTGCCCGGGAATCTTGTCGATTTATAGCGAGCTGGAATAATGCCTACAGTCTTCATTCTTGGAGCTAAAAGTTGATTGGAAGAAGTCAGAAAAAATAGAAGGTGTCAAGCTGTGTAAGGAAACCTCTTTTTCTTTGAGCAGAGTACTGATTTGGGAAAGTTCTTGCGCAATGGTGTTATTGGCCTTTTCTAGCTCTTGAGCGCCTTCGATGTGGTCATTCTCTTCGTAGTAAAAATTATCTTTGTTTTTTGTGTAACCATCAAGGCCTGCAAGGTATATGTTTTTTGCCCCTTGCTGAATAAGGAAGTAGGCCAACTCTAGTGCTGAGTTCGTGGGAACGCCTACGTCAAATAAGTCGTAATTAAGAGTGGAGTGAGTTGTGTACGTAACTGGGTGTGCTCTTTCCTCAGGATAGGTGTCTATAACTCGAGTGCCCAGGATTGTCTTTGAAGAGTTGGAAAGTGAATTTTGATACTGAATCCAACGTCTATTGTTTCCAAAGAAGACATAGTCTGTTTCCAAGAGGTCAGTGTCTCGGTTGATAGAGAAAGACACGAAGCGACCGCTTTCAATTGTTTTGAGGATGCGGTCTTTATGCTTAGCTATTGAGGGGCCGCTACAAAGAATGAGTGCGTCTGTGTTTTTGAAAGAAGACTTAAGGTTTAGGCCTATTTCTTTGTGTCGTGAGGCGCATTCCTCTAAAAACTTTTTTTGAGTGTCTTGTAGTGTTTCTTTAGTAAAAAGGCTTTTTTCCTTTTCTGGAATAGAGCTAAGCATACTGTATACGGCATCGATTGAGTACGTTTTAGTTTCTAGCAAATGCTTCGGGTAATTTGGGTGGCAAGATAAAAGTCCAGAGACAAGCTGAGAGGTAGAGTATCCCCAATTGTACTTTTGCTTTAGAGGCATCATGAAAATGTCGATGAAGCGTAATACGGGAAGAGGCGTGTGTTGCGTCTCTCTCGTTTTGTTTAGATAAGCTAGAATGATTTCTAGATGGAGGTTCCCTGCCCCTCGTCCCATTCCTGAGATAGAGGCATCTATCATGCATGCTCCTGCTCGAATAGCTTCAAGCGTATTAGCAAAAGCAAGCTGAAGATTGTTGTGCGGATGAAACCCAAGAGGAACTTCTCCTTGGGACAAAATGGCTTCAAAGATTAACTTAGTATCTTCGGGGAGTAAGGCCCCAAAGCTATCTGCAAGATAGAAGCACTTTATATCTTCTTTATGGTCTTGTATCTCTTTTGCTAGCGTCAGGATCTCCTCGTTAGAGTAGCTACTTATGCCCATGAAATTGATGGTCGTTTCAATTCCTTTTTGCTGCTTTATCTCTAGGGCTAGGTTTAGTGCCTGCTTGTAGTCTTTTTTGTGGGTAGCTATTCTGAGAAGCTGGAAGTGCGCATCTTTTTGGTTCGGGACATCTTCTAGAGTAATAGACTTGTAATCAGCCAATAAAGAAACTTTTGTTTTGCCTAGGAATGGCTTTAATTGGCTTATGGTTTCTTGGGTGACGTTGGTCCATAGATTGCTTGTGGGTTCCTTTTTAAGGAAGCCTAGCTCTATATAGTCTACTTTCGCGTCACTAAGAGTGCAGGCCAAGTCTTGAGCAAAGCTAAAAGGGAAGCTCCAGTCATTAATGTAGCCTCCGTCTCGAATGGTGCAGTCTAAAAGTTTGATGTTGCTATGAGTCATGATGTGGTGTGTGCAGGAATATTTTGGTTCTTAAGAGCGTAGGCAGGCTTATGCGTGGTTTGTTGAGAGCGATTTAGTTGGACTGAAATATATTGCAAAACTAAAAGATAGTATAGCCCTACTATTTCTGGGAGTTTGAAAAACATCCCCATGCAACAAAATCCCATGCAAAACAAGCAAAGCATATTTTGCTTCGCACATAGATAAAGTGATTTTAAGTAAATGATGCTTAAAATTGAAAATAAAACTACGCCTATAATCCCTTGCCAGGCAAGGATGTGAAGTTTTCCATAGAATTGATCTAGCTCAATAAAACCACTGCCTAGCCAGGAAAATGAAGGGAGGATAGATCCTTCCGTTAGGGCAGTCTTTAGGAAGGTGAGCTCATCTACTTTATGAGGAGCTACGATTTTGACTACAGAAAAGAAGAGATCGTACAGGGCGTTATGATAAAAAAGGAGGGACAGGCAGAGTATAATAGCAGCACTACCCCCAAGTAGTTTTTCTCGTGCGATGAAGCGCATGGTATAAAAGGCCAAGAAGGAAAGAACCAAAATGAGGACGCCGAATACCGCTCCAGAAATTAGTAGAGCTGTTGCAAAAAATAAAAATTTGATCAAGCTTTTGGGGTCATGAGCTTTTACATGGAATGTATGAAAGCATAGCGGAAGGAGTACATATGCTAAAAATGTGGGCTCTGTGAAGATGGAATAAAATCTAAAAAAGTCTAAATCCAAATATTGGAAGTCAATATTTTCGGAGATTACTAATAGATAATACAATAGATAAAAGGGTTCGCCTCTGTTATCCCAACGGTCATAAATTTGAAAGCCTTGCCCTGCTAAGTCAAAATTGCTGATAAACCAGGGGTCAATGTCTACAAAGTTTAAGTTAGCTAGGCTATAGAGTAGGAAGGTCGTTCCGGTTAGCAAAATTAACCCTGCAGAGAAGAATTGAAAAAATCTTTCAAGAAGGCCTTCATCGACAAGTTGTACGCTTATAGCGGTTAGGCATATGAGAATGTAGCGCATGTCTGGTAAAAACGAATTAGGAGTCAGGCATGCATGTACCAGAGAGAATAGTATAATACTGACTAGAGCTAGGCGTAAATAATGGTCTCGCTTTAGAAGAGTGGCTCTTGGCTTAAGGAGTACTATTGAATAGAAAACAAGAAATAGACACAGTACGCTGTATTCGTGGATAGAGTAGAGGGCAAAGTCTACCGCAGGCGATAGCTTATATAGGGCAAGTATAGATAATATGAAAAGGAATAGATTCATTACGGGGCTTGCTTCTCATGCTGAAGTAAGGAACGCGCGTGTTTGATTATCTCACGAGAGCAAAGTGTCGTCTCAGGCGGGAGGGCACTTTGTCCTAGTATGGTCTTTAGTTTTTCAAGGTCACTGGGAGTATCAATATCTAGCTTTATCTCAGGAAAGGCAATGTCGCTTGGTGCGGGAAAGTGGCATTGGTCGACGGGGAAGTTTCCGTGAAAAAGAGTCTGGGTTACATGTTCTCTGTCTTTCGGGGCTAATGCTTCTATATTTAGTTTTTCTAGCAGCTCTCTAGATAATATTTCTGCACCAAGTCCGTCAGGGTAGAGATTCTCTCCATAAGGAATGTGGTTAAAGAGATAGTCTTGTGGGCTGTTTTCAAAATTATCGATTAATCTATCTAGCTCTTTGGGGCAAATAAATGGATTATCCGAGCATATACGGACGATAGTGTCTGCATTGTATTGGCTGGCGGCAAATGCAAACCGAGAAAGAACATCTTCCTCAGATCCCTTGAAGAGTTTTATGCGGCTGGTTTGTTGTGCAATAAAGGCTTCTAGTTCCATATCCTTTTCGGGAATGGCAACCACAACTTCGTGTAGATTTTCAGCAAGAGAAACACGGTCAATCACCCATTGTAAAATGGGTTTGCCGCCTAGCATACGAAAGGCTTTTCGAGGTAACCGTGATGAGCCTAATCTTGCTTGAATAATGCCAACGACCTTCCGCTTTCCATTGGGGCCTCGTGGAGCGAGCATGTCCCATTGTAGTGGAGTCTCCGGAGTGATATCTTGAGCTATGGTTGCTCCCAAAATCTCTGGATAGTTATGCGCAGAAATGCCCACGCAAGGTCTTTTTGAGGCGATGTTGTTAGGGCTAAGTGTTTGATTTTTGGCTAAGGGCGTTGTGGCAACTAAGCTGCGTCTTGCATTTTTTCTAGACTTAAGCTCTCCACTGAGAGATTTGCCTTTTGCCTGTCCGCGCAGTTCTCTATTTAGGCTTAGAGATTGAGTAAAGCGCAGGAGGTCTTCGCCGTCCATGGCATGGTAGTGGTCATTACCTGGGAGGGTCTTATTGTACGTAAAATGTTTTTCTAAGATTACTGCACCTAAAGAACACGCACACTGTAGTGCACTTAAGTCTGCATCTGGGGTTACGTGATCGGAGTAGCCAATCGTGTAATTTGGGAATTTTTCTTTTAGGTCTTGAATGACTCCTAGTTGCGCATCTTTGGGGCGTGTTGGATAATTAAGTACGCAGTGTAATAGTGCTAAGTCTTTAATGCCTTGTTCTTCTAAGAATGCAATGGTGTGGTGCAGCTCAGAAAAGAACGCAGCCCCGGTAGAAAGTATGATGGGCTTGTTCTTTGCGCAAATTTTCTCTAGTAATTGAAAGTTAGTTAGGTCTGAAGAAGACACCTTATAGCACGGCATTAGAGGGTCTAGCCAGTCAATGCAATCAATGTCAAAGGGTGTGCTGAGAAAATGAACGTCTAAAGACTGCGAGTATTCAGCTAAAAGCTCATATTCTTTTTGCCCAAAAGAATCATATTTTTGGAAGAGTTCGTATTGAGTCTTTGTAGGTTCACAGTTTGTGTCCCAGTAGGCAGGGCTGTTTTTAATTGTTAATTTATCTGCCTTGTATGTTTGGAACTTAACAGCATGTGCCCCACCCTTTGCTGCTTGGTCAATCATTGCTTTGGCTAAGTCCATATTGCCAGCATGATTAACCCCTATCTCAGCTATGATATAGGGGTTGAAAGGGTCTCCGATTGTGAAATTGTCTATTTTCATTGTTTAGTATGCGTATACTTCGTGTTTTTCTTTGAGTTTAGACTCAAAGTGCTGAACTCTTGTCTGGTCTTGGGTCATGTTTTGCCCATGCTGTCGGTAGCGATAGAGCGGCAGGGGAACTCTTGTTATCGAGTATTTCGACTCAAATCGCATCCGGAAGTCTTTTTCCTCATGGATGAGCATTGCCTCATCATAAAGCCCCAGATCAATCATTTGGTCTGTTCGAAAGAGAATTCCACATCCGATAGGGTCATCAATGTTGTTTTTTCTTTCGATAATATTTTCTTTTTCATCGATCAGATAATAGTCGCAGGCAACCGCATCAATGTCTGTATTCAGGGAAAGGTGTAGCGCTAGTACATTGAGGTACTCAGAGTGAACATAGTCATCTGCATCAACCCGTATGATAAAGCGCCCATTAGCGCTCAAGATACCGGTGTTTAAGGAGGCAGGAAGGCCCTGTTGTGCTTCATTTTGCTTAAGCGTAACAGCGTCTTGAAAATGCTCGAGGACCTTTAAGGTGTTGTCTGTGCTTCCATCATCGATGACAATGATTTCAAAATCGTCATCCGACAAGGTTTGATTCAATAAAGAGCGAAGGCACCGGGAGATGAATTTTTCTCCATTATGAACAGGTACGATAACTGAGATTGTTGGCAGGTGGCTCATCTTTAACTAAGTGCCTTTCTGAAGGCTGTGCTAATGTTTTTGGGAAAAGCGGAGTCCATATTAAGTACAATAGGAATGGATATGCAGCATGATAGTTTTTCTCTGCATGTTTGAAATCCATTGTTTTTGGTGAATTCTTCTTCAGAAAGAAGGTGCTTCCATTCTCCCGCGAAATGCCAAAAAACGGCTTCTGGTAAAATTTTGGTAGGGAACCCTTCTTCAGTTAAGACGCGTTTACATTTAGATGCAATTTCAGGAGTTTCCATACGGACAATCAAAGAGTCGTAAGTCTCGTAGGCAGATTCTGGAGCAAGACGTTTAGATAAACCTGGAATGTCTTTAAGTTGTTCCCATATCAAAAGTGCGTGCTCACGTTGCTTTTCGATGATGCTTGTAAGCTTTTTAAGCTGGGCAAGACCAATAGCGCCTTGAAGCTCGTTCATTCTGAAATTGAAACCTGCACCTAGGCAATTGTCATCACATCGAGGGACATCGGGTACATTCTCATGGCCATGATCCTGAAAGGCAGATGCTTTTTTGTGTAAAGTAGGGTCGTTAGTAATAACCATGCCGCCTTCGCCTGTTGTCATCGCTTTGGCGTAGTCAAAGCTGAATGTCCCTAGAGTCCCATGAGTTCCTAAGGGTTTTTCTTGGTAGCTGCCTCCTAGTCCCCAGGCGGTATCTTCCATTAATGGAACGCCATGTTTGTCAGCGATAGCTTTGATTTTATCTAGGTAGCCAGGTGTCCCAAGCATATGGACGAGAATGATTGCTTTTGTTTTAGGAGAGATTTTTCTCTCTAAATCTTCAGGGTCCATGTTAAGAGTGTCATCAATTGCAGCGATGACTGGAGTTGCTTTAGATTCTAAAATAGCCTCTACCGTAGCAACAAAGGTAAAACTTTGTGTGATCACCTCGTCCCCGTCTTTAATGTCGAGAGCGGCTAAGGCAACACGTAGAGCAGAGGTGCCTGATGTAACCCCGGTAGCATATTTTACCCCTAGTTTTTTCGAAAAAGCAGCTTCGAATTCGGCAGTTTTGTAAATATCATTACGCTGATCAGGAAATCCGTGTCTAAACAAAACAAATCCATTGTCGATGATGTTGTTGATTTCTGTTTTCTCTTCGTTTCCGAGTAATTCAAATCCTGGCATGGTGTTGGTTTAAATTTAATTTTTAATGGTTTTTCCGAAAAGAATCACATTACGTTTCGTTTCAAAAAATATTTTTTCTTTAATTTCAAAAAAGTTAAAAAAGGCTGCCTCAAGTTCTTTAAAAGACTTAATAAAGCCAATAGGGTCTTGAGGAAGGTAAAGCTCAATAGCGATATATTGCGTATGTTCGCTCATAGTGCGAAGAAACTCTTTCCAATCTTTTAGGTAAGAAAGGACTTGAGAGCATATGCAAAGGTCAAATGCTTCTGAGCCTAGCTTTGAAATCCACTGCGCTTCTTGGACATCAGTCTGTAGGAAATTGATATCAGGGAAGCGCTGTTGAGCCTGTTTGATTGCTGTATGGCTTAGGTCTATTCCTGTAACAGTATTATTCTCTTTTTTTAAGAACTGTGTAATCGCACCTTTGCCACAACCGACATCTAAGATATTATTGAAATTGTATCTACTGATAGTGGATAAAAGCGTCTGCTTTACCAAGTCTCTACAGTCATCTTGTTGCCAAGAATCAAAGCCTTCAGTGGCTTCTTTTTGATACATTTCTTCGAATTCTCCTACAAACGTCTTTGTAGTGCTATCGAAGACATACTTGTGATAGTTTTTGCTCATTTATTTTTTTTAAAATCAAACTAATTTCAGCTGGGCCAAAGGGAACTGGATTTTGCTCTAAAGCTGGCGCTAAATCGAGCACGTCCTGAATAAATAAGCTCTCTAGGGACTCATCGATTTCGTGCCTAGTAAGTACATTGTAGAGCTCTACGTTTTCCCAAAGTGTTTTTATGGTATGTAAAAACTCAAACGAAAGTTCTTGGCGTTGACTCTTTGACTCAGGCTGTTCTGTCATGAAGTGAGCATAATCAAATACTCCTTGAGAGATATTGTACTCAATGACATGAGGGAGTGCGAGTCCTCCTGCATAGCCATGTGGGATTTTGGAATGAACACCTAGGGGGTATGAGATTGCAGAGGCAGGCCCCGTGCCTGAGTGCATGAGGGCGATACCAGAGAAGAAAGCGCCTCTCATGACCTGTTCTCTGTAGGACAAATTGTCAGGGTCTTGAATCAGCGCCTGGAGGGTGTTAGCAACTTCCCAAAATCCTTTCTTCGCAAAAAAGCGTGCGATGGGCGTTGCTTTCTTTGCGGTAAAGGCCTCAATTGAATGAACCGTGCTATCAATCGCCGCAGAAATAGTAGCAGATCTTGGGCAAGAAAGTGTTAAGGCGGGGGCCATGAATGCGGCAATGGGTCTAATTGCTTCGCCGTTGATGCCCATTTTTTTCTTTTGGATCGCATCCACAAAAGAGGCATTAGGGGTTACCTCACTCCCGGTTCCTGCTGTTGTGGGGATTGCAATAACAGGAGGGATGGGTGTTTTAAATTGGTTAAAGCCTCGGTAAGTAATAGCAGGCTCTAAATTCGTCATAAGGACGGAAATAGCCTTTGCTGTATCGAGTGTACTCCCTCCGCCAATGCCGATTACTGCATCAGTATCTTTCTTTTTAAAGTTTAGCCTGAAGTCATCTAGGTATGTATAGCAAGGCTCTGCTTCTGTGCACCACCCTACTTCACAGTCAAATGCTTGGGCTAGACTTTTAGCCAGAGAGTCAACAAGGGCTACTTGCCTCAAGTTATGGTCAATTACTAGAGTGATATTCTTATATTGGTTTTCTCTGAGGTGTTCAAAAAGAGTTTCTTCTAAAGTGTGGGTAAAATACACTTTAGTAGGAATATTCAAAGTATAGACGTTATCATTCATCGAGTGATACCTTTATGTAAAAAAGACAGATTTTTTATAAGTACCTTCCAGAGGACAGCTCCCTGGAGAAGGCCTCCTATAAGGTATAAAGCTATTTTGAGACAGAAGATGGATTCTAGTGAGAGGGAAAGGGGGTTCAAGCTATAGTTTAGAAAATGCATTATTGCGTAATAGTAGGAAATTGAAATCAAGCAGGTTAGCAGTGTTTTAATTACAGTAATGCCTAATGCTTGGTAAGCGTAGGCAGCACAGACGCCGATAGAGATTAAGTTTGTGATAATAAATTTCCATGCGAGCCCTTTTGCGCCTAAATTCAAGGTCCATGTGCTTTGTTCTGTTCCAATAAGTAATACACTCATGAAAACGCCTATGACTGTAGAGATGATTCCAGCAGCCATGATTACTTTTGTTTTACTACGCGCATAAAAAAGAGCGGCAAGTACTTGTCCGAGGACTTGAAGGGGTGAATAATAGACAGCTAGAGAAACGACAGGAATGGACGCTTGGAATTGCGCCCCCATAAAAAAGTAAACAATAGAGCCTGCTTCAAAACTGATAAATACACAGGCGGCTGAGACGATCGAGAACAAGGGAATAAGTGCCACTGAGAGTAGCTGTTTTGTTCCTTCTTCTAGGTTTGATTTGCTCGCCTTTGAGAATTCGCGTGTTAGAAGGGGTGTTGCTGCTGCTATAAAAAGCAAACATGCATTATTAAAAACCATGGCTAGAGCAAATTTACTTTGCTCTATTGCTCCATAGTTCTTTTGTAAGAACCAGCGATCGAAAATCAGCCCTGCACAAACAACGAGCGTGTACAGGAATAAGGGAGAGGTGTAGCCACGCAGCTCTCGGATGTAATGGCTCTTGGGCTGCGTACAGATGGTATCTTTTTGTAGATTTCTCCAGTAGATAAAGATATGGGTGAGGTAGCTGGCGCTCAGTAGTGCCCACGTTCCAATGAAATAATAGTAAACAAGTTCAATGGACCAGTGTTCATGGTGAATCAAGTAAAGTGCGATCAGGATAATGACACTGAGGCTCCTTACAAGAGTCCTGGTAATTTCGAGTTTAACTGTGAGGTGGTAGGCATCGAGCATCTTAGAGGCGGATTGGCTTAGCCATACTAAAAATGCAAAAAGGCTACTCAAGAGGATCCATCGAAAAGGAATTTCCATGAAAAGCGCTTCACCTAAGGGAGTGAGTTCGCTCATACATAGCAATATCCCTGTTATTACAAAGAATGTTAGAGGGATCAGTAAAAAGGAGTAAAACAAGCCTTTGTCTGAAGGCCTTTGGGCGGAGTAAACTGAAACAGCATTAGAAAATCCAAAGTCTAGAAATGCGAAGAATTGAGTAAAAATTTCTCTTAAATAAGAAACAATTCCATACAGTTCTGGCCCAAGCCCCTTAGGCACTAGAAATTCAATGCATAATGTAGCTAAGCCGCTTAATATATTTCCTGAGAATTTGTATACAAAATCTTTAAGCATTTGTTTAAAGTGTCTTTGGGCCTTTAATTCCGGTTAAAGCCTTTATCCAGGCAGGGAGCCATAACTTTTTATGGCGGGCAAATTGATGGCACCATAGTTTGCGTGCGCGTTGTACTTCAGGGGATTTCCACCAATGGTTTATATTGGGAACGCTCTTATTGAGGAAGTCAGCCGCATCTTTAGGAGAGGAAAAAAGTATATTACATTCATGCAGTGGCATGAATGATGCCTCAGATTCTTTATTCATTTTCCATGACTTTGGATCCCAATACCCAATCGTTGGGATATTGGCCGCGAGCATTTCATAAAAAGAGGTTCCTGGGTGATCAAGGATGGCAATTTTAGTCGTTTTTATCAGAGATCCAAGGGATTGGTTGCTTTCTATTTTAATATGAGGCGCGTTTTTGCGAATGTAGCTAGCATCTCCAAGGAAACCGTCTCCGGAAATAAAGTAGGGTTTGTATGTAAAGTATTCTAGGTTTTTTTGGGAGAGGCCTTGCATGAAGCTTAGCTTATCTTGCCTATACTTAAGTAACTGTTCCATTCTGGGCCTGCTCTCTATACGTAAATCGCTAGAGTGCGTAGAGGCGCCTATCATGAGTATCCTTTTTCGTCTTTTTGGAAGAAAGAAGGACCCACCCCGTGAAAGCTTTGGGCTCGGAAGGGGGATAATCGACATTTTGTATTGCCTAGAATAAGAAGGGTGAGTCCATCCCCAGGAGATAAAGTGGCCAAAAGTATATTCTAGCGCGCCTCGGAAGTCATCGCAATCAGCAGTTCCATAGTAACAACCATGTTGGGATGGAAGGAGAACTTCACCGTTCTCATAAGCGTAAGCATAATTAAGGCGGGCTATCTCGTCGCTCCCTGTGAGAGAAGTCCCGGCGAGCCTTATTTTACCTTTAGTAAATGATTGGCTGGGCAGGCTGATTTGTTTGAAAGCCTTAGGGGTGCTTAAGGCTGCAACACAAGACATGACTTGAAGCAGGGAGTCGCTTTTTACTGTGGTTGTATTTTGTACAAACGGGGGCTCTTGAATGGGTCTCTTTAAGGAAAGGACTAAAGACAGTATGACCCGAGAGAACATGCCAGCTCCTGCAAGCTCTGGGCATCTGACCCTGTATTGTAGTTTTTTAATGAATGAAGCGCTCCGTGGTTGTTGGGTGGGGATATTTATTTCTTTGAGAGGAGCAGTGCATAATTCTAAGTTTTTGGGTTTTAAAGATCTTATGATGAGAGAATAAAGCCATTCATTAAAATAGCTCCCTAGAGTCCCTCTGAAGAAAAAATCGTTTTCATTGATGAAGTTCCAATCTATTTCGGAGGGCGGGAGGTGCACAACGAACTGCTCTGCCTTATGCTTTTCAAGAAAGGCCTGTACATAGATATATTTTTGTAAGACGTTATGTACAATATGGGATAGCCAAGGGCCCAAGAATACTTTCCAGAATTTTAGGGAAAGCTCAGTCTGGTTAGTTGAGTTTAGAGTATCTGCGTATTCTTCTAATAAAGATGAAAAATAAGCGTTAGCCTCTAGCGCCGTTTTCTTGAGCAAATCAGGGGCTGAGAGAGGATCAGAGACAAAAGGAAGTTTTTCCCACTCAGGGTATAGCGCTTCGGCTCCTAAGAAACAGCTAGGACTTATGGGCTGATGTTCATTAGGTGAAAAGTGAGGAGGAATTTTGCCAAGAATGAGTTCCTTCATGTGTGTCAAAAAGACTTTTCGACAGTGGATTTTCAGAAGCCTTTAATAAAGTAACGCGAATCTGTAGATAACGGTCAACGCTTGTTTCAGTTTTTAGGCCCTCTGTTGATATTTTTTTATTCTTAATATGGTATAAATAGATAGGCGGTTTCAGTGCTGGACCTTTTTCAAGACAAGATCCAATATGACAACCGCTATGAAATCTATAAAACTGTGTCTATTCCTTTTTAGTGCTTTATTGATAATCAATCCTTTGTGGGCAGATTGTTGCGGAATGTGCCAGCATTCCTCGACAACAAAGGAAGAGATTGCTGCCCTGAATCACCAGATCGTGAATGCTTATCTTGAAAGTGATTGGGATACTGCGGCTGCTTTGTTGAGTGAAAGTCATGTGCACAATAACCCTTTTGGAAAGGCTTTAAGCAAAGAAGAGTTCCTTCAGGACCTACGTTCTGGAGTGTTAAAGTTCAATACTTATGAAATAGACTCTATGGATATTCAGGACTATGGAGATATTTCTGTGGCTACCGGACTTGCGCATGTAGAGGCGATGCGCTCAGATAAGACTGTTGCCGGAGATTTTCGTTTTACCCGTATATTCGTCAAAGAGGGCGATGCTTGGCGTGTAGCATTGTTTCATGTGACTAAGGCTCAGGCCCTGCCGACTAGCTAAAAACTTAGATTAGCCATGACTCCCGCAGAACAAGAAATTGTTGATCGTAATGAGGAGATCGCTCAAGCAGCCCTTCTAGGGAATGTGGAAGACTTGAGCCCTCTCTTCTCGGATTCTATTATCATATGTTTGGTTAATGGAATGGTCTTGGGCAAGGAGGACTTTCTCAATACGGTGGCATCAGGTGCTATTCGTTTCGAGCGCTATGAGCACCAAGCCGTAGAGGCTTATGTGTATGAAGACACGCGTGTTGTGATTGGAGAGCTCCACCTCAAAGGTCTTTTTGCCGGAGAGCCTTTACCCGAAGTTGTTCGATTTGCACGAACCTTTATCCATGAAGAGGGCGCCTGGCGCTTATGGCTATCCCAATACACGGTGATAACAGGCTAGACACCTTCCTGGGGGACAGCCTATGCTAGCCTCTGTTATGAAGATGATGAAGTATTGCTCCTTGTGGGTCTTGGTGGGCCTACTGAATGTTCCTTTTGTTGCCGTAGCTGGCCAAAACACACCAGAGTCTGAAATATTGCAATTAACAGAAGAGTTAGGTCGTGCGGTTAAGGCGGGTGACGACGTGGTTTTGGATCAACTCCTTTCGGACAATTTGGTTATTTACAATGCTTGGGGTAAGGAAAGGGACAAGCAGGGGCATCTCGATATTGTGCGCTCAGGAAAGCTTTTAGTGCGTTCTTATGATTCTGCGGAAACGAATGTACGCATGTACGGAGATGTAGCCATTGTAGGTGAGATCATAAACGCTGAAATTACTTGGGACGGCAATGTGAGAGACCAAGAAACAATTCGTTCAACACGTGTTTTTGCAAAAGAAGAAGGCCAGTGGCGTGTCGTGCATGTTCAAAACACTTTGATAAAAGGCGTTTAAATTAAGTAATGAAAGCTAAACTAACTTTTTTAACTCTCTTATTTTTAAGTACAATGACTCAAGTAACCGCTCAAGATACTGATACTGAAACTATTATAAAAGCCCATGCCGAGTGGCTCCAGGCAAGTGAACGTGGTGAATGGAAGCACGCAGGGGATATTATGGCTGAGGACTTTGTCCATTATAATGCCCAGGGAATTATGATGCCTAAATCTTTCTTTGTGGATGAGGCCCGTGCCGGGGAGCTTTCTATTGACACGCTCCAGATGGAATCTGCTGAAGGTCGCACGGAGGGGAACATGGGCTTTATAACAGGAGTGCTTCGCCTGAAGTTCTCACGCAAAAATGCCGACATTGATGGACGCTATCGCTTTACGCGTATCTTTGTTAAGCAAGAAGATGGCCAGTGGAAGATGATTCATTCACATAACACTGCGTTAGAAGAGAAGGATCTTAGCCATAAAGCATAAGTGGATACGCTTTTAGAAGTTTTAAAAAAGACTACGGCATTCTTTGAGGGAAAAGGTATTGAAAGCCCGCGCCTAGATGCAGAGCTCTTGTTCGCACATGTGCTCAATTGTAGTCGTTTAGACCTGTATCTAGAGTTTGATAAGCCTATGTCTGCTAAGCTTCTTGACGAACTTAGGCCTTTGGTCGCTCGTCGTGGTAAGCGAGAGCCTTTGCAGTATCTTTTAGGAGAGGTCCCTTTCTGTGGACTTACGCTAAAGGTAGATTCACGAGCATTGATTCCCCGTCCAGAAACTGAGGAACTCGTAGAGCTCTTAGTGCAGCAAAAAGTAGAGCCTAAGCGTATTTTGGATTTAGGCACAGGCACAGGCGCCTTGGCTTTAGCCTTAGCAAATCAATATAGTGCTGCAGCAGTAGTTGCGGTAGAGCGTAGTTCAGAGGCAAGATCTTTAGCTCATGAAAATGCTCAGCAAAATAATCTTCTAGAACAGTTAACTCTTTTAGAAGGTAGTTGGTTTGAATCAGTCACAGGTACTTTTGATTTAATCGTGAGTAACCCTCCTTATCTGACTCAAGAAGAATGGGAGGCTGCAAGCCCTGAGGTTAAGCATGCAGACCCTTATGAAGCTTTGGTTTCCCCTGAGGAAGGCATAGCTGATTTGTTGCACATCCTTAGTGAAGCTCGTTCTTATTTAGATGAAGGTGCTTGTTTAGCTTTAGAAACAGGGATTGCCCATCATGAACGCCTGAAGCAAGAAGCAGAAGCTTTAGGTTACTCAAAAACAGACTCTTTCGAGGATCTTAATAAACGCGACCGTTTCTTTTTAGCCTGGAATTAGATATCATGAATTTTGACTACCGGCCTTATGTTTTGAATTTCAAACACCCACTGAAAACAAGCAAAGGTTCGTTGAGTTCTCGTAGAGGGATTATCCTGAGACTCCAAGGAAATGGAAATGTAGGTTACGGAGATATTGTTTGTTTCCCTGAGTTAGGGACAGAAAGCTTTGAGGGGGCACTTGCTTTTTGTAAAAACCCTACGCCAGAAATCCCCTCTAGTCTTCCAGCGACTCAATTCGCTTATGAAAGTGCTTTGAGCTCTCTAGAGGAAGTTTCTCTTTCAGAAAAAAAGATACTTATAGCCGGTTTGCTTTCTTCTGGGCCTGATGTACTGGTGAAAGCACAGCGCTTATTAAATGAAGGCTATAAAATTATAAAGTGGAAGGTGGGTGTCCAGCCGCTCGCACAAGAACAAGCTGTATTTCAAGAGCTAGTAGCTCTTGCAAAAACCCATTCAGCAAAGTTAAGGTTAGATGCTAACGGTGCACTGACGCAGCAATCTTTACTCAGTTGGATGACTTTGCTTGAAGACTATGAAATTGATTTTTTTGAACAGCCTCTTCCTGAAGGCAGTGAAGAGTGCTTGTTCGACTGTGCTAAAAATTTTAAGACAACGCTTGCTTTGGATGAAGCGGTGCGATCGTTAGAGGCTGTGAAGCGTTTTACTGATTTAGGCTTTATGGGAGTCTTTGTTATTAAGCCTTCTCTTTTCGGTTTTATGAAGCCTTTTCAAGGTTGGTGTGCGAATAACCCTGTGAAGTATATGTACTCCTCTATTTTTGAAACTTCTGTAGGATTGCAATCATTACTCCGTTTAGGTGCTAAATCTCAGTCTTTTGCTTTGGGGCTGGGGACTTTGGCTTTTCTTGATCAGGGCCCGCTTTCTTTCCATCAATTAGAACCTGCTATGAATTGTAATACTATCGCTGCTAAAGAAGATGCGCTATGGAACTCCCTCGCTTAAATACACACGCATCGCTAATCTCAGGAATTTCTCCGGCTGAATTGCTAGGTCTTTATGAGCAGTACCGCCAAGAACTTATTTCAATAAAGAAAAAAGTAAATGACCCAAAAGTACTTCTAGTTGAAGCTAATCTTATTCACTTTGTTGCAGCATTTTTTGCAGCAGTAGAAACAGGAGTTGCTATTTTTTTAGGCAATCCAAACTGGGGGGCGCAAGAGTGGGCTCAAGTGGCAGAAGATCTAAAGCCTGATCTTATTTGGGGTGATGAAAATTTATGGGGGCATTTCTCTTCAGTTCGTCTTCCTGATGTGGCAACGCGTTCAGGCTATATTCATATCCCTACAGGAGGGTCTTCAGGCAAAGTTCGTTTTGCAATACACAATTGGCGCACGCTGTCAGCTTCTGCTCAAGCAACGCTAAGCCTATTTGGGGAGAATCCCTTGAATGCTTGCAATGTACTACCGCTTTATCATGTCAGCGGCTTGATGCCTATTGTTCGTGCCTTTATAAGTAAGGGGCATGTTCTCTTTTTAGAGCTTAAGGATGATCTTCCTGCTCTAGAGGAAGATGTCTATGTGCTATCTCTGGTGGGCAAACAGCTTAAAGATTTGCTAGGAAAGCCAGAGGCTGTTTCTTGGCTGCGTTCTTTTCGGGCTGTCTTTTTGGGTGGAGGACCTACTGCTGCATCACTATTGAGTGAGGCGCGTAAACAGAACATTCCTGTAGGGCTCACTTATGGAATGACAGAAACAGCCTCCATGGTTTCCCTCTCTATGCCTGACACTTTTTTGAGTGGGAACAATTCTTTGGGGCAACAGCTACCCGGGATGGATTTGGCTATAACCAACTCGCAGGGTGGCTCATTGTCGGCGGGCCAGTCAGGGCGTATTCAAGTCTGTTCAGAATCTCTTTTTTACGGGTACTATCCACAGGTTCCAGAGTTTCGAGATGTGTTAAAAACTTCAGATTCTGGTTTTATGAACAAGACTGGGGATCTTTTTGTTCAGGGTCGTGTCGACACATTGATTATTTCCGGTGGAGAAAAAGTAGCCCCCTGGGAAGTTGAAGCTGCCATTATGAGCTCAGGAGAAGTTTCGGGTGTACACATCCTTGGCCAGAAAGACTCTCAATGGGGAGAGTGTGTTGTGGCCATTTACGAAAGTGAATTTGTTTTGAGTGAAGAGAAATTAAAAATTTTCCTTAAAGAACGCTTAGCCCCCTATAAAATTCCTAAGAAGTGGATACGTGTTCCAGAAGTGCCCCTAGATGAAAAAGGCAAGCTCGATAAGAAAGCGCTCGAAGCACTGTTGTCCTAAGCACGAACTTTCGATTTTTCTTTTTTATAGATATCTAAGAAGGTAGCGAAGTCTTCATCGCGTGTTTTGGTGTGGATGCAGTAATCGTATTGATCGTGTAGAGAAATTTCTTCCTCCGCGGTTTTAAGCCGGCGCTCAATAATCTCAGGGTGGTCCAAGTTACGCTTTGTTAGACGTTCTTTTAGAACATCTAGGTTTGGGGGAAGGATGAAGACGCTCACAAGATGTTTATCTAGGAACGGATCTTCTTCAGCAATGTCACAAAAAGATTTGAATCCTTGAACATCAATATTGATGAGTAGGTCGATGCCATTAGCAAGCTGTTCGCGTATTTCTTGCTTTACTGTCCCGTAGTAATGCGCTCCATGGACTTGGGCATATTCATAGAAAGCGTTTTCTTTGATTTTTTGGGTGAATTCTTCTTCAGAAAAAAAGTGGTAATCTTTGTTGTTTATTTCACCCTTGCGCGGTGAACGTGTGGTCGCAGTGACAACTCGTTGTACGTGGGGGACTTGGTCTTCAATGAGTCGATGACATAGTGTGGTTTTTCCGCTTCCGGCAGGTCCTGAGATCAAAAAGAGAAGTCCAGTGCTTTTTGCGTTGTTGTTCATGTTTTAGTATGTGTTGAGGGCTACGAATGCTAGCAGTGCTCCATAGCCGCCTAAAATAATTCCTAATCCACGAGGGCGTGTTTTTGTGTGAAAAAGCCATTCGAAGAAATTGCGCAGCAAAAAGGGCAGGCTGCCCAAAAAGAGTGCGAGAATCACACACAAGTAAATGAAGCTCACGAAGAATAGTCGGCTTTGAGGTTCTTGGAAGTAAGCTACTTCTAGCAGCTCATAAGAGGATAAAAGAGTGAGTGCGGCTAGCCCCCGTACAGAGAGGAAGTCTTTGACATGAAAAAATGAAGTAATGACCAGGGCCCCAAAGAAAAGGAACAGCCATAGCTTATAGGTGCCAAAGTCAGCTTCACTCAAGTGTAAGATGGTCCACAAAAACCAAATGCCGCTCCCACCAAATGTGATCCAGGCTGCTTGGTCTGAACGCAAAAAACGCATTGCATTCGTTTTTACAGCGGTCCCATTCCAGAGGAGTAGGCCACCTAAAAGGAGTAGAAAAGTCGCAAGGGCTAGTGTGGCAGCGTATAGACTCATAGGTTTTTGTAAATCGTATGGCCAGCCTGAGGCAATCTCTTAATTAGCGAGGGCTTCTAGGGGTGTTAATTCCTGGGTAGGCTCTTCCACCCCACTTAAGACTAGAGACCCAAAAACAGAACTGGTGGTCGCTCTCTCTATTTTAACAGGAACCAGTTCTCCAATCAGACGCTCACTTGCGGGGAAAATAGCTTTCCGGTAACCAGGCGTACGTCCCGCAAAGCAGCCCTCTCCTTTGCGGGCAGGGGCCTCAACAAGAACTTGCTGAATAGTCCCTATGAGCGATTCATTATGCTTTAAAGAGTTTTTATGAAGAATATCGAGCAAGATTTGGTTGCGCTGCTCTTTGACTTCTTGGCTGACTTGTTCGCTCATGCCTTCTGCTTCTGTATTCGGGCGTTCGCTATACTTGAAGATAAAGGCCATTTCAAATGCAACGGCTTCGAAAAGAGCTCGTGTTTGCTCAAAGTCTTCATCTGTTTCCCCGGGGAACCCTACAATAATATCTGTGGAAAATGTTACTCCAGGAACTTGCGCACGCAGGTCATCCACAATTTGTTTAAAGCGCTCTGGGCTGTAGGGTCGTTTCATGGCCTTGAGTATCTTTTGAGAACCACTTTGCAAAGGCAAGTGAACGTAAGGACAAAGTTTAGGTAAGCGACTATAGGCCTCGATCAAGTCTTGTTTAAAGCCTCTTGGGTGAGGAGAGGTAAAGCGAATGCGCTCAATCCCCTCAATTTCACTGACTTGCTCAAGAAGTTGTACAAAAGGACTCTTACCGTCTTTAAAGGGAATCTCTCTTCGGCCATAGCTTGTTACAATTTGACCAAGCAAGGTTACCTCACGGGTTCCATTGGCTGCAAGTTCTTCAACTTCTTTTAGGATATGAGGAATGGGGCGTGCACGCTCTCGGCCTCGTGTAGTGGGGACAATGCAGTAGGTGCAATTCATGTTGCAGCCTTGCATGATTGAGACGAAAGCAGAAACTTGTCTGCTTTCAAGATTGTGATCTCGTATAGTGTTTTGGGAGTCTTCTTCTTCCTCTAAATCTACTAAAGGGCTTGGTTTAGGGCCCTGTCCATTAAGAGTGGCTATAATATTATCTAGGTGATCCGGCACTTGGTGGAACTTTTGGGTCCCGACTACAAGGTCAAGATCGGGTAAGCTATCCAAGAGGTCTTGTCCCCTATTCTGAGCCATACAGCCCATGACACCTACAACAAACTTCTGGTTCTTGCGCTTACGTCTTAGGAGGTGCCCTGCTTTCCCGATGGCTTTTTGTTCTGCTTGGTCGCGGACACTACAAGTATTTAGGAGTATAATATCAGCTTCTTTTTCGTCATTGATGATCGTATAGCCACGTCCACGTAATAGTGCAGCAACCGCATCGGAATCGCGCTCATTCATCTGGCAACCATAGGTTTTGATATAGACTCTGTTCATATCCTAAATGAAAAATGAGTTATGGTTTTAGTTACTCTAAGGTCTTAGGTAAAGGGAGAAAGTATAGGTATTTAAAAAATAATGAAAGTGTGGTATTTTATGAAAGGTTTATGCTTAAGGGAATCAGCTTGACATCACCCATGAACACTGGTCTTGTTCAGAGGGGTAACAACGCTCTTATAAGTAGCACCCTATTTTCAATAAGCTCCCTTCATTGCCATGCATAAAAATCCTTCTTGTGATGAAAAAAGTCGCATGCTTGTCGTTAAGAACAAGATGGGAGTTCACGCGCGACCTGCAGCTATGATTGTTCGTGTTGCGAATAAGTACAACGAAACAGATGTGTGGGTCGAAAAAGATGGGGAAGAAGTTAATGGGAAGAGCATTATGGGCCTTATGATGCTTGCAGCTGGAGAAGGCTCGAAGCTTAACTTTAAAGCGGTTGGAGAAAACTCAGATAAGCTCTTAAATGAAATTGAAGACTTATTTGGAAGGAAGTTCGAAGAGACCTGAGTAGGATATTTTGCGTGACGAAAAAGAACGCTGCAGCTCCTCTTGAAATCCACGATCTTACGGTGACTTACCACCGGCAGCCTGTGTTGTATGGGGTAGACTTAATTGTTGATCCTGGGTGTCTTGTGGGCGTTATGGGGCCTAATGGAGCAGGCAAATCTACGCTTATCAAAACAATTATGGGGATGGTTCCTCCTAGTCATGGGTGGGTAAAACTCTTTGGGCAGCCCTTTCACAAGGCCATTACTCGGGTGGGCTATGTCCCCCAGCGAGAATCTGTTGATTGGGATTTTCCTGTCAGTGTTTTTGATGTGGTGATGATGGGGCGTTATAAACGCTTAGGGCTGATACGTCGTCCGGGGAAAAAGGACCGAGACGCTGTCTACGAGTGTTTAGAGAAGCTTAAGATGGCAGATTTAGCAGATCGTCAAATAGGTAATCTATCCGGTGGTCAGCAGCAGCGTGTGTTTTTAGCACGTGCTCTAGCTCAAGAAAGTGATCTCTATTTTATGGATGAACCTTTTGCTGGAGTAGATGCTGCTACAGAGCTTGCAATTATTGAGTTGCTACGCGAATTGAAAGACGCAGGCAAAACGCTTTTTGTTGTGCACCATGATGTCACAACCGCTCGTAAATACTTTGATACTCTTTTGTTGCTGAACATGCGCTTAGTGGATTTTGGTCCTACGGAGAAAGTATTCACACAGCAGAACCTGCATAAGGTTTATGGAGGCCGATTAAATATCTTAACAGAAGTTGCAACAGCCGATGCGCAGCAAGCCTCGGAAGACAAATTGGAGTCTCCCTAAAGTGAAAACTAAAGTCCTTTCATTTTTTGTAGTCCTCTTTGGAGTATTAGGCCTTGGTTATGTTTCTTTGCAAGGTACTCCGATGGGAGCTCAGGTTGACCGTTTCTTTTCTTTTCAAGACCCTGCCGTACGTTTAGCAGTAGTGGCATGTTTGCTATTAGGCCTCAACTGTGGCTTGCTTGGAGCATTTATGGTGGTACGCCGCTTGGCATTAGTAGGTGATACTTTGTCTCATTGTGTATTGCCTGGTGTTATTCTGGGGTTTTTATGGGGGATGTATAAAAACCCTTGGACGATGTTTTTTGGGGCCGCACTTGCAGGTCTTTTAGGTTTATTGTGTGTTTCTTGGATTAAACGTACAACTACTGTTCGTGAAGACAGTGTATTGGGTATTATCCTGACAAGCTTTTATGCCGTTGGGATTTGTCTGATTACTATGATTCAGCGTCTTAATATCGAAGGAAAGGCAGGTGTTGATAAATTTCTTTTTGGGCAAGCCTCAGCCCTCTCTGAGCAAGATGTGCTGCTTTTGGCAATCGTTGCCATTTTAGCGATTACATTTGTGGTTCTCTTTTATAAAGAGCTTTTAGTCTCTAGCTTTGATCCGGACTTTTCTAGAACAAGTGGCATTCCTGTCTCTTTTTTATTTGGCGCATTAATGTTCTTGCTGACCTTCTCTGTAGTGACTGCGCTGCAAGCTACAGGTGCTGTGCTTGTTGTTGCTATGTTGATTACTCCAGCAGCAGCGGCCTACTTACTCACGGACCGAATGCACCATCTTCTAATTTTTGCTTCTGGGCTCGGAATGCTTTCTGGGTTGCTGGGTGCTTTTTTCTCTTTCTTGGGCAGCCGTCTACCCACAGGGCCATTTATGGTTGTGGGCGCAGGGGCGATTTTCTTGTTAGCCTTTCTATTTGGCCCTCAGTATGGCGTTTTCCCTCGGATATGGAGGCGCTATCGCTACCGTAGTCGTATTCAAGGAGAGAATACGTTGAAGGCTATCTATCGTATGCTCGAAGATACTAAATTTGAGAAAAGAAAAGTAGCATTAGAGGCCCTCGCTCGTTTTCGTAAACAATCGTTTGCTGAGGCTGTTCAAGATGTAAAGGTGCTTAAGCGAAAAGGCTGGGCTCATTTTGAAGATAGAAGCTTAAAAGTCATGAAGCTTTCTCCTGAGGGGTGGCATCGTGCTTGTCAAATCACACGCAATCACCGCTTGTGGGAGCTTTATTTGACTTTCGAGGCTAACTACGCTCCTGATCATGTGCATGATGATGCTGAACGTATTGAGCACTTGCTAGGCGAAGAAATTGTCAAACAACTCGAAGAACGGCTTAATTTTCCCAATAAGGATCCGCATGGGAAATTAATTCCCAGTGCTAAAGACATTGAAGAGGGGCTAAAGATTTATGGAGACGATCGGTAACTTAATTCCCCCGTTTGACTGGACTAGCTTTTTATTCCAGCCTTGGACGCCTCCTTACGAGCAAGGTAGCTTATGGATACTCGTGATGGGGTTTTTGGTTGCTGCATCTTGTGGTTTAATTGGTAATTTTATTATTCTCAGGAGGCTCGCTTTAGTAGGAGATGCTATTAGCCATACTATTCTTTTGGGTATTGTCCTTGCGTTCTTAGTGACTCGTTCTACGGGAACCTTGCCTATGTTTGTAGGCGCTGTGCTCGCAGGCTTACTTACAAGCGTAATCATAGAGTTTATTCATAAGCACTCACGCATTAAGCCAGATGCAGCTATTGGCATAACCTTTTCTACTCTTTTTGCCATAGGTGTTATTTTGGTGGCTTGTTTTGCCGACCAGGTTGATTTAGATCAAGAATGTGTCTTGTACGGAGAGATTGCCTTTATCGCCTATGAAGAGCCTTTGGTCGTCGCAGGTAAAGCCCTTGCTCCACTTTCGGTTGTTCGCATGGGGGGGGTATTTATGCTCATTCTTCTGTTTATAAGTTTGTTTTATAAGGAACTACAAGTGACTGCCTTTGATGCAGGCCTAGCACGTTCTTTAGGGATCAACCCTACCCTTTTTCATTACGCAACCATGATTCTAGTTTCACTCGCTATTGTCTCAGGGTTTGAGTCTGTCGGGGCGATTCTTGTCGTTGCTATGCTGATTTTTCCAGGAACGACAGCCGGATTACTCTCAGATCGTCTCCCTGTGCATTTACTGCTGAGTGTGTTCTTTGCCTTGTGTTATGCCCTTTTGGGTCTGCATTTAGCCACATGGCTCAACTGCTCTATTGCTGGGGCTATGGTGGTGGTCGCTGGAGGTATTTTTGCCCTGGCTTGGCTCCTGAGCCCCCAGAAAGGGCTCATCGCTCTAGGGATGAGGCGTTTTGCTCAAGCAGGCACGTAAAAAGACGCTTGCCTGTTGCGAAGAGGTTCTCCATAAAAAGCCTCTATGCCTTTAGGAGAGACCATTGTTGCTTTAGCTTCCCCCCCGGGAGAGTCTGCTATTGCCCTTATTCGTGTAAGTGGCCCGCTATGTGAGCACTTAGCTCAGCAGGTTTTTGCCTTAACTAGCTCTCCCAGAGAGCGTTATGCAACTTTAGGTTATTATCGAGGGCTTTCTGGGGAGCAAATCGACCAGGTCGTCTACCTGCTCTACCCTCAAGAGACCTCATTTACTGGCGAGCCTATGTTAGAGATCTTCCCGCACGGGAATCCGCTAATTGTCCAATTGTTGATGGAGGACTTAGTTGCTCGGGGCTGCCGCTTTGCTGAGCCTGGAGAGTTTACCCGTACCGCTTTTGTTGCTGGAAAGATAGACCTCGCTCAGGCTGAGGCCGTAGCAGATCTTATCCACGCAAGAAGTAGCAAGGCTTTACGTAATGCTAAAAAGCAGCTTTCTGGGGCCTTAGGTAAGGCTGTTAATGAGTTTTCGGAATCCCTTCTGGAGGCTATCGCTTGGACAGAGGCTTATATTGATTTCCCTGAGGAGGATCTCCCTGAAGAAGACGTACAGCGCCTGCTAAAGCGTATTGAAGATTTAGCTTCTACACTGGAGACTTTAGCTCAGACCAGTCGTTACCGCAGGCTTCTTAATGAAGGTGTTCAGTCTATTATTGTAGGAGCACCTAACGCTGGAAAGAGTAGCTTTTTGAACGCCCTCTTAGGTGAGGAGCGCGCCCTTGTCAGTGATATACCTGGTACTACGCGAGACTTTATTTCAGAGCGCATTATGGCTGGGCCTTACTGTATTAATATTGTCGATACGGCCGGATTGCATGATGAATCCTCAGGATTAGAGCGATTAGGGATTGAGAAAACTTTAGAAAAGATGAAGTCTGCAGATTTCTTCTTAGTCGTTATAGACAGTGCTAATGCCTTGCCAGATTTACCTGAAGAGGCGTGGCACTTATTTAAGCCAACGAATACTTTGGTTGTAGAAAACAAAACTGATTTAGAAGGTAGTGCTATTTGTAGTACATTTTTACCTGACTGTCCGCACGTACGTATTTCTGTAAAGACAGGTGAAGGCCTTAACGCATTTAGAGAAACGCTAGCCAAGACCCTAGAGTCTGACTGCATTATTCCGGACTCAGACACCCTGGTCGTAAACACACGCCATGCTACGGCTTTGCGTGAGGCTAAGGCTGCTTTAGAGTCTGCAGCTCAGCATTTACGCCAAGGGCTTTCGCAGGAGCTTATGGCTTGTGAGTTGCGTGAGGCGCTTGAGGCTTTGGGTGCTATCGTAGGGAAGGTGGATAATGAGGCTATCTTGGATAAGCTTTTTGGAGAATTCTGCATAGGTAAATAATTGATTGTAAGCAACTTATGAATAAAGAGCTCAAGTTTGGCCCTCAGGCGCCTTATGAAGTTATCGTTTGTGGTGCAGGCCATGCGGGTTGTGAAGCAGCCTTAGCGGCTGCACGTATGGGGGCAAATACCCTCTTATTGACAGGCAATATTGATACCGTTGCTCAAATGAGCTGTAATCCTGCAATTGGAGGTCAGGCAAAAGGGCATATTGTACGTGAAATTGATGCACTAGGTGGGGCTATGGCTATGACCGCAGACACTACTGCAATACAATTTCGCCTCCTGAATGGCTCAAAAGGGCCAGCAGTGCAGGCCCCTCGGGTTCAATGTGATAAAAAGGCCTATCAATTCAGAATGAAGCATCTCATTGAGCTTCAGGAGGATCTGACACTGTTTCAAGCGATGGTGGACACACTAATCTATAAAAATGGCAGTGTTGTTGGGGTTAGGACGAATTTAGGGATAGATTTTTACGCTAAGACCGTAGTGGTTACTACAGGAACATTCTTGAGGGGGCTCATGCATGTGGGTAAGAATAAGAATGAAGGTGGGCGTATGGGCGATTTTTCTGCAAAAGGGCTTTCTGCAAGCTTTATGGAGGCTGGTATTGAGCTTCAGCGCCTAAAAACAGGGACTCCACCGCGTATTTTGGGGTCTAGCATCGATTTTTCTCAGTGTGAGGAGCAAAAGGGGGATGAAGACCCGGTATTCTTTGCGTTCCACGATACTCGAGAAGAAAATGAAGATATGTTCCACGTGGAACATCCCGGTCAAGAGAAATTAGGCTGGGTTCCTGGAAGTGATCAGATTTCTTGCTGGATTACCGAAACTACCTCAGAGACCAAGAAGATTGGTGAGGATAACTTGCACTTATCCCCACTTTATTGTCAGGGGGAGGATAAGATCCAGGGGCAAGGCCCTCGTTATTGCCCGAGTATTGAGGATAAGTTTGTAAAGTTCTCTAGTAAAGAGGTGCATCGTATATTCCTTGAGCCAGAAGGGCGCCACACAGATGAGTGGTATATTAATGGGTTTTCTACTAGTCTCCCCTTCGAGGTACAGATTGCTATGTTGAGAAGTATCAAGGGCTTAGAGAATGCGGTAATGCTGCGTCCAGCCTATGCTGTAGAGTATGATTTTGCCCTGCCTACGCAACTATACCCCTCTTTAGAATCTAAGAAGGTGGAGGGGCTCTTTTTTGCAGGGCAAATTAATGGTTCCTCTGGGTATGAAGAGGCAGCAGTCCAGGGCTTGATTGCTGGGGTTAATGCCGTACTGAAGGTCCGGGGTGAAGATCCCTTAGTGCTTGGCCGTAATGAGGCCTATGCTGGGGTTCTTATAGATGATTTGGTTACAAAGGGTACCCAAGAGCCCTATCGGATGTTTACAAGTCGCGCTGAATATCGATTATTGTTTAATCATGGGAGTGCCGAGCTACGCTTGCTAGAGCATGTAGAGCGCTTAGGCCTACTTCCCTCAGGCCGCCTCAAGCGTGTGCAGGAGAAGGTGGCGCTTATTGAGAAATGGGTAGGCCAGCTAGAGAAAGAGAAGACTAAAGGTGGTACTTATGGTGAAATGATCCGACGTGCGCCTATAGATTCAAGCCCAGAGCTCCCAGAAATGCTCGCGATCCAGTCTCAGTCTGTCATTGATGAGGTTTTGTATCAAGTCCGCTATAAAGGCTATCTCGAGCGCGAAATGAAACATATCGAAAAAATGAAGCACCTAGAGCGCATTAAAGTCCCTGAATCCTTGGATTTTGGGAAGATTCAGGGTCTGCGCAATGAAAGTGCTCAGAAATTAGCGGATATTCGTCCACGCACTTTGGCTCAGGCTAGTCGTATTAGTGGGGTGAGCCCTGCAGATATCAGCCTACTGATGGTGGCTGTTTCCAGCTAAGGTGGCCTGGATCTCTTTGATGAGTTGAGGGTACTTTTTGAGTGTTTGCTCGATAAGGCTTAAATCGAAGCTATCAATGTGCTCTATTAGTTCCTCAGAGAATGCCGTTAAGCTTGTTTGGGGGATCGTTTCTGCCAACTTTTGGATGGCTTGAGCAAAGGCTTGGATATCTCCGATGATAAAGGAGCCTTCGATCTCCTCGTAGTTTTTGAGCAGGTCTCCCGTTAGGGTCTGTATGAGGCTTTCAGTTGCCTCTTTGCTAATACTGGAAGGTAGTTGCTTTGTTTTGGTCTTCTTGGGGTATGGCTTGGGCTTAGAGGTGTCTTCTATGTATTGGCTAAGACTGTTGAGCAGTTGAGCCTGGCTGACAGGCTTGTGAAGGAAGCCTTCTATGTTCATTTCTTTGAATGAAGCTTCGTCTTCTTTGAGTGCGTGGGCACTCATAATGATTATGGGGATGCTTCTTAAGGCCTCATCCTCTTTTAGCCGCTGTGCTAGGGTATAGCCATCCATTACAGGCATTTTTAAGTCAAGTAGTATAATGTCTGGCTTCGTTTTGGCTATTGTCTCCAGGGCTTGTTCTCCATGAAATGCTTCTAAGAAGCTAATGGGCTGTTTGCTTAAATGCTTTTTGACTACTTCATGGTTTATCGGGATGTCATCTACGATGAGTACCGTTGCTTGCTTGAGGCGTATTTGACTTGGGTCTTTTTGGGTCTTTCTGTATTCATTTTTTGAATACGAAGATGTCTGTACGTCTTTTAGTAGTAAATTAAATACGCTTCCCTGTCCCGAGTTACTGGATACACTTAGTGCTCCGTTCATTGAGGCGGCTAGCCGTTTTGCAATGGCTAAGCCTAGCCCTACTCCATCTGCGTGAATGCACTTTTGCGTGAATGCTTCAAATATTTTTGCTTGGTCTTCTTTGGCAATCCCGATTCCTGTGTCTTTGACTTCTACATTGATGTTTGTTGTTGGTGCGTTCTCGGTTTTTCTTTTTGTTGTTAACGTTATGCTTACACTTCCTTCTTTTGTATACTTTACGGCGTTGCCTACTAGGTTTATTAAGATTTGTTTCAGCCGAGTTGCGTCTATAAGTACCCAGTCTTTATAAGCATTATCTATGTTTAGATTTAGTGTAAGCCCTTTTTCTTCACAAGGGAACTGAAAGAGTGTTTTAATATCTAGCAGGATTTCATTCAGGCAAGTCGGTTGAAGAATAAGTTCAATTTTTCCAGACTCTATCTTGGATAGGTTCAAGACATTATTAATTATCTTTAAAAGATTGTCGCCGCTTTTATGTATAGACTTGGCTAGCTTTTGATTTTTTGAGTCTTCTAAAATGTTTTCTAGGTGTTCTGAGAACCCTAAAATAGCATTCAAAGGTGTTCGTATTTCGTGACTAATATTGGCCAGAAACTCGCTCTTAGACTTGCTTGCAGCTTCTGCTTCTTCTTTAGCTTTTTGTAGTTCTATGAAAGACTTTTGGCGTTCTGTAATATCTAAAGATACCCAGACAAGCCCGATAGTTTCTTTTGCTTCGTCTATAATGAGCGAGTAATGGTTGTCCCAGTACGAGCTTCCTATCTTAACTGTTCCTGAGTTTAACTCGCCTGCTAGTGCTTTTTGAATTTGGCTAAGGAATTCAGGATGTTTCTGATGGACTTCAAAAATAGATGCATCAACCCATTCTCCTGGTGCTATTCCTATAGTTCTTAAGGCACTACCTTCACATAGTTTGAAGACCCCTTCAGCATTAATCATCCATAGTGCTAAAGGTGCACTTTGAAGGATAAGGTTTAATTGCTCAGATAATCGCAGCAAGTGTTCTTGAAAATGTTTACGTTGTTCGATTGGGCGTAAACTTATTACCCAGTAGGTGCTTACTTTTTCTGAATTACTGTAGTGGGGGAGCAAAGAGAGTTCTACCCATATGGTTTCTCCTTCTTTTGTGTAGTGTACGATTTCAGCTTGGCAGCTGAATCCGAGGGTTAAATGCTGTGTGATGCGTTTTTGGGTTTCGGGGTCGCTTTTTGCTCCCTCAAGAATGCTCAATGCTTTTCCTCGGGCCTCTTCTAGGGTATAGCCATAAATTTGAGTGAATGCTGTGTTTGTATACACAATGCTAGGCTCTTGAGGGCCTGTTTGTGTCTTTGCGATGATGAGTGCTTCTTTGGTGGCATTAGCAGCTAACTCAAGAAGCTTTAGGTATTCATCCGCATTTTCCAGATTTATAGGGGTATCCATGTGAATTATTCAGTAGAACCAAGTCTATGGTAAAAAGGGCTTTAGGGCGATCTCAAAGGGGCTCCTAAAAGACATTGAAAAATCCTTTGCTTTTTCTGGATTTCTCTATAAGGTGTCTTTTCTTTAATAATAGATGCAATTTAAGGAATTAGGATTAGACCCCAAAGTTCTCCAGGCTGTAGAGGAGAAAGGATACTCAGACCCGACCCCCATTCAGGCCCAAGCGGTCCCTGTAGTATTGGAGAAACAAGATGTTATAGGCTCAGCCCAGACAGGGTCTGGCAAAACGGCAGCTTTTGCCTTACCTATATTGTCCTTGTTGAAAAAGCCGGGTAAGCTTCGGGCCCTTGTTTTGGCCCCAACAAGAGAGCTAGCGCACCAAATTCGTGATAATTTTGAGGTTTACGGCAAATATACAGGGTTACGCATTGCCTTATTGCACGGAGGGGTGGGGTATGGTCCCCAGAAAAAGAAGCTTGCCGACGGTGTTGATATTGTTGTTGCAACTCCGGGGCGCTTATTGGACCACATTTCCCAGAAAACTATCCATTTGAAAACGATTGAATGCCTTGTTTTGGATGAGGTTGATCGCATGCTGGATATGGGCTTTATCGAAGATGTACGTCGTATCATTCGTTATTGCCCCGAAAAGCGCCAAACTTTGCTGTTTTCTGCGACTGTGCCAGATGCAATTCGCCGTCTTTCTCAGTGGGCCTTAACAGAGCCTGTGGATGTTACTGTGGGAGCAGGCCAAGCCCCAGCAGAGACGATCGAGCACGCTATTTACCCTGTTGATGGTATTCAGAAGTTTGATTTGCTCTCAGCGCTGCTTGAAACCATTAGCTATGAGCGACTATTAATTTTTACACGGACGAAAGTGGATGCAGACCGCATTACACGCTGGCTCACTCAAGCAGGGCGCGAAGTGCTAACAATGCACGCAGACCGTTCCCAGCGCGAACGCCAGGAAGCCCTCAAGAGCTTTAAAGAAGGCCATTGTAACGTCTTGGTAGCTACCGACGTGGCCTCACGAGGCCTGGATGTCTCTGGGGTGAGCCATGTGATTAACTACAATGTGCCCCATAACCCTGAGGATTATGTGCACCGCATTGGACGTACTGGGCGTGCAGCAACAACAGGGCAGGCCTATACATTGTTTTCAACAGATGAGTTTAGTTTCTTAAAGGAGATTGAGCGCTTTATTGGTTCACCTATCCCTAGAGGGAAGCTTGACGGGTTCGCTTACCGCAATGATCCTTTGATTGAAAGTAAGCCAGTGCGTAAAAAACGTAATCGCGGATTTGGGGCAAATCGACCCAGGAGATTTTAGATTATCAAATTTTATTTTTAAAAGGGGCTCTACTGGCCCCTTTTTTCTTGCCAGGCCAAGCTAGAGTAAGTTGGATTTCAAGCTCATCTTTTTTTGTGATAATACTCTTTTATAATAAAAATTAAGGAATACATTTTTCAATCACATGAGCAACGTAGATATCATCATTGTCGCTGGCTATTTTATATTAACGCTGGCCGTAGGGATTTGGAATAGTCGTGGCGTCATCAGTATGCGCGATTTCTCGATTGGAGAGTATAAGTTCTGCAACTCTGCAATCTTGGCTACGGTCGTGGCTTCTTTTATTGGAGCACAAGATGTTTTGGGAATTCCTGAAAAGGTATTTAGCGCAGGTTTGATTTTTGCGGTTGTGTGGATGGCAAACTCATTCAGTTTGTGTGCCGTAGCTAAATACGTGGCGCCACGCATGGAACCATTTAAAGGTATGATTTCTGCCGGAGATATCATGCATAGCTTTTATGGAAAGCCTGGGCGAATTATTACAGGTTGTGCCTCTATTTTGTTGTCGATTGGTTATATTGGTGGGCAAATTGCCTCCATCGGCTACTTGTGTGATCACTTCTTAAATATTCCTCATACTACAGGAATTCTTTTAGGAGCAAGTATTGTTGTTGTGTATGCCTCCTTAGGGGGGATTCGTGCAGTTACAGCGACTGATGTTATCCAATTCCTGGTCCTCATTATTGCCATTCCTGTTGTGTGCAATGTTGGGCTTTGTGAGGTAGGAGGTGTGCTGGCCTTGTTTGATGCGGTCCCTTCTACGCATACAGCCCTTATACAAGAATCTCATACAATGTGGGGTTATCTTTCATTGTTGGTCATCGTGAGTGTTCCTTTCTTAGATCCGGTAACGACCCAGCGCTTGCTTATGGCAGGCAGTGAAGCACGGATTAAAAAATCTTTGTACACAGCCGCTATTATTTATGCACCCTTTGCGTTGTTAATTGGTTTTATTGGCCTCATTGCTTTAGCGATGAACCCTGGAATAGACCCAGCTCTAGCATTTCCTGCTGTAGTCAATAATGTTCTTCCAGAAGGTTTGAAAGGATTAACGGTTGCAGGAATGTTTGCTGTTATCATGTCTACGGCAGACTCTTTCTTAAACGCTGCGAGTGTTACGTTTGCTCATGATGTTGTGAAGCCAATTCGTGGTAAGGCCCTTTCCGATAAGGCTGAGTTGCGTGTGGCGCGTTTGACTAGTTTGTGTGTCGGTGTTTTTGCGATTGTTGCGGCTATTTCTTTCTCGAGTATCATCGATATTATCCTGAACTTCTTGAGTTTTTGGGGCCCTGTTATTGTGGTGCCTTTGTTTGCAGGGATTTTTGGCCTCCGTGCAAGTACCCGTACATTCTTAATCAGTGCAGTTTGCGGCTTTTCTACTTTCCTTATTTGGACATTCCTTCTGGGAGAGTTTGCAGGCTTTGACAGTCTTATCCCTAGCATGCTTGTCAGTGCGGCAACCTTCTTTGGGGCGTATTTCTTAGAGGGAGGAAAGTCTGAACAGACAGATACAAATGCATCTGGCCAAGTGTTAAAAGGTGCTCAACCGGCTCCTTCTTGGTTTGCAAATTCAAAGCTTAAATCTTTCCTTCCGAGTTTTTCTAGGCTTTGTGAGTTTTCTCAGAAACGTGTGAAGCTTTATGGAGCGCAATATACTACCTTTGGTATTTGTGCTATGTTGATGTACTTGCTTCCTTTCTTTATGTGGTCTCCTGAAGGGCCTACTAATAGTATTACGCTTATCTTGCGTATCGCGGCTGCAACATTGGCTGGCGGGTTAATTTTTAGTGACTTTTGGGTACAAAAAGAAAAGGCGCTACCTTTGTATTGGCATTTTACTTTGATGTACTGCCTTCCATTCCTGACTACTTATATGCTGTTTAAAGATGGGGCTTCTTTGTTCTGGATGATGAACATGTCTTTGGTCCTTTTGTTTTTAGCAGTCTTGGTGGATTGGTTGAGTTTTGTGATCATTTTGCCCCTGGGGGCTCTTTTGGGTGCGAGTTTCTATGTTTTTCTTCATGGAACACCTTCTATTACTTTGAGCGCGAGTGAGATTTTTCTCTTTTTCTATATGTGCTTCTTCTCAACCCTGATTGGTCTCGTGTTCTCTCGGAACAAGGAAATCCAAGAGACACTTGAGCGAGAGCATGCTCTTGATTTGAAAAAGAAGGCTGAGCAAATGTCTCATGATATTCGTTCTCCAGCTGTTGCATTGAGCATGTTCTGCAAAAATGTCCCTGGTTTGTCTGAGCAGGAGCGAGAGATTATCACTTCAGCAACGGATCGAATTAACGAAATTTCGAATAATCTGCTTCAAAAAGCAGCTCAGGATCTGGATGAAAAATACACTCCTGTAGAAGGGTAAATTTACTAAAAAGCCCCCGGTTGAGTTATTCAGCCGGGGGCTTTTGTTATTTATTAAAAGGGTTATTCAGAGTTGTTCACAGCTTTATTCCGCTTAAAATAGCCCTATTTTAAAGCTTATTCGGGTTGATTCGCGTAAAATTCCGAACTTATCCAGAGGTTATTCACAAGCTAGTTGTCGCTTTCTTTATCCTCGAGCATGGCCTCTACCTTAATTTTCTGATCCTCACGATGTAGGGTCTCGAGAAGTTCCTCAAGCTTACCTTCCATAATGTTAGGGAGGCTATAAAGGGTTAGTCCAATTCGGTGGTCTGTTAGGCGCCCTTGAGGGAAGTTATAGGTGCGAATACGCTCTGAGCGGTCTCCTGAGCCTATCTGCGTGCGGCGATTAGCAGCATATTTTGCTCGCTCTTCTTCTTCCTTTGCCTTGAGTAAGCGCGAACGTAGGACCTTCATCGCCTTCACCTTATTTTTTTGTTGAGAGCGCTCATCAGCGCAAGTCACAATCATCCCTGTAGGCTTGTGCACAATTTGTACGGCCGAGTCCGTGGTGTTCACCCCTTGGCCTCCTGGTCCACTGGCCCGGCAGACAGAAATTTCTAGATCCTCAGGGCTAATATCAATGTCAACTTCTTCAGCCTCTGGCAGCACTGCAACTGTTGCTGCTGAGGTATGAATGCGGCCCCCGGCTTCTGTTACAGGGATACGCTGCACACGGTGCACACCGCTTTCAAGCTTCAGTTGTTTATAAACATCTTCACCGGTAACCAAAAAAGAAATTTCCTTGAATCCGCCGCATTCAGAAGGGCTCGAGTTAATAGGCTCTACCCGCCAGCCGCATGATTCTGCATAACGTGAATACATTCGGTAGAGGTCTCCCGCAAATAAAGAGGCTTCATCTCCTCCTGTTCCCGCGCGGATTTCCATGACCGTATTGCGTGAATCCGTCTCCTCTGGGGGAATCATCTCTACAAGGATGGTTTCTCTGAGTGCTTGCTCTTTTTCTTCCAAGGAAGGCAATTCCTCTTCAGCCAATGTGCGTAAATCGGGGTCGGACTCAGGGTCTGCAATGAGTTGCTGACTTTCCTCCCGGTCTTCGGTTGTGCGCACAAGCTCTTCATACATAGCGACTAAGCTACTCAGCTTTTGGTGTTCTCGGGAACTGACTGCGGCTTTGCGTTGGTCTTGGAAAAAGTCAGGAGCAGCCATAAGCTCGTCGAGCTCTTTAAGGCGTTTCTGGAACGGTTCAATCGGAGGAATCCCTTGCATTGTCTGTCTATCGTAGCGTAATTACCAATTAGAAGAGCCCCAGTTTGGAAAAGGGGCCCCTTGGTTTCAACCCTAATCTAGGGTTATGGTAGGTTTTTTGAGAGTCTAGTGTCTTTAGCTGCGCACCTGGATGCACACGTCGGTCCACTCCCCTAAAACACGGCTATCAAAAGAATAGTGTCCAGGAAGAGTCTTTGCTTTTTCCTCAAATAATTCTTTAACCCCTACTTGCTCACTGAGCAGAATCCCGCTTAGAATAAGGGTTCCTTGAGGCTTCATCGCTTTTAGCAAGACATCTGCATTCTCCTTTAGAATATGTGTCTGGATGTTGGCAAGCAAGAGGTCTGCGCTTGTCTCTTTGAGCGCTTTGTCAAGCCCTGCGGTCTCGAGGGAAATCATGCCCTTGGTTGCATTGCATTCAAGGTTTTCTTCACTCACGCGTATGGCATCTGGGTCGATGTCAAAGGCATGAATGTTTTTAAAGCCAAGCTTGGCCGCAGAAATCGCTAAAATCCCAGAGCCGCAGCCTGCATCAATAACTTGGCAGGTGTCTTTATCTGCCTTGTGCTGCTCGTAAAAATTCATCAGTCGCATGGCACACAGTTGAGTAGTTTCATGAGTGCCTGTTCCAAACGCCATACCAGCATCTACATACACGCATACATCTCCATTAGGCAGCGTGTAGTCTTCTTTTTGGTAGAGTGGTACCCAGTGAAGTTCTTGATAGCTCCAGGGCTTAAGGTAGGCCTTGTAGGCATCTTGCCAATCTTCGTCTTCTATGATTTCTTTGGTGGGCTCGGCTGTTATGTTTGGGAAAGCCTCGTGCAGCGCACTCCAGCCAGCACGCGCTTCTTCCTCAGAGGTAAAGTACCCAGAGAGCAAGTATGTTGGGTCATTAACCTTTTTTCTGAAGAGCTCCCAAGAAGAGCTTTCGGATTCATAAATCCATGCATCTACAAGTTCTGCATCGTCGAGTGATATGGGGCAGGATAATTTAATCATGAGCAAAAGGTGTTGGCTGCTTTACTAATTTTTTCAATTAAAGAGGTGGTACTGTACCCTTCTAGAAAGGGAAGAAATTGAATGTCTGCGCCTGCTTCTTCAAGAGCTTTGCGTTCATCTGGGTTAAGCTTATCGATTGAGTAATCCCCAGCTTTTGCGTATACATCAGGCTGAAGCATGCGAATCTCATGGTCTAGCCTAGGCGTTTCAAAGAGAATAATGCCCGCAACGCACTCAAGGGAGGCTAATGCATACGCACGCTCTTCATTTCCTTGCACAGGGCGCGTTGGCCCTTTAAGTGCAGCGACGCTCTTTTCTCCATTGAGGGCAATCCACAGACGATCTCCGAGCTCGGCGGCCTTATTCAAATAGAATAAGTGTCCCGCATGCAACAAGTCAAAACACCCATTGGTAAGCACCAAGGTCTTGCCTTGCTTTTTTAACTCAAGGCGTTTCTCTTGCGCTTCCTCTAGGGTAAAAAGCTTTTGGTTTACAAATTTACTCAAAGGTCTTTTTTAGTTTTTGGAAAAAGCCACTACCGCCTTCAGTGTCTTCAGCTTGTACATCTCCGCAAGCCATCGCAAAGGCTTCTAGCTTTTCGCGTTGTTCGCCATTAAGTTTTTTAGGAACTTCAACGGTAACTTGGACAAACTGGTTCCCTTCTTTGAGGCTTTTGAGATGAGGCATGCCGTAGCCTTGTAGGCGGAAGGTAGTGCCAGATTGTGTCCCTGGGGGGATCTTTAGAGTGGCTTTTCCTTTTCCGGTTAGCGTAGGAACTTCAATAGTTCCTCCTAAAGAGGCTAGTGTAAATTTGATTGAGACTGAGCAATACAAGTCATCGCCATGACGTTCAAAAAAGTCATGATCCTTAACGTGAATTACAATATATAGATCGCCAGCTGGACCTCCTTGCACGCCTGCTTCTCCATTGCCTGCAGAACGTAGCTTAGAACCGTGGTCAACCCCTGGAGGGACGCGCACTGTTAGCTTATGTTGTTGGAGTAAGCGTCCTTCACCTCGGCAAGAGCTGCAAGGCTTCTCAAAATGAGTTCCGGAACCATGACAGGTTGGGCACGGTTGGCGTACGCTAAAGAAGCCACGAGAGGAAACAACCTGCCCTGCTCCATTACAAGTTGAGCAAGTCGTTTTCTTACTTCCAGGTTCTGCTCCAGACCCTGTGCAATGCTCGCAAGAGGCAGCACGGCGGTAATGAATTTCCTTTTCAATCCCTTCAGCTGCTTCCAGCAGAGAGATTTCCATGTCATAGCGTAAGTCAGCACCTGCCTGCGCACCGCTGTTGCCTCCACGGCTTCCGCCGCCGAAGAATTCTTCAAAAATGCCACCTGAGCCAGAACCTCCGCTAAACACTTCACGGAAAAGATCAAATGGATCATGAAATCCTCCGGCTCCTGCACCCATGCCACCACTGCCATGCTCAAAGGCTGCGTGGCCATAGCGGTCATAGGCTGCGCGTTTTTCAGAGTCTTTTAGAACTTCATACGCATGAGAGATCTTCTTGAAGGTTTCTTCAGCTTCTTTATTCCCTGGGTTTTTGTCCGGGTGGTACTTAACTGCTTGCTTGCGATAAGCTTTTTTTATGTCTGCTGCAGATGCATCGCGCGACACTCCCAATAACTCGTAATAGTCTTCCTGCGCCATTTATTAATTATTCCTTGTCTTGTTGTGCAGATTCGGGCCCGCTAGATACAATGACGGTAGCCGCACGAAGCAGTTGACCATGAAAGCGGTACCCTACTCGAGCTACCTCCATAACATGATCTGCAGGGATGCTTGAGTGCGCGTGGTGCGCAACGCACTCATGCTCATTAGGGTCAAACGCTTCGCCTTGAGGGTCGATTGTTTCCAGCCCTTGTGCGCTTAATAAGCTATTCAACTGCCCAAATACCATTTCAAACCCTTCGGTAACCACATTGGCTTCAGGGTGTTTATGTGCAGATGCAATCCCTAGCTTGAAGTTATCAAGCACTGGCAACAGTTCTTCTACAAGCTTTGTTGAGGCCGTCTTATAAAGAGCCTCTTTTTCGCGTACGGCACGCTTGCGGTAGTTTTCAAGGTCCGCTCGGGCACGTAAGAAGTTATTTTGATGCTGGTTAGATTCTGCCTGAAGAAGGTCTATTTGTTTGAGAAGTGAGGCAACATCAACTGTTTCAGCTTGTTGTGCTTCTTCCTCCACGGGTACTTCCATCGGCTCTTCGTTTAGTTCGTTTTCAGGTTTACTCATTCGTCGTTACTAGAATCATCATCACCCTTTGAGAATGGGCTTGTGATGGCTTTTAAAAGGTCTCCGGCACCTTCAGCAACAGTATCTCCAATGCCTTTGGCGGATCCACTGAGGTCTTCGGTTGCCTTAAGAACGGTATCTAGGGGTTGACTGAGCACTTGAGCTGCAAAATATTTGGCAAATAGGGTCATGCCTCTGGCTTGTAGGTCAGTGACAAGAGGACCAACAACGTCTTGAAGGTCGTCTACATTTTCAAAGGTACGCTCGTAGTTGATCTTAGCTTTTTCCTTAACGGCAGTCATTGAGGAATAGTCAGCAATTTCTACGGTACCGAGTTTCACGGTTAAGCGCTTGATCAAGAAGCTTTTCCCTGGGCCAGCAGCTTCCTTGGGTTCACTCTTCTTCTTTTTCTTAGGTTTGGAGCCAGCGTCTCCGCCTGAAACAGGTAAGTTATCCACGAAGTTGATAGCATTACTGGTCTTATCTTTTTTGACAACTAGGGCGACGTTATTGATGTCGAGATCTGCATGGTCTACGACAATCGTGTCTGTGAATACTGAGGAAAGTTCTACTTTTACCGCAAGCTGGTTAACATCAATAAAGTCTGGCTGGGGATAATCCTCAGGGTTTTTGAGTACTACGCCTTGGAAGTCAACTTCACCGGATTGCATCCGCATATAAGGGTCACGGATAGTTAATTGGAAATCAGTAAAATTCTCGACTTGGTTGGCAATGAAAGTAGGTGCATAGCTATTCCCCGCCCAAATCGCGCCGATGCCAAGGATTACAATCAGGATAAAAAGGCCTACAAATAGGGAAAGAAGCCAGGAAAAGATTTTTTTGAGAAAGTTCATAGCAGCTTGATAATGTTTAGTGTGCAAAGTGGTCTGTTATAAGAAAAGAGGCGTTTTCTTCAATGTGAAAAGAGAAAGCCCCGCCATAGGGTAAGAGAACGTTGCTCCCACGTCTGAGTGATAAAGCATCCTCTTCACTCTTAAGAACGCCTTGTACGATAGATAAAATACGGGGTTCTTGACAAGCTTCAAAGGAAAGAGTCTCCCCTGCGGGTAGCTCTTCTTTACGGATGCGAAAGTGCTTAGAATTTGCAAGCAACTGATTTCCAGGTTGTTCTGAAATAATAGGAGGCGGTTTCTCGCCAAAGTTGATCGAAGCTAGGGCTTCTTTGACGTGGAGTTGGCGGGGGTGTCCATCAAGCCCGATGCGGCCCCAATCGTAGACGCGGTAGGTCGTGTCGGAATTTTGCTGGATTTCTAATATCAAACACCCGGCATCGATGGCGTGTAGGCAACCGCTTTCCACAAAAAGAGCGTCTCCGGTTTTTACAGGGATGGGTTCTACGCAAGCTTCGAGGGTGTTCTCATGAATTGCTTTCTCGAATACCTCTGGGCTAACGCCAGGCTTATGCCCGACAATGAGTGCAGCTTCATCAGTGGCATCAGCAACATACCAGTGCTCTGTTTTGGGCTCTCCCCCTAGCTGTTTAGCAATTTTTGCGGGAGGGTGGACTTGAAGGCTCAGGCGCTCTTGGCAATCAAGCCATTTCACCAAAATAGGGAATGGCCTATCTTTAGTCCAGTGTGGCCCCATGATATGTTCTGGGTGTTCGGCCAGTATTTCGCGTAGTGATCGCCCTTCCCAGGGACCGAAAGCAACGACAGATTGCTCATCTGGGCGGTCGACAAGTTCCCAACTTTCTCCAATAGGAACTTCATCAGGAAGTGTGCGCCCTAGCTTTGCAGAGAGATTGCGCCCCCCCCAGACACGTTCTTGGTAAATTGGTTGAAAAAAGAGCAGGCCCATAGACGAAATATAAGATAATATTGTATCAGTTAAGCTAAGTAGCGTCAACTTAAAATCGGCCTTGTGGTTCTGGATCTAGGAAGATTGAATAGATAAGTAAGTTTTGTACGAATAAGGACTTTATAAAACAAAATAACAACCTATGGGCCTTTTTAAAAAAGAAAAACAGCCTGCGCAAAAAACTAGTTTTGCCCCGCGTAAATCCGATCCTAAATTCTTATTAGGCCTTATGTGCCTAACTGCTGCTTTGCTGAGCTTTGTCTCGTTTTGGCATTATGAGCCCGGGCAAAGCCAATGGGTCACTACAGCAGCCTTGAATGAGCAAGGCCATCTAACTACACCTAACTTGGTAGGCAAGTTAGGGGCAACGATGGCTTTTTGGGGCTTGTACACTGTGGGGCTTAGTATTTGGTTGCTCCCTCTATTCTTTTTAGGGAGTGCCTATGCTTTGCTTTTTGGCTTAGCTCACACTTTACGGTTTTGGAAATTTGCAGCTTTTGGCCTGTCCATATTCTCTGTGAGTGGTTTGCTTACAATGTTTGAAGCGCACTTGTGGGGTAGCGGGGTTACGTCTAACTACTATCCTTATGGATTTGGCGGTATGTTAGGCACCTTTTTATATACAGACCTTATGGCCTCTAACCTTGGAGCGTTTGGGAGCTCTTTGTTGTTAATCGTTATTGCCAGTGTGACCACGGTCTTTGTTTTCTTGCCGTATGAAACACCAGGTAAAGCATTTGAAGCGTTTTTCAATTATTTAAAAGCAGCTTCACAACCTTTAGGCTCTTTGCGTAAGCCTGAAGAAAAGGCAAAGCCTGAGGGCCCTTCATTATTTAAGCAATTAATGATGAACCTAGTTGAACGCACTGCGGTTAAACCTCAGCCAGTGGTAGTTCCTCTAGAGCCTGAGGTCCCTCAAGCGTCTGCTGTGCCTCCTCCTCCAGCGCCCGTTCCTCAGAAAAAAAGTTTAGGGGTATTGCGTAAAAAAGAGCCTCAAGTTACCCAGGCGCAAACAGAACCTCTCAAGGTAGTTGCCACGGAGAAGGTGAAAAAAGTGAAGGCTACTATCCCTGTGCGTAAAGGTAATTACATCTTCCCCAAAATCGATCTTTTACATGAAGCGCCACCTGTGCTTGCAGACTCTGCGGAAGACCACCTCGAGACGGCACAGTCTTTGGTCCAAACACTCAAAGAGTTTAATATCGATGTAGTCCCAGGAGAAGTACACACAGGACCTGTTATTACACGCTATGAAATCACACCTGCCTCTGGGGTTCGCGTAGAGAAGATTGTAAATCTCGACAAAAATATTGCGATGTCTTTGCGTGCTCTGTCTGTGCGCATACTTGCACCGGTTCCTGGTAAAGGATGTGTTGGGGTGGAGATTCCTAACAAGCGACCCTCTCAAGTTTGTTTACGAGATATTATTGAGTCTACCGCATGGGCAAATTCTAAGGCTGAGATCCCTGTTGTTTTAGGGAAAGAAGTTACTGGACGCCCTCTTGTTGCAGACTTAACAAAAATGCCTCACTTATTAATTGCTGGAGCAACAGGTGCGGGTAAGACGGTTTGTATTAATGCGATCATTGCCTCTTTACTGTATCATTCGAGCCCAGAGGATTTACGCTTCTTGATGATCGATCCTAAAATCGTAGAGATGCAAATATACAACGCATTACCTCATATGTTAATTCCTGTAGTGACGGATCCTAAAAAAGTACCGGGGGCGTTGAAGTGGCTAATTGCCGAGATGGAACGCCGCTACCAGGTCTTTGCTAAAGTAGGCGTGCGTAACGTTGCTGGCTTTAATGCTAAGATTCTTAAAAACCGTGAGGAGAAAGCAAAGGCTGCTGAGCTTGATGCAGAACTTTCTCCGGAAGAACGCGCGGCAGTAAGTTCTATTGAAGTGCCGCGTGATGTAGAGGTAGATGTACCCGAGACCAAAATGCCTTACATTGTTTGTATTATCGATGAGCTGGCAGACTTGATGATGGTGGCTCCTGCTGATATCGAAACAGGTATTGCGCGTTTAGCACAACTCGCACGTGCTGCAGGTATCCACTTAGTTATCGCAACACAGCGTCCTTCGGTGAATGTTATTACAGGTGTGATTAAAGCGAACTTACCGTGTCGTATCGCTTTTAAGGTATCTTCTAAAGTGGATAGTCGTACTATTCTAGATGGAGGAGGAGCTGATCAACTTATCGGCCGAGGGGATATGCTCTTCACGCCTCCAGGTAATGCTGCGTTGATGCGTGCTCAAGGGGCCTTGGTTTCTGATGAAGAAATCCATGATATTGTGGAGTTCTTAAAACAGAATGGCCCTCCTCAGTTTAGTGAACATATTCAACGCCAAGTCGATTCTGGTGGAGAAGGTGAAGACGGTATAGAAGGGGATTGGGATGATGAATTAGTCCCTAAAGCTATAGGTGTTTTACGTTCTACCAAACGTGCATCTACCTCCATGCTTCAGCGTCGCTTACGTATTGGTTATAATCGTGCGGCCCGTATTATGGAAATCCTCGAGGATGAAGGCTTCGTTGGGCCGGATAACGGAGCTCAACCGCGTGAAATCCTTAAAGACTTAGATCTTGTGTAAGTCTTTCTATTTTTACTAGTGCATAAAAAAGCCCAGCCAAAGTCGGCTGGGCTTTTTGTTAAATGATTAAAATAGTGTAAGCTTACTTATTGCTAATAGCTTCAACGCGCTTTCCGAGGCACTTCACACATACGATCCACAAGAAGGAGAAGACTAGGAATAGTCCTGCAACGTAAGGAGCGATTTGGAAGAAACTAGCGCTTGTAGCGGTAATAGTAGATACAAGGATGAAGAGTCCTGTCTGGATTCCTGCACCAGTAGACTTACCAAGGCGGCCTCCTACAACGTCCACAACAGCTTTACCTTTAACCTTCATCTCATCATCTAGAGGAATGTAAGCCATTTCCTTAGTGAGGTCAAAGAGAGCATACTTGGTAGACTTTGTCATGATCACTACAGCCGCACCAAAGAGTACTGCCATGGCGATAGGGTTGGTTCCCATTTGGGAGATCCAAGGGGTCAGCTCGTCACGGTATAAAATGAATCCGAAGAAGCAAGACCCTGCAATGAGCATAGTCACTGGCGTGATGATCGCTGCAGTTGTCCAGCGGAACTTACGCAAGATGTTACCTCCAACTACAAGCATAATCATAGTAGCGATACCTGTGTAGAAGGTGAACTTACTCATGAAGGTGTTGTACTCATTGTAACTTGGGTACTCGAGCTTTAGTTGGCTCTTCCAGACACCTTCAACAAAGTTAATAGTTGTACCGTAAGCGATCACAAGGAAGGCGATCATCATTAGGTAAGGTGATGTAAAGATAACTTGGAAACTTTCGAGGAATCCGAGCTTAGGCTTCTTCTTCTTGGAGGACCCTACAGACTCACTCTCATCGTAGAAGCGCTTGTCAGTCAAGACAGCCATGTGCATCCACTTGTAGAGGGCTACGGTACCAAAACCGAAAACAACAACCGTTCCCATGAGCCAGTACAAAGAGTGCTGCCAAGGGTCTGCACCTGCAGGTAGGTTGCTGCTTACGCGGGAGAAGTGCTCTCCGAGCTCACCAGCCAAAAGAAGGGCCAATTGGGCCATGAAACCAAAGAAGGCGTAGAAACGCTTTGCTTCTGGAACCTTGGTAATTTGGTTAGCAAACTGCCAGAATAGAAGTGACAGAATAGCGCTTCCCCAGATCTCAGCCAAGATGTAGAAGGTGGAGTAACTCCAGGTTTGGAAGATGTCTAAGAGGCGATGTAACCCGTGAGGCCATACCGTCTTCAGGTGAGCAATGTACTCAGCAGAAGGGTGGAGGAGTTCTTTGTTTGGATAAATAAAGAAGCCAAACAGCCCAAAGAAGATAATAAAGGGAATAATCGTGACGTAGAAAAGATTCTGACGATTAAAGATATTACTCCCTTGTACGTACAGCGCCATAAAGATAAAGGCAGCAGGTGTTACGCAGAAGAACTTTAGGAACGGGATTACTTCAGCTCCAGCAGCGGTCACAACAAGAGTATCCTTGATGTTACGCAAGCAGGTGTAATTAAACAGAATGAAAAAGAAGATCATTCCCATAGGAAGAACCTTCTTTAGTTCAAACGCGTACACCGGGAAGATGATGGAGCGAACTTTAGAGAATTCAGGTTTCGTTTTTTCCGACATATATTTTATTGATCCTGATAATTAATTATTTAATTTTTCTGACTGATTCTATTTATTGTTAAATGAGCTCGGGAAACGAGCAAAATTAATCCACAATGCTGTATTATAAAAATCCTTAATTAGAGTATTAGTTAAACTGATAGAACTCCAGACAAAAACCAATATTTAACTACTGGGCTGGAGAATGTGTAAGTTGGCCATCGAAATACCACTGAGCATAGCTCCGACAATCCCAAGGAAGCCTTGGTCCGTCCCACAAATAAAGAGGTCTTTGATTGGAGTGCGCCCATCTCGTGTTTTATGGGGCGCTCCATAGAGTGCTCCGGCTAAGTGCCCGGTGTATTTTTTGATAGTCCGTGGTGTAAAGATATCGGTTGTAATCACATGAGGTTGAACATCTTGGATGGTTTTCGTTCCGAGTAGATGTAAGGCCTTATCAAGCAGAACCTGGTGCCACTCCTTTTTACTGGCTTGGTATTCTTCTTCAGGGAGTTGGGTCCACTTGTCAAAGTTGGCAAGTGCGGTAATGCGTAAGAACCCTTCTTCTAGGGTGCGGCCCTCTCCATATTGATAATTGTTTGGCAAGCAAACGACGCCACTACGAGGGTCGACTAGATTCTTAGGGCAGGCATACTCAGCTTTTGCCTGGTCACTAAAGAATAGAATAGTGTCTTCCCAGCCAAATTCTGAAGGTTCTTTGTTAAGCACAGTCGTAGTTTCCATACAGGAAATACGACCAATATTGTCGTTGCCTGTTGTTGTTGGATGGTCTGAACACATCCGCAGTGTTTCCACAAGGCCTGCAGAGGAAATCACTTTGTCTGCTGTGATTGTATCACCATTATCTAGTTCTAGCGCTTTAACTTGATCTTTATCCAGGATGATTTGCTTTACCCCGCATTTCATCTTCCGCTGGCCACCTAGTTCTTTATAGCGCTTGAGTAGTACTCGGATGATTTGTCGTACGCCCTCAAAAGGTCGAGCAAATCCTTCAAAGAAGAGGGATTTGAACATGACTACGAATTGAGAAAAATCCATATCATTCTCTTGAGCGCTTCCGTAATACATCAGAGGCAAGAGAATCATATCAATGAGGAGGGGGTCTTTGATTATTTTAGCGATTTCTACACGCGCAGACGTCTCTTCATTATCTAGGGCAACTTCATTGAAGCTGCGTATAAGCTCGATAAGCTTAGCAAAGTTATCCTTTTCATGCGGAAAAGCGCGGATAACTTCAGATTCAAACAGCTCAAAGTCGTTATTAAATTGGAGTTCAACGCCAGGAAAGATGATTCGAGAGCCTTTTTGCTCGCTCAAATCAAATGATTCACGTTCGAGGCGTAGTTGGCGCAGTACTTTTCCGAGCGGGGTCCCTTTCGTTCCTGAGCGTACGAAATTCGTCATGGCGTGTAGGCCCACATCGTATTTACGGCCCTGGAAACTGTAAAAACTGTTAAGGCCCCCAGCTGCATTATGGCGCTCTAGGATTAGAACATTCTTTCCGAAATAGGCCAAACGAATGCCTGCAGCAAGGCCTGACATGCCTGCGCCAATAATGACGGTTTCGTAATGGTTGCCGTCTATAGAACCTGTAGTGCGTTCCACGGAGACGGGGCTATGCAAGGGCTACGCCTTTTTGCATGAACTTTGGGTGAAGGTATTCACCGCAACTGTCCAAGCTTTCTAGGCGAGAGTAGTCATCCTCAGGCACTTCAATGCCATACTTTTTGCGTAACTCCATCACGATGTCTAGAAAATCCATCGAGTCGAGTTCGAGTTGGTCACGTAAGCGCAAGCCAGACTTCACTTGAGTAAGGTCTTCGTCTGGAGCGATCTCTCCGATAATATTTAAGACGATCTTTTTGACGTCTTCCTTTGTCATATTCAACATTTAGGCAGTATATTTCTGTACAATCAAGACTGAATTAATTCCCAGCATTCCGAATGAATTATTGAGAATCACATCTATGTTTGACCCTTCTCGGGGCTGATTCAAAACGAGATTGTCTAGTTCGCACTCGGGGTCAAGCTTATCTACGTTGATTGTAGGGTGTATTTGATTATCATTAAATGAGGAAAGATTTCCTGCAAGTTCTAAGGCTCCTGCAGCCCCCATTGCGTGGCCAATATAACTTTTTGTATTATTAAAAAAGGTATTTGGGCAGTTTTGAAAAACATTTCTTAAGCCTTGGCATTCCTGGATATCTCCCATAGGCGTAGCAGTAGCATGAGTGCTGACAATATTAACACGGCTGGCAGGTAGCTTTGCCATACTGAGGGCTTTATTAATGCATTCTGCTTGGCGTTGCGGGTCTGGCAAAACAGCATCTTTAGCATCTGAATTCATACAGTAGCCTGTTACTTCTGCTAGAATTTCAGCCCCTCGCTTTTTTGCATCACTTAGGCGCTCTAAGGTATACAAAGCCCCTCCTTCGCTGACGACGATACCGTTACGACTACTGTCAAAAGGCCTACTGGCTTGATTTGGGTTTTCGTGCTCTGCTAAAGCGCCTTGGCTTTTGAAGCCTGCAAAAATTCCGAAAGATTGAATGCTTTCACTCACCCCTCCGGCAATAGCGATATCAACCTCATTGAGGCGCAACATTTGAGCCCCCTGGATGATTCCCGCATTCCCTGCGGCACAAGCAGCCCCTACTGTGTAATGAGGGCCTGTAATACCGAGGTTCATGGTGATTTCCCCAGCTGGGTTATTGGCAACGGTGCGTGGGTTATGATGGTGTGTCCAGTATTTAGTCTCGTAGTTGAACTGAGAGATATTGTGGACTTCGTTTTCTGTCTCTACATTACCGTGTTCGGTAATTCCCACATAGACACCCACGCGTGATTTATCCACATTTTCCCAGTCAATACCAGCGTTAGTAATGGCCTCTCGGGTACAGTAAATACCAATGCTGCCCGCGCGTGTGCCATTACGTACTTCTTTACGTTTTTGATATTTATTAGTGTCGAAGTTACAAACTCCCGCGAGTACTTCATTCATGTAGCGCATAGGGATGCGTTGAATATTTCCTTGGCCTGCCAATAAGTGCTCACGGTATTCGCTGAGGGTGTTTCCGTTAGGAGCCGTTAGGCCTACGCCTGTAATAACAATGCGATCTTTGTCTTCCATAAAAAATTAATACAGATTAGTGCGCCTGACGAATCAAGTCACAAAGCTCTCTAGCCGCGCCCTTCCCGCCAGGGAATTGACTAATAAAGGTGCAGGCAGCTTTTACTTCTTGCATAGCATCCGCTGGGCAGGCTGCAAGCCCTACTTTTTCTAGGATAGACAAATCAGGTAAATCATCGCCCATGTAGGCGACTTCTTCAGGCTTTAGATCGTAAGCTTGGCAGAGCTCATCGAGTTTGCTTGCCTTGTTGGCAACGCCTTGAAAGAGCTTATCAATACCTAGTTCTTGAGCTCGATGTTCTACGATGGTTGAGGTTCGTCCAGTAATGATCGCTGTTTTGATACCTTTTTCTTGTAGCAGTTTGATGCCTAGGCCGTCTTTTACATTAAAAGCCTTTGTTTCTGTACCTGTGCTAGAGTAAATGATTTCGCCTCCAGTAAGTACACCGTCTACATCGAAGCCAATGAGCTTTATTGATTTGAGTAGCGTTTTATCAAAGTCGGGCATGATGTTTTTGAATAAAATCAGTTAAGGCCCCGAAAAAAGCTTCGGGTTGTTCCACGAAAGGAAGATGCCCGCAATTTTCGATGGTGACAAGCTCAGCTTGCTCAATTGTATCACAAATAGTCTCAGCAGTTTTAACATACCAGGGGTCATTGTCCCCATGAATAGCAAGCACAGGGCAGGCAATGTTATGAAGTAAGGCAGTGACGTTATAGTTCTGCCAGAAGTGCTTTTGAGAGATATCAGTGCTATCTAGGTATTTTTGAATGCTGTCTGGGGTAAAGAATATTGTAATATTATTTACGTGCTCAGGGTTATAGACGCAAGGGCGGTACCAAACACGGCAAAAGCGCTCAAGGGTTGCAGGGTCACGCTGGGCGTATTCAGGACTTCTCTGAATGCTATCAATTTCTTTCTGGTAGGGAGCCATCCCTTTACTCATGAGCTCTTTATAGCAAGACATCGTCTCTTCGGAACATAACGCCGCAGAGCTCACAAAAACGACTCCGGCCAGTTTATCCGGGTATTGGGTTGCATACTGCATGGCAACTAGGGACCCCCATGAGTGACCTACTAGAAAGAAAGAGTCTAGATCATAGGCTTTGCGTATGGCCTCCAGGTCTTTGGCAAAGGTTTCTAGATTCATGATCTTTGGTGTCATCTCTCCGGTAGAGCGCCCGGCTGATCTTTGATCGTAGAATATCACCTGTGCATGGTCTGCCAGGGCCTCAAATTGAGGCAAAAGATAATCATGGCCTAAGCCAGGGCCACCATGCAGAACAATGATAGCAGGCCCTTTCTTGCCAATAGATTGAGTGAAGAGCCTAATCCCGTTAGCTTTAACGATGCGTGCTGTGGGCTGATGCGCAATCGCCGGGGTTACGCCTATAAAGAAAGAAAGGAGTAGAAAGAGTACTTGAGCCTTGGTTTTCATATAGAAGGGGGATCTCCTAATTAGGTAATGAATTATCCAACAAGACCCCCAAAAGTGACAAGGTTAAAATGATGGGGCTTGTTATCCTGTAATGCACTCTAAGCTTGCATTCTTAGGTAAATTCGGTTCCAAGTGAAGGAGAGAAATCGTAACTAACTCTGATATGACGACACTCCTTCCTGAAACTGCTTTAGCCAAGGCTGATATTATCTCTGAGCTTACAGAGGCCCAAAAGGTGCATCTATTGAAAACAATGTGCTCTTCTCGAGAGGGGGACTTGCGTGAACAGAGCTTGCTGCGTCAAGGAAAAGGATGGTTTCAGATCGCGGGGATGGGGCATGAAGCCTTAGCGGCAATGGCTCTAGGTTTGAATAAAGATGATTATTGTTTCCCGTATTATCGGGATCGCGCGTTTTGTTTGGAGCGTGGTTTAAGTAATCATGACCTGGGGTTGGCCTTTTTTGCTAAAAAAGAATCTTCTAGCGCAGGGCGTCAATTGCCTGGGCACTACAGTGATTCGAAGTTGAATATATGGAGCCACCTCTCTCCGGTGGGCTCTCATCTCTTGCCTGCCTGTGGAACCGCTTGGGGGTTGCAAATGGATGGCAAGTCAAACGTTGTTTATGCTAGTATTGGAGAGGCTGCCACGCGCCAGGGAGATTTTTATGAAGCGATCTGCTTCGCTAAAGAGCGCAATTTACCGATCGTGTTTGTCGTTCATGATGGGCGTGTTTCTATTAGTACCAAAACAGAAGGCATGACGCCTTTGGCTATCGGAACGCTTTCAGAGTCAGATTGGCAAGTTGTTGATGGGACAGATGTGGGCAGCGTTTATAATGCGAGTCAGCAAGCTTATGCTAAGGCGCGCGCCGGCCAGGGGCCTTCCTTTATCTGGTGTCAGCTGGAGCGTTTGGCTAGTCACTCGAGTGCGGATGACCACCGTAATTACCGTACAGAGGAAGAGCTTACTTCTATCCAAGCAAAAGACCCTATTGCTTTGTTGAAGGCCGATTTGATTGCTGCGGGCGCTTTGGCTGAAGAAGAAATTCAAGTACTCGAGGCTTCAACGAAAGAAGAGGTTACCCAGGATTATCAAAAAGCAGAAAAAGCTGCAGACCCTAAGCCTGGAGATGAGCACGAACATAACATTGGGGAGATCGGCACGCCCCAAGCTTCTGTCTTAGAGCCAAGCCAAAAAGTACGTATGGCAGATGCAGTGAATACAACATTCAGGCATTTGCTCGATACGGATGAGCGTACTTGTTTCTTTGGTGAAGATGTGGAGGACCCACTAGGAGGTGTGTTTAAGTTAACCAAAGGCCTTTCTACCGCCCATCCGGACCGTGTGTTTAACTCACCACTTGCTGAGTCTACAATCTTGGGGGTTGCTTGCGGATTGGCCTCATATGGAAAGCGCCCTATTTTTGAACTGCAGTTTATCGATTTTATTTTCCCGGCCTGGAACCAGCTAATCAATAATTTAGCTAACTTGCGCTGGCGTAGTTATGGAGACTGGTCTTGCCCTTGTGTGATTTATGCCCCTTACGGGGGATACTTGCCAGGCGGAGGGATTTGGCATAGCCAGGCGCACGAAGGTGCTTTAGCGCACTTCCCGGGGATGCATATTGTTATTCCTAGCACGCCTGAAGATGCTGCAGGCCTCATCACAAGTGCCATGAGTTGTCATGATCCGGTGCTTGTGTTGCTGCCGAAGCATCTCTTGTGGGCAAGCTCTGAGGCACCAAGCGTCATCGAGCCAATTCCTTTAGGCAAAGCGAAGTTATGCCAGGAGGGAACTGATGTTACTTTAGTGACTTGGGGTAATTGCATCGAAATTACTCAGGAAGCTTTGGCTCTTTTAGATTCGGGCGTTAGTGTGGAGGTTCTAGACCTGCGTAGTATTGTCCCCTGGGATAAAGAAGCTATTGTGGCTTCTTTAAAAAAGACAAAACGTTTGGTTGTCGTCCAAGAAGATAACGAACGTTGTAGTGTAGGGCAGATGATCCTTTCTACTTTGGTTCAGGACCCTGATATTTGGAATGATCTTGTTGCTCCACCAGTATTGGTGAGTAAGGACACTGTGCAGATTGGCTTTAACCCAATTTATGAATATTCTGCATTACCCGATAAAGAACGAGTCTTGCAAGCGCTCCAAAAAGTAATGAGTATTCATACTGTACGTATGCCTAATACTTCTTCTGATTCCGTGGTTGTTGAAACCCCTTCTATTCAATCTTCTGCCTCTGCTTCAACCGATTTTGCGATGAAAATCCCTAACTTAGGGGAAGGATTGCGTGAGGCACGCATTGTCAACATTATCAAGCAAGTGGGTGAAGAGGTCAGTATGGATGACCCTCTGTGTGAAATTGAAACGGATAAAGCCGTCTTCCCGGTGGAGTCTCCGGTTTCAGGGATTTTAAAAGAATGGAAAATCGATGAAGACGATAAGGTTGAAGTCGCTCAGACCATTGCATTAATTGAGACAGAAGATATTGCACAGCCGCTCAATGAGCAAGAAGAGGAAGTAAAAACCAATAAAGGTGTTTTTCCTGAAGAAGTACGCAAAAGCCTTCAAGCTGTTTTGCCGACCTCTTTATCTATTACTGCAAGTTGGAAGGCTATTCGGGCGGCTCGGCAAGGACCAAATCGTCGTATTACAGCTACGGCAATTATTGCCTGGTGTGTTACTCAGGCATTAATGAAGAACCCTTCTTTCCGTAGGACTCTACAAGGGGATTCCATTACAGAGCCTTTGAATGACTTTGATTTGGGTGTGGCGGTTGCACTAGAGGATGACGTATTAGAAACTACGACAATCCCTCAAGCCAATGAAGTCAGTTGGGCAGAGTTTCCAGCGGCATACCAAAAAGCAGTTAAAGAAGCTAAAGACGGGACATTGCCCTCTAAGGCGCGTACGCCGTTAATTTTGAGTAGTATGCATGGACATCAAATGCGTACAGGATGCCCGATTGTTGTGCCTCCTGCGGTTGGTGTTCTTTTTGTGGGAGAGGCTTTCTACGAGCACATTAATAGCCCAGAAGGCCCTGTCTTAGATGAGCGCGTGAACCTTTGTCTTTCTTTTGATCACCGCTTTATTAATGGAGCAGGAGGTGCACGTTTCCTCCATCAGGTGAAGACCGAGCTCGAAAATTTTGAACAATTATAAGGGGAGAGTCTATTCATGACGTTAAGTAAAAATAAAAAACAAATTAATTGGGTAACGAGTAGTTTCTTGATTGGGACAGCATTGATTGCACTTACAGCAGTGCCTGCTTATATTTGGTCTTATGGACTTGATTGGTTTCAGGCATCTTTGTTCTTGTTTTACTTTATCGCGACTGGATTAAGCATTACCTTGGGGTATCATCGCCTCTTTTCTCATTTAGCGTTTAAAGCTAAGTGGCCTGTGCGGTTATTTGTCCTTATTTTTGGGGCGGCTTCGTTTGAAAATTCCGCCTTAGACTGGACTTGTGACCATCGCCGCCATCATAAGCATGTGGATCATGATGACGATCCTTATGATATTACCAAAGGCTTTTTTTATGCTCACATGGGTTGGTTGCTCTTTAGGCTCAAGCCAAAGCCCCCTATGGATAATGTTAAAGACCTAAAGAAGGATCCTCTGATTATGTGGCAGTACCGCTACTGTCATTGGATTGGTGCATTTGTTGGCTTTGTATTGCCTGCAATTCTAGGTTGGTACTATGGTGGGACAACTTCAGCTTTGGGTGCCTTTTTGATTGCGGGTGTTGCTCGTGTAGTGTTTGTCCAGCAGATGACATTCTTGATTAATTCAGCCTGCCATTACTTTGGGAGCCAGCCTTACTCAACTAAGTGTACTGCTCGTGACAGTGGCTTTATGGCTTTATTTACTTTTGGGGAAGGGTACCATAATTTTCATCATGAATTTCAGCATGATTACCGTAATGGGGTAAAGTTTTGGCAGTTTGATCCTACTAAGTGGTGTATCTGGTTGCTTTCAAAAGTAGGGCTAGCCTCTGACTTGCGCCGAGTTTCACCTACAAAAATTTTGTTGGCAGAAATGGCAGAAGCCCAAAAGAAGATTAAGTCAGCCTTAGAAAAGCCTGGAATGGTGCCTCTTCAAGAAAAGACTAGTGAGTTGATCGAAGCTTCCCAGATATATATCCAAGAGCTTTCGGAGAAGATCAACGCTAACATCCAAGAGATACAAGCAGGCCTAAGCGAAAAGATGGAAATGCCTCGTCGACACATCCGGGCTTGGCGCAAAGATATCCGTCGTGGGATGCGCCACTTAGCACTTCTAGAAAAAAGCCTTGCTTACGCCTCAGCGTAAACAGGCTCTTCTTTTTGTGCTTTTTCGAAAGGAATTTTATTATTTGTGGTGACGACCATGACAGGTTCTTTGGTCTTCACCCAAATATTTTGCTCCTTGAGGATACGTGTGGAGACATTTTCGCATGTCTCACCAATCGTGCGCACAGGGAGGCGACGTCCTTTCTTTGATTGGTTGAACTCGTAAGCAGAGCGAATAAGACGCTCTTGGCTTACGTAAGGGCTGTCTTCCTCGGGGATTTGTAAAACCCAGCCGATGTAATCCTTGGCTTCAAGATCGCCTTTAGGGTCTGACACCATGATGACAAATTGCTTTTTAACAGGGGGTGGCTTTTCTTCATCATCAATCTGGCCGGTAAGCTCGACATTAATATCCTCTAAAATTTGAGAGACTTGTCTGATGTCTAGCTCATTGCGTTCTAAAATACGTTTTACGAGTTCTAAATCAACTTTTGGCATAAGGGTATGGATTCTTTCACAATGTTGAGAAAATCCAAGGGCAAATTATTTAATAAATTGGTTTCAGAACAAACGTCCTTCATCTACCTCGATTATATCGGCAAAACACATTAAATCAGTCCTATGTGAGAGACCCATGTCAAATTTAACTTCTTCAAGTTTTTCTTTTCCCATGGGACTCATGCCCATCTGTGCCATCTTCCGGTTCCAGTGATTTGATTTTAGATTCTCTGGAAAAAGGGCTTTAAGCCTCTTATTGATAATATTATCACCTTCAGAGGTGCGTACAATTTCGATAACCTCTTGAGGATCAACACCTAGGTGTAAACAAAGGAATCCATCAAACCCACGAGTGAAGTTTCTTTGATAAGATTTTGGCAATTCTTGAGCCAGGTGTTTACGGATTTTAGCAATAAACCGTGGTAGGTGTAAAAGGCCGCAGGGATGGGCTTGGTAGGGAGAGGGTAAGTCATACAAGACTTCTCCTGTGTTATAAGGAGAGGTGAAGGCTGTTTTAAGTTTTTCTTCTACTTGCATATCAATGACTTATGAGAAATTAAAAAGTTTTTTTGAACAAAATCACTCTTGGGTGTGTCTTAACTTATATAAACCAGATTTTACTGGCTTAAAAATTCACTGTTTCAGTTTAGTTTGTAGTTTGTTTTTAGGTTAAGAAAAAAGATGCCGCTCTCGCCAGGGCGGCGTTTTTTTATGCTATAAAAATGGGCGTTTTGTCAATAGTCTCATAAATTATGGCTGGTTTTCATTGCTATCACCCTCATCCCATTGTTGTGGGAGGTACTCTAGAGCTTTCTTCTACGGAGAGCCATCATTTGGTGGCGGTTCTAAGAGCAAGAACTGGGGCTGTCGTCACTTTATTTGATGGCAGCGGTCGCTCCTGGGAAGGAACTCTTCAGCAGGCAGATAAGCGTAACGCTACTGTGGCTATTGTGTCTGAAAATGAGCCCCAGAAGCCAAGCTATGAACTAGGCTTGGCTCAAGCGCTCCCGAAAGGGAAGCTTATGGAGTCGATCGTACGGCGTGCTGTCGAAATTGGGGTGACGCAGATTTATCCTCTGCTTACAGAGCGCACTGAAATACAGGGTGATGCTGAAAGTTTTAAGAAAAAAGAACAGCGGTGGCACTTGGCAGCCATTGAGGCTTGTAAGCAGTCAGGCAATTATTTGCTTCCTACAGTGAATCCGATTCAGGCTATTGAAGACTTTTTGTCCTCTCATCGTATGGGACCTAGAGTTTTTGGAATGGTAGGAAGCCTAGAGCCACAGGCGTGTTATTTGAAGCAGGCTCTTGCCAAACACGAGCAGCGCCCTGAAGGTGGGTTTTGTCTTATTGGCCCTGAAGGAGACTTTACTCCTGAGGAATATAAGCAAGCTTATGCTAAAGGCTTTGCCGCGATACGTTTGTCAGACCCTGTATTACGTTCGGAGACGGCTGCTATTTACGCACTGAGCATTTTGAATAATGCTCTCAAAGAAAATTACGCTGTTGCTTGAGCTTTGTTTGCAGAAAGGAGCTCTTTAACTATTCTAATATTCGTCTCTACGTCTATTAGGATCTTTTGAAGATCGCTCTCTTTAAGAGTGATATACTCCATTGCTGGGGTTTGCATGTCCATCGCCCAAGAGTGTAGCCCAGGATTCTTCCCTAGGCAGGCAACTATCCAGTTAGCTAAGTGCAACATGCAAGACATGTTTTTATGTGTCGGTGCGCGCAAGGGGCGGAATTGGTGTGCAATAGGCACAGTGATAGATGCAGGGAAGTTCCACTTATTGAGCAAAGCTTCTCCTATTTGACCGTGGTCAAAGCCGAAGACAGCAGCCTCTGCCTCAGGTAGCGTGATATTATTGTCATCGATTTTTTTGTAGATCTCTTCGTAGCGCTTTCCGGGGAGCTGATTAATAACAAGCTTACCGATGGCGTGTAAAAGGCCTGTGGTGTAGGCAATCGTTGAATGCTCTTCGGTAAACTCTGCCAAGGATTCCATTGCTAAGGCGCTTGCGATAGAGTTTTCCCAAAGTTCGCTCTCATTTAGGTAGTAGGCAGATACCGTTTCTGTGGCTAGCCGTTTGGCAACTAGAAATCCAACAAGCCGGTAAACTTCTCCGAGTCCGATACGGGAGATAGCGACCCCAATGTTTTCACTAGCGGTACTGAATCCGTAATGCACACTATTGCTCAGTGTGAGGACTTGAGCCATCAGGACAGGGTCTAGCTGAATAACGTCTGCAATGGCATCAGCAGTAGCATTTTCATCCTGAATAATGTTGAGCAGCTTAGGCAATATCTCTGGACTTGGAGGTAGCTTTTGAGCGTTTTGGATGAGGGTATCGATGCTTACGTCTGTACTCATTTTAAAGAGAATGTGGTTTTTGTAGAAGGCGTTTGTAGCTCGAGCATGCCATTGAACAGATGTAGCGTTCGGTTGTTAATGCCCCCTAGTTGTTCATCTACAGGGGTAATTTGCTGAGCTTGGAAGATGGCTTTGACGGCTTCTATGTTTTTCTCACCTATCTTAAAGAGCGCGTCTGCACCCATGAAAGAGGCCCCTCCTGCTAAAAAGAAGTGCACTTGTTTGAGCGTGCTGCCACGGGATTCGAATTCTTGAAATAAAGCGGCTAGTCCCGTGTCGGCAAAAGTAGCTGGTTGCTCTTCGGCCTTAGTAGGGTTTGTCTTAGAGTCAGGCAGCATAATGTGCAGTAATGCACCGAGGGCCTTCTCTGGGCAGTAGGCCGCAATACCTACGCAAGATCCAAGCCCATATGTACTCAGTACACTGTTTTTGTCTGCTGTAAAAGCGAGGTCACCGACTTCAACGACAATTTTTTGGGCAGAAGAATGATCAATGCTAGGGGTTTCTGTCATGAAGCTAGGGGTTAAACGTAGGGTTCGTTAATGCGTGATCTTAAACTGTCGCGTTCGCGTTTTTCTTTTAAAAGATCAGACGAGACAATGTTGTATTCGCTCTTTATACGGAACACGTCCATTTTGAGCAATGCTAAAGTCTCTTCGCATTCTTTTTCACTGGAGGATGGTGTTACTTTGACTGGGACTGGTCGTGATGCTTCTGTTGGGTGAGGCCAGAATAAACCTAGGGCAATCATTGCTACCCCAAATAAACTGTAAGATACATATCGGTCTGTTCTAACCATAATACCTAAATAGAGCACGACGACCCCCATGATTTCTAGGGTCAAAGAGAATAGGCGTGACCACAAAGGAATAGAGACTGTATTAGGATTCGAATACGAAAAAGAGATATGTGGAGCATTCTCTAGTTGTAAAATCTGTTCCAGTAGGGGTTTTAATTTTTTATGAAGTTCTTCGCGTTTTTTCTCTTTGGCCCGAATGGATTTTTCTATTAGTTTAAGTGCCTTACTGAGTGTGTTGTATTGTTGTTTCCAGCACGTCCGAGCACGGGCACTAATTTGCGTTTCATTTTTAGGAGGAAAGAGCCTGCGGTAAGTTCTAAGGAAAGGCTGATACTTTGAGGCAATTTTCCAGTTATGATGTGTTTCTATAAAGAAATGAGGAGATTTTTGGACAAATGCCCAAATAGTGGTGTGTTCTTTGGGAAACACTGTTCTTAGCAGGTTTTCATTAAAACAGCGAAATAAAGAAAGAAGCGTGAGTGTTTCTCGGTTCTTAGAAGAAGAAATTTGGTCATTAATTTGCTGGAAAGAATCGATGCATTGAGTATGCATTTTAAAATCTTGTGGATGGTGGTGTTTTTCCCAGGCTAAAAGAGCACTGACGGTATATGTAGGCATGTGTAGTCCATCAGGTTTTTTGACAAGGTCGAGATTTGCAGTTTTTAGCCAATTGAAGGCTTTTGCTGCTTCATCTGCTTCCATGAAAATCTGTAGACGCTCTTCACTGATGGTTTCTAGGTGAGCGCCCCAAAGCATCCAAGATTTTTGCTGAGGCGTTTTATCTTTAAGTAAAGTAGCTGCAGGGCTTTTGGGTGTGTCATCATGTGAGACGCTTCCTGTAGCTTCCATCAATTGACCTGGCACGCCTTGAGTCTCATTATAAAGGGTTTGAGTTCGCTCAGGAGTGAGATTTGCTTGCTGTAGAAATAATTGGGTTTCCGCCTCCGAAAAAGGCGGCAGGCTGATTTCACTTAAGTTATTTTGTGTATTACTCCAGTAAGTCTGTAGGTCGGAAGATTGTGAGAGAAACTCTTCACCAGAAAGGAGAAAACGGACTTCCCATTGTGAGGTAAGTATCGACAGTGGGCGTACTAAGGCATTTGAAACCCAAGTTTTTTGAGCCGTGTTAAGGTGGTTGTAGTTGTCAAAAACAAAGAAGACTTTGAGTGCAGTTATTTCTTGAGAGGCCGGGATTAAAACTGAGTCTAGAAAGCACTCTGCCCATAGTTTCCCTTGAATGTTCTCATCTGAGGTGGGATCTTTCTGAGACGAAAACGCATTCAAGAAATTGCCCAATAAGGTGCGTACGTGTTCGTGGTTTGTGTCAAGGGCTTCTGATAGGATTTGTGTCCAGCCTGACTCTTCATGATTTTGGGTGAAATTAAGAGGGCGAATCCACAATGTTGGGCCTAAGGAAAGTTTTCCTTTTTTCCAAATTTCACTATAAAAACGCTTTTTCCCATATCCTGGTCCCCCTTGTAGGAATATCACGCGTGTGTAGTCCTGAATAGTGGTGGACCCTGCCAACTCTTGAAAGAACAGGTCTAATTCTTTCTTCCTGCCAATAAAGGAGTCATGCAGTAGGGCCATGGGGGATTTGAGGTAGTGTTTCTCTATAGGCTTGGATGGAATTTATTCAAAACAACGAAGCCCCTTAATGAATATTAAGCATTATTATGGGGCTTATTTTTTAGAATACAAGATTTGTTTGATTCGAGGAATGCCCTGCTGAATACAGGATTGCAAGTAGTAGAACCTTGATATTGAATAGGACCTGAACATCGATGAGTTGGGAAATTATATTTGTTTGTGCACTCTTAATAGGTGCAGTAGTTTCTTTTGTCTTAGAGAAGCTTCCTGTAGATCTAACAGCAATGGCTGTTTTTGGTCTTCTGTTGGTGGTCTCGGTGCTGACGCATTCAGCCTATTTGCCTACGATAGAGGATTATTTAGACGTTTTTTCTAATCCGGCACCTCTTACGATTGCAGCTATGTTTATTCTAAGTACAGCTTTAGATAAATGTGGAGCCATTGAGGTAGTTGCGCAGTCCTTAGGAAAATTAGCAGGTCTTGGATATCGTCCCTTTCTCTTTATTCTTCTGTTGGTGGTTGCCATAATGTCAGCGTTTATCAATAACACGGCTGTTGTGGTTGTTTTATTGCCCGTAGTGCTCAGTTTAGCGCGTAAGACAGATCAGGCAGCCTCCAAGTTTCTCATTCCATTGTCTTATGCCTCTATTTTTGGGGGGTGCTGTACTGCAATTGGTACGAGTACCAACATTTTGGTCAGTAGTATTCTTCAGGGGCATGACTTAGAGCCTTTGTCCATGTTTGAGCTTTCTTCGATAGGTGTTCCTTTGCTCTGTGGGGGGATTCTATACCTTGTGTTCTTCGGGAAAGCGCGTTTGCCTGTTCGTGATACATTGACCTCTATACTGTCGGAGGAAGAGCGTAAGGAATATATTACCGAGGCTTTTGTGAAGCCTGGATCTTCCCTTATCGGTACCTCTGTGAGTGAATCGAGTTTTTTTAAGAAAAGAGGGGTTCGTCTGTTAGAAGTTGTTAGAGGAGGAGTAGGGCTACAGGCTAATATTAGAGATATTGTCTTGCGCGAAGGAGATCGGTTGATCCTAGCCTGTAGGCCTTCCGCAATTATGGAGGCACATGCTGAAGAAGGCGTGCACTTTTCAGAGGAAATGGCAATGGAGCTTGAGCAGATTGCAGCCCACGAGGGAGCAATTGTAGAAGGTGTGCTAGAGCCAGCCTCAGGAATTATTGGCCAGACTATTGGTGAGGTAAACTTCCGTCAGCGTTTTCGTATGGTCTTATTGGCGGTGCATAGGCGAGGGAGCAATTTGCGTGAGAAATTAGAGACAGTCCGCTTGGAGTTTGGAGATACGCTTCTGATGATGGGCTCAGATGCTGCGATTGAGAACCTACGCAGTAGTGATGATATTGTCTTGTTAGATCGTGCGCATTTGCCTGCAAAAAATATGCGCCAAAAGACACCGATTGTGTTGTTTGTTTTATTTGGCATTATATTCAGCGTATCTTGCAACATCATGCCGATTGTTGCTGCAGCCCTTACGGGTGCGACTATCCTGTTTCTGACGGGCTGTGTTCGACCTAAGGATGGGTATCGGGCCATCGAATGGCGCATATTGGTCTTAATTTATGGAATGCTTGCTTTGGGGCTGGCGATGGAAACTTCGGGGATGTCCTCGGCTATAGCGCGCTTTTTGGTGGATTCCTCAGAATTGTTGGTCGCTGCGCAATGGCGTCCTTATTTTATTTTGGCGTGTATCTATATTTGTACAGGAGCCCTTACAGAAGTTTTGTCTAATAATGCAACCGTGGTGTTGATGGCCCCTATTTCAATCGGCCTTGCAGTGACCTTGGGTGTGGATCCTCGACCTTTTATTATTGCTACGTGCATTGCTTCGTCAGCTAGCTTTTCTACCCCGATTGGCTATCAAACCAACACTTATGTGTATGGTGTCGGAGGCTACCGGTTTAGTGACTTCTTTAAGATCGGGCTGCCCTTGAACCTCTACTATGGACTTGTGTGCGTCTTTTTGATCCCTGTGATCTGGAAATTTTAGGAAGTCTTGCCGTAAATGATAGCGCAAGGCTGGTTAGCGGATGCTTTCCCGAGTGTACGCAATGGCTCTAGGCCTGAGATAAGAGGAGGGGGTAGCTCTCCGGGGATTTCTAAAATAATACGGGCAGTTTCAGTAGGGGTCAGCCATGCCGGAAGCTTTTCTAGTAGAGGCTCTATCCCGTCACGACTCATCTCATAAGGGGGGTCTATAAAAATGAGATCGAAGCGCTGCTCGTTTTTTGGAGTGAAATTGAGAACATCTTTACTGATGCATTCACAGGCGCCGGGGTCGCACTGGAGGCTTTTGGCGACTGCTGCGAGGTTATCCTTGAGCGTGAGAATGGTCTTTCTATCTCTTTCGACAAAAGTGCCTAGGCAAGCCCCTCGGCTTAGTGTCTCAAGACCGTAAGCACCAGTACCTGCAAAGAGGTCTAAAAAGGAGGCGTCTTGCACAATAGGACCTAGGGAGGAGAAAATAGCTTCTCGTAGAAAATCGGTCGCAGGGCGTACCGTAGTTTTCTGGGGGACTTTTAAAGGAATACCTCGAGCAATACCGCCTGTAATTCGCATTGATTTGTTTCTTTTTATAAGTAACAATAAGCCTTTTCTTGTTGATGCCCCATAAAGCCTTATGGCCTTTTGGGGAGACGCAATTGATACGATGCTCAAACAAATAAGACGCTTATCTTGGCCGCTATACTTTGGGGGACTTTGCCTGTTGTCAATGTCTTTGAAGGGTGATGTGCGTGTGAGCAATAATTGGCCAGGTACGGTTTGGGAGCGTGATTACGCAACGGGCGAAAAACAGCGTGTGACTGCTTTAGGCCCTTTGATGGAGCAGCGCTGGGAAGCTATGGGTACAGCAAAGACATTTCGGCCGATTCTGACCGAATTTGAAAATCCAACGGAAGAAACGCGGGAGAGTTATTTTTTGTATCCTTTGTTTGGTCGCAAGCAAAGTAAGTACGAGAGTCGTTGGAACATTTTTAACTTAATAAAGGGGAATCGAAAATCGTCGTCACAAACAGATGATGAATTAACGATTTTCCCTTTTTATAAGTCCTGGAGGGGTGATGGCCCGGGCGGACGTAAGCGAGCTCTCTTTCCTATTGTAGGGCGGGTGGATAACTTCTTTTGGCATGATAGCATTTCTTGGTTTTTTTTCCCGCTTTGGCTGCATTCGACCAAGGGCGATGAAGATTACTATTCGATGCCTTGGCCTTTTATTCGCTGGCGTAAAGGCCCCAAGACTGGGGGTGTTGGGATATGGCCTTTTATGGGGCATTATTGGAAAAAGGGCAGTTATGACCATAAATTCGCGCTTTGGTTCATTATGTATGTCCATCGAGATCATTTAGAGCGAGATGTACCTACGGTAAAGAAGGGATTTTTACCTTTCTTTGCTTCCGAAAGCTCTGAGAAGGTGGAAAGCCGTACATGGTGCTGGCCATTTTTTGGTTATGTGCACAAAAAAGACCCAGAATACCGAGAAACGCATTATCTGTGGCCTCTGTTTGTCCAGGGCAGTGGAGAAAACGAGCGGGCGACTAACCGCTGGGCGCCTTTCTACACCCACTCAACTAAGCATGGAGTGGATAAAAAGTGGTGGTTGTGGCCTTTGTTAAAGAAAAAGCACTGGAAGCAAGATGGGCTTACCATTGAACAGTTCCAGTTCTTGTATTTTGTGATTTGGGGCCAGCGGCAATATAGCGAGCGAGACCCTAGCTTTATGGCAGAAAAGAGCCACTTTTGGCCTATTCACAGCTATTGGGATAATGGGGCAGGAAAAAAGCAGTTCCAGTTTTTTAGCCCTTTGGAGCCTTTCTTTCAGGCAAACCAGGTCGTCCGGACTGTTTATTCGCCCTTGTTTTCGCTTTATCGTTTTACTCAGGAAATGCCGGGGCATACACGCAGAAGTTTCCTTTTTAACCTAATTACTTATGAAAAAAGCCCGGTGCGCACTCAATTTACCTTGGGGCCACTACTAGAAATAGAGGCCTCACCCTCGCGCCAAGGCTTTTCTTTGCTTAACGGAGCTTTTGGTCTGAGCAAAGAAAGTGGTAAAAAAACTTTCAAAATACTCTGGATGCGGTTTTAATAGATGGATAGCGCTTTTTGTGGATGAAGCAGGTCTTGTACATAATTGAATTTGTCGGAAACAACGTATTTTTGTTTCTGCGTTCGCTTTTACATATAGGCACATTGCATCGCCAGTGCGGGCGAGTTGTTGAACAGGCTTTCTTTATCGGGTATACCACACTCCCTATTATCTCTATCCTGAGTATTTTTATTGGAGCGGTGCTCGCTTTGCAAAGTGGGTTTACTATGCGCAATACTCCAGGTGCTCAGAATTTTCTAGGGGCTATTGTAGGATTGTCGATGTGTCGTGAATTAGGACCTGTAATGGCCTGCTTCCTTTTGGCGGGGCGTGTGGGCTCCTCCATTACCGCAGAGCTTGCCTCGATGAAGGTTTATAATGAGGTAGATGCTCTAGTGACCATGAATATCCCCCCGGAGCGTATCTTGGTATTGCCTCGTTTAGTGGCTACAGCACTCGTGATGCCTTTGTTGACGATCTTTTCCATTGTTATTGGCTGGTACGGAGGTGTGATTGTTGTTGAGCATGTGGACTTTATTACGATTGATGCCAACACTTACTGGACAAATCTCAAGCAGTTTGTGCGTTACGATAGTGTGAAAGACGGCCTTATCAAGGCGGAGTTATTCGGGATTTTGGTTACTTTGATTTGTTGTCATGAGGGCCTTCATACTGAAGGAGGGCCTCGTGAAATTGGGCGAGCTGTCACGCGAGGAGTTGTTAGCTCAATGATTGTTATTCTTTTCTTAGACTACTTTGTGACGAAAGTTCTCCTATGAGTAAGTCCAGCACAGAACGTAAAGCCGTAGAAGTTTCTATTGAGCATGTGTCCAAGTCCTTTGGGACTCAGGAAGTGATTCATGACGTGTCTTTCCAGGTTTGTGCGGGAGAAACCTTTGTGATTATGGGCCCTAGTGGGGCGGGTAAGAGTGTTTTGCTTAAGAGTATTATTGGCCTTATTCAGCCAACCCAGGGGAAAATCTTTATAGATCACCTCAATGCATCAGTCCCTGAGACGCACCGTGAGGTAGTAACGAGTATGGTTTTTCAGGCTGGGGCTCTTTTTAATTCTTTATCGGTATTTGATAATTTGGCCTTATATCCCCGTGAGCACCTTTTGTACGACAAAGATACCTTGGAAGACAAGGTTATGACAGTGCTTAAAGCATTATCACTGGAGCAGGCTGTAAACAAGTTTCCTTCAGAGCTCTCTGGGGGTATGCGTAAGCGGGTATCTATTGCTCGTTCTTTGATGATGGAGCCACAGTTGTTGCTTTATGATGAGCCTACTTCAGAGCTAGACCCTATTATGGCAGCAACTATTAGTGAGCTTATTGCCACTTTGAATGAAGAATTCAATGTTACTAGTATTGTGGTTTCTCATGATCGTGAGCTGGCAATGTCAATTGGACAGCGTGTCGCACTTATGGTCGATGGACGAATTCAAGCTTTGGATATTCCTTCAAAATTAGCTACAATGGATGATCCTGTAGTTCAAAACTTTTTGCATCCTGTTATTGATGTGCAAAATCCTCGATTTCGAAAACAAGACTTCTAATGACTCAACCTTCTATCAGTAGCCAAGCTATTCGTGTCGGCCTCTTTTTTATTTTTGGGGCAGCTCTTTTATTCCTCATGCGTGAAACCCTCAGTGACAAAAAGTTTACTGCGGAAGAAGGCTATCAGGTCCAGGCACCCTTTCAGAACTTAAGGCAGCTAAAAGTTGGAGATGCTGTTCGGATGGCAGGGGTACAAGTGGGCACAGTAGTGAATGCACGTCTAAAAGGCTCTCGCGCAGTTGCAGACCTTTCTATCGGTGAGGAGTACGAAATTCCACAAGACTCAGTCGCGACTATTCTGAGCATCGGGTTGTTAGGTGCTAATTATGTAGCTATTACCCCAGGAGGGCATGACCAAGTCCTCAAAGATGGTGAGGTTATTAAGACGAAAGAGAGTGCCGATTTGTCGACGGCTATTGCTCAATTTGGTAGCATTACTGAACGTGTGGACAGATTTTTAGCTGATCTCGAAGGCGGTACTATCGGTGGTGAAGGCGGTTTGTTTGGAGAGGTAAATGGATTTTTCAATGAAAATAAAGACAAATTAGCCAAGATTTTTGATAACTTAGAGGTCATTACAACTCGAGTAGCAGAAGGTGAAGGCACCTTAGGTAAATTGGCTACTAGTGAAGAGTTATATGCTAATCTGATTGATTTAACAGAAAAGATTGGAACCATCGTAGATAACTTTGATGAAGGTGAGGGTGCTTTGGGCTTACTCATGAATAATGAAGAGATTGCTGATAAACTCCGTAAGACAGTTGATGACTTTAGTGAATTTGCGGCCAAGCTAAACTCTGAAGAGAGCACTTTAGGCAAGTTAGCTACAACGGATGACCTGTACCAGCAAGCAGAAGGAGTTATTCATAAAGTAGAGCGTACCGTTGATAACTTTGAGAATACAGGCCCTATCACAGCCGTAGGTGTTGCAGCTAGCGTCCTGTTCTAATGCTGCAAAAGGCTGAGCTTATTGTCTTTGACTTGGATGACACGCTTGCTCCATGGCATGAGTATGCCCGTAGTGGCTTTATGGCCGTAGATGCTTGGCTACAAGCTCAAGAAGGTGTTGTCGGGTTTATGGTTAAAGTTTGGGCTTTGTTTGAAGCGGGAGTCCGCGGGAATACAATGGACCGTGCGTTTGATGCTCTAGGACTTCCTGAAGATGAAAAAAGAAACCAACAAGCCTTATCTATTTATAGATCACACGAGCCTTCTCTTGAGCTATTCCCTGATGTTGCCAGCGTGCTTACGCAGTTGAAAAAAGACTATAAACTGGGCGTTATTACAGATGGATTGTGGTCCATTCAGGAGCGCAAGGCATCTGTTCTAGGCCTTGGGAAATGGATGGGAAAGGTTATTTGTACGGATAAATTGACCCCTCCCTCTCCAAAGCCTGATGCCAAGGCATTTAAGTTGATGATGGCTCATGCGAATGTCCCTGGGGAGGCATGCATTTATGTTGGGGATAACCCTTCTAAGGACTTTTTTGCCCCTAAAGCTTTAGGCTGGAAGACGATCAGAATTCGTAGGAATGGAATGGAGTACACTGATAGTGAGGCACTTAGCTCTGAGTATGAAGCTGATGAGGAAATTCAATCGCTTGAGGCCCTTATTCATTGAGTTTTAGCGTTATTCTTTATAGGATATAAGCCATGTCTGCTGAGCAGAAAGAGTCCTCAGATAAGCAAGGTCGTCCCTTTCTTGGGGTACACTTTGCTAACTGTGGTGTGTATGGGCGTCTTTATCGCAGTGTAAAGGGTGACTTTTATGTAGGGAACTGTCCGCGTTGTGGCCACCCATTGCGTGTAGATATTGATAATGCTCGGGGCGTTAAGCAGCGCTTTTTTATAGCCCGGTGCCCTTAGGTATCAGACCATTTCGTGAAGCATTTCGGGTAAAATATTTAGGCTTTGCTCTAGAGCATCTAGGCGCGGATTGTGGCTCTCTTCCTCTTCTTCACCAAAAAGAATGCGCCAAGCTTCGAGCTTTTTCCAGCTGTCTTGTTCGATTGGGTCTATGTTTTCGATATATTCAATCCCTCCAAAGCGCAGCATATAGTCAGCAATTTGTAGGGCAGCGCTAATAGGCGCATGCTCAGGTGCATCAATAGGGTTATGATGAAAGCGTACGGCTTCGACAACTTCTTTGGGAAGCTCGTTGCGAGCTAAATGGTAAGCTCCTATCTGGGCATGGTCCCACCCCAAGAGTTCACGTTCTTTTTCGCAGAAGGCTTCAGGCGTTGCCGCCTTGGTTTCAATCAGGGTGTGAAATTCTTCAGGAAAGACATAGGCAATGACGATTTTCCCGATGTTATGCACTAGGCCTGCGATATAGCTTACATCACCCTTCGTGCTTACTTGTGCGATAGACAAGATTTCTCGAGTAATGATGGCGCTGCCCACACTGTGCTGCCAAAGGCTTGTCCAATTGACTTTGTTGTGGATTTTTTTGAGAGCCTCGAATTCTTCGATAACAGGTGTAGCCAGGGCAAGCTCTCTGATTTGGCGGGTGCCTAAAAGCAAAACGGCGTCTTCGATGCTGGTCACTGCTTGGCTTAACCCAAAAAATGCAGAGTTAGTGAGCTTCAGGAGGCGTGTAGTCAGTGCGGGGTCTTTACGGATTAAATCTGCAATGCGCCCTGCAGGAGTTTGCTCGGCGTGCATGAGCTCGTGTAAGGCATCGTTAATGCTGCGAAGCGAGGCAAGCCTGGGGCATTCATTCAGAGCGCGCTTAAGCTTGGGCTCATCTAGGGTGTTCGAGGGCATAGTGTGACCAACAGTCTATGATGTTATCTGTGGGGAAGACAATACCTTTTGGTCCTTTTAAGGAAGAAGCGCGTCTACGATGGTATTCACATTATGGCGGAACATTCCTTCATAGGTGCCTAGGTCATAAGTGGTGCCTTGAGTGTCTGTTTCTAGGGTGCCAGGGATCCCCATTGCATCTGAGAATAGCTGCCCGCCAATCTCAGCGCCTGAATCTTTGCTGATCCGCTCGATAGCGGCTGCGGAGACACTTGTTTCCACAAAGATAGACCTCACTTGCTTCTCTTTGATGGTATCGATGACCCGGGTAATATCAGCTAAGCCAGCTTCGGTTACCGTTGATATGCCTTGAACAGCAATGACGTCAAAGGCATAAGCTTTGCCAAAATAATTAAAGGCATCATGGCTGGTAATTAAAACGCGACTATTCTCGGGAAGCTCATCAATACGTTTTAGACCCCAAGTATGCAGCTTTTGATATTCGGAGTGCAAAGACTTTGCTCGGGAGGTGAACAATGCTTCGTGTTGAGGGGCAATTTGGGTCAGTGTATGGAGAACAGGTTCAATGCACAGTGCCCAGAGTTGAGGGTCGAGCCATACATGAGGGTCTGGGTGTCCTTCAAATTCAGAGGGGTGGAGGCGTTGGTCTGGAGGGATGCTCTCAGCAACAGCGACAACAAGTTGACCTTGTTTCGCCATTTGCGTGAATAGGTCTTGCATTTTTCCTTCTAGCTTAAGGCCATTATAGAGAATGGCTTGGGCCTGAGACAGGCTAGCAGCATCGCGGGCGGTAGGCTTGTATAGGTGAGGGTCAGTCCCTGGGCCCATCAGGCCTTCAACCTGGATTTCTTCGCCTGCGATAGCCTGGACGAGGTCTGTGAGCATCGTCGTTGTGGTTACGACTATGGGGCGTGATGGAGCTGTTGAAGCAGGCTTGCTGCATCCAATTCCGGGGATAAAAACGCAACTTGCTAAAAGGCAGATAGTTGCGTTTTTGAGAAGAGCATTAAGGAAAGCTTTCATGGTTCTCAAAGAATAAGGGCATAATTTATCCCTCAAGCCAAAGCAAGGGTTTTCGGAAAGATCTTGCCTTCAAGGACGTATTAAGATTCTTTTTGAGCATTAACATTGTATAGGTTCCTGCTTTGTCGGGGCCGAAATTAAAGACTTAATCATTATGAATCTTGATCTCCCACTCTATTTCTTTGGACAACAAGCCGCAGAAGCAGCACCTCCTGCTGGAGGAGGCATGATGCAGCTTATCATTATGGGTCTGCTCTTTGCCGGAATGTGGTTTTTGATGATCGCTCCTCAGCGAAAGAAGCAAAAAGCTCATGAAGAAATGTTGAAAGCCTTAGGTAAGGGTGATGATGTGATCACAACAGGTGGTGTTTTTGGTACCATTACTAATGTAAAGAAAGACCGTTTTGTTGTTAAAATCGCAGAGAACACAAAGGTAGAAGTCCTCAAAAGTGCTGTTCAAACTCGTGTAGACGGGGTTCTTGAATCTGCCTAATTTATAAACCATTTACCCCTTTTTTATCATGCTGAGTAAAAACCTCGGGAAGATTATTGTATCATGTGCAGTTATCGTGTGGGCTGCTATGCATTTGGTTCCTTTTAAAGATATCCCTTTTGAGGAATATATCCAAGACCGTGCCACGGCACAGCAAGAAGCCTTTGCTTCTGTCTTAGACACTGCACAAGAGCGGGTCAATTCAGGCGAGGCGCCTTCTTTATTTATTGCTTTGAAGCAGCTTGGAGAGCAGCAGCGTATCGACTATGCTCCTTATTTCCCTGACCTTAATTTGGCAGATATTAAAAATCTGAATAAGCGCAATGACATATTGTTAAATCACTTATTGCGTGAGGGACAAAGCCGCATTCGTCAAGGCTTGGACTTGCAAGGGGGCACCGCCTTTACCTTAGAAGTAGACAAATCTGCTCTAGCAGGTAAGGAAGATTACCAAAAAGCAGCTCAAATGGATAAGGCGATCCAGATTATGCAGCAGCGTGTGAATGGTTTGGGTGTTGCCGAGCCTTTAATTCGTGCAAAAGGGGCAAACCAGATTGAGATTCAGTTGCCTGGCCTTAAGACAAAAGACAACCCAGATGCAATTAATGCGCTCAAGAAACCTGCGAAGTTAGAGTTTCGTATGGTGCATGACAAGCTGTTCCCAGGGCAGTTACCTGCTAGCCAATATCCTATTGGATATGAGGTGATGACCTTAGAGCGTATCGATAATAACACAGGTGAAATCCATGAAATTCCTCTTTTTGTTAAGAAAATTCCAGAACTTACTGGGGAAGCGGTAAAAGAAGCATTTGTCTCTACAAACACTTATGGAGCCTATGAAATCATCCTTACCATGACGAACCAGGGTACAGAGCGTTTTGCTCGTATTACTCGGGACAACATAAATCGTCAGTTGGCGATTGTTTTGGATGGTAATATCTATTCTGCACCTAGAATTAATACTGAGATCCCTAATGGGCGTTCTAGTATTAGTGGGGACTTCACTCAGCGTGATGCATTAGAGTTAGCGAATGTATTGAATAACCCGCTCGAGTTTGAGCTTAAACTTCAAGAGGTTTATGAGGTGGGGCCTTCGTTGGCTGCAGATGCGCGTGATAGTTCTATTAATGCAGCGTGCTTAGGAGCCGGTCTTGTGGTTCTGTTTATGTTCCTTTATTATTTAGGGGCAGGTGTGGTTGCTATCATTTCTGTATTTATCAATATCCTTATGGTTTTAGGAATATTGGGCAGTATTGGGGCTACGATGACGCTCCCTGGGGTAGCAGCATTAGTCCTTACCGTAGGCATGGCTGTGGATGCGAACATTCTGATCTTTGAGCGTATTCGCGAAGAACTTAAAGCAGGTAAGGCCTTAAAGACTGCGTTAGCCACAGGCTATGAAAAGGCGTTTTCTACTGTTATTGATGCAAACGTTACGACTTTGCTGACTGCGGCTATTTTGATTTGGTTGGGAACGGGCCCTGTTAAAGGGTTTGGGGTTACTCTTTCGATTGGTATTGGGGCTTCTATGTTCTGTGCCTTGGTTGTTAGCCGCCTCTTGTTAGAGCTCCTAGTCGAGACGGGTGTCATGAAAAAGATGATTCCTTTCACACTCTTTAAGGAGACCCACATTAATTTCTTAGGGTATCGCAAGATCGCTTTTGCTGCTTCTGCTCTAGTACTTTTGCTAGGTATAGGTGCGGTTACCATGAAGGGTAGCAAAATCTATGGGATCGACTTTCTCGGAGGGGAAGAAATCTCTCTGAAACTTACCCAAAAGATTCCTACCACAGACATAGAATCTTTGGCCGTGGAGAAAGATTTAGGTGAGGTTATTCCTGTTTATCACACTTTGGTTAAGGACGGTGTAGAGTTGCTGAAGGTTCAAACAGAACAAGGACGAGGAGCAACAGTATTCACTGCAATGCAAGAAGCGTTCCCTCAGGCTAATCTAGAGCTTGTCGGAGAAAATAGCATAGGGGCTGCAGTGAGTGACTCTTTAAAATGGAACGCATTGTGGTCCATTACGGCAGGTCTTTTGGGTATTCTGCTGTACGTAGCTTTCCGCTTTGAGATGAGCTATGGTATTGGTGCAGTAGTTTCTACTTTGCATGACATTGTGGTCACTGTAGGTGTTTTTGTCTTATTGGGCGGCCAGTTTACTGCACCTATGGTCGCAGCCATCCTTATGATTATTGGTTACTCTATCAATGATACGATTGTTGTTTTTGACCGTATTCGTGAAGAGCTTTTGATTCACCCAACATTGTCTTTAGGTAAAATCATTAATGTTGCTGTCAATCGGACGTTGTCTCGTACCTTATTGACAAGTATTACGACTTTCTTGGCTGCAATTTCATTGTACCTTTTTGGTGCCGGGCAAATTGATGACTTCGCCTTGGTGTTTATGATTGGTATCGTCACAGGTACTTTCTCTTCTATCTTTATCGCGAGTCCTATTTTCTACTGGTGGCATGGGGGAGACCGCCACAAGATTAGTGCTACAGACCTGACTCCTCAGTATGAGTGGGAGGCTGCTAGTACTAAGGCCAGCCGCTAATTTATGAGCACTTCTGTAACTGCGCAGTGGAACGTTGCTGAGCCAGATCAGGCCCAGGTAGATTCGCTGAAAAATGCTTTGAGTGTAGGGCCTGTGTTGGCAAGCTTGCTTGTTCAGATGGGTTACGAGGATGCGGATCAGGCGCGTCAATTTTTAGAGGCCCGTTTGGCTGATTTAGATGATCCTTTTGCCATCAAGCATGTGCGTGAGGCTGTGGAGCGTATCCGCCAAGCCATGCGCGAGGGAGAGTCTGTCTGCGTCATGGGGGATTATGATGTAGACGGGGTTACAAGTACTACCTTATTGATTTCTGTATTACGCTTATTTGGCTTAGACCCTCGAGCATTCATGCCGCTGCGCCTGGAAGAAGGCTACGGGTTAAGCCGTGTTGCTTTAAAGCGTTTATTTGCCGAAGGGCGTCCGGACCTTTTAATTGTGGCAGACTCTGGGACTAATTCTGTTGAAGAAGTTGCCTTTTTGAGAACTCAGGGTGTGGATGTTATTATTATTGACCACCACCGCTCTAAGGAGAAAACGCCGGAGGATTGTATCTTAATTAACCCCCATGTGAATGACTCTCAGGAGGCGCCTTGGTTGCACTTGTGTAGTGTGGGGCTTGCCTTCAAAGTAGCCCATGGCTTAGTAAAAGCCTTGCGTGAAGAAGGGGATCCTCAAGCTCATGAAGTTCGTGTCAAAGATACCTTGGATTTGGTAGCTTTAGGGACTGTTGCAGATTTGATGCCTTTGCAAAAAGAAAACCGTATTTTGGTTAAACATGGTTTAGATTGTTTGGCAAAAAGCCCTCGACCAGGGATACATGCGCTTTTCCGTGTCAGTGGCATGGAGCTTGGACAGCCGGTTTTGCCCATGGATATTTCTTATAAATTGGGCCCTCGTATTAATGCCAGTGGGCGCTTAGCGGATGCGCTTTTGCCGATTGAAATGCTTCTTAGTGAAGACTCTCAGGTTTCGTTTAAGGCTGCTAAGGAGCTGGATGTGATGAACCGAGAGCGCCAAGAGATCGAGCGCCAAATTTGGGAAGAGGCTCAGGCCGCGGTGGAGGCTGACCAGTTAGAAGAGCCTGGCATTGTGCTTCATAACCCTAATTGGCACTCAGGGGTGGTTGGTATTGTAGCAGGGAAACTTTGCAGGCATTATCAGCGTCCTTGTATTGTGCTAGGGCAAGAAGGAGCTTTTGCAAAAGGCTCAGGCCGCAGCGTTCCTGGTATTAATTTGGTAGAAGTGCTACAGCATTGTGATGGTTTGTTAGAGTCTTGGGGAGGACACCCGATGGCAGTAGGTGTTGTTTTTAAGCCGGCAGATTATGATGTTTTTCGTGAACGATTCTCTGAGGCAGTAAAACACTCCCTAGAAGGAGGGCTTCCTGAAAAGATTCTGTCTTTGGCTTATTGGCTCTCTCCAGAGCAAGTGGATGCTGCTTTACTCGAAGAGCTGGACCGTTTGCATCCCTTCGGGGAAAAGAATGCACAGCCTATATTTGGCATTCGAGGCGCACGTTTGCTGAGTCCGCCAAAATGTTTTGGACGCAATCATTACCGTTTCCAAATAGAAACGCAGCCAGGGCAATCTGTGTGGGGTGTTGCGTGGGGGAAGGCAGATGCCTTGCCGCCTTGTGGTAAGCCGATAGAGCTTGCTGTTAAAATGGCATGGAATGTTTGGAATGGCCGCCGCTCGATACAGTTAGAGCTCATCGATTGGCGTTGCTCCTAAGCCCTAAAGAGGGCTTGTGTTTAGAGGAATTAAAGTTTTTATTGTCTGTGCCTTTAAATATTACTTTTTTGATATGAAGAAAATACTCCTCATTCTGAGCATTATTAGTTTCCTCTTTTCTGCCAAAGTGCATGCATCTGCTTTTGATGAACACTTTTCTTTTTTGGTTAATGCGGATGATATAGACTATATCGGTGAGGCAGTGAGCCAGAAGCAACATGCTTTACAGGCAGCGTTTCATGCAGAACGTTCAGGTGCCGATGAAGCGACAATCATTGCAGCATTATTACATGATGTGGGGCATTTAATTCCTGGAGCTGATACTGCAGATATGGAAGGTTGTGGCGCCTGCAATCACGAAAAAACGGGTGCAGATTATTTGCGGAAAATAGGCCTCCCTGAGAAAGTAGCTATTTTAGTAGAGGGGCATGTGGAAGCAAAGCGATATCGTGTCTATAAATATCCTGATTACTACGAAACAATTTCTCCGGCTAGTAAGACGACGTTTAAATACCAAAATGGAATCATGACCGACGAAGAAGCTCATGCTTTCGAACAAGATCCCTATTTTGAAGGAAAAATGAATATACGTATTTGGGATGAGCAGGCTAAGAACCCTGATGCGGTGGTTCCAGGGTTTGACCATTATGAAGGCATGTTCCTGCGCTGTCTGGCGGGTACGCATGCATAAGCTTGATAAAGGGCCCTAGTTGGACTGTGAGTAAGTTTTTGGTTGTTGTAACTGCCTGACTGACAGTCAGCTAAGATTTGATATTTTATTATTCTTTTATGACTGTTCCCTTTTGGCGTTGCCTCAGGAGAGAGATTTGGTAGATTAGATAGTCTCCCTCACTGCTAATGGAAGGTACCCTTTGGGCCGCGGATGGTCGTCACATGCCTGCCTTTGGCGTCGAATAAAACTCGGATGTGTTATGAAATCTTTTACTTTTTACAGTGATTGCGATTTTGAGGCTCTACTAGAGAACGCCTCTAACGGTGACTATGAAGCCCTTGTACAATTTGATTTGTACACGATGGTCTGGGAACTCTCAGAAGAACAACTGCAACGCCTAGCTTTTTGGGTAGGTGTGCGCTCATGGGAAACCTCAGCGCTTATCTTTCTTAAGGCAAAACAATGTTTGATGGAGGAACGCTACCAGAAAGCTTTGCTATTGTTTCGAGAAGTTTTGCGTGACGAACATCTTGCAGAATTAGCACAATACCATATTGGTAACATGTACTACTATGGCCAAGGGGTCGATCCTAGTGACGAAATTGCTTTCTCTCTATTCGAGAAATCTGCAAACCAGGGATATGCTCCGGCTATTAATAGTGTCGCCAGTATGTATTACAATGGGCGTCGTGTGGAAGAAGATCAGCAAGAGGCTTTTCGTTTGTATCACAAGGCAGCTCAGCAAGGCTATGCTTTAGCGCTTTTTAACTTGGGGTGTATGCATTATTACGGACACGGGACTCAGCAAAATCTTTTGCAAGCCTACCGTTGTTGGTATGAGGCAGCCCAGCAAGGATTTGCGGATGCCCTTTTGCACCTTGGCTTTATGTATTGTCATGGGCGTGGAGTGCCTAAGGACTACAAAAAAGCGTTCAAGTACGTGAAACAAGCCGCAGCGCAAGGGCACGCTTCAGCCCAGCAAGACTTAGCATTCTTTTATATGCAAGGTCTAGGGACATCGGTAGATTGTACTTTAGCTGCTTGGTATTATGGTGCTGCGTACAAGCGCCTAAGCGGTGAGCGCAAAGCGCAATGTGAGTTCCAGATGAAGGAGCTAGAGAGCCAGCTGAACCTTAGCCACCCTGAAGGTAGAAAAGCTTTGTACTACCTTTATGAAGGGCGGGGCACGATGCAGATCGTTGTATAGCCTATTATGGGTTGATACGGCTTTCTAGATGCTCCATGAGTTCCTCTTCACTCATACGCACCTGTTCGGTCGTATCTCTGTCACGTAGTGTAATCGTGCCGTCTTCTAGGCTATCAAAGTCTACAGTGATACAGAAAGGTGTTCCTACCTCGTCCATGCGTCGGTAACGACGGCCAATGGCTCCGGATATATCAAAAGCAACATTCCAGCGGCGTTGTAGCTTCTTGTGGAGCGTTTGAGCTTTTTCGAGGAGCTCAGGCTTATTTTTCACCAATGGGAATACCGCGGCCTTAATAGGCGCAATCCGTGGGTGGAATTGTAGGACGGTGCGTTTCTCTCCGTCAATTTCGTCTTCCTTATAGGCAGAGCACATAAGGGCTAAGAATAAACGGTCAACCCCTAGGGAAGGCTCAATAACATGAGGGATGTAACGTTCTTTGCGCGCTTCATCAAAATACTCCATGGATTTTCCAGAAGCTTCATGATGCTGGGTGAGATCAAAGTTTCCACGCGCAGCAACACCTTCGAGCTCCTGCTCTCCGAAAGGAAATTTAAATGTAATGTCTGTGCACGCACGTGCGTAGTGAGCGAGCTTGTCCTTAGGGTGGACTTCCGTTCCTAAGAGTTCAGGCTTTAGTCCAATGCTTTTGTGCCATGCCATACGGCTTTCAAGCCACTCTTGGTGTGCCTTTTCCCAAATATCATCATCAGGCTGGATGAAATACTCGATTTCCATTTGCTCAAATTCACGAGAACGGAAGATGAAGTTACGTGGGGTAATTTCATTACGGAAGGCTTTACCAATTTGGGCGATACCAAAGGGGACCTTAACACGGCCGGTATCAACGATGTTTTTGAAATTGGCAAAAATGCCTTGGGCAGTCTCTGGGCGTAAGTACGCTACTGCTGTTTCATCCCTTAATGCGCCTAAGTATGTTTGGAACATGAGGTTGAAATCTCGGGGCGGGGTGAGTGATCCTGGCTTTCCTGTGGCTGGGGAAGGAATGAGCGCATGCTCTTCTGGGCTTGCCTCAGTATATTCCTTGAGGGTGAGCGTGTCTAGGTTGCCTTGTTTAGCTAATTTACGCTTAAGTGATTCAGCTTGTTTTTGTGCGTCGGCTTCCATCGTTGCCCCTTCGAGGACAGATACATAGCCGATAAGCTCTCCATCTACGGTAACTTTTGCAAAGAATAGTTGGTCTGCACGGTAGCGCAGCTTAGATTCCTTACAGTCTACCATGGGGTCTGAGAAACCGTCGAGGTGACCAGAGGCCTGCCATACAGATGGGTTCATGATAATAGAACTATCAAGCCCTACCATGTCATCTCGTCGCTGTACCACATCTTGCCACCAGGCGTTTTTGATATTGCGACGCATTTCAGCACCTAAAGGACCATAATCAAAAAAGCCGTTACACCCTCCATAGATCTCAGAAGATTGGAATATAAAGCCGCGCCGTTTGCACAGTGCTACTAGGGTATCCATAGTAAGTGGTGAAGGTGCCGTAGTCGTCATAATTTAAAGGTTTCTCTCGTTGTTAACAGTTTTTTATCATTGTTTTGCTTCCGTGGGTCAAGCATAGTATTAAGCCTATCTCCTAATAGGGGGATTTTTTGATAATTAGGGATTATGTCAGAGTCTTATTCCAATATATCTCGTTTTCTTCCGTATAGAGCAGCACAGACACCAGAGGCTTGTGCGGTTAAGGTGCCTCGTGGGCATGCGCGGGGGAATATTATCTATCAGGAGCTGACTTTTAAGGAGCTTAATGAGCGCTCAGATGCCGTAGCGCGTTTTTTGCAATCACAAGGTGTAGTGCGGGGAACACGGGTTTTGCTCATGGTCAAGCCTGGGCTAGACCTGATTGAAATCACATTTGCTCTTTGTAAGTTAGGAGCTGTGCCTGTGATTATTGATCCAGGTATGGGCCTAAGGCGGTTTCTAAACTGTGTCGCTTCTGCACGCCCTGAAGTGTTGTTAGGGGTTCCTACGGCTTGGGCTTTGAGTTGGGTTGTTACCCGACTTTTCAAAACACGTATTTGTGTGGGGACGAAGAGGTGGAGGAAATGTGTAGAAGCCTTTAGGCAGCCTGCACCATTTCCTGTTACGCAGACCAGGAGTGATGAACTCGCTGCGGTACTTTTTACCTCAGGCTCTACAGGTGCGCCCAAGGGTGTTTGCTATGAACATGGAACGTTTGAGGCGCAAGTCCGTTTGCTTAAAGAGCAATACCCTATAGAATTAGGCGAGGTTGATTTGCCTATGCTTCCTGTATTTGCTCTTTTTAATCCTTTGCTAGGAATGACTACGGTCGTTCCAGAGATGAACCCTAGCCGCCCTGCAAGTGTAGACCCCCATAACATTGTCTTAGCTATACAGCAGTGTAAGGTAACCAATAGTTTTGGTTCACCCACGTTATGGACTAAGATTGGTCGTCATTGTAAAGAGCGGGGGATTGTTTTACCCAGCATGAAGCGCATTTTGATGGCAGGTGCTCCTGTGGCGCCTAGTTTATTAGAGTTATTGCGTGAATGCTTCCCGAATGCGGTGCTATACTCTCCTTATGGTGCAACCGAGGCCTTCCCTGTCACTAATATTGATAATTATACGATTTTGAATGAAATACGGGCTCATACTGAAGCTGGGGCTGGTACCTGTGTGGGGTCCCCCTTACCGGAGATGGATCTAAAAATCATTCAGATACAAGATGGACCAATCCCAAATTGGGAAGACGTTCAGGAGTGTGATGTAGGGGAAATTGGTGAGATCGTTGTGAGTGGGCCTGTAGTGACAAAATCCTATGACCAGCTACCGAAGGCCACGCAGCAAGTTAAGATCATGCAGGGAAATGTTCTTTGGCACCGTATGGGAGATGTGGGCTATCTCGATGTAAAGGGGCGTCTTTGGTTTTGTGGGCGCAAGGTAGAGCGTGTGCAGGCTAAGCAAGAAACCTTTTTTACAGAGCCTGTGGAGGCTGTTTTTAATCAGCACCCTAGGGTATTCCGTTCTGCCTTGATAGGAATATCTCAAGGGGGAGAGATTGCTCCTGCTTTGGTGGTTCAGCCAGAAAAACAGGCATGGCCAATAGGTATTCAGGCGCGCCAGGCGTTCAAAAAAGATCTTACGGAGTGGGCTCAGCAGCATCCCAAGACCCAGGGTATTCGAGAATTCTTTTTCGCTAAGGATTTCCCTGTGGATGTGCGTCATAATGCAAAAATCCATAGGTTGGCTTTGGCAAAATCGATTGCACATGATCAGCTTTGAGAATGGTAACTCTTTTCTGGGTCGGATTGCTTAGAGGGTTGCGCTGTCTTAAAAAATGCTTTAATTCTTAGGCAAGACATCTTTACATAAGTCCTCGCAAAAGCCATGTATACGAAAATCGGAGAAAAATTAGAAGAAGCGCGTAAGCGCAAAGGCGTTTCTATCAAAGAAGCCGCTCAAGCCACCAAAGTTAGAACTGACTTTCTCTTAAACTTTGAAAGCAATGATTTCGATTTTGATTTACACACCGTGTATAAAGAAGGCTTTTTAAAGCTTTATGCGCGCTACCTGAAGCTTGACCCTAAGGAGATCGTTGAAGAATTTCGCGCAAGTACCGTGAGTGGCCTGCACTCCGTACGCCGTACAGAGACAGAGTCCCTAGGGCGTATGGAATTACCCACTCAGCAAGTAGTAGAAGAGGAGGCAACTGCTTATAATACGAAAGAGCGTGACTTGTTCTATGAAGAAGATCGTTTTTATGAAACTGATGATGAGCCTAGCTCTGCGCCTACAGTGAACTGGAAGACAGGGGCTATTTTTGGCGGTACTTTTGCTTTTGTGGCCTTGGTGGCCGTAGGCATCGGGAAGTTTATTACTTCAGAGCCTGCAACCGTGAATACTCAAATTGCTTCAACCGAAATGGTTCAAGCGCCTACACAAGAAACCTTGCAGTCTACTTTAGCGCAGCCGTTTCGCGAAGAGCTCTTCTTGATGGCTGAAGATACGGTCCACGTAGTAGTTCTCCAAGAGAAAGACAAGAAGCGCTTGTTCTCAGGAAATATGAGAAAGGGAGACACTCATATTGTTGAGCATGAAGGCGCTGTCAAAATCCACTTCTCTGATGGGGATAAGTTAGTGCTTGAGCGCGAGGATGGTAAGCGTGTGAAGCCTGGCCGCAGTGGTGTGGGTTGGATACGCTTAGGTTAAGAAGGTCTCGAAAAAGGGTGCCCTTTAGCCTGCTTGCGAAAGGCAACAGGAGGGCCAATGATTTCGTGAAGCAAAAAAGCGTTACGTACGGAGTCTTGATCAGCTAGATAGCGCTTCGCTATACTAGGGTAAGTGATTGTTTGGGGTGCTTCTTTAGTGCTCTTTTCGGAAATGTTTAGGTGTGTTCTTTCTTTGTGAGTCTGCTTGTTGTGAGACCGCGTCCAAGGGCCTAAGTCTTTTTGAGGAGCCAATACCTTAGGTGTTGGTGGCGGTGCAGGGACGGTTTTCTTCTTGGCAGCAGTCCATGGAGCCACTGTAGGTGTAGGTTTTGGTTGCGACTCTGGTTCTTGTTCGGAGAAGCCTTTGAGGAAGTCTTCTAGAGATTGCGGCTCCTCTTCTTCAGGGGGCTTTTCGGTACCCCCAAAAAGATTAGAGAAGATATACACCCCAAAGATAATGGCAGGGATGATATAATCGATGAAGTTTTCCATAGAGCCAAAAGAGGCAGTCGTTTACTTGGACTTATCGTCCTTAGCTAGGTTTTCTCTTAGTTCAGTGTCTGCAATAACATTCTTCATGTTATAAAAATCCATGTAGCCCATTTTTCCTGAACGTAATGATTCTGAGAGGGCTAGGGGAACTTCAGCTTGTGCTTCTACCACCTTAGCCTGCATTTCCTGAACTTTGGCCTTCATTTCTTGCTCGAGGGCAACGGCAGCAGCACGGCGAATTTCAGCCTGTGCTTGAGCCATGTTCTTGTTAGCTTCCGCTTGTTGCTCTTGGAGCTGGGCGCCCACGTTTTCCCCTACATCTACATCTGCAATATCAATAGAAAGGATCTCATAGGCTGTGCCGGTATCGAGTCCACGCTTGAGTACCACCTTGGAGATTTCATCGGGATTCTCGAGTACGTATTTATAACTTTCTGCGGAGCCGATTGTCGTTACAATGCCTTCACCCACACGTGCAATGATGGTTTCTTCTTGGGCTCCGCCGACAAAACGTTCGAGATTTGTACGTACCGTAACGCGGGCGCGGGCTTTTACTTGAATACCATCTTTTGCAACACCGTCAATGGTTTGGCGCCCGCTCTCTGGGTTAGGGCAGTCAATGACTTTGGGGTTTACCGAGGTGCGTACTGCTTCAATAACTGTTTTTCCGGAGCCTTTTGTAGCTAGATCAATGGCACAGGCACGTGGAAAGTCTAGGGCAATCCCTGCTTTTTGGGCAGCAATCAAGGCTTGGACTGCTTGAATGAGGTTTCCTTCGGCAAGGTAGTGAGCTTCGAGATCATCCGTAGTAAGTTCAATGCCTGCTTTTACTGCGGTGATGCGTGCATCTACGATGAGCGTATAAGGAACGCCCCGCAAACGCATGGCAATAAGAGTTGGAATGCCTACAGGCGCTCCAGCAAGAAGTGCGCGTAACCAAACGCTGAAGAAAGAGAGCACAATGATGGCAGTTACTAAGAGTAGTAAACCGCCAACAATCATAATAAGTCCGGGAAAAGTCATGGTTTGTTAAGGATTAGATTTTACGATTAAACGAAAGTTATCTTTTTGAACGACGATGATAGAGGTTCCTTCTTCAATCCAGCCACTTTCTGAGGAGGCTTCGTATTGAGCGCCATCAATCTCAACCATGCCAGAAGGGGCTAGGCTTGTCAATGCGTGCCCTGTCTTGCCTAGGATAGTGTTATCGGCAGGTTCGTGAGTGCTTTGGCTTTCTACCGAGGTTTTGAGAAAGAAGCGCTTCCCAAGTTTTGTTTTAGGCAAATATTTGAACTCTAGAACAAGTACAATCACGGCTGACAGAAGAGAAGCTAGAAAAGCAACGATAGTGCCCATGGCTCCATGCAGCTCAAAGGCAAAAACCCAGGCAGTGATGAAGCTGGCAGCCCCTAGAAGTCCCAGGATTCCTCCAGGGACAATAACCTCAAAAAAAATGAAGATCAGGCCAATAACAATGAGAGTAGCGATAGTTATCATTTCTGAGGATCTATAGGTTTGAGTGCTTCAACTAAGAGGCAAAAGCCTTTGTATTCTTTCACGACGATCGGTGTTCCTGCCTTGAGGAAGCCTACTGAAACTTGAGCTTCGAAACGTTTATTTTGGATTTCTACCTGTCCTGAAGGGAATAGGTCTGTCACGGTAAGCCCTTCTGTGCCTATAGGAGGAAGTTGAGCTTGAGGGTCTCGGGCAATGCCTAGGTTTGGTGTTGGGGCTGGTACTTTTTCTTGCAAGAAAAGCTTATCCCAGAAAAAGGTATGCGGGAGCAGTCGAGCCACGAGTATCGCTCCGATGGTTGCAATCGCAATGCTTAGGCTAAGGTTGATTGCAGGAGTGATGAATAGGTCGAAACTAAGGCCTGTGTAGCCTCCAGGCCAAATGTCAGCCATGGCCCATAACAGCGAACCAACAAGCCCAACAAGCCCAATGACGCCGAGGAAAATAGTTCCTGGAAATAAAAATACTTCGAGCGCTATAAATACAAGGCTTAGTAGGAAAATAAAGACTTCCTCATGCCCTGCTAGCCCTGCAATATAATGACTGGCAAAGACGAGTAAGAGACAGGCAACCCCTCCGGCCCCAAAAATGCCAAAGCCAGGCGTTTTAAATTCAATAAAAAGAAGAAGTAGGCCAGCACCCATCAATATAGAGGAAATACTGCTCAGCCATTTTGCAGAAGTCTCGGACCATGAGAGTTCAAGGATCTCAAAAGTGTAGGTTTTTGATGGGTTTAATTGAGTAAGCAGCTCTTCTGGTGAATCTACAGTGCCTGAGCTTAAGAGTGGCTCGGCAGGATCTCCGTAGTGTTCAATTGCCTCTTGAGCGGTCAGCGTTAGGAGTTCTCCTGGGGCTTTGATGGTTTGCTCATCGATGATGAGCTCATAGTCTTTGTCCATCATAGCACGCAAGAGATCGCTACGATAGCGGTACTCTTCAGTGGCTGTGCGTATTTTTGCCTGAAGATAGCTATGCGCTTTTAATTTGAGTGTTTCAGGGATGTCGGCTCCTGTGGCTTGTATGGCCGCGGCCGCTCCCATAACACCAGTAGGAGCAAAGTAGATCTTGTCCGTAACCATGGCGATGATGGCCCCAGCAGAAATAGCCTCGTTATCGACATAAGCAATCGTTGTCCCCTTAAAATTTTGGAGGGCTTCCATCATGTCCATAGTTACATCAAGTCGTCCGCCAGGTGTGTTAAGTTGGATGATGACAGTATCTATGTCATTGCGCATCGCGTCTTTGAGGCCCCGTCTTAAAATATAAAGCTGAGGGCTATTAATCTCTCCCTCAATAGGGATAATGTAGACAGTCGTTTTGGTGTTTATTTCCCCTTGGGCAGGTGTCCATAAAAAAGCCAAACAAAAGAATAGAATAAAAACGTTTTTCACAAAATAAATTCCATTAACGGATTTTATTATAGTGGGTCTAAGGGCTTAAAGGCAAGTTTTCTAAAAAAAGAGTGAGCTTTTTGCTTCAACAACCGTAGCTGTTATGGTTAGGATAGAACCCTATGAGTACGACTGCTATGTGCAAAGAATGGAAAGTGGGCTCTTCAGTATTTAGAGCTGCTCCTGAAGTGGGTGCGCGCCTGATGGACTGGAAGCTTACAACAGCTGACGGCAATGTACGTGAGGTTATCTATTGGCCTGAAGATGCAGACATGAGCAACCTAAGGAAAGTGCGCGGAGGTAATCCTATACTCTTCCCTTTTGTAGCGCGCTCTTATGACCAAGGCCAAGAAGGTTTTTGGCGCACAGCAGATGGAATTCGTCGCCCCATGCCTCGTCACGGGTTCAGTATTGATGGCAAATTTAGCCTAGAAGAAAATACTGAGTCAGGGTTTACAGCCTTATTTAAGCCCGACCCCAAGAAATACGAGTGTTATCCCTTTGATTATAATTTTAAAGTCCGTTATCAGTTTGAAGAGCTCTCCTTTACTGTAGACCTCATTCTTGAAAATACAGATTCTAGAGCGCTCTTTTGGTGTGCGGGTCACCACTTTTATTTTAAGTTGCCTTGGCATGAAGGGCTAGAGCGTAAGAACTATGTCCTTAATATTCCGACAAAGAAAGCATTTCACCGCAATGAAGATGGAAGCCTGTGTCGTGATAAAGGCTATAAAAATCCAGCAACTTTCGATGATGATGCGCTCATTGATCGCATGCATTATGAGCTCGAAAAGCCTGAAGTAAGTTTTGGCCCTCAGAATGGCGAAGAAAATATCATAATGAAGGTCAGTGGGAATCCAGCCCCTTCCCCTTGGATGACAGTCAACACATGGACAGAGGATAAGGATAGTCCCTTTTATTGTGTAGAGCCTTGGATGGGCCCTCCCAATAATGCTAATCTTAAAAAGGGTCTCGAAATCGTAGAGCCTGGGCAAACACAGACCTTTACGGTGAAGGTGTCACTCGCTTAAGCGTTCTCTTGTATTCCGTGCTTATCTAGCATTTCCGCGACAATAGTCGTGAGTGTAGATTGATAGCCACTGAGCCTTTCTGATTGAGCACAGCAGTCCAGATAGCTTAGCGCTTGCTCAAAACTTATTGTGCGGCCCTGCTCTGTGAGCCAGATGTTCATGACCTTCAATGATTCATGCCAGGCATCAAGTGTATAGTCAGACTCATCGCATTCACGCATGAGTAATGCCTCCCAGTTTTGAGGAAAGTCTTTTATAGTATCGAGGTCTGAAGGCTTTAGGCTCATCTAAGGGGTATACCCAAGGTTTGGGGCTAGCCAGCGTTCTGCTTCTTTTAGGCTCATGCCTTTGCGCCCAGCATAGTCCTCGACTTGATCTTTACCTATTTTCCCTACGGCAAAGTAGTGAGATTGCGGGTGTGCAAAATAATAGCCAGAGACTGAAGAGGCCGGATTCATCACAAAACTTTCTGTCAGACTGATCTCTGTTGCCTTTTCTGCATCTAGTAGATCCCAAAGAATCCCTTTTTCGGTGTGATCCGGACAGGCAGGATAGCCTGGTGCGGGTCGGATTCCGCGATATTTTTCTTTAATGACATCTTCTGGGCTTAAGTTTTCGTCTTTGCCATAGCCCCAAAGGTCACGCACCTGCTTATGCAAGTACTCAGTGAAGCCTTCTGCAAAGCGATCACCCAAGGCTTTAATCATGATAGCGGAGTAGTCATCATGCTTGGCTTCGCTTTTTTGTGCAAACTCTGTTACTTCCTTGCCTGCCGTTGCGGCAAAAGCTCCCATGAAATCGACGGATTTTTCAGAAACAAAGTCCGCAAGGGAGAAATAGCTCGCGTCTTGTTTTGCTTTTTCTTTTTGCTGACGCAGGAAATGTAAGCGAGTAAGCGCGTTTTTGCATGAGAGATCTTCGAATAGATCAACATCTTCTCCATTACGCTTAGCGGGCCAGAAGCCAAAGACGGCTTTTAAATGAAATCTTTGGTGTTTTAAGACGTCCTCTAAAATCTTTTGAAGGTCTCGATAGAGTTCCTGGGCCTGAGGGCCATGCTTTGGGTGTTCAAGAATCTTAGGGAATACCCCTCGTAAATCCCAGGCCCAAAAGAAGGGAGACCAATCAATGAAGGGCACAACTTCTTCGAGTGCAACATTGCTGAGAGTTCGTGTTCCAAGAAATTCAGGTTGGTTGGAGGGGAAGCTGTCTTCAGGCAGTTTGCTGTTTTGCTCTTTTGCTTGAGTGAATGAGATGATCTTCCCTTGGGCATCTTTGCCTTTTTCGAATTCTTGTCGGCGTCGTTCGTGGTCTGTCTCAGTTTCCTGTGCAAATTTCCCTTTTTCCTCAGGGTTTAAGAGCTTGCTGCATACACCTGTTACTAAGGAGGCGTCTTCCACATGACAAACAGTCCCTTTGTATTCTGGGGCTATTTTTATGGCAGTGTGGGCTTTGCTTGTGGTGGCTCCGCCAATGAGTAGTGGAGTGTTCATTTCAAGGCGTTGCATTTCTTGGGCATTAAAGATCATCTCGTCCAGAGAGGGGGTGATCAGCCCACTTAATCCAATAATATCTGCTTTATGTTCTGTGGCCTGTTTAAGGATTTCATCACAAGAGACCATCACGCCTAAGTCGATGACTTCATAGTTGTTACACCCAAGGACAACGCCTACGATGTTTTTTCCGATGTCGTGAACATCTCCTTTTACTGTTGCTAAGATGATTGTGCCTCGGGCCTTTTTTTCTGGAGAATCTGCCTTTTCTTTCTCCATGAATGGTGTGAGGTAGGCAACCGCTTTTTTCATCACTCGTGCACTTTTCACGACCTGAGGGAGAAACATTTTCCCGGCCCCGAATAGTTCACCCACAACGCCCATCCCACCCATAAGAGGCCCCTCGATGACTTCAAGTGGTTTTTCGTATTGTTGGCGCGCTTCTTCTGTGTCTTCTTCGATGAAATCTACAATGCCTTTAACGAGTGCATGTGAAAGGCGCTCTTCCACGGGGAGTTCTCGCCAGGCTTTGTCTTCTTTGGCTCTTGTCTTTCCTTTTTGATCTTTGACAGTGTCGGCAAACTCAAGGAGCACATCGGTAGCATTTTCGTTTTGGTTGAAGATGACGGCCTCAACCTTATCCAAAAGTGCTTTGTCTATTTCTTCATAGACGGTGATCATGCCCGCATTGACAATGGCCATGTCCATTCCTGCCTTAATGGCATGATACAGGAACGACGCATGCATGGCTTCACGGACGACATTATTTCCTCGGAAAGAAAAGGACAAGTTACTCACTCCTCCACTAATCCTTGCTCCTGGGCATTCCTTTTTTATTTGGGTAATGGCATGGATAAAGTCCACGGCATAAGCGTTGTGCTCTTCCATACCTGTTGCTACCGTCAGGATATTAGGGTCAAAAATAATATCTTGAGGGTCCATCCCTGCCTTTTCAGTCAATAACTGATAGGCACGCTTACAAATACGCACTTTATCTTCAAGAGAGGCAGCTTGTCCTTCTTCATCAAAGGCCATGACAATAATCGCTGCCCCATAACGCATGATGATTTCTGCCTGTTGTAAGAAAGCTTCTTCTCCTTCTTTGAGGCTGATAGAGTTAACAATACCTTTACCCTGGACACATTGTAATCCTGCTTCAATGACCGTCCACTTAGAGCTATCAATCATGATAGGAACTCGAGTAATATCGGGCTCCGAAGCAATAAGGTTGAGAAAACGTGTCATGGAGGCTTCTCCATCGAGAAGAGCCTGATCAAAATTAATATCAATGATATTTGCCCCATTTTCAATCTGTTGTCGGGCTATCGCAAGGGCTCCTTCAAAGTCATCAGCTTGAATGAGTTTAGCAAATCGAGGGGACCCTGCCACATTGGTCCGTTCTCCGATTAGTAAAAACGGAGGTGCTTCTTCAGGGAGGGTCAGTGCTTCTAGCCCGCTTAAGCGGAGTGTGGGCGTTAGTGTAGGGATTTTGCGTGCAGGGTATTTGCTGAGGGTCTCTACAATTGCACGAATATGATCAGGTGTGGTTCCGCAGCAGCCTCCCGCTAAATTGAGTAGGCCTTCTTGGGCCATAACTTCTAGGTGCGCAGCAGTATCCTCGGGCGTTTCATCATAGCCTGTTTCAGAAAGCGGGTTCGGGAGGCCTGCATTCGGGTAGCAGCTTACCGCACAATCCGCATGTTTAGATAAATCTTGAATATAAGGGCGCATTTCAGCGGCCCCTAGGGCACAATTGATCCCTACACTAATGGGCTTTGCATGCCGAATGGCATTCCAACAGGCTTCAACCGTTTGTCCAGAGAGGGTCCGGCCTGAAGCATCCGTGATGGTGATAGAAAGCATCACAGGTAAGCGCGTAGGTTGCTGGTCAAAAAAGCGCTCAATCGCAAAAATAGCCGCCTTTAAGTTGAGCGTATCAAATGTTGTCTCAGGCAGGAGGATGTCTACGCCTCCTGCTACTAAGGCTTCAATTTGTTCGAAATAAGCATCGGCAAGCTCAGTGAAGGTGACGTTTCGATAGGCAGGGTTGTTTACATCAGGTGATAAAGAAGCAGTTCTATTCGTAGGCCCTAGGGCTCCAGCAACAAAGCAGGTTTTTCCTGAGTGTTGTGCCATGAATGCATCCGCAGCCTCTCGAGCTAGGCGAGCAGCTGCTCGATTAAGCTCAGGGACAATGTTTTCTAGTGCATAGTCTGCCTGGGAAATGCTTGTCGCATTAAATGTGTTGGTTTCAATGATGTCCGCGCCTGCTTCAAGATTTTGCGTATGAATCTCGCGAATAATATCAGGCTGAGTTAAGCACAGGAGATCATTGTTTCCTTTGAGGTCTTTTGGGTGATTCTTGAAGCGTTCCGCGCGGAAATCAGCCTCTTCTAGCTTGTGTTGCTGGACCATGGTCCCCATCGCCCCATCAAGAAAAACTATACGTTGTGCTAAAAGCTTTTCAAGCGCTTGCCCTTTTTCTGATAGTGGAGGGGTCATTGAGGTCTAGGGGGGGTGCCTCTATTGTTTTAGGCCGTACCTAGTAAGCCCCCTGAGGAAGGACATCAAGGACTTCTATTTCAAAAATAAGCGTCGAGCCAGGAGGGATCCCTGGAATGTCGTTATTTCCGTAGCCTAGTTCTGGAGGGATGTAGAGTTTGATCCTTCCTCCTTTGCCCACGAGTTGTAATCCTTCACGGAATCCTGGAATGACTCGATCTAGGCTGAAGGTGGCAGGGGCGCCACGGGCATAAGAACTATCGAAAACGTCTCCGTTGATAAGTTGGCCTTTGTAATGAACCGTTACAGAATCTTCAGGCTTAGGGCGGGGGATACTGCCTTCTGCTTCAATTTCGTAAAAAAGCCCTGTGGGAGATTTGCGCACATTTTCTTTTTGATTAAGCTGAGCATAGAAGCTGGCTGCTTGTTCCTGGTTTTTACTCGCTGTACTCAAGAGCTCTTTCTCTCTTTTACTGCGATAGGCTGAGGCCTTTGCTTGGAGGAATTCTTGCATGCCTACGCTGATTTTTTGTACGTCATAATCGAGCATTTCTCCATCAAGCCCCATTCTGGCTCCTGAGAGTAAGGCTTCTTGCTCTTGTTCATTTAAGCCTAATTCAGAAACTCCAGACTGGCGTACCATAATCCATCCATAGGTTTCTAGGTATTGCTCTTCCTGTTTAGAAAGCGCGAAGAGGTTATTAAAGATGCAAAGGGTAAGTAAGCAGGTAAGGAGGTATTTGGTCTTCATAGAATGATAGGCGTGAATAAATTAAGCTCGCTTTATTATTAGACGAGCAGGCCAGAAAACACAACACCTAACAGGCTAAGTCTTTAGGTCCAAAACCCAGAGGTAGGAGCTCTTCAGTGTCTGTTAGGATGCAGCAGCTCTTGTCGGCAGCAGTAAGGATTACTTTAAGCTGTGTACCTGCTGCTTGTGCAGCTTCAAACAGAACTTGTCGGCATGCGCCGCAAGGGGAAGCTGGTGTGCTCGTAAGCTCGCCTTCATTACGTGTGATAACAGCTAGAGCCTCGAACTGAGTATACCCTCGTGCACGTGCATGCATAATAGCCCCACGTTCTGCACATATAGTCATTCCGTACGAGGCGTTTTCTACATTAACACCTGTGATGATTGTGCCATCAGTACAACGTAAAGCCGCACCTACCTGAAAACGAGAGTACGGACAATACGCTAGAGCTAAGGCTTGTTGCGCTTGCTCTACAAGCTCTTGGTCTTGCTGTGGGAGATCTTGCCAGGGAATGTCTTGCATTTAGAGGCAAGACTGGCGATCTACCTCAGTAAACGCAAGGATATTGGATAGCGGAAGGCTTTGCCAGCGCTCACATTTAATGTGGCAACAATCGCAAATGCAAGCCATGCAAAGAAAATCACTTGAGTGCTTACCGCAAACAGAACAACGACAGAATCCTTGATTAAGTAAGGGACTACGCCGACTAAGAGTAGGGTAAGGTTGAAGTTGATTGCTTCTTTGCCTTGTGTATTTACGAGAGGCATTTCGTTTTTCTTGAGCATCCAAACGAGTGCGGGGCCAGCAACGGCCAAAAGAGCAGCTGTCAGGTAGTTCGTGGAGAGAACACCAAGTTGCATGCAGGCGCTAAGGTGGGCGATGATTGCCCAGGTCTTTTCAGTGCCGTTAGCTTCTTGAGCGGCTTCTTGGGTTTCTTGAGTCGAAGATGTTGTTTCTTCTAGATCTTGAGGCATAAGGGTAGTACTCATTTATTTAAGGGGGGTTAAAACCCCTTTTTTATAAGGTTTGGCAAAAAAACTGTCAATAAGAAAGATCTGTTCTCAATATCGCGTAGCACTCCATGTTTTCAAAAGTGCCTCGTACTTTAGTAGACTTTCGCTCCGTACCCTCATGGGTCATGCCTGCTTTTGTGAGTACCTTGCCTGAGGCAGGGTTGCGAGGTAGATGCTTTGCCTGGATGCGGTTTAACTTAAGAACCTTAAATCCAAAGGAAACCAGGCCTTTCACCGATTCCGTACAATAGCCTTTGTTCCAGTATTGAGGGCCAAACCAATAGCCCATAGTAGCACTTTCATGTTCTTTATGAAAATCTAGGCCAATGCAGCCTATAAGCTCCCCTGTTTCTTGCAGAGTCACGGCATACATGACTTGATAACCTCTTATGTAATTGGGCTTATGTGTCTTGATCCAAGCTTCAGCATATCCGTCTGGATAAGGGTGAGGGATGTATTGTGTGGTGGCAGCGACTTCTTTAGTTCCTGCTAAGGCTTGAACATCGGCAGCATCCGTGAGTTGAAAAGGACGCAGCAAGAGACGTTGTGTTTTTATAGACGGCTGTGCGTTTGGATTCATTCAGAGGAGAGTATTATTTAAACGCTTCTTTGAAAAGCTTTTATTGGATTGCGTCTTTAGCTGAGCAGTTTACAATAGAGAGGAGATTAGAGAAGACCTTATGTCTGCCAAGAAAAAACCTGAAGAGCCAATAACAAAAGCTTATTTCAATCGTGAATTAAGTTGGTTGGCTTTTGTGAAAAGGGTTTTAGAGCAAGCATATACAGAATCTTATCCCCTGCTAGAGCGCTTGCGCTATTTAGCCTACGTCTGTGTAAACCTAGATGAATTTTTTGAAATTAGAGTCGCAGGTTTGCTTCAGCAAGTGGATTCTAATATTGATGAAAAAAGCATTGATGGCTTAGGCCCTATAGAGCAATTAGAGCAAATCCAAAAACGCACCGCTGAAATTGTAAAAGATCAATATCAGTGTTGGCATGATAAGTTATTGCCTGCTCTGAGTGAGAAGGGCATCCAGTTCAAAGCCAAAGATGAGCTTACGAAAGCAGAATTGGCGTGGCTAAAGCATTACTTCGAGCATCAAGTGTCACCAGTGCTTACCCCGCTGGCAATTGATCCAGCCCATCCTTTTCCTCAGATCACAAATAAAAGCCTCAATATTCTTATTTCACTCAAGGACCCTTCGCGGCCTAGAAAGAACAAAGATAGCATTATGGCTATTGTGCCTGTGCCGCGTATTTTGCCACGTGTGGTGAATGTAGACGTAGGTAAGGGGCAGACTTATGTCTTCCTGAGCGATATTATAGGTCTTTATGCGGCTCAGCTCTTTCCTGGCTATACGATTAAGGGTGTGTGGGCTTTCCGGATTACACGTAATAGTGATCTTTATTTTGATGAGGAAGAAGTCGACAACTTGCTCAAGAAGATTGAGGAAGAGCTCCACCGCTTAAGAAAGGGAGCTGCGGTACGTCTTGAAATTCAGGAAGGGGTTGATGAGTCTCTCCTCAAGCGTCTTTTGGGCGTAATTAATTTGCCTCCTCAATATGTTTTTCGGATGGATGGGCCTATCAACTTTTTCCGATTATTGAGTGTTTATGAGATGATTCACCGTCCGGAGCTTAAGTTTAAGTCTTTTTTACCCTTCACTCCTCATGCTTTAAGCCGTTCAGAAAGTTTATTCGGGGTTATTGCTAAAAAAGATACCTTATTGCACCACCCCTATGACTCTTTTCATCCGGTGGTGGAGTTCATTCAGCAGGCAGCTCGTGACCCCCAAGTGTTTGCCATCAAGCAAACCTTGTACCGTACCAGTGGAGACTCTCCTGTAATTGAGGCCCTCAAAGAGGCTTCACGCAATGGCAAGCAGGTAACTGTACTGATGGAGCTTAAAGCACGTTTTGATGAGGCAAATAATATTCAGTGGACTCGTGAGCTAGAGGAAGCTGGCGTTCATGTGGTTTATGGATTCGTGGGGCTTAAGATCCATTGCAAGTGTTGTTTATTGGTCCGTCAGGAGGGCGATAGCCTTAAGCGCTACGTACACTTAGGTACAGGGAATTATAACCCAAGAACAGCTAAGACTTATACCGATTTTAGTTTATTTACTGCACGCCCTGAGGTTACTGCAGAAGTAGCTGCGCTTTTTAATGCCTTAACGGGGGCCTCAAGCTCGCCTGAGTTTAAAGAGTTGCTGGTAGCGCCCTTTAATTTGCATGCCTCTATTCAGGAGTATATTCTTAGGGAAACAGAAAATGCCCGTGCGGGTAAGCCAGCGCGCATTATTGCAAAAATTAATAGTCTTGTTGATCAGGAGACGATCGACAATTTATACAAGGCGTCTCAGGCAGGCGTATCGATTGACCTCATTATTCGTGGCATTTGTTGCTTGATCCCTGAAGTCAAAGGAGTCAGCGATAATATTCGAGTGCGCAGCTTACTCGGACGCTATTTAGAGCACAGTCGGGTCTTTTATTTTGAAAATGCCCCTGATGAGCCTCGGGTGTTATTGGGAAGTGCCGACTGGATGCCCCGTAACTTTTTCCGTCGGATTGAAGTCTTGTTCCCTATAAAAGATGCCAAGCTCCGTGCAAAAATAGTTGATGAGGTTTTACCTGCCTTACTTCAGGACACCCAGCATGCTAAGGCCCTTAAGCCGGATGGTTCCTATAAGAAGATTTCACCTGTAAAAGGTGGGCTGGTCTCTGCTCAGGATGCTTTTATTGAAGAGGCTGAAGCTGCCGAAGTGCGCCAGAAGCAGGTAGTTGTGAAAGATTCGGGGGAGCCTGATCTCGAGTAGGGCTATTCGTAATTAGATCTCAAAAAAGCTTGATTGCTAACGGTCTTTAGTATAGACTCATAGTATATACCGCTAATGGATAGAACATCCCAACACACTGATCACGCTAAGCCTAGAAGTGGTTTCACCAAATTTGTGAGCTCTGTGGCAAAGGCGATTCTCTTTAACTTTGGAAGAGTCTTAGAGTGTACTGCTCTTGGAAGAAAAATCATCGCCTATGGCCGTTTGGGCCTTTATTTGCGAGATAGAGGCTGGCTAAAGAGTGCTGGCTCTAGGATTCCTATGGGGCGTTTTGAGGAACCTCTCCCCTGGATTTGCTATCCGTGTATGGATTTTTTAAATGAACGCCTGAAATCGGACATGGATGTGTTCGAGTGGGGGAGTGGTAATTCTACTCTATGGTGGGCTAAGCGTGTAGGCACTGTGATTTCATGTGAGCATGATCAGGGTTGGTATGATCGAATGAAGCCCGCTATGCCTGACAATGTGGAGTATGTTCATGCTAATGTCGAAGACTCTAGCTATATTAATTTCGCGAAAAACCAGCAAAAACGGTTCGATGTTATGATGATTGACGGGCAAGCAAGGATAGCGTGCGCGAAAAATTGCCTTGAGTCCTTAAAGGAAGGGGGCGTTGTTGTCTGGGACAATACTGATGTAGATAAATATCAAGAAGGCTACGATTTCCTCATTCAGAACGGATTTAAGCGTCTTGATTTTTATGGCCTAGGCCCGGTCAATTTTTATGGATGGAGCACCTCTGTTTTTTATAAAGAAAATAATTGTTTGGGCCTTTAATGTCTCCCACGCAACAAGCTGCGGTATCCTCTGCAAATAAGCTTCTTGGTTTTGAAGTGATTCGCTTTTTTCTTAGTTTTATGGCGGTAGCACTTACGGTATCTTTCTTTATATACCGCTATTTAGAGATAGTCAGCACAGCGTGTGACCAGGGAAAGGTACCGTCAGCCGAGTTAAAGCTAAAGTACCTTACTCAACAGTAACCGACTTAGCTAGGTTCCGCGGTTTATCAACATCACACCCACGCTCTACTGCAATGTAGTACGAGAGTAGCTGTACCGGAATCGTAGCCAAAATAGGTTGTAGTGCAGCATGGGCAGGTGGAACAATGATGAGGTCGTCCACGAGGCCTTCAGGGAAAATTCTCCCTGCTGCAGCAATAGCAAGGATTTCTCCTTTGCGTGCTTTTACTTCCTGCATATTTGCCAAAGTCTTGTTAAAAATGCTTTCCTGGTTAGTGAGGAAAACACTGGGACATTTAGGCGAGATAAGCGCAATCGGCCCGTGCTTAAGCTCTGCAGCAGGGTAGCCTTCTGCGTGTATGTAGGAAATTTCTTTAAGTTTGAGGGCCCCTTCTAGTGCAATAGGGAACAAGATTTGGCGACCTAAGAATAAAAAGTCTTCGTGATGCGCATACTTCTGTGCGATCTCTTGAATGTAGTGACTCTTTTCCAGGATTTGGTGTACCTGCTCGGGGAGCTGTTTTAAAGCATTAACGAATTGAGAGCCATCCCCTAGGCTCATGTCACGCATGCGGCCTAAGTAAAGGGCAAGCATAGCGACAATAACAAGTTGAGATGTAAACGCTTTGGTCGAGGCTACCCCAATTTCGGGGCCTGCGTGCTGGTAAATGCCTCCGTCAGACTCACGTGCAATTGTTGAGCCTACTACGTTATTGATGGCTAGGGTGCGGTAACCTTTGCGTTGAGATTCTCTCAAGGCTGCTAAGGTGTCCAAGGTTTCGCCCGATTGGCTCACTACAAAAACCAGTGTATTCTTGTCTAGGGGGGCGTTGCGGTAACGAAACTCAGATGCATACTCTACTTCTACAGGAATACGTGCGTAACGTTCGATAAGGTATTCCGCAGTCAAGCATGCATGCCAGGCTGTACCACAAGCACAGAAAATGATGCGATCTACTTGGCGTAATTCTTGTGCGGACATATTAAGTCCACCAAAAATCGCAGTGGTGGCATCTTCAGAAAAGTGACCCCGCATGGCATTCTCAAGCGCAGTAGGCTGCTCGAAAATTTCTTTTTCCATGAAGTGCTTGAAGGAGCCTAGTTCTGCGTCTTCGGCCTTCCACTCGATTTTTTCAATGACTGCGGTGACGTCTTTTTGAGTGACTGTCGTGATCGAAAAGTCATCTTCGGTAACATGGATGATCTCTCCGTCGCGCAAATAAACAACGTCTTGGGTTCTTTTTACAAAAGCAGAAACATCACTAGCTAGAATCTTTTCGTCTTTTCCTATACCTAGGATAAGAGGGGAGCTTTTACGTGCACCGACTAGGTCATTCGGGTAATCATCACAAATCACTACGATACCGTAGGTTCCTTCAACGTGAAGAAGGCTTTTGCGGATACTTTCACAAAAACGGTTGTTTTTATCATTTTTTGGCTCTTTGTCGTAGTGGTAAGAAATAAGGTTTACCAAAACTTCAGAATCTGTTTCTGAGGAAAAGGTATAGCCTTCGGATTCTAGAAATTTTTTAATGGTAACATAGTTTTCAATGATACCATTGTGTACGAGGGCAAACTTTCCGTTGTTGCTTAGGTGGGGGTGGGCATTAGCTTCGGTGACTTCTCCGTGTGTAGCCCAGCGTGTATGAGCAATCCCTAAAGTACCCTCTGGCTCTACCTTATCGACTTCTTCGGCCAGGACTTCAATACGCCCTGGTTTACGGATAACCTGTAACGTATCTTTCTCGTGGGTCGCAATTCCTGCGGAGTCATAACCCCGATATTCGATTCTTTTCAAGCCGTCGATGAGGGCTTGTCTTGCAGAACGTTTCCCCGTATAACTTACAATACCGCACATAAGACCTTGAATCCTGCGGTAAAAGTATTATCCATTCAAGCTTAATTCCCTGCTCTTAATTTGCTATGACTCAGCTCGAGCCCTTTACCCATCAAGCTAAACTATGAAGCCTTCGGTCCAGTGTGTGATCATGGGAGGGGGGCGTGGTACACGCCTACATCCTTTAACCAAGTTTCGGTGTAAGCCTGCAGTGCCTTTGGCCGGAAAATACCGTTTGGTAGATATTCCCATAAGTAACTGTATTAATGCGGGTTATAATCAAATTTATTTGCTAACACAGTTCAATACGGCATCTCTGCATCGCCATATCCAAGGGTCTTTCCACTTTGATCCTTTTGGTAAAGGATTCGTAGAAATATTAGCTGCTGAACAGACCGAAGCAAGCGAGACCTGGTACCAGGGAACTGCTGATGCCGTGCGCCGTAACTTAAGGCATTTTCATTATTCTGATAATGACTTATTCCTTATTTTGTCTGGAGACCAGCTCTATTCTATGGATTTCCGTAAGGTGATCGAGCAGCATCGGCGGCTTAAGGCAGATGTCACTGTTGCTGCTAAGACGGTAGCCTGTTCAGAAATTAGCGCTTATGGGGCAATGAAGGTGGGGGATGACCTCTCTATTCAGGAGTTTGTCGAGAAACCTCAAGATAAAGCCCAGGTCAAAGGCTTGAAATTATCCCCTAAATTACACGCCCAGCTTAATGGGAGTTCGAAAAAGGATTATTGTTTAGCGTCCATGGGTATTTACGTCTTTACGGTTGGGGCTCTTAAGAAGGCACTTAGCCATGAAGGTAGTGATTTTGGTAAAGAAATTATCCCGGCCCTTTTAGAGGATATGAAGCTTCATGCCTATATCTTTGATGGCTATTGGGAAGATATCGGGACCGTGCGGGCATTTTTTGATGCAAACCTTATGCTGACGGATCCTGTGCCTGAGTTTAATTTCTTTGATGCTTATAATAAGATCTATACGCGCCCTCGCTACTTGCCGGGGGCCAAGCTCAATAGTTGTCATATTGATCGTGGCGTTGTGGCTGATGGTGCTATCATTACTCAAGCAAAACTCAAGCGTTGTGTTATAGGGACACGTTCTGTCGTGAGTAACGGGAGCATTCTTGAAAATGTAGTGATGATGGGGGCTAGTGAATTTGAGACTTTGGATGATTTAGCCGAGAATAAACGCAAGGGCATTCCTAACTTAGGGATTGGAGAGGATTGTATTATTAAGGACTCTATTATCGATAAAGATGCTCGGATTGGGAACAATGTAGTATTGAGTCCTGGTGGAAAGCCTGATAAGTTTGAGCGTAACGGCATTTGTGTGCGCGATGGTGTGTTGTGTGTGCTAAAAGATGCGATTATCCCCGACGGAACTGTAATCTAAGAAATACTTTATGAAAAACTTACTCAAACTAAGTCTAATCTCCCTTGGTTTTTTGGCTGCAACCCTAGTGCGTGCTGAAGACCCTCAGTTACTTATCAGTCAAGCGGCTCAAGACGCTGACTACATTTTGTGTATTGATGGAGGCGCTTCTAATACGCAATTGCGTGTTTTAAATCTATGGGGTGAAGAGCTCGAGCTTTATGAAGAAGGCTTTCGCTCAGGCACCATGATCGAGACTACAGGCTCTAACCGTAATAAGGTTGGCGAAGAAGGTATTATGCAGGCGTTTCAAGCACTGTTTGGCGGCCTTGGTTTTGACTCTGGGAATGGTATAGGCGTTCCTTTTGCTAGCGTAGCGTCGCGCTGTGCTATTGTTGCTGGAATCACTGGTGTCTCCTCTGCAGAAAATCGTGAGCATGTCCTTAATGTTTTAGAAGAGCAAAGTGGTATCCCGCGCGAGCGCATTGCTTTATTCTCTGACATTGAGTTAGCTCTTGAGCTTGTGGGCGAGCAGGGCGCTGTGGTGATCGCAGGTATGGGCTCTGTTTGTTTTGCTAAGGTAGATGGGGAGAGTAAGCGCAGTGGAGGCCTAGGTCACTTGCTCGGTGACAAAGCAGGGGCAGATGCGATTGCCTTTGATGCAGTACGCCAAGCCTTAGCTGAAGAATACGGATGGGGAGAGCCTACATCCTTAACCGCTCGTGCCAAGGCATTCTTTGGCAGTGAAGAGCTTACTTCATTAGTTCCTGCCATTCACTCCGGTGAGCTTACTAACGATCAGATCGCCGAGTTTTGCCCTGTAGTATTCGATGAGGCCCGCCAGGGAGACTATGTAAGCCAAAAGATTGTAAATAGCTCAGCTAACTATTTGGGCGATATGCTCTCCCGCGTCATGGAAGATGTTTACGAGGGCGAATTCCCTGTGGTCTTTATAGGCGGTGTCTTTAAGGATGCTGATGCAGATGCTTATATCCAGTCCATCTTAGATGTCCCTTCGATCCGCTCTATGGATGAAGATATTGAGGTAATCCCGCAGAATATGGCTCGTACGAGCTTTATCCCAGAGGTAGTCCGTAATACTCTAGCCCTCTAAAACGGCTTTATTTGCCCTTTATAAAGCGCCCTAGGCCCTCTGTGTGGCCGGGGCGCTTTTTGTTATAAGCCTCTTAGAGAGCAATTTAGGGAGCACTTGTAAGTGTTTTTAAGGAGCTTGGGCTTCTTTTTGGCCTGCCAGGGCTCGTGTTTTGGAGCTTAAGAAGGTCTTTTTGCAGAAAAATTCGTACAAAAACTGTTTAAAATATTCTCTTATCGATCTGTGTGGGCTCTTTTTTGAGGGCTTTACCCTCTATTTTATGCGGGTTTCAGGGCGTTTTAATTTTTTTTAAAAAAAAGCCACAAAAACAGTTGACCTTCCTCTTCTTTTAGTTCTTCTTCTAAACCCTCGCCGGTTGCTTCGACTGTTTCTTAAGTCGCTCTGCAGGCGGGATTTGTTCTTTTTAGTCGCTCCCAAAACTCTTTAAAAAAAGTTTTAAAAAACTTTAAAAAAAAGGTTGACGGACCAAAACTAAATTTGCTTAATAGCAAACCTTTCCCCCAACCGGGGAAACGAGCAAAAAAGCCCGTTCTTTGAAATTTACTCTGTGCGATTGTTTGGTTCCTACAAACAATTATTTTGAGTGAATAATTTAACATTATTCAACGTTTAGTTTAGTTCTGAATCCCCAGGATTCAGAGATCTTCGAATTTATTCGGAGAGTTTGATCCTGGCTCAGAGTGAACGCTGGCGGCATGGCTAAGACATGCAAGTCGAACGAGATTCTCCTTTCGGGGAGATGAGAGTGGCAAACGGGTGCGTAACACGTGAGCAACCTGCCTTTAAGTAGGGGATAGCCCGTCGAAAGACGGATTAATACCGTATGTGGTCCTGAAACACATGTTTCAGGCACTAAAGCTTGTAATGGCGCTTAAAGAGGGGCTCGCGGCCTATCAGCTTGTTGGTGAGGTAACGGCTCACCAAGGCTAAGACGGGTAGCCGGTCTGAGAGGATGGTCGGCCACACTGGGACTGAGATACGGCCCAGACACCTACGGGTGGCAGCAGTTTCGAATCATTCACAATGGGCGAAAGCCTGATGGTGCAATGCCGCGTGGGGGATGAAGGTCTTCGGATTGTAAACCCCTGTCATTAAGGAGCAAAAACCAGGTTCATAGCCTGGCTTGAGTTAACTTAAAGAGGAAGCAGTGGCTAACTCCGTGCCAGCAGCCGCGGTAATACGGAGACTGCGAGCGTTACTCGGATTCACTGGGCGTAAAGGGTGCGCAGGCGGATATGTGTGTCAGGTGTGAAATCCCGGGGCTTAACTCCGGAACTGCGCTTGAAACTGCATATCTAGAGTCTTGGAGAGGTAAGCGGAATTTCTGGTGTAGCGGTGAAATGCGTAGATATCAGAAGGAACACCAATGGCGAAGGCAGCTTACTGGACAATAACTGACGCTGAGGCACGAAAGCGTGGGTAGCGAA
>DFOT01000012.1:102939-262785 GCA_002376875.1 Opitutia bacterium UBA3534 | reverse complement strand
CTCCTTAGCAGGGAGGCGCTTTCGGCCACTCAGCCACCTCTCCATACCAACGGGAACTAGCTCTCAAAATCACTATCCCCAAAATATTTGGCAGGATCCAAGAATAAATTAGCTTCAGGAATTAAATGCAAGTATGAAAACGGATTTATTGAATCTTAGCTGGGGAATCCGCTAAAAATCCCATCATTCACCGTTGACACGAGCTCTTGGACTAAGAGACTTATATGCACTCCCTAAACCCTCGTTTTTAAGAAATGAATTCCAAAACAAACAAACTAACGGCCCTCTTTATTTGCATCCTCCTAACAAGCTTTTCTGCTGGATGCTTCAAGCAAGAAACAGCTTCTTTAAATGAAGAGCAAATCGAACAACAAGTAACCATTGCGCAGCAATATCTTGATGAAGGCCAAATAGAGTCCGCTTTCGGTATCCTTGAAGACCTCGTCGAGGCATTCCCAGAAAACCCAAGCGTTATTGAAGGCCTCGCCTTTGCTTATGCTAGCGAAAACGAAAACGTTGTTGCTGCGACTTACTTCGAAAAACTTTATGAGATCGACCCTAGCCGCTCTGAAGTATGCCTCTATGCCGCACAAACTTATGTAGAACAGGAAAACTGGGACGCTGCTGCATACAACTACGAAAACTACTTACAAGACTTCCCTGAAGATGCTTCTACCTGGAAGGCCCTCAGTGATGTACACCTTCAGCAGAACCAGCCTCGCTTTGCGCTGCAAGCACTCCTTAAGGCTACAGAAGTTGCTGACTCTGCCCTAGATCTTTCCGAGCAAACCCACATCGGGCACCTCTTCCTGCAACTCGGGGGAACGAAGCAAGCCCAAGAGCGTTTTGAGTTTGTGCTAGAGCAAAATGAAGAGCACCCTCAAGCCCTCCTCGGCTTACTCCAGATTGAGCTGCAAACAAATGATTTAGAATCTGCTGAGACAATCCTTAACCGGCTAGATGCTGTCAGCCCAGAGGCCTTGGACAATAGCCCCCTAGCCCCAACGCGTGAAGTCATCGCACGTTGGCACGAAGAGCAAGAGCTCAAGCAAAAGCAACTCGAAGAAGAACAACGCAAAGCGGCCGAAGCTGAACAAGCACAAGCCCCCGCTATCTCGATCGCGACCACCTCCCCTGAGGAAGAAGCACAAATTGCTGAAGATGCAGCAACCTTAGCTGATGCGGATACCCCTAAGGCAGAATTGCCTAATAAGAAAATTGGCCGCATCATCCCGAACGCTCCGCTTAAGAATGTTTCTGAAAGCTATGGCGTGCGCATCACCAACAATGGCCCTGTACTTACCCCCCAGAACCCTAAGCCTATGAGCACTCCTCAGGTCGCCCAGGGTACAGAGTCAAAAGGCCCTAAGATTACTGTAGGAGGCACCAAAGCCACTGAAGAAACCGCAAAGCCTAAAGTAGCTGCTAAACCTAAAACGAAAACAGCTGAGGAATGGCTACACACTGCGCATGCTTACCACAACAAGAAGGACTTTAAGAAGGCTATGCAAAGCTACTGGAAAGCCTTAGAGCTTAAGCCTAGTGATGCACAATCTTGGCACAAACTCTCCCTAGCTTCTATCGAGGCCGGAGATCTCCCCCAAGCTGAGATGACAGCACTCGAAGCTATCCGCCGCAAGCCTGACCACCTTCCTTACACACTTGCCTACCTAAAAGCAGTGCAACGCGCCCGCTCAGGCGATCAACTCATGGCTGAACTTGTTAAAGCCAAGCAAAAGTTCCCTGAGAGTGCGGAAATTAGCCTAGCACTTGCACGCGGTTATGATCAAATCGAAGGCAACAATTACAACGCTCGCATGGCCTATCTAGAATTTCTAGAGTCATTCCCCTCCCACCCTCGTTCTGGAGAAGTTAGGACCGCCCTACGCCGCTTAAGATAAACGAATGCCGATCGTAAAGCGCAGTTGTATTGACGCCCTTAAAGAGCGCGCCAATATTTACGATGTTGTTTCCACTTACGTTAACTTACGTAAGACGGGAGCCAACTGGCGTGGCCTAAGCCCTTTTAGCGAAGAGAAAACACCTTCTTTCTACGTCCTACCTGATAAGAACATTTTTAAATGTTTCAGTAGTGGCTATGCCGGAGACGTCTTCCGTTTCTTACAAATTAAAGAAGGACTCAACTTCCAGGAAGCTATTGAAATGCTTGCGGAGCGTTTTAATGTCCCCCTGGAATACGAACAAGGAGGCAGCTCTGCAAAAACCTTTTCTTTGCGTAAGGAGCTTTTAACAATTCATGAATGCGCCTGCACCTTCTTCCATCAAGCCTTTATGGCTGAAGACAAACAAGGTGAGTGGATCCGTAATTACTGGGAGAATGAGCGTAAGTTCTCTCTTGAGACAGCAAAAGACTTTCAAATAGGAATTGCACCGCGTAAAGGAAACCAGCTCTTAGAGCTATTGCGCAAAAAAGAATTCTCCCCGGAAGCAATTGCCCAGTCCGGCCTTTTTTATACAGGTAAAGAACCAAGCCCGATGAACCGCTGGAAGCCACGCTTCGAGGGGCGCCTAATGATCCCGATCCGAGACATTCAGGGACGTGTTATTGCCTTTACTGCTAGGCAGCTTTCGGTCACGCCTGATACGGACCCTGCTAAAGAAGCAAAATACATTAACACCCCAGAAACACCGCTTTTCCAAAAAAGCAATGTCTTGTTCGGCTTAGAGCGGGCACGCCAAAAAGTGGATGAAAATACCCCCTTTATATTAGTAGAGGGCCAGCTGGATGTCATCCGCTGCTGGGAGAAAGGTATTTTTACGGCGATTGCCCCCCAAGGGACCGCCATCACAGACAGCCAGCTTGCGTTAGCCCGCCGCTACAGTGCCAAGCTCGATTGCCTCCTGGATGGGGACAGTGCCGGACAAAAAGCAGCCCTAAGGCTCTTGCCAATGGCCCTCAAAGCGGGCCTAGAAATCCGATTTTTACCCCTCCCTGCGGGGGAAGACCCTGATTTGTTGCTCCTTAGCCAAGGCGCAGACGGCCTGCTAGCCCTAGCTAAAAGCCCTGAAACCCCCATGCAATTTGCCCTTAAGGCCTTACTCCCCAAAGAGAAACGTAATTCCTTGGCGGCCAAGGCAACAGCTTTGGAGCAATTGTATACGATCCTACAAGTATGCTCCTCGGCAGTAGTCCAGGAAAGCTACCTAGAAGAAATCAGCCTTTTGGCCCAGGTGGACCGCCAAGCTATCCAGCAGGATTTCGGGCAATTCCAGCGGAAAAACCGCAAACGAGAGCTAAATACCGCTAAACCGGCCCCAACTCCAGAAAAGTTGACCGAAAAGTTGACAACTGCGGAATATGAGTTTCTTTTGATTATTCTACATTACGAGGATATCGCTCAAGGCCTTGCGTCCCTATTAAGCCCTGAGTGGGTGGACACGAGCACCCTACACGGGAAATTGCTCATCCGCCTACTGGCTGAGATTGAGGAGCACCCAGGCCAAAAACTACAAAATTCCTTGGATGAACTGCTAGAAACGGATGAAGAAAGGAACTGCATTTACACACTTTTGAGTAAAGAGCCTCCTTTTGAGGAACCGCTCAAATGCGCAAACCATTGCCTACGAACGCTTTACACGAAACATATAAATCATCGAAAAACTCAGCTAGAAAAAGAGATAAATCGCACTGATTTTGGGAATAAAGATGCCCTCAAAGCGCTCCAACTAGAAAGGGTCTCATTGCGCCAAAGCCTGCAAAACCCGCCTCAACTAGAACCCAACCAAGAACTTTCATTACACCATGCCTACTAAAAAAACTAAGAAAAAGACGACTAACGCAACAGAGAAGCTGAACGAAAAGATCAGCCTCCTGATTCGTCACTCTAAAGAGCAAGGGTACCTGACCGTACAAGACATTAACCAAGTCTTGCCGGAAAGCATGAATAACCCTGATGAAATCGAGAACGTCATCAATATCCTGGAGAACCTGGAAATTGACATTCTCGATACTGAAGAAGTTGAAAACTACAAGCAGCGCCTCGAAAAGCATGAGGAAGAAGCTGCGCGTACTTCACAATCAGATATTCTAGATGACCCTGTACGCATGTACCTTAAGCAAATGGGCCAGGTGCCTCTGCTTACACGTGAACAAGAGGTTTCTATCTCTAAGCGCATTGAAGATGCTGAGGCTAAAGCACAGGATGCTCTTTTTTCTATCAGCCTAACGGCAAGCTACCAAATTGACTTAGCCAAGAAGCTACTTGCACGTGAAGAGCGTTTTGACCGTGTCGTGCTTGATAAGAAGATTGATAGCCGTGAGAATTACTTTAAGACACTCCCTGAGCTTATCGAAGAAGCCGAGAAGAGCTTAGCCCGTGCGGACAAAGCTTGGAACGACATCCAAGAAGCAAGCAACGCAACTAATGCAAAGCGCGCAACGACACGTTTTAAGAAGTATGAGTCCCAGCTTGGACCTATCTTTAAACAATTTTGCTTTAAGCTCAAAGTATTCGAAGAATTCTTAGATAACCTCTCCCCGGTGATCCGTGAGGTAGAGAAGCATGAGAACAATCTTGCTATTGCTAAGAACAAGAACCACCGCAGAGCCAAGACTATTGATGTAAACGCGATAGAAAAGCGTTTAGGTGAGCTCAACTTACACTACCGCATTGAGCCTAGCGCTTTCTGTGAGCTTGTGAAAGAAGTACGCAAGCATATGCGTGCGGCCCACAGAGCTAAGACTGAAATGGTAGAAGCTAACTTGCGCTTGGTTATTAGTATCGCCAAGAAATACACCAACCGTGGGCTTTCCTTCCTCGATCTCATCCAAGAAGGAAACATGGGCCTCATGAAGGCGGTTGAAAAATTTGAATACCGCAGAGGGTATAAGTTCTCGACCTACGCAACATGGTGGATCCGTCAGGCAATCACCCGCTCAATCGCGGACCAAGCCCGTACGATTCGTATCCCTGTACACATGATCGAGACCCTCAACAAGGTGATGCAGGTGCAAAAGCAGCTCCTTCAAGAACTAGGACACGAGCCTACGCCTGAGGAAGTCGCTAATGAAATGCAGATGCCTCTGGACCGTGTTCAGGCAATCATGAAGATGGCTCAGCAGCCCATCTCCTTGCAAAGCCCTGTGCGTGAGAGTGAAGACACAAGCTTTGGAGACTTTATCGAAGATAAGGGCGCAGAGAACCCTTATGATATGACTGCCTACAGCCTCCTGCGTGAGAAGATCGTAGATGTTTTGGATAGTTTGACTGAGCGTGAGCGCCGAGTGCTGTCCCTACGTTTCGGACTTGTAGATGGCTACAGCCGCACACTCGAAGAAGTAGGACGCCTCTTTAAGGTAACCCGTGAGCGTATCCGTCAGATCGAAGCGAAGGCTTTGCGTAAGATGCGTCACCCTACCCGCTTGCGTCAGCTCCACGGTTTCTTTGAAGGCGATGCTGACCCATCTGGCCCTGGTTTTGAAAACTTCCGCCAAGAGGAAAATAACGAAATCAGCCGCTAGGCAAACAAGCATAGTGTAAATGCGGACCCTCTCTACCCAAGGCTTTATTATAAATAAAACGCCTTCGGGTGAACAGGGGGAATGCTATACACTTGTCACGCAAGAGCATGGAGTCCTGAGCTGTTACAAACGACGCTCCAAGAAGCCTTCAAAAAAAGGTGTGTTGGATCTGTTTGACAGGATCGAAGTACAGCTAGACTCCCCATCTGAAAGAAGTCCTTTCTTTGTAAAAGAATATGTACTGCTTGAGCGCTATGAAGCCTTAGGGAAACGCTATGCGACACTGGTTTGTGTCTCAGAGTTTGCACGCTTGCTCAGTAAGAATAAAACGGAGTGCCGGCATGCATACACTTTGCTCGAAAAGGCCCTCAAGGCCTGGAATGCGGGACACCCAGCAGAAGTGGTCCTATTTAAGAGCCTCTATCTTTTTGCTAAGCAAGAAGGCTACCCAGTTAAAGAGCAGTGGCTAGCCAAATTATCAGGAAGCTACCAAACACAAGCATTGAGTATCTTAAATAGAAGCTTAGACCAGTGCCCGCAGACAGGCTCCCTCGAAGCACTTACGACACCGCTATTGCAGTGGATCGAGCACCATACTGATATCCTGGTTTAGCGCAATCTCCTTGAGCATTCTTCTATACAGGGCAATATCGTGCTTACTGTCAGTACACAGTTCTATAATGCGAATACCTGCTTTAGGTAAAGCGGTTACTAGGCCCTCAAAACCTTCCCAATCTTCTGGTTTATGGTGTTCTACCCCATATGCAGCAACGAGGGCTTGGATATTAACCTCTTGAGGGGTTTTTAAATGCTTTTCACACAGCGCTTCGTACTTTGCAATCGGTAGATTCTCAAACATACCTCCACCTGTATTATTAATGACTACAACAGTGAGGCTCCCCTGGAATTGGGTATGCATAAGAAGACCATTAGTATCATGCAAGAAAGCAAGGTCCCCCGTGAGCAAAACGCTTGGACGGTTTTCATAAGCCATGCCCAAAGCACTGGAAAGAATACCATCAATCCCATTAGCACCCCGGTTTGAATAAGGAACTACGCCAGAGTCAGAAGGCTTCCAGAAGAACTCCATGTGGCGAAAAGGCATACTACTGGAAACCCACAAAGGGGTTTTCCGGGGGAGTTTCTCTGAAAGGATTCGGGCTACTTTGCCTTCGAATAATACATCACAGTTTTTAAAAGCACCTTCGAGTTCAAGCTCAACGCCCTGCTCTACTTGCATCCAAGCTTCGGCATAGTCTGTCTGTGGGAGGGTTAAGTCCATTGTCCCCATAAGCTGCGCGAGCGCTTGAGCGCCAAAGCGTAAAGCCTGTGTCTTGCAGTTCATTGGGTCATAGCAACCGCCTTCTGGGGTGAGTGACCAGGTGGGCACATCCAAGTCTTCTAGCCATTTGCAAAACAACTTACTAATAGGCACAAAGCCCACATCTAAAACAGCCTCGGGCGTAAGTTGTTCCTTGAGGGACTCATTACGAACGACAAAGTCATAATGCGTTACGAGGTAAGGAATGTGTTGCTTAAAGTTACGCAATGGGGAAATCCCATCAACTAATACAGGCCAGCCTAATGCTTGGCTCACCTTGCCAATTGAGCGGGCTAAGGTTTCGGGATCATCAGCAGGGACTGTCGGCCCAACAATGATAACCCCTCGTTTTCCGGCAAGCTCTTGAACAAGGTTTTTGTACGCCTCGTGCGCTTGGGGTACTGCAGGATAAGAAGGCTTCACGCTTTCTAAGAAAGCTTCCCAGTTAATCTCTGAAGCCCAGGCAACTGCTTCGGGGTCAGCATCAGGGGATAAAGGCTCCCGAAACGGTAAATTTAAATGCACAGGGCCTGCCTGAGGGAATAAGCTTGTTTCAAAAGCCTGCATTAAGCGTTGGCGCATTATACGAAAAAGATCCAAGGACAATACCGGCAAAGGACCTTGGTAAAACCAGCGGGGAGTGTCCCCATAAAGCTTGAGCTGGTCAATAGTCTGACGTGTGTGAGCGCCCTGGAGCTCAGGTGGGCGGTCAGAGGTAATGACGATCAGTGGGACATTACTAATACTTGCCTCGATAATAGCAGGGTGGAAATTAGCTGCTGCAGTCCCTGAGGTACAAACCAGTGCGGTGGGCTTGCCTGTCTGGCGGGCTAAGCCCAAGGCAAAAAAGCTCGCTGAGCGCTCATCTAACACAGGGATAGCGGTAATGCAGGGATTCTCAGAGAAGCCTGTAATAAGAGGTATTGCGCGCTTGCCTGGAGAGATTACTGCGGTGCGCACCCCCATGCGTGCGAGGACTTCAGCGACCATTCCACCCCAAAGCATATTTGTATTACTGTTTACTAATGCTGAATTCATAACCTTGCAGATTCTTTTACATGATTCACCCCGAACACATCGCCTAAGGCGCTAAATTTTAAATCGGTTTCTTGCTTTTCTTTTTCGGGGACTGAGCCTTCTACAATCCCAGCACCTGCATAGAGACGAACGGTCTTGCCATCAATCAGTGCAGAGCGAATCGCGACAATAGTTTCAGAATTCCCCTGGTCATTAAACCAACCTAAAGTGCCGGCATACAAACCCCGATCAAATGCTTCAAGGCGGGAAATTTCGTCTTTAATCACTGAGACAGGAATCCCCCCTACTGCGGGAGTGGGGTGTAAAGCCTGCAAGACATCGAGTGCGTGGCAAGGCTCTGGGAGTTGGGCTGTAATTGGTGTAAGCAGGTGCTGAACGTTATGAAGCTTAAGCAAGCGTGGCTCGCCCCCAACCTCAGGTTCGATGTTTAGCGCTTCTAGCTGGCTGGTGATATAATCGACAATGTATTGATGCTCGCGCTGGTCCTTATCACTACTGAGCAAACGTTTTTCGAGCTTAGCATCTTCACGTGCGTGAGTACCACGGCGAACAGACCCAGCTAAGGCCTCTGTTTTTAATACGGAGTCTTCCACGCGCAAGAGACGCTCTGGGGTAGCCCCCATAAAGCTTTTCCCGCTACCACAAGAAAAAGAAAAAGCATAGCAGCTAGGGAATTTTTCACGCAACGTATACAAAGGCTCTAGAGGATCAAAGAGCCCTCCCTCCTCTTGTTGAACATCAAGCGCTCTGGCTAAAACTATTTTTTGGTACTGATTCGCGCGGATAGCCTCGACCGCTTCAGCTACAGCAGCCTCGTACCCACCAGGCACACCGCATTCTTTTACGATAAGCTCTTTCGGTGCCTTAGGAGGCTCGCACTCTTCGCCCGAATAATCGAAAGCATTAAACTTATTGTAAGCTGCCCACACACCAAAAATAAGCGGAGCGACATCTTCCCCGGGTTGAATCACCATATTGGCTACAGCGGCATAAGCACCTCCTTTGCGGGCCACTTGAAACCGCGGGAGAAATACACTAGCCGGAGCAAAAGGCGCCTGAGCAGATTCTTTATCATCAGAAAAAGTAAACCCACAAAAGAAATGAGGCCCTGCAAAGGGCACCGAAAAGTCCCCCACAGCAATAGTGTGCTCGAGGATTTCCTCACTAAATTGTTTTACACGCTCAAAACGTTCAGGCCCTTCAAAGGTTTCTGCTAGGACGGCCTCAATCCCTGCAACAGCTTCGCCCTGGGCAGTACACTCACTATAGAAATGGTAGTCATCCTCCTCATACACAGACTCTAGTACCGCTAGCGGGTCGATGTGTTGAGTGGGGATGGTAATACTTGCGACGACAAAGTGCTGCTTTTGCTCGGCAACCGCAGCACAATGTTCAAAAAAACGGAGTAAGGAATCTTTATCTAAAGTATAGCCGTCAGGGGATAGTTTTTGCATGAGGGTTGTTTAAAATTAAGCAAGAGAATCTTCTAGGCGTGGGAACAAAATTGTTTTTTCTCCTAGAGTTTTGCCTTCTAAGGAACTCCCCCACTCGAGTTGCCCCTGCCAAGTTTCAGGGAGGCTAATCCCAAGAAGCTCATGGATACGCTCGGCAACCTGAGGCATGACTGGGCTAATCAGCAAAGAAGACAAACGCAAACTCTCGGCCATAAGCATTAAAGCAGTCTCTAGGATGGCACGGTCTTTAGGATCCTCAGACTTGGCTAACTTCCAGGGCTGGCGTAGTTCTGCATAGCGATTAATCCCGCGAATGAATACAAAAAGCTTATCTAAGGCTGTATGAAACTGGTAGCTTTGGTACAAAGGCAACACGGCTTCAGCGGTTTCATTCCAGAGTGATTGAAGCTCTTTCTCGGGGTCTTCTGTGACAGAGGCTGCAGGAACCTTGCCCTCACAATAGCGCGCACCCATATTAAGAAGGCGGCTTACTAAATTGCCGAGATCATTCCCCAGCTCATTATTATAACGCATCACGAAGGATTCATAAGCAAAGTTACTGTCTCCAAACCCGTTTGACTCGCGTATTAAATAATAACGGAAAGGATCCAAACCAAACTGCTCGACTAAGCTAAGTGGGTCGATAATGTTCCCGATACTCTTGGACATCTTAGCACCAGACATAAGCCACCAGCCGTGAACCAGCAAATGTTTTGGCAGCTCAATACCGCAGGCGTGTAACATAATAGGCCAATAAATCCCATGGGCAGGAATAACAATGTCCTTACCTATCACATGGACATCAGCAGGCCAGTTTTTCTTAAAATCATCTGTTCCGTAACCTACTGCGGAAATATAATTAATGAGTGCATCGAACCAGACGTAGGTCACAAAGTCGGTATCGAAAGGCAATTCAATCCCCCAAGAGAGACGTTCTTTCGGGCGGGATATACATAAGTCATTAATCGGATCTTCAAGGAAGCGCTTTACTGGGTTAGCTGCAACATTAGGTTGAATAAACTCTGGGTTATTTTCGATATAATCCTTAAGCCAATCCTGATATTGGCTGAGTTTAAAGAAATAGTTAGACTCGGTAATCTCGACAACCTCTCCGTAGATTTCTGGCCACTTACCATCTACCTGATCCTTCTCTTGGAGGAATTGTTCGGCCCGTGCGCTATAAAAACCGGTATACTCGGCCTTATAAATTTCGCCCTTATCGTAGAGATCCTGGAGGATTTGCTGCACGACTTTTTTGTGACGAGGCTCAGTTGTACGGATGTAGTCATCATTTGAAATATTCAGGTCCTTAATGAGGTCCTGAAATTTACTAGCCATCTGGTCGCAATAAGCCAAGGCCTCTACCCCCTCCTTGTCTGCAGTCTGCTGGACCTTCTGTCCGTGCTCATCCAGGCCCGTTAAGAAATGGACTGTTCTGCCTTCCATTCTTTGAAAACGAGATATCACATCAGCCAACACCTTCTCGTAAGCATGGCCTAAGTGTGGCTTTCCATTCGCATAATCAATAGCTGTAGTGACGTAAAACTGCTTCATAATTCTATGTTGAATATACGGAGTCATACACTTGACGCCACTTTATTTTTCAATCAAGATGCCTCTATCATGAATATGCAAGAAAAGCCCAAAAGGCAGATTTTAAGGGCACAAAGTGCTGGATTTTGCTGGGGAGTAGAACGAGCTATCGATATCGCTCGTGATATTGCACTGAACAAGCAAAAACCCGTGTTTACGGATGGCCCCCTCATCCACAACAAACACATGGTCACCCAGCTAGAAGCTGAAGGCGTCCATGAACTGGGTGACTACCAAAGCAAGTCAGAGCTGCATATTGATGAGGACGCAAAAGAAGACGCCGTCATGGTCGTACGTGCGCACGGAATCTCCCCAGAAAGGCGCAAATACCTCAAAAGCCTGGATCTTAAATTTAAAGATGCAACCTGCCCAGATGTTGGGATTATTGCTGGAAAAATCAAATTACACTCCCGAAAGGGATACCACACCGTTATCTTCGGAGATCCACAACACCCGGAAGTCATCGGACTGATGGGTTACACCGAAGACCGAGGGCATGTCGTCCAAACGACTGAAGATGTTCAAAGCCTGCCCGCTATGGGAGACAAAGTCTGCATGGTGTCACAGTCTACCATGTTTACCCATGAATTTAAAAAGCTTGCAGCATGTTTAGCAGAATCCCACCCGGAAGCTGTTGTGATCGATACTATCTGCAATGCTACTAAGGAGCGCCAAGGGGATGTGATTAAACTAAAGGCAGAAGGCTGCGAAGCCATTGTAGTAATCGGTGGAAGCCATTCAGCCAATACGATGAAACTGGCTAAGCTTGCTGAGGCCCAGAACCTGCCTACCTTCCATGTGGAAAGCGCTAAAGACCTCGATTTAGCGGCCATTAGCCGCTACAACCCGATTGGAGTAACTGCGGGAGCATCCACGCCTGAGTTCCTTATTGATGAGGTGTGCAAGAAGCTAGAAGCACTCCCTATTGAGGAGCCTGTCCTGGCCTAAAGACCCCTAAAAAAGCGGGCTAACTTATTAAGCGCACGCGTGCGGTGGCTCATCGTATTCTTAAGGTCTGCCCCCATCTGGGCATAGGTTTCTTGGTGGCCTTCAGGGATGAACACAGGGTCATAACCAAAGCTGCTTTCACCTTGATTCCCCAGGGTAATGTGGCCCGGGGCAATCCCCTCGAAAACCTGCTCTTGCTTGCCTGGGCCCAAAAGAACCAAGGTACAGACAAATTGAGCACTACGTTTGGCTTGCTCTACGCCCTCAAGCTTCTCTAAGAGTAAATCAATACAAGCCTGAGCAGAAGCGCCTACACCTGCAAACCTTGCCGAATAAACCCCAGGGGCACCCTCAAGCGCATCGACTTGCAAGCCGCTATCATCAGCCAAAACCCAAGAACCTTCTGGAGCTTGAGCATACAAGGCCTCGGCCTTTAACCGTGCATTCCCGACAAATGAGGATTCTGTTTCAGCAACATCAGGCATACCGCCTATTTCTTTAGCGGAAGCTAATTGAAGCATAGACAAACCTTCTTTATGAAAGAAGGTTTTCAACTCTTCGATTTTATGGGCGTTATTGGAGGCTAAGTAGAGATTCATAAGCGTGAATGATAGTTGCAATTAGAACAATAATATGGGAAAATCCGAAAAGTTAACGTGTCTTGTCTACCCCTATGAAAAAATCAAGTCCTAAGCAGCGTCAAGCCCTGACCACAAGTATCATTTTGCTTATATTTTTAGCAATTACTTTAATTACGATACACTTCCTCCAAAGGAATCGACTCCACCGGAATTTGGCAGGTATCCAAAAAGGGCTTAATGCAAGCTTTCAGTATGAAATTGATGAAACTGCCCTACACCTCAACACCCTCCTTGACTTTATCGTCGAGGACGAAGACCTCCAAGAGGCCTGGGATGATCGTGACCGCCCTGAGCTTGATGAGTTAGGCCTCGACATATTCACGCAACTAAAAAAGCGTATCCCTGTAACGCATTTGTCTTTCCTAGAGACAGATGGCACTTACTTCTTCAGAGTCCATAACCCAGATAAGTATGGTGATGTGCTTGATCGACAAAGCTTCAAAAAAGCCGAGAAAACACAGGAAACAGCACACGGCATTGAACTCGAAGAAACCGGCAACTTTGTTCTAAGGATTGTACGCCCTTGGGTTATTGAGGGAGAGCTTGAAGGCTATATCGAACTGGGCACTAGCGTAAAACCTATTGTAGATGAGCTCAGCCAAGATCTTAACCTAGAACTCTTTTTTGTGGTCGATCAAGATTACCTCCATCAAGACCGTGAAGAGGGCCGTGTTATCATAGACCAGACCTTCAATCGCATTCCTGCACGCCTACGCCCACTTATCAATAAAAACACTCAGTCAAGCAAACCACCCTTCATTTTGTTTTCTCAAGGAGACCTTTCTCACGCAGTCACGGCAATTCCCCTTAAGGATGGCGATGGAATGCGAGTAGGCAATATTTGGTTCCTCAAAGATGTATCTGCTGATGAAAAGAACTTAAGGACCCAAAAAATGATCATCGTGGGTGCATTTTTATTGTTCACTGTTGTATTCTTCTTATTCCGCTTCCCGCGCTACTCTGAATGAAGCCTATAGCTCAAAAACAAATACTCTTAGTAGAGGATGATCTTATTGCGCAAAAGATCGTTGAGGCACTCCTTGAAAAGGAAGGCTTTACCGTAACCTCTGCCAGTAGCGCAGACCAGGCGCTGAAATCCTTTACCCAAAAACCTCTACATTTTTTTGAGTGCGTAATCACAGACTACCAGCTCCCTGGTATGAATGGAATGGACCTGCTCAAAACCATACAGCAGACAGATCCTACCCTAGCTGTCATACTCATTACTGTTAAAGAAGACCGCGAGCTCATCCAAGAGTCATTCCGTGAAGGAGCCTGTGACTTCTTAAACAAGCCTATTCAGCCAAACGAATTTAATACGGCCCTCACTCGAGCACTGGAAACAACGAATACAAAGCGACAACGTCAGGCTACAGAGACAGGACTCCAGGAGGCACAAACAATTAACGCACTCTTTAGCAAGATAACCATACCTGAAGGCGCACCTCCTATTTACACCTTCTTTCACCCACGACATAAAGTCGGGGGGGACTTTTTAAATTTAATCTCCTTCTCTGAGGGAAACTATGCGTTAATTTTAGGGGATGTGTCTGGGCATGACTTGCGCTCGACTTTGCTATCTGTGTACTTCCAAGGGCTGATGAAAGGTGTCCTTAAAGAGCAAGGCTCCCTCAAAGCAGTAATCAGCACGTTCAATACTCTACTGAGCACAGAATGGGCAGAAAAAGTAGCCCCTAAAAAGATCCACCTCCAAAATTCTTTATCCATTTGTGCCCTAGAGCCTAATATTAAAGAAAACACACTCACGCTCATTAATTGTGGATTCCCTTATCCTTTTGTCGTCACTAAAGATGGACGTATCACACAATATCCAGAATCTTGCTATCCTTTAGGCTGGTTTGAAGACTGCCCTTTCCAAAAAACGGTACACCCCCTTGACTCTGAAAACGATGCGTTTATCTATGCATTTACAGATGGCCTGCAAGACCATGCCAACCAGCTTAAGATGGACCTTTGCGCCCTGGCCTATAGACTATTCAAAAACCCAGAAGAAAAAGAGCAGATCCTTAAAGCAAGTCGCGATGATATTTTGATTTCTAAAATACAAGTCTGCGAAAGCACAGACCCAGGAGCCCTACCCCATCCGCTTATTTTTGCTACCTACAAAGGAACTGATTACGAATTTATTGATGAGATACAAAGCCAGTGGGAGCATAGCCTCATGTGTGCATTCCCTAGGAGCATAGAAGAACGATTAAACGAGATACTCTTATGCACCAGAGAGATGATGCTGAATGCATTTATCCATGCCTGCGCCTGCTCTGAAGAGCATAGCTGCACCCTTCAAGTAACCTTCACCCCAGCGACCTCAATACTAAAAGTGCGTGTGGACGATACGGGGCCGGGCCATACGTTTAACATCGAAACGCACAAGCAAAAAATCGCAGAGCAAGGCCCTAATCAAAAGCACCTAGGTCTTGTTTTGATCTCTGAGATGTCAGATAGCATTTCTATAGAAGATAAAGGAACATCCATTGTCTGCGAATTTTCAATCCCTCCTGAGGAAATCGAAGAGTCGACATCTAAAAAAGAAAAAGAAGAAACACCCTCATAGTCTGTTTTTTTTGATAAACCTAATGAACCACTCCACTCAAACTGACACACTTACTATCTTAGTAGAAGAAGACTTAAGCTCTACTACTGCCCCTGGGCTTTTAGAAGAATGGGGAAGACTCCTTTCCCAGGCAACAGATCAAAAGCACGTCTGTCTTGATCTAGAGAAAGTAAACATGATTGATTCACAAGGCTTAAACCTGGTGATTAGTTTTTACAAGGAGTGCACACAACAAGAACTCCAATTTTCTGTCACTGGATGCTCTAAAGAAAACAAGCGTCTCTTCTCTATCTTTAAACTAACAGAACTACTTAATATACAATAAAAATCAAAATAATAAGCTTATGGGGCAAAAGATTAAGATATTTATCATCGACGACACTGTTACCTATCGCATGATTTTTACTAAGGCTATTGAAGCTATCCCTGAAGCAGAATTAGCAGGGGTCGCTACAGGAGGAGCCTCTGCCCTAGTGAAGCTAAAGAATGCAAAGCCAGACTTGGTCCTTCTGGATATTCATATGCCAGAAATGAATGGCGTTGAAACTCTTAAAAAGATTAAAGAACAGGACCCAGGCCTTCCCGTAATCATGGTGAGTGGAACCTCTACCCGTGATGCAGATGAAACCATAGAAGCACTAGAACTAGGAGCACTTGATTTTATCCAGAAGCCTCAAGAAGGAAGAAGCTCTCAGCAAAATATTGAGATGCTCACACAAGACATTTGCTCAAGACTCAAAGTCATTAGCACTGAATTTCAGAGAGATGTCGTCCAAGCACCAAAGCAAAAGCCCACCCCTTCAAAAAAGAAAATAACTCATGCAGAGTCTCCTAGCACTACAGCCGTAGATCTAGTGCTTATCGGTGTTTCTACAGGAGGCCCTCAGGCACTACGAACAATAATCCCCCAACTCCCTAAAAACCTATCCGTTCCCGTTTTAATTGTGCAACACATGCCCCCAGGCTTCACACAATCTCTCGCGGAACACTTAGATACAAGCACGATGCTTTCTGTCCATGAGGCTCATGACGGTGAAACAATCCAAAACGGTTCTATCTATATTGCTCCAGGGGACTTCCACATGATCGTTGAAGAAAGCGATTGCATGCTTATTCGAATCACCCAAACTGAGCCCGTTCAGTCGTGCAGACCTTCCGTTGATGTTCTGTTTGAGTCTGTATCTAAACTCAAAAATAAATCCATCTTAAGCATTATTTTAACAGGCATGGGCAGAGATGGGACAGAAGGTGTACGCCTTCTTAAGAAACAAATCAATTGCTATTCTATCTCCCAAGACAAAGACAGTTGCGTAGTCTATGGAATGCCTCGAGCACTTGAGGCTGAAGCGCTTTCAGATGAAGTTACCCCACTTGATGAAATAGGAAGCCGAATTGGTGAAATCTGCCAAGAAGGAATCCCCGCTATGAATCTTTCTCAAACTTAGAAATGATAACAGAGACATCTATGAGTATTGGCAAAGAGGAGTTCAACCTCCTGCGTAGTTATGTACTTAAACATTGCGGTGTCCAAGTAGGAGATCAAACGACATACCTTATTGAAAGCCGGCTCATACAACTTGCCAAAGAAAACAATTGCCAAGACTTAAATGCATTCTATCTCAAAGCCGTAGCAGACACCTCAGGAGAACTACGCGACAAGATCCTGAATGCAATGACTACTAACGAAACGTCTTGGTTCAGGGACCCAAAATTGTGGGAAGCTATCGAAGAGGATATCGCCCCGAGATTCATCAAAAAAATTCAATCAGGAGAAGTCTCAACAATACGCACCTGGTCAACGAGTTGCTCCACAGGTCAAGAGGTTTATTCCTACCAGATGCTGCTGGACCATATCCTTTACACTAAAGACTTAACAGAGACCATCAGTCTATCTCAATTTGAATCTTTAGGCACCGATATTTCTCCAAAGGTCCTCTATTTTGCTATTGCTGGCAAGTACGATCGCCTTGCTATGGCTCGAGGTCTTTCACCTTTATACAAAGAATATTTTACTGAAGAAAAAGGGAACTTTACGATCGATCAAAAAATTCGAGAGTCAGTAAAATTTAAAAAATTCAACCTCCAGAAGGATTTCTCTTCTTTAGGGAAATTTGATCTTATATTTTGCCGTAATGTGACTGCTTATTTTTCAGAAGCAGTAAAAAAGAATCTTTTTGATCGGATAGCAAAGGCGCTAAACCCTAATGGGATTCTTATCGTAGGCCCAACTGAAACACCCTCAGACTATTGTAACTTTTTCACCCCTAACAGCAACGAAACCCCTATTTATTATCAATTAAAATAACCCTTCTTCCCTTATGAGTAATCCATCTAAAATCCTCTCTGTTGATGATTCTAAAACGATCCAACGTATTATAGCCAATGCTTCTAAAGTACTTGACCTAGAAACCCTAACTGCTGACAACGGAAAAGTAGCTCTAGATGTACTAGAAGAAAACTCTAAAGATATAGCCTTAATTCTACTCGACTGGAATATGCCTGTCATGTCGGGCCTTGATGTGCTCAAAGCAGTCAAACAAAACCCTGCCTGGAAGCATATCCCTGTGATGATGGTAACTACTCAAGCAGCTAAAGCAGACATGACTGAAGCACTCCAAGAAGGTGCTTCTAATTATTTAGCTAAGCCTTTTGAGCAAGAGGATCTTGTTATAAAAATAATGGAATGCCTCAACAATACAATGATGTAACACTCATAAGATACATCCATTGCACCCTATGCCTGCGACCCAACAAATACTAGAAGAGCTTAAAGCCAAAAGTAAGCTGCCTTCCTTGCCAAAGGTTATTAATAAGCTGCTAAGTCTTATTTCTAACCCAATGGCTTCTCTGGAAGACATCAGTAACATTATTTCCCTAGACCCTGCTACAGGAGGACGTATTTTACGACTAGCAAACTCAGTCAGCTTTGGGTTTTCTGAAAAAACAGCTTCTATTGATGAGGCAATCGGTCGAATTGGCTTTCAATCGACTTGCGATATTGTTGTGTCTATGGCCCTCATCAATACCTTTGACAAAGTTGATGGTGTTGAACTTAACCAATTCTGGCTACATTCTCTTTCTGTCGCATTCGCGGCACAGCTGATCGAAAAACGTTCACCAAAAATTAATGGTCTTTCTGATGAAGCTTATACAGCAGGGCTTTTCCATGATCTAGGGATTCTTGTCCTAGCAAACTACTTTGGCGAAAAATACAGTGAGGTCATACAAACCGCTTACGACGACGAACAACCACTACGTATCGTCGAGAAAGAAATGCTAGGAATTGGCCACCCAGAAGCAGGGCACGCACTCTTAAGCCACTGGGAAATCCCAGAGATTATTAGTAAAGCAGCCTGGGATCACCAACGCCCAGCCGCTCCCCACGAAGGCTCTACCCCAGGAGAAATTATGGCTCAAGTGATTCATATGGCCAACTTTGCCTGCAATCACCAAGGTATTCATAATGGAATCGATACCTGTGGTTTTTCTTTCTCTGAAGCAACTTGGTTTGACATGGGACTCTCTGTAGAGTCTATCCCTGAAATGATCGAAGAAGTACTCATGAAAGTAGAGGCAACCCACAACATCCTAAATGCCGCAACAGTCTAGGTGTTTAGGTCTAGCAATTGAGTACCAATCCAGTCCGCAAGCAAACGCCCTTCTTGAGTTAAAGTGATGAGGCCTGATTGGCGAGTAAGTAAGCCTTCGGCTTCCAAATCCTCCCAAAATGCGTTAAAGCAGGCCCAATTCATCTTAGGGTAACGTTCCTTGAGCCTATTTAAGCAAACGCCTTGATTCATTCTCAGGCCAAAAATAAGCGTGTCTGTAGCCAAAATAGTGTCATCTAAGGGGACTCGCTCCTGATAAGCGGGCTTGCCTTGCTCGACTCCTTCTTGCCAAGCGCTTAAGTCACTAGCATTCGTAAACCGAAAGCCATCTATCTGTGATGAGGCCGAAGGCCCTACCCCTAACCATTCATGCATTTTCCAAGTATTAATATTATGCAAACATTCCTTCCCTGGGCGTGCAAAATTAGAAACTTCGTACTGTGCATAGCCTGCTTCTTCCAAATAAGCCCAGGTTCTTTTATATAAATCAATCTCCTGGTCTTCATCGCGAGTAATTTTCCCCTCGGAGAGTTTCACGTACAAGGCAGTGTCTTCTTCAAACGTAAGGCAATAGGTAGAGAGGTGATCCACACCCAAGGTCGTTGCCTGTTTCAAATCTTCTTCAAGGAGTTCCCAGGTTTGCCCAGGTATCGAAAATATCAGGTCTAAGTTAACGGCATCAAAGCCTACTTGCTGGATGCGTTCTAGGGCCTGGAAAATTTGATTGGGGGCATGCAAACGCCCTAAAGATTCAAGAAGCTTGGGGTTAAAACTTTGTACCCCCATGGAGATCCGAGTCACCCCCAAGTCTTTGAGGACTTTAAGTTTGTCGAGCTTTACCACAGAGGGAGCCATCTCTACAGTCCACTCCTCTACGGGCCCCCTACAGACTGCTTGTACAGCTTTGCCCAAGCGCTCAAGGTCTTTAGCTGCTAATAAGCCAGGCGTCCCCCCACCCCAAAAGATTGTATCAATATCCCTGGTAATACCTGATTTCAATAACTCTTGTTCGATACAGTCGAAATACCGCTGTATATCCTGCCGCCGGGGCTTTTCCTGATAAAATGCACAAAAATCACAGGTACTTGCACAAAACGGCACATGGCAATACAGGCCTATTTTGTCAGCTTTTGCTTGCAGATTCATGAAGGTGTTCTATCCTAGGGAGATTAAAGGCTTTGTTGTATAAGGTGTGAAATTATTCAGTAAAGCCACAACACTAAGCAAAATTTATGAAAATTCAATACCTTCCCTCAGCCATTGCCTTGATCCTCGGACTTTTCCTGTCAGGGTGCCAACAAGTAGCCGTCACTAACCTTACGCCTGCTCAATACCCAACCAACCCATCAGGAACCTACACCATTAGCATGAGTGCCCAACCTCATGATGCTGATGCACTTCAGGAAACAATCCAGGCTTACATCACCATTGACGGTGAAACCTATGCAATGCGTGAAAGCAGCCTAGGGGACTACATCTATGACTTTGACTACAAGATCCCTGCGGGCCAGGACGAAGCCTCTTACTATTTTCATGTAAACTATGAAACTAGAATGTCTAAAGCCAACCCGCACTCAGATCCTAAGGAAATGAATTCAGGACTTTACCACCTAAGCCTAGTCAACCGCTACATTACTTCCATAGATAGCGAGCGAGGCCCTGTGGGAGCAACCATTCCTGTACTTGGGCGCGGCTTTACCCCTTATGACCGCATTTATGTAGGCGCTACAGAGGCTTCTACACGCTATGAGTCTGGGCACGCGATGACCTTCACAGTCCCACCTCTTGCTCCTGGGCAAATTTACCCAGTTGAATTGCGTAACGAACAAGGGAACCTCCCGATTGGCCACTTCCGTATCGATGCTTCTAGTATTAAGTCTAGCCAAAGCGAGATCCATCTAGAGATGGGGGAAAGCACGATTGTTGTTTTCAAACTCGACTTTGATGCCCCATACGGCGGACTACCGATCAGCATCACTACAGATGTTCCTAGTAGCGTGGTTATGCCAGAGGTTATGATCCCAGAAGGAGCCCGCACGGTGAGCGTACCCATTCAAGGAAGCATCCCTGGAGAAGGTACCCTTTTTGTTGAAGCCACTGGGTTTGATGAGCTCCAAATCCCTGTATCTATCCAGGGCTAAACCGCTTAGGTTCAATTTAATACCCAGAACCGCTCTAGCAATAGAGCGGTTTTTTTGTGCCAATCAAAGAGATCAATTAATGATAACAAAAATCCAATGATTTTCACCTTGTCCCCCACCAATGGATTCGCTTAGCCTGCCTCTATATGACAGCAAAATTCATCGTATACGAAGTCAATGAAGTCCCTTGGCCCATCTTAGACCTCTATATTAAGAAAAAGCCTTCTTCTTGCCTTGCTAGACTCATTAAAGAAGCAAAATCATATACGACCTTCTGCCCAGACACAGGCGAGCTACACCCATGGTCCACATGGCCAACCTTACATCGAGGCGTTGCGAACACGGTACACAACATCACCTTCCTTAACCAAGATCTTTCATGCGCTAATGAGTACCCACCTCTCTGGGAACTCATTGCTCAAGCAAATAAAAAAATTGGTGTATGTGGGAGCTTACAAAGCTACCCTGTGCCTCAAGACCTAGAAAATGTGTCCTTCTACATTCCAGACACCTTTTCTCCTTCGCCTGAAGTACACCCAAAACGCTACGAGGCTGCTCAAGCATTTAACCTTTTGCAGACAGCCCGTGATGGTGCTTTTGCTCGGGAGACACCTTTCTCTTACTATTTAAAATCAGCCCTCAAGCTCCCCTTCTCGGGCGTTTCCCTAGGCTCTCTATTCAAAGCTGCTGGGCACTTGATGCGCGAGCGCAAGAACCCACTCTATCGAACTCGTCGCTCAATTCTACAAGCCCCTGTACTCTTTGATGTGTTTACTCACGCACTTGAGCGATCACCTGAAGTAAGCTATGCAAGCTTTTTCACTAACCACATTGCAGGGATGCTCCACCGCTATTGGAAATACCTTGTCCCAGAAGATTTTGATGAACCTATCGAAGACACCCCGAAGCACCGCTTCTATGCGAACAACATCCTAAAAGCTTTTGACATTGCTGATCAGCAGTGTGAGTGGCTGTATAACTATAGTAAGCGCAATGGATACGAGCTGGTGATTGTTTCTAGCATGGGTCAAGAAGCTATCGCTCGAGAAGAATACATCGGTGAGCCACGCATCGAAGATAAAAATAAATTCATGCACGCTATCGGTTGGCAAGAGACTTTTGAAGACAGGCTAGCCATGCAACCTGACTTTGCCTTTGAGCTAGCTAACAAAGAGGCAGCCGATAAATTTAATGGAATTGCCACTAGGCTTTTAAGTTCTAAGGGAGAGCCTGTATTCCCTACTATTAAGAAGCAAAATAACACAATTAACCTCTCCCTTAAACCTCCTGTAGAGGTTGTTAGAGAGCAATGCTTTTTCCATCACGATGAGCAAGGCAACCAGAAGAAGATTTCCTTAGCCCAAGCAGGAATCGATGTCATTCACCGTGATCAAGGTACTGCCTACCACCAGCCCCACGGTATTTGCTTGTGGCTAGGTGACCATGCTCCAGGTATAGGAGAGCGTGAAGAAGTTGAAAGTACTCAAATAGCCCCTTCAATATTGCGTGCTCTAAACATTCCTTTGCTCCCTCACCACAAAGCACCTATTGGAGAGTCTTGCACTCTAGCAGGAACTCCAGAGGCTGTAACCGTGAGCTAAAGATCTAAATCAACAACGACCATACGGTGGTCGCTGGCAATACGACTTTCAGGAAGTTTATCCACCAGATAAGCCCTATTGTCCACTACGTGAGAGGCAAGCGCGGGGGAAACGAGGATATAATCTAAGTGAGAGTAGCTATCTTCTTTTTTGTAATAGCAAGTCCATGTTTCTCCACGAGAATCAGCTGTAGGAATAAAGCGGGATAATTCTTTGTCTGCAATTTTCAAGAAGCGACGTAGTGGCGGGCTATTAGGGTGATCGTTAAAATCGCCTGCGATTAGATAATAAGGATTCTCTCTACGTTTGATACGATTACGAATTGCATTGGCTTCACGCTCGCGCTGCTTGGCTGCGTGAGGGTCGTCCTTACTTGCGGTAAGCTGGCTTTTGAGATGTAACCCATAAAGGACCCATTTTGTAGAGCCTTCCTGAAATACTAGCTCCAATAAGCCTCGCTTCACACGATCTTTACCTCGAAAGTATGAAAACCATAGGTCATCATGCTTATGCACTTTTTTGAAAGGCTTCTTTGAAAGGACCGCCACATGCCTCACGGGGTCTGCAGCTTCTAGCAAAGCTGTGTAAGGGTAATGAAGGCCTAAAGCAGCAAGGTCTGACTGCAGCTCATATAAAAAGTCTTCTGTGCCCATTTCCTGAACAAGCAGAACATCAGGCTGTACACCCAATAAGAGCGTACGCATAGCCTCTTTTTCTTCCTCAGGCTTTGGGTAATCTTCTCGGTAAACACCATCTACTAAACGATCGAAAGTAAGGTAGTTATTTAGATTCCAACTGGCTACACGAACCTGGCCTGCCCACAAAGAACTGGCAGACACAAGGAATATGATTAAGAAATTCAATGCGTGTCTCATTTTTTACTAGGCTTGCTCGTTTAAACTAGCTTCTCTTTCCAGTAAGGTAGGGTGAGAGTAGTAAAACTGACTATAGAGGGGGTGTGGGGTTAAATTACTTAAGTTCTTTTGGTGGAGCTTACGAAGGCTTGTAATGAGAGGTTCAGGATTATTTCCTACTGCGTTACGAGCAAAAGCATCGGCTTCATATTCGTGCTTACGAGACCAAGCATTAGTAAAAGGCTTTAGCCAAAAAGTAATGAGCCCTATAAGCAAAGAAAACAAAAGCAAAGCTGGCACCATCCCAGAAGCCACCGAAAAGCCAAGGCTATGAAAGAACCATGCTTGTGTTACTAGCCAACCGATCCCTGCAAAACCTAGGAAGGTGAGCAAAGCAGATAAAAATAACATTTTAGGAATATGACCTTTTTTATAATGACCAATCTCGTGGGCTAACACAGCCTCGACCTCATCATCCTCTAGCTGCTCCATTAAAGTATCATACAATACAATGTGGCGGAACTTCCCAAAGCCGGTAAAAAACGCATTAGAATGAGACGAGCGTTTACTGCCGTCCATAACCTCGATGTTAGCGGTCTTAAAACCGGTACGCTTTGCTAAGGCTAATAGGCGCTTACGTAAGGCCCCCTTCTCTAGAGGCGCAAGTTTATTAAACAGGGGTAAGATAAGACGTGGGTACAACAACATCATTAAAAGCTGCACCGAGAAAAAGGCTACAAAGGCCCAAATCCACCAAGTTTGCTCAAATGTCTGGAAGAAATAAAGAAAGGCACACAAAAGCGGATAAGCAATCACAACTCCTAAGACCATGCCCTTAATTTTATCACTGATCCATAATTGAAACGTGCTTTTATTAAAGCCGAAACGTTCTTCGAGCCTAAACTGACTGTACCACTCGAAAGGTAAAGACGGTACGGACAAGGCAAGCATGATAATGCACAAGACGGCAGACTGGCCCCACAACGACATTCCAAGGCGGCTTGTAAACCCATAGTACAACCAGGGCAATAAGCCACTCAGCACAACAATTGCTAAAATAATACTATCGTATACAAGCTCACACATCCCAAAATGGGTTTTTGCCTTAGTATATGATACCGACCTATCATACTCTCTATTAGTAATAAATGACTTAAACGCCTTAGGGACCTTCCCTTCATGAAGGCTTAAGTGCCTTAAATTAACCCAATCAAGCAATAATTGAGTTACAGTTTTCAATAATAAAGTCGCAACGAAAAATACGATCAGGGGATTCATAAGGCTGTTAAGTCTTGTTAGGCTTTGTTATATACTTGTATTCAAAGGCAGTCGCTGTACTTTATATTAAGTCACTTTTATATGTCCGCAGCAAAGCAAAAAGACAAAGAGGAAGCTTTTGAGCCGCTCCTCGAGCGTTTAGAAACCCTCATCGAAGGCATGGAGGCAGGAGATGTCCCCCTAGACCAATTGGTAAATCAATATGAAGAAGGTACCCAATTGCTTAAACGCTGCCAAGCATACCTAAAAGACGCTCAGCTTAAGATATCTCAATTAAAAGCCGGAAGCGACTCACTAGAACCCCTAGACTTTCCTAACTAAATTTTATGGCCTACCTAGAAAACATCAAGCACCCCGATGATATTAAAACCCTTTCCCAAGAAGGCTTAGAGGTTCTAGCTGAAGAAATCAGAGAAACGATCATCCAAGTAACCTCCCAAAATGGGGGCCATATTGGACCTAACTTGGGCGTAGTTGAGCTTACCTTAGCGCTTCACCGTGTTTTCTCAACTCCACAAGATTCCTTCACCTTTGATGTTTCCCACCAAGGTTATGTCCACAAGCTTTTGACGGGCCGCTACGGAGAAGGCTTCCAGAAGCTCCGCAAAACCGGGGGTGTTAGCGGCTTTCTCTCACGCTCAGAAAGCGAACATGATTGCTTTGGTGCAGGGCATGCCGGTACTGCACTTTCTGCAGCTGTAGGAATGGCTACAGCACGAGATCTTCTTAACTCAGAAGACCATGTGGTTGCTGTTCTGGGGGATGCTGCCTTTACCTGCGGCATTACGATGGAGGCGCTTAACAACATAACCAGCAGCACAAAACGCCTGATCATTGTTTTAAACGACAACGAATGGTCTATCTCTAAAAACGTAGGAGCCCTAGCCCACTACTTAAACGAGCTGATTACCACCCCGACCTACAACCGCCTACACAACGACTTAGAGTCCTTCCTTAAGCGTGTACCTGGGGGGGAATCTATCATCCGCTTTGGCTCCAAAGCCAAAAAAGAAGCAAAAGACTTTTTAGTTCCCTCCTCTTTATTCGAGAAATACGGCATTCGCTATATTGGCCCCATTGACGGACACGATATTGGCCTACTCACCCAGTACCTCGAGTTTTGCAAACATTCTCCAGAGCCTATTATTTTACATACGCTCACGAAAAAAGGAAAAGGCTACGAAGTAGCGATTAAAAACCCCGAGAAATTTCATGGGACAGGACCCTTTGATCGAGAGACAGGAGAATCTGCACCGAAGAAACCTGGCACCCCTCCTAACTACCAAGACGTATTTGGCAAAGCCATGGTCCGCTTTGCTAAGGAAGATAAAAAGATTGTTGGTATCACCGCAGCTATGCCTGCAGGAACAAGCCTCAAAATGCTTCAACAAGAATGCCCAGAGCAATTCTTTGACATTGGTATCGCTGAAGAACACGGCGTTATTTTTGCAGCAGGGATGGCAACCAAAGGCTTTAAGCCCGTGTGCGGGATTTACTCTACCTTCCTACAGCGCGCTTTTGACTGCATCATGCATGATGTATGCCTCCAAGACCTAGACGTAACTTTCTGTATGGACCGTGCTGGCCTCTCTCCCAATGACGGGCCGACCCACCATGGTCTTTTTGACATTGCTTACCTACGCTGTATCCCTCGCACGGTTGTCATGCAACCCAAAGATGAGGACGAACTCGTCGATATGATCCGCACTGCGATTGACTACAAAGGCCCCTCCTTTGTGCGTTACCCACGTGGAGCTGCTGTTGGAGTTACCATTAAGGACACCCCAAAAACACTCCCTATTGGCAAGGCTGAAGTACTACGCCCGGGTAAGGATATTATTTTGTGGGCACTAGGCCCGATGGTTCAGGATGCCCTTGGCTTGGCTCAAATCATCGCAGAAGAATACGGACTATCCGTAGGAGTCGTTAATGCGCGCTTCGCGAAGCCCTTAGACATTGACCTACTCCAAGAGCACGCTCAAAAAGCCTCACTTATTGTAACGCTTGAAGACCACGTACGCTCAGGCGGATTTGGCAGTGCGGTTCTGGAAGCGCTCCAAGAACTCAAGCTGAATACTCCTGTTGAGCTGATTGGATGGCCAGACAAATTCGTCTCTCATGGCTCTTCAATAGCCGACTTACGCCAGGCCAATGACCTAAGCCCAGAGGCCATGCAGGCCCAGATCATGCAACGTTTTGAGGCACTCAGCCCCCTCAATAGTCCTACTGCAGAAACCGCTTTCACTCCGTCTTCTTGAATATTCAAAAAGGGCCCTTAATTCCCTAAAATTAGCTTGCCCTTTTCTCAAAAAGCCATTCACTAGGGTTTCTTTATTAACATGAGCACAGAAGAACAAACTGAAAACAAAAAATCAAAGTCTCCCATGGACCTGACCTGGAGAGATGCTGAAGTATTCGCACGCTACACTACCGACACAGGCAAGATTCTACCTCGTCGCTACACTGGGCTGAATTCTAAGCAGCAGCGCCACGTAACAAAGATGATCAAGCGTGCGCGTAACCTATTGCTAGTTAAGTAATTAGCTATTTAGACTTTCCTCAGGAGCCTGCCTTGATTTTTCATAGGCGGGCTTTTGTGTATCCAACACCAATGAACACATCCACTCAAGAGATCCAGCATGCGGCCACACTCCTCCAGCAAGGAGATATTGTAGCCCTACCTACTGAGACCGTTTATGGCTTAGCAGGGAATGCCCTAGATCTTGTAGCGGTTAATAAAATTTTTGAGGTCAAAAACCGCCCCCTAATTGACCCTTTGATTGTTCATATTGCTGACTTAGAACAACTTAATGAATTAGCCACCCCCCACCCCATGCTTGAGAAACTAGCAGAGGCCTTCTGGCCAGGGGCCCTAACCCTCATATTACCCAAAACAACCAAGGTCCCTGACCTGGTAACAGCTGGCCAGCCTACGGTGGCAATCAGGATGCCTAGCCACCCTCTTTTCCGTGAAGTTCTTAAAGTCTCTGGGCTTGCTTTAGCAGCCCCAAGCGCTAATCCATTTGGCTACCTGAGCCCCAGCTGCGCCCAGCATGTCCAAGACTCTTTAGGGCAAAAAATCCCCTATGTACTCGACGGAGGGCCTTGTTCTATTGGGATTGAATCCACCATACTAGATTTAAGCAACAAAACCCCTACGGTTCTGCGCCCAGGCCCTATTACCGCAGATGAGCTTAGTGCTGTGCTCGGAGTACCCGTAGCCTCAAAATCAAAGCAAGCACCCGAAGGGGAAGCCTGCACAGCCCCTGGCTTGCTCAAACAACACTACAGCCCCCATACTCCTCTAACTTTACTTGAAGCAGGTAACCCTTTTCCTCAAGAGATCCTCCAGCAAGACCGAATTGCATGCATTCACTTGAGGCGCCCTCACACTTGCTTACCCCAAGACAACATACAACACTTCTGGATGAGTGAATCAGGAGACCTTACAGAAGTGGCCCAACAACTCTTTTCGTTGCTACGCATGTTAGACACTCAAGGCTATACACGTCTGTACCTAGAAATGCCACAAGCTCAAGGTATCGGAGTTGCCCTTAGAGATCGCTTACAACGCGCAGCGGCCCGGGCTTAGTCTTCACCCTCTTCGCTATTTTCGCGACGATTTACCGTAACCTCGACAGAGAGCACTTGTGTTTCAGTCACTTTCTCGATTGTTCCTGATACTTCTCCAAATGAAAAGGTTTCACCCTTCTGAGGAATATGCCCCAACTGCGCAGTAATCCAACCGCCAAAGGTAGACACCATCTCGTCATCAACCACAATATTCAAGGTCTCCTCCAGATCATGAATAGGGGCTAGTCCAGAAATAAGGTAGCAGTCATCTCCAATCTTTTGGATGGCTACTTCCTCTTCATCAAATTCATCCTGAATCTCTCCTACAAGTTCTTCTAGAAGGTCTTCCAGGGTTAAAATCCCTGCTGTGCCATCAAACTCATCAACCACTAAAGCCATATGTGCCTTTAAGCGTAGCATACGCTGTAAAACCACCTCTAGAGGGGCATCTAGGGGGAAGCGCAAAATCTTGCGCTTAAATTTAATGAGATCCAAAGCATCTCCTTGGTAATGGAACACATCCTTAATATGAACAAGCCCCACACACCGGTCTAAATCTCCATCACACAAGGGAAAACGTGTGTGGCCTGAGTCTTTGATTGCGCTCAGGTTATCGGCTATAGCCTCTTGGTAATTAATATAATGAATCTTGTTACGCGGCAAAAGTACATCTGAGGCCTCTAGCTCACGAAGCCTTAAGGTGTTCTGAAGGATCTTTTGGGTGAACTTTGAAAGCGCAGGGCGATCTTCCCCAAGAGCACGAATCTGTACCTCAAGGTCAAGTAGGTTTAGGTCTTCATCTCCTTTAGTATCAGAAAGCTTCTTTGTAAAGAAAGTCAGCACCTTAAGCGCCGGAGAAACAATTGCAGTAACAGCGAGAGCGAACCAAGAAGTAAGCCGCAAGGTCCTCTCGGGAAAAGCAAACGCTAAAGACCTAGGGAGTAAGTCTGCAGTGATATAATAAATGCCTGCAGTCGCAATAAAAGCCACGGCAATCGTGAGCCCTTCCTTGGTTTCTAGTAAGCTCTGTGGTGCTTTTTCAAAAAACTCCTGAACCCAGGCATAGAGAACAAACCCCATCCCCATCGTCCCTAAAGTAAGACAAAACCGAATACTCTGCGCTGTGGCCTGAGCACTGTCTATAAGCCGAGCCACTCGCTTTTTAGCACGAACACGTTCGAACTCTTTCTCGTCGATAACGGTGTAGCGGAACTTTACGAGACTAAACTCGCATGCGGCTAACATTGCGTTAAATAAAATTAAGCCCGCCAGGGCTGCACCTAATAGTATCATTATAAACTAAGATCCTGAGGAAAGGCAGAAAGAGGTCGTTTTAGCGTCATTTTCTATTTTCAAATACTGCCATTCCTTTTACAATACCGAAAGTAAAATAGTGCTCCTGTCAAACAATTAATGATCCTAAATTATCTAAAACCAGGAAAAGCCCCAGCCGATAAAAATATGGCCGAGGACCTCCTACTCCTAGAGGCTTACCCCGAAGCCGACACCATACGCCTGCGCTCTTATGGTTGGGACACGCCTGCCTGGACCTTCGGCTACTCCCAGAAATTTGAAACCGTATGGCAAGACATCCCAGAAACAGCTGAGCATGTATACCGACGCCCTACGGGAGGAGGCCTCGTAGACCACACCCAAGATTGGACTTACAGCCTCGTGATCCCCCCTGAGCACTCTTTATACAAAGACCGCGCAACAACGACTTACGCTTTTATTCATCAAGCCCTCGCCCAAGCCTTACGCAGCTGCAGTATTACGGCGAGCCTCCAAGACTGCACCTCTTGTGATCAAGAGGCCATTGCACCTGCCTGTTTTACCCGTGCAGAGCCCTTTGATGTTATCTTAACCCGCTCGGGCCAAAAAATAGCTGGAGCAGCCCTTAAGCGAAACCGCCATGGCCTCCTTCTTCAAGGCTCCATTGATAGCAAGGTGATTGCTCCCCTCTCTCGTGAAGCATTTTTTGAGGCCTTCATCCCCATATTAGCACAAGAGCTAAAAGCTAAAGTATTCCAAGCCCCACTGCCCGAATACCCAGATGAACTACGAGCCTCCTACGAGGAGCGCCTCAGGTCACGCGCTTGGAATGAAAGGCGATAGAGACGTTAAGGTAGTATCCCAGAACGTTAGCAACGGGACTTCTGGTAAATGCTCCTGACACTGAGCCACAATAGAGGCCTCAAACGGCTTAGAGGAAACAACTACAAGGTCTAAGAAGCTAGGCTCTATCTCAGTCACACTCACGACGGGGATTCCCCAGCATGAGGTCATTGTGGTCGGATGGCTAACGAGTAAACAATCAATGAAAGGAAGATCGAGCTCTAGCCAGACATTAATCAATGCCTCTGTGTGTACACCCATCCCATAGACTGCAATGCGCCCCTGTGAAGCTATTTTCTCTACGGCATCACTGTGGCGCTCTAGAACACCTTCAATAACTGGGGTGATACCATATTCATCCTGAGCTTGCGTCTTACGTGTATTCCAGGCCTCTAAATTGCGTTGGAGTAACAACATTGTTTCAGCATCCCAAGTGACCTCCTGAGCCATAATGCTATCGACCATCTCTGGCCCAAAGAAAGCCAAAGCTCCACTTTGCATAAAACGTGGGAGTATATCGCGATAGCTTGTCTTTAATTTTTTGAGAACAGTACGCATAATCTCATGCTGCTTTTCCCGCTGGATTGCATTGGCAGAACAATAAGTCTGTGAGCTTAAGCGCACTTTTGCAGCTGGCTGAGGGATATAACATAAGCCATGGCGCATAGCCAAAATCATAAAACAAAACCAATCGGAGTACCAAGCTGTCTCGGGCAACCAATAACCAAACTCGCCCAAGGCCTTCGCACGCACTACAACAGTATGCCCATGGAGGATATGCCCATTCCATGCACGGGCTAAAGTATCGGGATTAAAATAAGTAGGCTGGGCACTCAAGCCCATAGGCTCAACTTGATAATAGTCAGGGTCATTCCCAAAATAAGCAGCATCTCCACAACACAAAGCAGCCTCCGGATAAACCTCAAGCATTTCCACTGCCTTACCGATAAAGCCTGGGTAATTTAAATCATCCGCAGCCCGGAATACAATATACTCCCCGGTAGAAGCATCAATCCCAGTATTCACAGCATCTATGCATCCTTTATTTTCATCATGTGCAATAAACTTTATATGCGGATAACGGTCTGCGTAGGCTTGTATGAGCTCCTGGCTATCGTCTGTGGAACCATCATCTACCACGATTATTTCGTAAATTGGGTCCTCTTCTTCAAGAACACTATCTAAGGCCCGCCCTAGTAAAGAGGCATGGTTATAATTACAAATAATTACAGAGATTTTGGGATAATTCATACAATAATAGATTGAGGCTCAAGAATACTTGAACCTAAAGTAATAACACTAGAAAGATCAACACCTTCCGAGAGAAGTTGAGTATTTATCGCTTCAGCAAAGCTGCTTGCAATAACTATAAAATCCCACTCCATACGCTCTAATGCCTGAATAGCGAGCACAGGTACTCCTTGGAATAAAGCCCCTTGTTTGGCTACATCATTATCCAGAAAAGCAACAACATCCCACAGACCTTCAAAAAGCGCACAGGCCTGCTCAGCCCCTTGTCCTGTACCAAAAACAAGTACTTTCTTTCCCGACAAGAGTTTATTAAGCACCTGCATCTGCTCTCTTTCAAACCGCTTTACTTTGGATAAAAGAGCCTCCTTCCAATTAGGGTAAGCTTCCTTAAAAAGGGTGGCTTGTACAAAACACTGCTCTTGAGCAGTCCCCAATTGTTTTTCTACTGCACCCTCCCACAGACTTCCAAGACCAGCGCATACCTGAAAGCCATAAACTAAGTTGTAGCACCCCTCTAAGAAACGCCCCGTCTGAAGAAGGACCCGCACCCGCAACAACCAAGCCTCAGGCGCTTGATCATAAAAACTAACAGCCAAAGCAGACCAATCCCAGGCTGCTTCAACATCCCCTAGACTAAGGGCTTTGCTTGAGAGCATACAGAGATCCTCTAAAAGTGTGAGCGCCTCCCCATCGAGTCGTTTATCCATCTCATCAAACGCTTTATAAATAATAGAAAAACGATCTTCCTCCCAAATTAAACGCTGGTTCTTCTTAGCGCCAAACCACTGGCGCCCTGGCAAAAACCCCTCTTTTTGAAAATAGGATAAATTAGTACAAACAACCCCCGGAGACAAAACCTTGAAATACAGATAAGAAGCCTGCTGACTATAGTTACACAATATAGCAGGCCCTCCATTCACCATCATATTCAAAGCACTATTTTCATAAAGTGCATGACGCATCTCTACATTGAAGCTAGCCACTGCCATGAGCTGACAGTCCAACAACCGCGGGTCAGGGCTTAAAGCCTGATCAGTATCACACACAAACACAGGGTAATAGCGTTGTGGGTCTAGGGCTTTACTAAATTTCACCCAAGCCTCTATATCACTATTGCGCTCAGGCCAATAATGAGCCTGCCGTAGAGTAATAGTAATTAATTTACGCTCACCCACAAAACGCTCTTTCCAAGCCTTAATATAGCTATCTGCCTGCTTCGAGAGAGGGTATGATTTAATACAACGACCTGACTCTAAAGCCTGGGCTACGGCCTTTAAACTAAAAGAAGCTACAGGCTTTTCTAGAGAATAATTTACTGGACAGAGTTGATTGGCAGGCGTCTGCTCAATCAGTTCCCTAGCCTGCTCGCGCTTCGAGAAAATGCTCACACGTGCCTCAGGCGCAAAAGCACTCAGCAAAGGCATAACAATTTGACGTAAACGCCAGCCCTTATGCTCTGCTTCCCAGAGATCAAAACCGGGGCGATCTCCAGGGATCAAGGCTATATGGAGGTTTTCACAGCCTTGATAAGCTTGTTCAGCCTGAGCAAGCAGAATAAAAGGAGCAAAGTTGTAGGTATCCGGCCCTACAGACAGATCGTAAACAGCAAGGAGGGTATTATCCTTAGGCATGAGCAAAAGAATAACTTTTTTCAGAAACGCCCTTCATAAGCTCCTGAAGCTCGTAACTAATACGCTCGCAACGTTGTGGCAAGGCGTGATCCTTCAAGGTCCGCTCCTGCCCTGCTTTTGCAATTGCGGCGCGCTCTTTCTCATTCTCATTCAAGTAATTAATCTTCTCAATACATTCCTCTATCGAATTATAAACAACGACTTCTTTATCGGGCTCGAATAAGTCTGCAAGGTTGCGCTTCTGGTCAGTAATCAAGCAAGTCCCTGCTCCAGTAGCCTCAAACATGCGCATATTACAAGCAACATCTAGGGTTGCTAAGGTATGCACATTAAAGACCATTTTAGAGCGGTTTAAAATATTATACATCTCCAGACCAAAACAACTCAACGTTGTGCGCTCTGGATAGCGTTCTAGCAACGGAAGATCCTCAGGGTCTAGGTCAGGGGCACGTAAGCCAGGGCTTTCAGTCACCCACATTTGGATGTTTGTTCTTTCTGCGAGCTCACAAAGCATCTGGTAACGATTATAATGCATAATCCCTCCTCCTCCGAAACCTGAATAACCCAGGAACGAAAGCTCGTAATCTTCACGAGGAAGCATATGCCTGTGTTTTTGCAACATGGCTAAAACGCGTGGGTCAAAGCTGTGATATACATCAATAGCATTCACCCCACCTGCACGATAATCATCCCCAATCACAGGAGAGCCTGCAAACAAAACATCAATGTCTGTCAGCTCATGAGCTAGCCCAGGGTAGCCCTTAAAAACAGCTACAAGTTTTATAGAAGGCACTAAATCTTTAATCCTCCTGCGGATCCAAAGCGGTAGCCCATTCACATCCTGGAGGTATAATACATCTGGAGCGTAAGACTTGATCTGCTCCATCACAATATCTAACTGCCAACTATTAGAGCCATAGGTACAATCATTTTCTTTTGCCCAGGTCTTTTGAATTGTCATGGAGTCAAAAATAATTTCTTCACACTCATGACCTAGCTCCCTCATGTAAATAGAAAATCCATTTAAATGAACCGGGCAATATTCAACCAAGTATTGCTTTTGCTCTTCATAGGAGAGGTCTTTTTGCTCAGGGCGGCGGCGGTAAAAGTCTCGAATTAATTCAGTATGAAAAAGATTACAAAGCTTTAGTATACGTAAGGGTTTCATATTCGTAATAATATTTTTAATTTAATTAATAACTTCAAAAACAGGAACTAAGTCACCTAATGATTCATCTTCAATAGGCCTAACTAATAAAGAGTAGGCCTCTTTCATCGGAATTCTAGGCTCTAGCTCTTTGGATATATTTAAAAACGATTCATACTTGTTTTTATCTCCAATTTTGTAAAAAACAAGGGCAAGCATTAACCAGTGATCTAAAGAGGCATTAACTGAAGTCTCCCGAGAAAGAAAATGAGGCCAACGTTCGACAAAAACTTTAAATCCTGCACGAGCCTCTTTCCATGAATGGCCCATTGCCCTAAGAAAAGCATAAGCAAGAACAATCAAAGGCTCTCGTAGATCACTCAAGGAAATATCTTGGAGTAATAATTCTATGAGGGCATCAATCCGGGTGTCTTTCCCTAACTTCCATAACCCATAAGCAGTAACTATGCGTTCTTTTTTCTGAACACTCTTACAAACAAAATGCTCCTTAATTAAAGCCTCAAGAGCATCTAGATCCCCTAAAAGAAAATTAATATGCCCAAGCAGACGAATAGTCCAACTCCGATATTTCTCCAAACGAATATCTTCTTTTAGTAGCCCCTGCAACTTTTCTAAAGGAGTCTTAAACTTTTCCTTTGACTCAAATAAAGCCCGCTCGGGCCCTAAAGCTTCAAAGCCGCCAATAGCAAGCGAAGTCAGCATACCTTGAGTCGAGGATTCCTTTTCATAAAGCTCCTGACAAAAAGCCACGCCTTCCTCAAAACATTGTCCCTTTCCAAATAGATAGGCAGTGTAATTAACATCCCAAATAGCACTTTTACTCAATTCACGGTCTAGTTTACACAGTGCAAGGGCTTCATCCTCAGCCCCTTGCCTGGCTTTATGCCGAGCTAACAAGCTAAAGATCCCTTGAGCATTGCTTGTACGATAAATTTCTAAAACATAAGCCTGGATACTTTCGGCACTCAACGATTCCAAAAGCATCTCAACTAAATCATAATAACAATGTGTCTGCTCAAAAAAAGATTCTGGATGCTCTACTCTATTTAAGGAAATCAAATAATACCCAAGAGCGCTTAAAAGAAGGTCTTCTTTAAAACCTTTTAGCTTTGGCTGAAACTCACCCGAAAGGTTTTTGTAAAACTTTAAAAACTTATTAATTAATCCACTACGGTCTTCCTCATTTACTCTTCCCAAGAAAGGAACGCCAGTACCTCCCAAGAGAAAAGAGTGATTACCCCCCTTCTCCCAAAAAGAAACAAAAAATGCATCAAAACCATTTTCAAAAATAAATGAAGACCAGGCCTCATAGTAAGGGTCTATATTTACACTCATCCCTATCCTTTTTGACAAAAAGGCAGCCTCAAAGGATTCAATACACTCATTAGATGAAGGCGTAAACCTCTCAACCAACTGATCCTCTCGCTGAGCAACATGCTTTAGCTCCTGACATAGCAAACGGACTCTATCCATGATTGAGTCATCAAGAAGCCTGTTATAAGGTAGCGTGTGCTGAAAAAGTGCAAAACGCACAGGAGACAATAATACACTTCCAAAGCTATAAACTAAGCAGCCTAACTGCTCTGCCCTACAATGCATAGCAAAGGCATGCTGAGGGTTTTCTAAAGCCAAGACGCATTTTTTATGTTTTCTAAAATAGGAATCAAGCTCCTCAAAGCCCTCATCAAAATTTAACTCACTTATATTTAACTGCGTAACACCCAAAGCTTCACTCAAAACAGGCTCCAGAACAGCAAAGCCTTTTTCTAGAGCAGCCTCAGAGCATATAAGCATAATTTCTTTTGAAGCCTTAGAAGACTCAAGTGCTCTCACCTCAAGCACATAAGGAGGCAACCAAAATGCAGCCTCATAAAAATAATCCAACAGCGATTCATCTAAACCTACAGGAAGCTCTTCAGGCAAACACTCGCTTAGAACACTCGATACACCACGTTCCTGATAGCAATTCAACTGATCAGCGATAAAATCCTTATCTCCCCAAGAAAGTGAAGCAATAAGCTTTCCTGAAAAATTCTTATCGGGCAAAGCCCCTCCAAAACTATAAAGCCCTAGAGCCCCAAGTTCATTTAATTTCGCTGCAGTGCGAACTAACTTATCTTGAGTAAGAAACCCTGGACGATACTTATCAAACCAATCTAATACGCTCTGCGTCTGTTCGGCAGAAACTGATTCAGGCAAATAAACGTAATCAACACATTCCTGGGCAATGCGTCTTATAAAGTCACCCCAAAAAGGAAAGCGACCGCAGACAACAGATTCTCCGGATAAAGCCCACCCTTTGGGATGCTGATCTAGATTCACACGCTTACTTTTTATTGCACGCTACAACGAACAGATAATGACACATAGGGTAGAATCCTGTATGCACGACCTCATCATTCATTCCAAAATTAAACACATTATGAAAATACTGAGAGAAAAGCTCATGCAGACGCTCTGCAGAAAATAAATTCACATGACCTATTTGACTAGGTTTAGAAGCATATTGGTTTGCAGTAATATTAGGCGTTCCAATGATGGCAAATCCATTGTCTGTAAGGTTCTCTACCACAGTCTCGCAATAAGCTTTTTCAAGGTCTTGCTCAATATGTTCGATAACATCGAGGCTCACTACCGCGTCCACAGGCTCATCACGGTAAACCAGAAAGTCTCCCTCTTTAAAGCGGATATTTTCATTTACAATAGATTCCTGCGCGTGCTGGACAGCGTTCCCATCAAAGTCAACCCCAGTAAGTTTATGCCCGTTTTCTGCTAACATCAAAGTACCAACACCTTCACCACACCCCATTTCTAAAACATTAAGCTTTTTCCCAGGGGGGAGCATCTTAGCTGCAAATTTATAACGTGCTAATGTAAATAGAAGATGCCGCGGGGTATGGACTAATTGGTAACCAAAATAAGGCCCCAGGGTAAAATGGGTATGCTCTACGGATGACTTAACACTTTGCCACAGATCTTGACTTTCGCTCATAGCTTTTACTGATAGATTAAGGGGTTACAACAGCCGCCTGACAGTAGGGTAATAATCCTTCAGAAAGGGGCCTGAATTTAAATTGAGGGAAGAGGGTTTTTATTTTTCTAGTATCAAAAACAAGATCAAAATCACGCGGGGTATTTGTTTTGTCTAAAAGAACTAAAGAGCGACAGTCTAAAGCATCTGCCAACCCAAAAGCAATGTCTTTCATCGAAAAACTAACACCCGTTGCCACATTAAAAACACCCTCCACGCTACTAGTACTGACCTGCTCGATAAAACAGCAGAGGTCTTCCACATGTACAAAATCACGTAAGGGCTGTCCTTGCGCACTCAAGGTAACAGTCCTCCTCTCTTTCATAAAATGAGCGAAGCGGGCAACCACACTCCTATCTGCAAACCCTTTCCCATAAACACCTGGTAAACGCAAAATAGCCAAGGGCAAGGAAGCAGAAAACTTATCCATAAAAATCCTCTCAGAAACATACTTAGACAAGCCGTAAGGATCATGAACCGCTATTGGCGAGTCTTCAACCAAGGGTATTGGTGGAGTCAGGCCATAAACGTCACTACTGCTCAGAAAAATTAGTTTATGAACTAAGTCCTGGGGGAGATAAGTCGCACAATTACGACTAATAGCAAGATTATCTAAGAAACTACGATGATCATTAGCCACAAGGCGCCCTACTGCTGCGGTAACCACGACTGTCCATAGATCAGGCTCTAGAGTGCTAAAAAAAGAACGTACTGAATCCTTATCACGAAAGTCACACTCATCAGAACCTACCGCACGCACTTTATGCCCCTGACCATCTAAATAAGCAGCTAAGGCATGAGCAATATAGCCAGACTTTCCTATAATCAAAAAAGACTTTTTTATACCTAACCTCTCATTCTAATTAAAAAAGAGCTAATCACACCAAAGGGAACAAATAATTTCTCTAAAAAAAGCTCTACATTATACTTCAGAGACAACGTGAATGCACGCATACGGAAAAGCTCTTTAGAATAGGCTGCTCGATAAAAGCTTTTTGCCTTCAAACGAGAAAATGCTTTAAACACATTCGCATACCCCCCTCCATAGCGATTCCCCACCGGGAAAACAACGGCTTCCAAGGCTTCCGCCCAATCAAAAGGCTTACGAAAGCCTGAAGCCCCCACAATATAAGGAAGTGCTTTATCCACGCGCTCATCAAGCTCGAGCTCTACGATCCGATTTGGGCTACTCACCACATACACAGGGTGTCCCGGCCACTCCTGTACACAGGCATCTAAAACCGCTGATAACTTTTCGATTGATACACTACGAACAACGAGTATGGGTTTTTTGTGACTCATCCTAAATAAGCAAAAGGGGCCCGGAAATCAGGGCGCACGTGGTTAAGTTGAGCTTCCGTAAGCTTAGGAAATTCTTTTGCTTTATTCTTCCTAAAAAGCCTTACACCTTCCCATAGTGCTTTAGCATAATGAAAAGTTTGGTGTAATACGGTAAACAAAGCAACATCCCTACAATAGCGGGCCAAGTACTGAGCCTGCAAAGGGGCAGGAACATAATACAAAATCCACAAGAGTGTGTTGCGACAATAATAGTAAGCATGGCGGGCCCGGCTCCGTTGCAAGGGTGTTGCTCGGTGAATCACCGTAGCACTATCACAACGTAAGATCTCCCAGCCTGTAGCTAAGGCTCTTGCAGCCCAATCCAGATCATTCATAAACATGAACAATTCTGGATCGTACCCGCCAAGGGCATTAAGTGCTTTTTTATTAAGAAATACCCCAGCAGAGCTAAATCCATAGCCAGGTACCAGAGACTCGTCTTTTCCCGATAAGTGCTCTGAGTCTTTACGCATAGAGCAGGCAATAGCTGCAGCCGAACAGCCCGAGTGAATGGCCTCAGCAATAGGCCCTAATGTCTCAATAACAGGGTGGCTATCATCATCCAAAGAAAGGACCCAGTCCCCCTGGGCTTTCTCATAAATACAATTCCAGCCCGAATTCCCAACATTTCCGCCTGTTGAATAGACTTGCACCTGTGGGAATTGAGCCGCGAGCATTTCGAGGCTCCCATCAGTAGAGCCGTTATCTGCAACAAGCACCTCTGCAAATAGGTCGCCCTGATCATAGAGTGTATTCAGGGTAAATTCGAGCTCTGGACAACGATTATAGCTCAGGACGCAAACACTGACTTTTTTGAATGCTTCAAGCCTCATAAAATAGGAGTAGACGGGGTCAACATAAGGGCAGAGAATTAAGGGAACGCTTTTAGGCTACAGCTAGCCTCTTGATGTGCAAGATCAGAGTTTTTGGTCTTTTTTGATAAATGTATATATTTTAGTTGCCCCAGGCCTGGAAAAAGGCCAATATGCCGTAGAAATAGGCTTATTTATCACTTTTCTGTAAATCGATGAGTACCAACAACTCCTGGAATCGCAAAGATTTAGTGGGCACTTACGAGCTCTCTAAACAAGAAATTCAGACCCTTTTTGCCGCAGCAACCCCCTTCAAAAAGCTGCTGAGCCAAAAAGGCGCCACCCACCCTTCCCTAGCAAACCGGATGGTCGCGAACCTCTTCCTGGAGCCCAGCACCCGGACCCAAATGGCCTTTGATGCAGCAGCCCGGCGCCTTAACGCTGCTAGCACCACCCTTAATGGCAGCGCCAGTAGCCTCACAAAAGGAGAAAGCCTGCGCGATACAGCACTCAACCTCCAAGCCCTGGATGTTGATATTATTGTTATGCGCCATAGCTCCCCCGGGGCAGCTCACTTTGTCAGCAAAATTGTAGACATCCCAGTGATTAATGCAGGTGATGGTGCCCATGAGCACCCTACCCAAGCCCTCCTGGACTGCTTCACCCTACACGAACACTTTAACGGAGACTTAGCCGGCAAAGAGATTGTGATCGTCGGAGACATCCTCCATAGCCGTGTTGCCCGCTCCAACATCTGGGCATTAAAAACACTGGGAGCATCTGTCACCCTGGTAGGCCCAGCCCCCCTAGTACCACAAGGCTTTAGACACTTTGGCATTACGATCTCCCATGACCTAAAATCCGCTGTAAGCCAGGCCGATGCCGTTATCATGCTGCGCGTCCAACGGGAGCGCCAAAAAGAAAATAATATCCCTTCCCTAGGGGAATACACAAAACAGTTTGCCCTTACCCAGGAGCGTCTCTGCTGGCTTAAGCCCGAGGCCATCATCCTTCACCCAGGTCCTATTAACCGCGGTGTTGAGATAGACGCCCACGTTGCAGATAGCCCCCGCACCAAAATTTTAGAACAAGTTACTAACGGCATTGCCATACGCATGGCAGCCTTACACCTTTGCCACGCACACGTGCATGGCGAAAATGGAATGGAGACTCTCCCACAATGAAAAACTCAGCACTCTGGATAAAAAACGGTCGCATCATCGACCCAAAGAACAACCGCGACGAAATCGCCGATCTTTTCGCCATCAACGGCACAATTGTAGAATCACTCTCAGACGAGTGTAAGGCCTTTGCGACTTGCATTGATGCCACAGGCCTCGTCGTATGCCCAGGGCTTATTGATGTACACGTACACCTACGCGAACCTGGCCAGACTCACAAAGAGGATATCGCTACAGGAACCCAAGCTGCTGCTGCTGGAGGGTTTACAAGCATCGTATGCATGCCTAACACCACACCGGCAATCGACAATCCTTCTGTTGTTAAAGCAATCCAAGCTACCGCTAAAAAACATTCCCCGATTAACCTTTATGTCTCCGGAACCATCACCCTCAACCGTGAAGGTAAAGACCTAGCACCTATTGGTGCACTAAAAGACGCAGGTGTAGTTGCCATTACCGATGATGGTGACTGTGTCCAAGATAACGGCGTCATGCGTAAAGCACTCGAATATGCCAAAATGCATGACCTTGTCGTGATGGACCACTGCCAGGATATGTCCCTAACCCAAGGCTCTGTAATGCACGAAGGTGAAGTTTCCCTACGCCTAGGCCTCACGGGCTGGCCAAGTGTTGCCGAAGACATCATCGTAAGCCGTAACTGCCTGTTGAGTGCAACCACAGGGGCTCACGTACACATGCAGCACATCACTGCAGGCAGCGCTGTAGAGATCATCCGCCAAGCCAAGAAGCAAGGTGTTAATGTGACTGCAGAGCTTACCCCACACCACCTAAGCCTCACGGATGAATCTGTCGGCACTTTTGATACCCGCTTTAAGATGAACCCACCTTTGCGTACCGAAAAGGACCGCCAAGAACTTATCGCAGGCCTCTTAGATGGCACCCTAGACATCATCGCCACGGACCACGCGCCTCACGCCCCTCACGAGAAAGATACTGACTTTGACCACGCCCCCTTTGGGCTCATTGGCCTAGAAACGTCTCTAGCCGTTTGCCTAGAAAACTTAGTCCATAACGAACTGTGCGACCTTAACACACTCATCTCCAAGATGACTCATGAGGCCGCTCGCATCGTCAAAATTGACAAAGGAACCCTCAGCACAGGGGCAGACGCGGACATCACCCTCTTTGACCCACAAGAAGCATGGGTTGTTTCTGAGCAAACTAGCTACAGCAAGTCTACAAACTCTCCTTGGATGGGTGAAACACTACGCGGCAAGATCAAGCAAACGATCGTTGCGGGCAAGGTAGTCTTTAGTGATACAGAGCTAACTCAAGCGCCTGAGGCAACTATCCACCACACCGAACCGGCTGGTAACCCTTCTGCTTAAGCACATCCATCACAAGCTCACACTTGTCTCCTTGGACCTCTAGGGTTTTGCCTTTAAGGGCACCACCACAACCGAGTTGCTTTTTAAACTGAGATAAAAGCGCCTCAAGCTCCTGCGGTGAGGTTTTCAAGAACCCATCGCCTTGCAGCACAGTCACCCATTTCCCGCCACGGCCTGACTTCTCACGCCGCACATCCACGCGCCCTCGTTTCTTCTGGGGGGTTACCGTTTTTTTAGGGAGTACAGGGCTAGGCTTATTCTCAGCAAGATCAAGCGATTGTGCATCTAAAGCACCGAATGGGTTATCCCCCAAAGCACCCTTATGCCCTTCAGTAGCAATGCGGTCTTTCTTCTTAGCCATTAAACCGTCACTGCTTTAAGCTGTGCCAATTTCTGGTAAAAGTCTTCAAAGAAAGCAATGGCATCATTAGGCCCAGGGGCCGCCTCAGGGTGGTACTGTACAGAAAAGACCGGATACTTCTCGTGGCGTAACCCTTCAACAGCTCCGTCATTCAAACTCACCTCTGTGATGATTGCACCGCAGCGCTTCAAACTTTCTTCACAAGCGGCAAAACCGTGGTTTTGTGCGGTAATCCGAACAACGCCCGTTTCTAAATTCTTAACAGGCTGATTCCCCCCACGGTGCCCAAATTTTAACTTATACGTCTTAGCACCTAAAGCATGCGTAATAATCTGATGCCCCATGCAAATCCCAAAAGTAGGATACTTAGGTAATAGTGCCGCCACTGTCTTGTGCGCATAAGTGAGCGCTGCAGGATCTCCAGGGCCATTCGTTAAAAACAGGGCATCTGGGTTACAAGCTTCGATCTGCTCAGGCGTTACATCTGCAGGGAAGACCGTAATGTCGAACCCGTGTTGCATCAGGCGCTTAAAGATAGAACGCTTTGCTCCAAAATCAATCGCTGCAATATGGAAGCGCTCACGCTCAGGGATCGGCTGGTTCAACTCAGTCCCCTCCACAGTAAAAGACTGCACATCATCAGCCTCAAATCGGTAAGGCGCCTTACAGGTGACTTCTTTAACGGAATCCACGCCAACGAGGCCATTCCAAGAACGAGCCCGCTCCACAGCTTCCTCATCAGAAATATCCTCCGTACTGACGCATGCCTTCATGGCACCTGCAGTTCTAAGCTTCTTTGTTAGAGTCCGCACGTCAATCCCATCCAAACCAGGAATGTCGTTTTGCTCTAAATAAGTATCTAAAGACTGGCGGGACCTCCAATTACTCGTCACAGGGCTTAATTCACGCACCACAAAGGCGGCTACTTTAGGCCCATCGGACTCATTATCCTCAAGATTAACCCCATAATTCCCGATTTGGGGGGCTGTCATAGCTACAACCTGCTGATAATAAGAAGGATCCGTAAGGATCTCCTGATAGCCGGTCATGCTTGTATTAAAAACGGCTTCACCCACAACTGTTTTAGCTGCGCCAAATGCTCGGCCACGGAACACCGTTCCGTCTTCTAAAGCCAGTACCCCTCTGATTGCGTCTTTCATCAGACCTCTATCAAAAAGGGTTTTTGAAAAGGTGCAATTAAAAAAAGCGTGAGATTATAAATTGTTAGTAATCAAGTAGATACACTCTAAAAAATCTCAAAGTAAAGTCTTTTGATAGAGTGTTTTATTCAAAAACTCGACTACTTCCTGATAACCATACTTTTCCGCAGCCTGGATCGGAGTATTACCTTCATTATTCGCGATCTGGTAATCTGCCCCTGCCTCCACTAACACCTTCACCACACTCAAGGAGCCATTACTCGCAGCTAAATACAAAGCAGTCCTCCCTGCTTTATCTACGGCATTTATTATTTTTGGGCTTAATAGCACACCACCCTCCTGCATGAATCGCTCTGCTACCTCCAGATGCCCCCAACGCGCTGCGTAATGAAAAACAGTATAGCCATAATCATCGATAAGGTCAGTGCGCGCACCTGCTTTCAAAAACGCCTCTAAAGCCTCAAGAGAATTCCACCGGGCTATAAAGTGCAAAGCCGTCGCACCGGTGTTGTCTATTGCATCCACTTCGGCTCCTGCAGCAAGCAAATACCGTGTCATCTTGATGCAAGAAGCATAATGACCAAAGCGCACAGTCTGCAACAAAGGCGTCCAGCCACTACTGTTTTTAGCTTCTAAATCTGCTCCAGCATCTAATAAAAATTCAACCAAAGGGATATACCCTTTCCATACAGCACTGTGCAACATAGTAGTCTCACAGTTACCCCGAGCATCAAGGTCTACCTTCGCATCCTTCAAGGCTTGCTTAAGAACCTCTAGCTGCTCATAGCGCTTTGCATGTTCAAGGAAGCAAATAGTCCGTTGGTACATAGCTTTGCCAGCAGGGCGTAAAGGTACAGCACACTCCTGTAAAAAAGCCTTCACAAACTCAGCCTTAAAAGAGTCAGCTAGGACCTCTTCCTTAGTGAATTGAGTAACCGCTCGATCGCCAAACGTAGACTGAGAAACACAAGAGCTATCAAAGGATCTTTCTCTCCCTGTAGTAGATAATATTCTGTCCATAATTAAAGAGATAGGCACCCTTACCTATCAATAAGAGCGCGTCAATATTATAGCGAGACAGGCTAAAAACGAGATACATCAGACCTTGATAAACACCCCTTAACCCTTATGGTAGGAGGAACAAAATAATAATCCATGCAATCAAACGACCGCTTTAAAGACTGGCACCGCGGACAAGGCCTGTGGGCTGACATTCCCGAAAAAGACTGGAATAACTGGGCCTGGCAGCTCAAAAACCGCATTACTAAGCTAGAACAGCTCGAGAAACTCATCGATTTAACCCCCGAAGAGCGTGCAGGATCTTTATTTGCTAATCAAAAATTAGCCTTAGCCATTACCCCCTACTATTTCAACCTCATCGATCGTGAGGACCCTGACTGCCCGATCCGGGCCCAAGTCATCCCCCGTGAGGGCGAAACACACGTCTCCCCAGAAGAACTCCTCGACCCTGTTGGCGAAGAAAGCCACATGCCTGTACCTGGGGTCGTCCATCGTTACCCGGACCGAGTGCTCTTCCTGGTGACTGACCGCTGCGCTGCGTACTGCCGCTACTGCACGCGCTCACGCCTGGTCTCTAATGCGCAAGACTACAACTTCCACCCTGAGTTTGAGCAAGGCCTAGAGTATATTGCTAACACCCCTCAAATCCGAGATGTTCTTATTAGTGGTGGAGACCCTCTCCTACTCTCAAACAATAAACTCAATCACTTGCTTGAGCGCTTACGCGCAATCCCCCACATTGAATTTATCCGCATTGGCTCGCGCATTCCTATCTTCCTTCCACAGCGTATTACTCCAGAGCTGTGTGAAATTTTTAAAAAGCACGGGCCTATTTGGCTAAGTATTCACGTAAACCACCCCAAAGAATGCACCCTAGCACTCAAAGAAGCCTGTGAACGGCTTTCATTTGCAGGAGTGCCCCTAGGGAATCAGTCCGTACTGCTTAAAGGGGTGAATGACTCCGTAGACACCATGAAGGCGCTGGTACACCGCCTTCTCATGATGCGGGTACGCCCTTACTACCTATACCAATGTGACCTTATCACAGGGAGCGCTCATTTCCGCACTGCAATCCAAAAAGGGATTGAAATCATCCGCGGGCTCAGGGGCCACACAACTGGGTACGCTATCCCTCAATATGTGATTGATGCCCCAGGAGGGGGCGGGAAGATCCCAATCAACCCGGATTATGTCGAAGAAATCACCGCTGATGGAATCATACTCAAAAACTTCCAGGGCAAGCGCTACCGTTATCCACTTGATCCCGAGGCCGCTCTCGTTCAAGATGGGAATCGGGAAGCATTCTTAGTTTAAGCCCCGTACCTACCCCATGAACGCCCCCATCATATTTAAACTCCTCAGTGTCATCCTGGCTACCATCGGAGGCACCTTTTGCATTTGCCTAGGGATTGAAGGCCTCTACCACAATGAGCTCTTTCACCCCGCGCTCAAAGGATGGGTACTCACCGTTATAATCACCTTCACGCTGACTGTTCTTTTCCGCTACCTGGGGCGCAATGCCAGTCATAAAATCTTCCGGCGTGAAAGCCTCTGCGTCATTGGTGTGGGCTGGATACTCGTGTGTGTGATCGGGTCTCTCCCATACATGCTTATCCTACCAGACTTTTCATTTACAGATGCACTCTTTGAATCTACCTCAGGCCTCACCACAACAGGCGCGACTATTTTCATAGATCTTTCTATCCTGCCTCCTAGTCTTATGTTTTGGCGCTGTATTAGCCAATGGCTCGGAGGCTTAGGAATTGTCGTCTTCTTCGTGGCGATTTTGTCCTACATCGGCGCAGGAGCAAAAACGCTTTATAGCAACGAGGCCTCCGCCCAGGCAGGCGACATTGATTCAGGCCGCATTCAAGAAGGCGTATTAAAAATCTTGGCCCTCTACCTAGGGCTCTCATTTGCCTGCCTCATGGCATTCCATTGGTGTGGACTCTCCTGGTTCAATGCTATTTGCCACATGTTTACCACTGTAGCAACAGGCGGATTCAGCACTTTAAATGACAGCCTCGGTGGATTCGAAAACCCTGCTCTAGAATGGACAGCGATGCTCTTTATGATCTTAGGTGGAACAAGCTTCCTAGTCATGATCCAGGTGCTCAAAGGTAACTTCTCGTATGCACTGAAAAATAGTGAGCTATTCACCTATCTCTTTCTCATCTTTGCTTTTGGGGGCTGCATTAGTATACTACTGACGATTGAGCATGTAGGTTACACTGATGCTCATAGCTTAGTACGCGATAGCTTTTTTCAAACCATCTCTATCTTAACCACTACAGGTTATACAACCACTGATTATAACTTATGGCCTCGTGTCATTCACATTCTCATTATTCTGATGATGGTTATGGGGGGGTGCTCAGGCTCAACTTCAGGCGGTGTCAAAATTGTGCGCTTCGTTATTGCTGCAAAAATCTGCCTACTGAATATTGAAAAATCTTTCCGGGCTCGTCTCATTAGGCCCATCACCCTCAATAAAGAAAACGTAGACAGCAATACCCTAGAAAGCGTCCTGACCTTCATGCTTACTGTAGGCCTCTTGCTCTTTATATGCGTTCCCCTTTTGGGCCTTTTTGAACACGAGTCCAGCTTTAAGAGTATTGTGTCTATGGCTATTGCAACGCTCTTCAATATTGGCCCTGGCTTTGGGAGCATAGGCCCTTCACACACCTACACTTTTCTCACACCCGCAACAAAGCTTGTCCTCTCCATTTTCATGATTATGGGAAGGCTTGAGTTTTACGCTATTTTAGTGCTCTTTATCCCATCTTTTTGGCGCCGGCACTAATGCTCAACCTCAAGATCCGGGTAGATTTCACGGAACGCCCCCATGAAGCTGACATTATAAACAATGTCCTCAAGCTCACGGTTTTCTAGGCGCTTTTGAACCACAAGGTTACCAATATCAATAGAACCACGCCCACTCATACCAAAAGCTGTACTCACCATACCCGGCCTCCAGGTAATCACGACATTATGATCCTGAAGACTTCGCTGCTCCTTGAGCAATTCTAAATCCCAGGCTTTTTCTAGGCTTGGGACATAAACAACTAAAGCATCCTGAGGGAGACCTTCTTTTTCAGCATCATAATCTTCATTAGCAAACAGTGGATAAAGCGTCGTGGGTTTTAGGCGCCCGAAATAATCCTCACTAGCCCGGTCAAAAAAGCGACTTGCCCAAACAGCATCTTCATCTTTTTTCCCGTTAATAAAAAAGCGCCTTACCTTCCGTTGTAGAACTGCCACTTTTGCTCCTGGATTATGCGTCTGGAAACGCTCTAAAGACTCTACTCGGCAGGGTATATTATCTAACTGAGCACCCATATAATCACCCACAATACACTCCCCTGTTGAAGGCTGCCAAAAACTTTCAGTTTGATCATCATACACAAGCATTTCACTCCCGCGGATAATCCCTGAAGGAGAAAACTCTAATGGTTTACCCCTACGCACAGGGCGCTCCCATACGACAGTCGTATTCGATAACGGGCACTGCAGCACAAAAATGGGCACTCCATTAAGCGTATCATTTACCCACCCTCGCGAAAGCCGCTTCGGGTAGGCACACACCTCACCCCCTAGAGCAACCGAAACAACCGCGTCTTCTTCGTCCACATCCTTAACACGGTTCAGAGCGACTTTCTTAGGGTGATTAACCGCATTAAAAGTATCTTTAGCCTCAATTATTTCTAAATCCACAAGCGGGACTGTACGGCGGGTAAAGTCTGTATTAGGCCAATGCTCGGCAAGCTCGCCCAAATCATCACAACCCGTAAAGAGTAAATTAAAAACAAGAAGGAGGGGTAGGATTACGCGGTACATAAAATCTAGGGGGTGTCGTCTTCTATTTGTTCTTTCAAAAAGATCACTACATCTTGAAATTTAGCATGGTTCCCTTCATCCACACAAAGTAGGTTCTCATGCGCTTTTAAAATATCGCGCGCGCTCGCAATTTTAGCCTTATTGGGCTGAGTTAACTCAACGGTTTGGTCACCAAAATGCATGGGATAGTCTCCGGAATCGACTTCTAAAATACGGTGTAACCCCAAATTACGTACCAGTTCCAAATTACGTGTTGATAATTTACACAAAACAACAGAGCCCCGAGGGTCAGCCTTCATCACCTCTATCCCTATACCTGCTAAGATCCCTAAAACAGTGCTGTCCATCCCTAAGCACTCTGAGAAATCAAAAACAAAATTAGAGCGCCCTTTAGCAAGCATACCTTGCAAAAATTCATTAAGGACTGCGCAGTTTAAATAGCAAGCCCGCCCACAGATTTTGAGGACGATAGGATCTGAATATGCATCGACAAGAAAGGTCGGCTCTTGTTGCGACACCATACTAAAAAGGGCTAAAGTTTATGCGGCACACGAATTGTTCAACAAGGCTCTTTTACACACATATTAGGTTTTCTTTGAGTCCTGTATCAACTGCCTTAAAACATAAGGTAAAATGCCGCCATGTCGATAATAATCGACCTCAATAGCAGTATCAATACGTACCGTTAGCGGGCTTGTATCCACCTGGCCGTTGACTCGCTGGATCTTTAAAACAAGCTCTTGAGCTGGCTTTATATCATCATTAAGCCCTTCAAGAGAGAAGCATTCAGTCCCATCTAAGAATAAGCTCTGAGCATCGACCCCTTCCTGAAATTGCAAAGGCAAAACCCCCATTCCAATCAAATTACTGCGATGGATGCGCTCAAAACTTTTTGCCACTACAGCCTTAACACCAAGTAAGGCCGTTCCTTTCGCAGCCCAGTCTCGTGAGCTTCCCATACCGTAGTCAGCCCCTGCGATTACAATCAAAGGCTCTCCTCGCTCCTTATAAAGCTCACTCGCCTCAAAAATACTCATTTCCTGGGCCTCAGGCATAACACGGGTCCATCCACCTTCCTTCCCGCCTGCCATCAGGTTTTTAATGCGCACATTAGCAAAAGTACCTCGTGTCATTATGCGGTCATTCCCTCGGCGAGAGCCAAAAGAGTTAAAATCTTTACGCTCTACCCCATGCTCAAGTAAATAACGTCCTGCAGGGCTTTCAGGAGGGATAGCCCCCGCCGGAGAAATATGGTCTGTAGTGACCGACTCCCCCAAGATAGCCAAAGGACGCATGTTAACCAAAGGAACCTTCTTATTTAACGCTAGGCTAAAATCTTCAAAAAAGGGCGGGTTCTGAATATAGGTGGAGTCTTCTTTCCAGGGGTATTGCGCACTCTTAGTAACCTCTATAGCATTCCACTCTGGGTTATCTTCATTAACACGAGCATACTTATCCCTAAACATCTCAGGCGTAATTGAGGTCTGAATAGTCTCTTGAATCTCCTGTGATGTAGGCCAAATATCTTTCAGATACACAGGCTTACCCTCTTTATCAGTTCCCAGGGGCTCTTGGCTTAAATCAATATCCACACGCCCTGCCAAAGCAAAGGCAACCACTAGTGGTGGAGACATCAAAAAGTTTGCCTTGATTGAAGAATGAATCCGGGCCTCAAAATTTCGATTACCACTTAAGACACTCGCCACGACAAGATCTCCTTCAACAATAGCAGCCTCCACCGAATTCTCCAAAGGGCCACTATTCCCGATACACGTAGTACACCCGTAGCCCACCAAGTTAAAACCAAGCTTATCAAAATACGGCTGCAACCCACTCTTATCTAAATAATCGGTAACCACTCGGGATCCTGGAGCCAAACTCGTTTTCACCGAAGGTGACACCGTAAGCCCAGCCTCTACAGCGCGCTTGGCCAAAAGGGCCGCCGCCAACATCACCGATGGGTTCGAGGTATTCGTACAACTAGTAATAGCGGCTATCACAACAGAACCCTGCGTAATCGTATCAGGCAGAGGCTCTCCTTCGTCCTGTGGCATTTGTACAGGATACCGCTTCCCTAAATCTGCCTCCGTCTTCCCATATCCGCCTTCGCTAACAGGGGTCTTAAATAAAGTTGAAAAGCAAGATTTTAAATCAGGCAGATCAATCAAATCCTGAGGGCGCCTTGGCCCGGCTACCGCAGGGACTACACTTTCTAAGGCTAAATCAATTACCTGGGTATAATCAACCTCTCCAGCCCGAGGGATCCCAAAAAGGCCTTGGGCTTCGTAATAAGCTTTTACCTTTTTAATGTCTTCCTCAGAGCGCCCAGTACTGCGCAAATAGTCGAGGGTCTTTTCATCCACAGGAAAAAAGCCCATGGTTGCCCCATACTCCGGGGCCATATTTGCAATAGTAGCCCGGTCAGCTAACGTCAGTGCTTCGGTCCCTTCGCCAAAAAACTCTACGAACTTCCCTACTACATTTTCTGTGCGCAAAAGCTGCGTAATGCGCAAGGTAAGATCTGTGGCACTCACACCTTCTTTGAGCGCTCCTGTTAAATTGACTCCAATAACCTCAGGCGTCTGGAAATAAATAGGTTGCCCAAGCATACCTGCTTCAGCTTCGATTCCACCGACGCCCCAACCCACAACACCCAAGCCATTGATCATCGTTGTGTGAGAGTCTGTCCCCACTAAAGTATCCGGATAAAGTAAACGCTTCCCTTCAACCTCTTTTTCAAAAACAACTTTTGCTAGGTACTCGAGGTTAACCTGGTGCACAATACCAATGGATGGAGGCACTACCTTAAAGGTTTCAAAAGCATCCTGCCCCCATTTTAAAAACTCATAACGCTCTTTATTACGCTCAAGCTCGCGCTTCAGGTTGAATAAAAACGCACGCGCACTCCCCGAGCGATCTACTTGTACCGAGTGGTCTACAACTAAATCTACAGGCACCAAAGGCTCGATGGCTTTTGGGTCTCCTCCAGCGTTAGCCATGGCATCTCGGATAGCGGCCAAATCGACTAACAAAGGTACTCCTGTAAAGTCCTGAAGCACAATGCGTGAAACTACGAATGGGATTTCCGTTTTTGCTGGAGCCTTTGCATTCCATTTAGCTAAACGCTCTACATCTTCTTTCTGTATCCGCTCTGCATCACAACAACGCAAAACGGCTTCAAGCACAATGCGGATGCTCACGGGTAGGCGTGACAGCGGCCCCATTGCTTCTTCGAGCGCAGGTAAAGAATAATACTCCCCCGCAGGCTTACCTTCTACCTCAAGAGTTCTTAGTGTGTTAAATAAATCTTTCATACAGATACTGTCTCTTGGCTCGCACTCCCTAGTGCTTCTTTTAAGGTATCAAAGTCGGGCAGGCGGTGTGGGCTGGTACTCTCCCAGCTATAAGCAATTCTTCCTTGTTTATTAATTACAAATGCAGATCGTTTCATGATCCCTCGAAACCCTAAGAGCTCTAAATAAAGAACCCCATAAGCCTTTGCGACTTTGCGGTTAAAGTCACTCAATAAAGGAACCGTAATGCCATGTTCCTTTGCCCAGGCATGTTGCGAAAAAGGACTGTCTGTACTAATCCCATACACAACGGCATCCCACTTTGCATAAGCTTCAAAGTCATGACTCACGGTGCACAACTCTTGCGTACATACACGTGTAAACGCCAAAGGGAAAAAGAGTAATACAATAGGACGTTTGCCTAAGTGCTCACTTAAAGTGACTGAGATAAGGTCTTCATCCGTTTTTTGTTTGAGGGTAAAATCAGGGGCTTTTTCTCCAATCGCTAGGGCCATGATAGACTTTCTAAGGGGTATGCTTTCAGCAAAGAGGATTCTGATTGCTCAAAGAAGGTTTTTAAGATTGAAACTATGTTATACACGATCAGAATCTATATTACAGCCCTACCTCCCCCGGGCAACCCCAAACCTACCCGTCATGCTCAAAGCCCTAATTATCGAAGATGAGACCATGCTCAGCGATCTACTGAGCGAGTTTTTTACTCATTCGGTAACCTGTAAACTCTTAGGCACTTATAGTGATGGCCAAGAAGGCTGGGAGCAGATCCAGTCCCAAAAGCCTGATTTTGTGCTTCTCGACATCCGCCTTCCTTCACTCAATGGCCTAGAGATCCTCCGACGGACCAAAGAAGCCCTCCCAAAAATCAAAGTACTCCTATTCTCAGGCTCTTTCCTCAACAACCACATTAAGCAAGCTTTAGAGCTCGAGGCTGACGGCATGATAGAAAAAGCTGCCGGACTAAATGAAATGCAAAAAGCGATCGAAACGATTGCCTCAGGGAAACTTTACTTTAGCCCAAGCATCATGACAGCAATGCGCCAAATCATGATAGAGCCCGAGCAAACCGGCTCGATAGAATCACTCTCACCCCGTGAGCGCGAAGTACTCCAGCTTGTTTCCGAAGGCTACAGCACTAAAGAAATCGCTAGCAAACTCGGGATAGAGGTCAAGACAGTAGAAACCCACCGCACAAGCCTAGCGAAAAAGCTGAATGTAAAAGGAATCGCCGGCCTTACGCGATACAGCATTAAAGAAGGCTTAGTTGACTAGAATCAAAGGCCTAATTAACAATATATCCTAGTCCCACAGGCCTAAAGCTTGCATCTGAGAACTGGCCTTCCCCGCAAAGTCTTTATTGGCTGCCGGGCTTGCAGGACTTGGGTGTAAGATTTTCCCTATCTTAATGGGCATCCCCGCGCAGGCTGCTTCAATCCGTGACTGAGCAAATGCGCCCACACCAATCATCCACTCTGGGCTTAAAGCATCAACAAGCTCACGCAAGTGCGCATCACACACAGCCTGCAGGGCTTGCTGTTCACTCGCTGGTAATTTGTCTGGCGTACGATTACGCCCACTTTCTTCCATAAATACCAAAGGGCAATAGTTAGCCACAAAGTGGTCTTCAAAGAAAATATCTGCACTAGCAAAACGATCAGCAAACAAACCCCACAAACGGCGCCCACTGACTTCAGAACGCTGGCAATCAAATCCTTCAATCGGGCGCTTTGGGTGCTCTTGAGCAGGCTTGCCTACCGCAGCACTCACCCCGACCCAATCACGAATAGCACTCACCTCTCCGAAAGGCACACCTACCTGCGCCATTCCCCAAGGCCCTGGGTTCATTCCTAGAAAGATCACCTTCTTAGGCGCACACGCACACTTTTCTAAATACTGAACATGCGCCTCCCAGGCATACTCGAGTGGGTTGTATACATGGGTTACCGGTTCAGCAAAATTTAATTGGCTAACAGCTTCACTAAGTCTTGCTGCAGCCTGGACGACGGCCTGAGTTGTAGTTAAAGTAGACACTCCGTTAGTTTGCTTGTGTCCACCAATAAGCCAAGCTATAAAACCTATTATTATGTCTACTTGTTGTTGCGCTACACCACCCACCACAAAAACAACAGCTCCCTCCGCTCAGCCAGCTCAGCCGAGTAAAATCCCCGTTGTTAAAATTGCAATTGGTTTAGTCTTAGCAGGACAAACGATGGTTCTAGGAATGGGCATTAATATTACCGACACCCCTATCTTCGGAGCGACCTATTGGGTCTTACACGGCATTTTATTCACCTCAGCCCTGATCGTTCTCACTTTACTTGGAGGGCCCTTATTACGAAATACCTACACAGCTCTGTACGAAAAACGTATCAGCGTAGAGGGCTTATTCCTTTTAAGTATACTAGGCGCACTCGGAGGGTCTTTAGTAGCAACCTTCCAGGGAACGGGGTCTATTTACTACGAAGTCGTTGCCATTGTTCTAGTTATCTACACAGTAGGCAAAAATCTAGGCATCTACTCACGTGAAAAAGCGATCGCAGCAGCCCACACCTTTCGGGAAACCTTCGACTACGCCTACACCCAAGAAGGAAAAATTGATATCGAAAAACTTCGGCAAAATGATGAAGTCATCGTAGGCCCAGGCCAACCTATTACTGTAGATGGAATTATCACTAAGGGAGAAAGCTTTGTTCAAGAACGTGCCCTCACAGGGGAACCGACTGCAATCGTCAAGCATCCTGGCGATAAAGCACTCGCAGGAACTTACACAGTCGATGGAACGCTTCATATTCAAGCAACCCATCTAAAAGGAGATCGGGTCCTTGATACCATAATCGACACAGTCGAAAACGCCCACATCAAACCCTCCCACCTCCAGGAACAAGCCGACAGAATCATGCAATGGTTCCTGCCAGCAGTCATTACAATTAGCCTAGGCACTTTCTGCACCTGGCTTACTATAGGCCACTGGAGCGAAGCACTCTTTAATAGCATGGCTGTGCTCATCATTGCCTGCCCTTGCGCCCTTGGCCTAGCCACCCCTATCGCCGTATATAGCGGCCTACTTAAACTCTCTAAGCTCGGTCTTATCTCTAAAAATGGGGACTTCCTCGATACACTTGCCCAAGCCCAGCGCGTTGTTTTCGACAAAACAGGCACCCTCAGTGAAGAAGAGCTCGTCCTTGTAGACTGGGTTATGGATCCTAGCTGCCCGCTCCCACGTGAAGAACTCAAAGCGATGGCCGCCCTGATTGAAAAGCCCATTGATCACCCAATTGCACGCGCCTTCAGCTACGAAACCTCAAGCACCCACACGCTTGAAAGCTCCCGAATTATCCCTGGTAAAGGCATCCAAGCCCAACTCTCCGACGCATCCGGCAAGCAATACGCTATTACTCTAGGGAACCTGAGCCTCATGCCTGAAAACTGCCAAGCAAGCTTCCAGGCCCTCCAAGATACAAGCCTTTTTACCGAGGCCAAGAAAGCCATTTACCTCTGCTTAGATGGGGTCCCTACGGCTGTAGCACTCCTTGATGAGAAACTACGTACCGGTGTAAACGAAGTCTTTGAATATCTTGATACCCTAGACCTAAAAATAACACTCCTTACCGGAGACCCTAACCCCCACTGGGATAGCATCCACGGCGTCACCCTAGAATCAGGCCTAAGCCCTAATGAAAAGGACAAACGCATCACCGAACTCCAAAGCCAAGGCGAGCGCCTTATCTATATAGGGGATGGTATTAATGACGCTCCTGCTATGACTCACTGTGAGGCCTCTATTGCTATGGGTAGCGGTGCAGCCCTAACTCAGTCCACGGCAACAGCTGTTCTTATTGCAGATAGCCTTGAAGCACTCCCTCAAGCCATTACTCTTTGCAGAAAGATTCGTGCTCGCGTAAGAGAGAATCTAATTTTTGCAGCAAATTATAATTTTTTCGGAATGACCTTGGCTGCACTAGGCATGCTCCATCCTGTAGTTGCTGCACTGCTTATGCTAGGCTCTAGCATTTGGGTTTCTGTACGTGCGCTTCAAGCGACACGCTAAAATCATACTCAATTTATTTAACCCTAAGGTGTTGCATCAATTAGAGTTGCATATCTCTTAGTTTTAATGTTAGCCTTATTGAGTCTTCAATTTTAAAGCTCATGGACGAGATACCAATTCCACGGAAAAAATTCCTAACGATTTTAGGATCAGCCATTTTAGGGCTCCTTGTACTGCCTTCTTTTTTAAGGAGCAAGCCCAGCCCTCTAAAAAAACGGAGACTCCCCTTTCTAGCCCGCAAAGAACCCCGCGCTATTGCTAGCCAACATAACACCAAGCTTTCTTAGCACCTTATGGCCAACATCTTCCCCAAGTGGTCCAATTTTGTTCCCATTAAAATTATCCTAGGTATTGGCCTAGTAGTGACTGCTGTTGTCGCAGGTATCACTTATTACGGTACACCCAAATACATGCGTGTAGGGTACCAACCAATACAGCCAGTCCCCTTTGATCATAACATCCACGTCGAGCAACTCGGCATGGATTGCCGCTACTGCCATACTTACGTAGACCGCTCCGAGCACTCTAACGTCCCCTCGACTAACACATGCATGAATTGCCATAGCCAAGTCCTTACAGACTCACAAGCTTTGGCCCCTGTGCGTGAAAGTGCAGAATCTGGAGAACCTATCCCTTGGGTACGCATTCACAAAACACCTGACTTTGTTTACTTCAATCACTCCGTTCATGTAAACCGCGGTATTAGCTGTGTCGAATGTCACGGCCAAGTTAACGAAATGCAGACGGTCTACCACGCAAAGTCATTAAGCATGTCTTTCTGCCTAGATTGCCACCGTCACCCCGAAAAAAGCATCCGCCCCGTTGATGAGGTTTATAACCTAAACTGGGAAGCTTCTAGCCCGAAAGAGCAAGAAGAAATGGGTAAACGTTTTGTACATGACTGGAAAATCAATCCACCTTTAAGCTGTTCCGGTTGCCACCGATGAGTAAGAAAAAAACAAATCCTCCTTCTTCAGCAAAACTAGCAGGCCCGCAATATTGGCGCAGCCTTGATGAAGTTGCTGACACCCCTGAGTTCAAAGAGTGGCTTCACCGTGAGTTCCCTGCCGGAGCGTCCGAGAGTGAAGGCATCAACCGCAGGCACTTTCTTAAGATCATGGCCGCAAGCTTCGGCTTAGCCGGCTTGGGTCTTGCAGGCTGTCGCCAACCTAGGCACCATATCCTTCCTTACGCAGACCAGCCCGAACGCGTCATCCCCGGGGTTCCCCTTTTTTACGCAAGCTCTATGCCTGGATCTTGCGCGCACATTCCTTTAATTGTAGAAACGCATGAAGCACGCCCTACAAAAATAGAAGGAAACCCTAGCTACCCTGCCTATAATGGTGCTACTGATATTTATGCTCAAGCAAGTGTTCTTGATCTCTACGATCCTGATCGTTCACGCTATAGCACAGGCAATAACAAGCAAATGCTTAACCCTGCTGATGTTCTCGACATCCTCGAGTCTATCCGCAATACCTATACAACACTTTCAGGAGAAGGCCTCGCATTCCTTGCAGATAAATCGGCCTCTCCCACACGTGCACGCCTAGTACAACAACTCAAGGCACAATACCCTAAGGCACGCTGGGTTGAGTATGAGCCTATCACTCAAGACCAACCTGAGACAGCCTTTAAAAAAACTACAGGCAAACGCTTACGTCCCTTTTATAATTTCGAAAAAGCCAAACGTATCCTCGCCTTAGAATCTGACTTTCTAGAAAATGGCCCAGGCCATCTTTCTCACGCTCGCGGGTTTGCTCAATCCCGCCGGGTAGAAAAACCTGGGGACACTTCCCAAATGAACCGCCTCTACGCAGTAGAGAGTGACTTCACACTAACAGGCGGCATGGCTGACCACCGCTTGCGTCTAGCAAACTCCCACATGGGTGCTTTCACTGCAGCTTTAGCTGCAGAAGTCTTTGCTCAAACCGGGGGCCCTAGCAAACTCATCAATACCCTACGCCAAAAGTCAAACGGCCTTAATATAGACCAAAAATGGCTCAAGACTTGTGTTCAAGATTTAGTCTCCCATAAGGGTCAATCATTAATCATTGCCGGAACAGACCTCCCCGAAGAGGTTCAGCTACTTGTTGCGAGCCTTAATGCACAACTCAGTGCAAACGGTACGCTTGTCACCTACGCAGAAATCCCTGAGGCCTACACAAGTGATTCAATTGACTCTTTAGCTCAAGCAATCCAAACGAATCAGGTTAACACCCTTGTCATCCTCAACGGGAACCCAGCCTACAACGCACCCGCCGGGCTAGACTGGAAAGCACTTCAAAGCAAAGTCCCTCAGGTTGTACACTTTAGCTTCTCTGAAAATGAGACGACTGAACTTTCACATACCCATATAGCCGCCCACCACTACCTAGAGTCCTGGGGAGATGGCCGAGCTTGCGACGGAACACTCGTACCCGTGCAACCTATGATCATGCCTTTATTCGAGACCTTCTCAGAGCTCGAAGTGATCGCAAGGATTATGGGCAATCCTAATACCGAATCCTACGACCTTGTCCGCGAGACCTTCGGTATGATGGCTCCAGGAGGAAACTTTGAAAAATGGCTCGCTGAAGGTGTCCAGAATGGCACCCGCTATGCCATGGTAGATGCCGGAGTCGGTGCCAAGAATGTCTTAAGCATGATTAACGGTGCAGACTTTAGCGCAACGACTCTTTCCGCAACCAACCTCGAGTTTCGCTTCAAGCCTAGCCACCATACCTGGGATGGCCGCTACAATAACAATGGCTGGATGATGGAATGTCCGGACCCAATGAGCAAGCTCACCTGGGATAACGCCATCCATATTAGCCCACGCCTAGCTAAAGAACTTGAAGCTCAAACAGGTAAACTTTTCTTCCCTAACTCCAGTGTCCTTAACAAAACGAAACAGCTTAATAAAACTGCTGCTCAATTTGTCGCCGGAAAAGAAAACGCCTGGATTGCTGAAATTACAGTCGATGGCCGCAGAACCTTTGGCCCCGTACACGTACAGCCAGGACTCTCTGACTATACAGTCATCCTCCCCTTAGGGTTTGGGCGCAAGAAAGTAGGCCGTATTGGTGTGGGAACAGGTTTTGATGTTTACCCACTGATCGAGAATGAAACCCAGGCCCACGCACTCGGAGGCAGCATTCGCATCACGGAAGACAAAACCTTACTCGCTAACACACAAGAGCACTGGTCTATGGAAGGCCGCGCAATCATCCGTGAGGCGAACTCTGAAGATTTCGAAAAGCACCCAGACTTCGTAGCGAAAATGGGCATGGAATCCCACACGCCTAACAACTATGGCAGTGCAAAAAACATGCCATTAGCTCAAAAGGCTACCGAGATCCCACGGGGAGAGTCTGCCTATAAGACCCCTGCATTTAAGGGAGAGCAACAGTGGGGCATGACGGTAGACCTTAACACCTGTACTGGGTGTAACTCTTGCGTTGTTGCCTGCCAGAGTGAAAACAATATCGCCATTGTAGGTAAAGACCAGGTCTTACGTGGCCGCGAGATGCATTGGATCCGCCTCGACCGTTACTACTCCAGTGCGCAAGACTCCCGCGAAGAGATCCCCGAAGACCCTCAAGTTTCTTTCATGAATGTCATGTGTCAGCACTGTGAGCTGGCTCCGTGTGAAATGGTCTGCCCTGTTAATGCTACTGTGCATGACGAAGAAGGCCTCAACACCATGGCTTATAACCGCTGCGTAGGAACTCGCTATTGTGCGAATAATTGCCCCTGGAAGGTTCGTCGCTTCAACTTCTTCGATTGGAATAAGCGCGAAATTGGCCACTTCTACGAAGGCCCTCTAGGCCCTGCAGGCATGGCTGAGACCCACCAGATGCAAAAGAACCCTGATGTTACCGTCCGTATGCGAGGCGTCATGGAAAAATGTACTTTCTGTGTTCAAAGAATCGAAGAAGCCAAGATCAGACAACGGTCTCGCGCTAAGGATTCGAATAACGTCAAAGTGGCTGATGGAATCATCAAGGTGGCTTGTCAACAAGCCTGCCCAACGGACTCTATTGCCTTTGGTGATATTGCTGACCCAAGCACAGAAGTCTCAAGACGCAAAAACCTTGATCTAGACTACAGCCTCTTGGGTTACCTTAATACACGCCCCCGCGTCACGTACACAGGTAAAGTTCGCAACCCGAACCCTGCAATGCCTGACTACAAGAAACAACCTTTAAGCCGTGTTGAATATGAAAAGCGCTATGGCCATGAAGCTCATGCCTCTGCCCATCACGCTGTCACCCACTAAACTTTATTACCATGAGTGCCCATACCGACGAATCTGCGCTTGCTGATCCAGCCCTTCTAGCAAAGGTGGATCCTGTAACCCTGCCTAAACCTGCTTTAGTCGAAAACGAGCATACCTTGCACTGGGTTACCGAGCGCGTCTGTACCATCGTCGAGGATTCCACCCCGCGCTGGTGGTGGGTATGCTTCATCCTAGCCTGCGCCATGGCGAGCTTCACCTTCGTCGGGCTCACCTACTTAGTCTCTACTGGAGTAGGGACTTGGGGCTTAGCTAACCCGATTAACTGGGGTTGGGCTATTGTTAATTTCGTTTTCTGGATTGGTATTGGCCACGCAGGAACGCTCATTTCCGCCATCCTCTGTCTACTGAAGCAGAAGTGGCGTACCGCGATTAACCGTGCTGCAGAAGCCATGACCATCTTCGCGGTGATGTGCGCAGGCCTTTTTCCGTTATTCCACGTAGGCCGTGTTTGGTACGCCTGGTGGCTTTTCCCATTGCCTAATGCCAATGGCATCTGGCCCAACTTCCGCAGTCCGCTCGAGTGGGACGTATTCGCTGTCTCGACCTACTTTACCGTCTCCTGCTTATTCTGGTACATGGGTATGATCCCTGACCTAGCTTGCCTAAGAGACCGTGCCAAAAAGACCTGGCGTAAATACTTCTACGGAGTGCTTGCCATGGGCTGGCGCAGCTCCAGCCGCCACTGGAACAACTACGAAATGGCCTATATCCTTCTTGCTGGCCTCTCCACCCCGCTCGTACTTTCTGTACACACTATCGTTTCCTTTGACTTTGCGGTGGCCCTTGTCCCGGGTTGGCACACAACCATTTTCCCTCCTTACTTTGTTGCCGGTGCGATTTTCTCTGGGTTTGCCATGGTACTGACTATCATGCTCCCTTTACGCGCAATCTACCGCCTACACGATATCATCACCCAGCGTCATATCGATTGTATGTGTAAGATCATCCTCGGAACAGGCAGCATGGTGGGTTACGCCTATGCGATGGAGTTCTTTATCGCCTGGTACGGGGCCAACCCTTACGAAAGCTTCACCTTCGTCAATCGTGCCTTTGGTCAATACGCCTGGGCCTACTGGATCATGGTAACCTGTAACGTAATTAGCCCACAGCTATTCTGGTTCAAATGCATCCGTGAGAATACCGCCCTCGTGTTAGTCATCTGCATGTTTGTGAATGTAGGTATGTGGTTCGAGCGTTTCGTAATCGCGGTAACCTCCCTAGCTAATGACTTCCTTCCTTCAAGCTGGGGATACTACTCACCTACAATCGTAGACATTTTCACTTTCTTTGGAACATTCGGGTTCTTCTCCGTACTCTTTTTACTCTTTGTACGCTTCCTACCTCTCATGCCTATCGCTGAGATTAAGGCCATCACCCCCGCAGGAACCCCTCACCCCAATCCTGACACTAACCATCTGTAAGCCTTCCTATGTTTAATAATAAAGAGAAAAAGCCCTACGGATTGATCGCCAGCTTCAAAAACATCACCGAAGCGTGTGATGCTGCTGAGAAAGTCCGCGATGCTGGATTTAAACGTTGGGATTTCTTCGCTCCTTTACCGATCCATAACATTCACGAGATCATGGGCCTAAAGCGCTCCAAGGTTTCAGTCATCACACTCTTTGGTGGAATCACCGGCTTTTGTACCGGTATGAGCATCGTTTACTACATGAATGCTTATGACTACCCGCTGATTGTAGGTGGTAAACCCTTCTTCAGTCCAATTTTTCCTTTTCCTGTATTTTACGAGCTTACCATCCTCTTGGCCTCTTTCGGGGCCTTCTTCGGTATGTTCCTTACCAACCTCCTCCCACGGCATAACCACCCCGTCTTCAATCACGAGCCTTTTAGTAAAGCAAGTGACGACGGCTTTTTCATTGCTATCGAATGCCGCGATCCACTTTTCGATAAATCCAAAACTGAAACCCTCCTCCGCGATTTAGGCGGTACTGAAATCACTCTTTTAGATCATTAAAATGCGTATCTTCCTTGGCATTTTCGTTTTCCTGTGCGTAGCAACGGTGTCCATCTTCGGCATCCGTGGAACTAAGTTCACTGAGCCCCCACTCTACGTCTTCCCCGACATGGACGACCAAGAAAAGTACCGCCCCCAAGGCGAGAATACTTTCTACCAGAACCGCATGGACGACCGTCCCGTTGTCCCCGGAACCATTGCCCGTGGTTCTAGCTGGGAAACCGCCAAGGTATTCAACGAAGATTTCAATTACGCCCAAGCAGACAATCCTGAGCTTTACACAGGAAAAACCCGCAGTGGCGAATGGGTACGCGGCTTCCCTGTCGAGGTTAACCACGCCCTTATGGAGCTGGGTCAGCAAAAATACACTATCTTCTGCCAAGTCTGCCACAGCGCTATTGGCGATGGTGACGGCATCACTAAGCAATACGGCGTAGCTACTACACTCTCTTACCATGACGATCGCCTACGCGATATGGCCGAAGGCGAGATTTTCAATACCATCACCCATGGTAAAAACACCATGAGTGGCTACGGCGAGAAATTACGCCCCGAAGAACGCTGGGCAGTCATCGCTTACCTACGTGCCTTGCAACGTGCACAAAACGGCACACTAGATGATGTCCCTACTCCCTTTAAAAAAGAACTTCTTGAAAGCCTCCAGGCACCAGCTCAAGACAGCACCCCTGCTGATGAGCCAGAAACTACCCAAGAAGACGACTCTTCAACCCAAGCTGAATCTACAGAATGAGCCAACCCGCCTCTGATTCCATTAAAAAGTTCACTACACTCGCCCTTATCGTAGGGCTGTTGGGCCTCGGCATCGCAGGCTACGGGGTCTATCAAGGCCTCCTTCATCATGACTCTCGCCCGCTAGTCAGTTGGCTGATTGGCTTCAGCTTCTGGTTTTCGATCAGCATTGGTATGTTTTTCCTAATTATGCTTTGGTATGTATTCGGCGCAGGCTGGTCTATTATCATACGCCGCCAACTCGAGCATGCTTTAGCTGCTATACCCTTCCTAGGGCTTATATTCCTACCACTCCTCTTAGTCGCTTGGTTCTACAAAGAAAACCCCGGCATCCTCTGGGAATGGATCAACCCAGAGCACCCACTCCCTGGCGGAGGTACCGTAGGGGCTGACACCATCTACCAAACTAAGGCTCCTTACCTTAATCTCCCTTTCTTTACGGCACGTGTTATCTTCTACTTTACTGCAATGAGCCTGATCGCATACCTCCTGCGTAAGTGCTCATTCACTCTAGATAAAGACGGAGACGCACGCTGGGTCCTCTTAGCCCGCAAAGTCTCTGCTGCGGGGATCATCATCGTAGCAATGTCTGCAACCTTTGCAGCCTTTGACTTCTTCATGAGTATCTCCTACCACTGGTTCTCTACCATGTACGGAGTCTGGTTCTTCGCCGCTTCTATGCGCGCAGGGATTGCTGCCACATTCTTATTGTGCTGGGTTCTCGCCTGCAGCGGTCAGCTCAAAGGCCTATTCAACCGCGGCCATCAGTACGAACTAGGCTGCCTTTGCCTAGCCTTTACTGTCTTTTGGGCCTACATTTCTTTCTCCCAGTACTTCCTTATTTATAACGCCAACATCCCTGAAGAAACCTTCTGGTACAACCTACGTGAGCTCACTATCGATGGAGCAAAAAGCTCTTGGTGGTACCTCAGCGCTTACGGCCTTGTTTTTGGGCATTTCCTATTCCCTTTCCTCTATCTCCTTTTCTACAAGAGCAAAGTCAAAGTTTACCGCATGGTCATCATCACCTGCTGGATCCTTTCTTTCCACTTACTTGACCTTTATTTTAACATCCTCCCCAACAAAATGGTTGCTGACAATGCTTTGGGTTATACGATAACCCCTTTCACTGTCACTCCGTTTGATGCTGCTGCTTTAATCGGTGTCGGGGGTATCTGTATCTGGGCCTTCTTACGCAGCATGGTAAAACAAGAGCCCATCCCAATCCGCGATCCTTTCATCCAAACATCTATCCACCATCATGGCTAGTTCGACTCAATCTCCAGGCCCCTCGGTACTTTCCATAACCTTCTTAGGCACATTGGTCTGTATCTTATTGTTTTTTATCATCATGGTCGTGGTCTATATCCCTAATAGGCCTCCTGCAGTAGACCAAGCCATCGTTAAGGCACGCCTAGAGCGCCTTTCAAAGTTACACGCCCACGAACAAGAAGTCACCACGACTTATGGCTGGGTCGACGCCGAGGCTGGCATTGTACATATCCCAGTGGAGCGCGCCATGGAACTTACCGTCAACGAACTTCAATCTAAACAATAAAAATAAGATACTACTATGGAGTGGCATGCATATGTCTTTATTATTTTTGGCCTAGGGGGCGCCTTTTTTATTTCAGCTATTGCAACCCTTTGTTGGGCTGCAAGAAAAGGACACCTCACTAACTTTGAGACTGTCTCACGCAGCATTTTCACTGAAGATGAGCCCGAAGGCCAACAAACTGACTTTTTTCCCTCCAAGAAACCCTCACCCATTGAGGAAACTTTAAGCGTATGAGTACCGCCACGACCCTCGAACCTGAAACCCAAAAACAAGAAAAGGTTACTCTTTTTGAAATTGACCAGTCTACACGTCAGGCAGCATTGCTCTTCTTTACTTGCTCGCTTGTCTGGCTCATGGTGGGGACTCTTTTCGCACTGATTGCCTCTGTCAAATTGCATCACCCTAGCTTCTTGGGGAATGTCGAAATGCTGACCTTTGGCCGCGCCCGATCAGCTCACCTCAACTCAGTTGCCTTTGGTTGGGCAAATAACGCTATTTTCGGCATCCTACTGTGGCTTATGGCCCGCCTTTCTCAGCAAAAGCTCCAACACGGGGGGCTTTTGCTTATCGCAGGGCTCTTTTGGAATATTGGCCTGGTCATCGGTGTCACTGGTATCCTAAACGGTGGACTTACGTCTGTAGAATGGCTCGAGATGCCTCGTTACGTAGCCCCTCTGCTTGCATTCTCCTACGCGCTCATCAGCATCTGGGGGATTCTCGCCTTCATCCACCGTCGTTCTCATCACGTCTACGTCTCTCAGTGGTATATTTTAGCCGCGCTATTTTGGTTCCCATGGCTATACACGACTGCCCAAACAATGATCATGTGGGCTCCTGCGCGCGGAACGGTTCAATCTATCACTAACTGGTGGTTTGGCCATAATGTTCTAGGTTTGTGGTATTCTCCTTTAGCCTTAGCCGCGACTTACTATTTCATCCCTAAAGTACTTGGCCGCCCTATCCATAGCTATTACCTATCTGTCTTAGGCTTCTGGTCGCTCGCTCTTTTCTATAATTGGGCTGGGGTACACCACTTAGTCGGTGGCCCGATTCCTATCTGGCTTATCTCTGCAGGGATCGTCGCCAGTGTCATGATGGTCATCCCTGTTGTCGTTACAGCCATCAACCACCATATGACCGTCGTAGGCAGCTTCGGGCATGTCTGGGCAAGCCCTACACTGCGCTTTATTGTATTCGGGGCGATGTCTTATACCCTGGCTAGTCTTATCGGCTCGGCAATGGCTCTGCGCGAAGTCAACCAAGTAACTCACTTTACTCACCTCACTGTAGGCCACGCTCACCACGGTGTTTATGCCTTCTTCACGATGGTTTGCTTCGGGAGCATCTACTTCATTATGCCCCGCTTACTCCAACGCGAATGGCCTTCAGCAGCACTCATCCACATCCACTTCTGGGGTTGTGCTCTAGGGATTACCCTCATGGTAGTAGCCCTACACATCGGCGGCTGGATTCAAGGCATGCAAATGAATAACCCAGAGGTCCTCTTCCTAGAACTCATGAAGAATACCCTCCCTTACCTTCATGCACGTTCTGCCTCAGGGATACTCTTATTCATAGGCCACACGGCTTTCTTCATTAATTTCTTCTGGATGCTCTTCAAGAAGCAACCCAAGGACGAACACGGCCCCACCTTATTCAGTGAAGTCGAAACACAGAATATTTAAGTAATAATGAAAGACCTGCTCACCATTTTCTTTGGCGCCTTGGCCACCATTTTATTCTCTTTCACGGGGATCGTTATGATGAGTAACATCCAATACGGTCGCCTAGAGCCTATCGTACTCGAAGAGGGAGAACCAGCCTACCCACGTACCCCATCAGGAGAGGCTATGCAAGGCAAGGAAGTCTATGTTGACTTAGGCTGTATCTACTGCCACTCCCAACAAGTACGCCGCAAAGGCTTCGGAGCAGACTTCGAGCGCGGCTGGGGGGATCGCCAAAGTGTACCGCGTGACTATATCCTACAGAAGCGTGTTTTGCTAGGAACCATGCGTACCGGGCCAGATCTCATGAACGTCGGTGACCGCATCCCCACCCGAGACTGGCACCACCTCCACCTTTACGATCCCAAGATCACTTCCCCTGGTTCAATCATGTCTCCTTTTGCATTCCTCTATAAGAAGCAAAAGATCCAGGGTGATGAACTCTCCCCCAATGCCCTCACATTTCCCCCAGACTACGAGAATGCCCCCGAAGAAGGCTACGAAGTGGTCCCTACCGAGCGTGCTCATGTACTCGTAGAGTACCTCCTAAGCCTAAAGCTCGACTACGAGTTGCCCGAATCTAAATTTGCTGAATAGCCATGAGTGAGGATAAACCCAAGAAATCTTCGTCCAAGAAAACACGTAACTCCGAGAAATGCGAATTCGGAGCCCTAGAGGATTCTGCTCTCCAGAACGTACACGCACAGCTCATGCGCGAAAAGCACGAGCCGACCGAGAAAGAATCCCCCGTACCTATGTTCCTTATCTTCCTTTTCGCAGGGATGATGTTTTGGGCTGGGGGCTACCTCACCCGTTACTCTGGGAATTTCCGTGGGGATGTGTTTGACCCGAACTGGCAACCTGGCGGAGGTGCCGTCAAAGAAGAAAAACCCTGGGACCCTGTTGAAGAAGGCCGCAAGCTCTTTGCTAAAAATTGCCAAGTCTGCCACCAACCTACAGGCCTAGGTGTTCCCGGGGCTTACCCTCCACTCGTAGATTCCGAGTGGGTTACCGGAGACGACACCCGTATCGCCAAAGCGCTCCTCTTAGGAATGAGCGGCCCCATTACAGTTAAGGGAAAACAGTATAACAATACCATGCCTCCTTTCAAACGCTTCTCTGACCAAAAGCTAGCCGCTATTATGAGCTACATCCGCCAAGCCTGGGGCAACAAGGCTCCTATCGTGGAGGAAGAGACCGTAACGAAGGCTAGAGAAGCCATCGGCAGCCGCAGCAAGCCTTGGAGCCCTGCAGAGCTCTTAAAAGAGCACCCCTTTTAAGACTCAATCTAAAAGATTTTAGAGGGTTGCCATCCTTCACAAACTACCTATAAACTACTGTTATGAAAGATGTACCCCAAGCCGCTATGTCCCTAGAGACCGCCAAGCAAAGCTTAGTAGCTATTTCTGTGCTCCTTATTGTGCTGAACTTGTTCTCTCTAGTCCCTGGCCTGGACCAAATGCTACCGGCCCCGCTAGTGGAGTGGATTTCCCTACTCCTAAGCCTGGCGCTATTGGCCTTAAGCTTCTTTATTAGGCCTGGTACTGAAGAGGCTGCTTCTACTAGCAACGCCTGAGGCACATAGAGCTACTAAAAGTCAGTATATTTTTTAATAAGCTTTCCATAAGCCTTCTCAGAAAGCTTTAGCCATTCACGCGCTTCTGTGCCACTAGCCTCGCACATGGCTAGCCTTATAGCGAGTTCCTCATGACCTTTAGCTGGCACACGATGGAAAGCCCTAAAACCTTTCTTATCTTTAATGCGTGTGTCTGCTTTGTTATTTAACAGGTACTTAACAATTTCAAGCTTCCCGTTATAAGCAGCCACATGCAAGGGCGTCCACCCCTCTTCATTCTGGGCATTGACCTGCTTACTATCTGCCATAGCATTCGGGTTCATCCAGCCTTGTTTATAATGCTCAAGCCCACCTACGCCTTTAACTTGCGCACCTTCTTTAACTAAAAGCGCCATCATCTCCAGGTTACCCCCCCGCGCAGCGCAGTGTAGCACAGTACTGTCATCTTTGGTTCTCGTATAGATATTCGCACCAGCCTTTAACAAGACCCTAACTTCCTCCACATGCTCTTGAGGGTGTGCCCGGGCTACCTCTACAAGCAAATACAGAGGGGTGCGCTGCCAATCATCGCGGGCCTCAAGATCCACTCCTTCAGTCTCGAGCAAAAGCGCTACGGTTTTCTTATAGCCTCCTTTCACGGCCACGTGCAAAAGCGTATAGCCATGCTCAGTATGGTTATTAATAGCTTTCTCTAAGCGTGACAAAAAAAGTTTTACAGACACAGTCTTCCCTGCATCCAAAGCCTGCTCTATATGCATCACCACTTTCTGGAAGTCACCTTTATCCCAAAAACTTTTCAATCGCCCAGCAATATAAGCAGGCTGCCTACGGGGGCTACTCTGCAATAAACGTCCTGAACTCGTCCGCTGCAAAGCAGGAACTTCTCCAATCTTTTTGATCGTTGTCTTACGCTCTCGTAAGCCTGCCTGAGGCTCTTGCTTCTTTTTATTTTGAGCAGCCAAAGCAGCATCATAGGCCTCCATTTCCTCAGCCCAACTTCCATTAAGAATACTACCGATTTCCATAACTAGGCCTCAAAGGCTATAGAATCCACCCCTAATCGCAAGTAAGAAGCCGGCTTATTAGTACACATGCTTACAAAAAGCCAAAAACAATAGTCAAATCTCAAAAACCCCACATCCCTTATCAACTCCACCTCTACGCGATTCCTAACGCTTTTTAGATTTTTCCCAAATAAACCAAATTTCCCAACTGAGCCAAATATCCCAACCGAGCATTTGGCATTTTTACATTCTATGGTATAATGGGGGCACTTTCCTCGCCCGGAACAAGGATTTACCCTTGTAACCCTCCATAATTAAAAACATATTACCATCTCAATTATACAACTTTCCAATGAACACAAAAAAGCCTTCTCATTACCTAAGCATCTCAGCGCTTTCCCTGATGAGCGTAGCTGCAATCGCTAGCCTACGGAATCTTCCCTTAATGGCCGAAGCGGGTCTCAGTATGCTCTTTTTCTATGGCCTGGCGATGCTGATCTTCTTCATCCCCTCAGCCCTCGTCTCTGCAGAGCTAGCTACCGCCTATCCTCAATCCGGCGGGATCTACACTTGGGTTAAAGAAGCCTTTGGGGAGCGCATCGCCTTCCTGGCCGTGTGGCTCCAAGTCGCTAAAGGTTTTGTGTGGTTCCCCACTGTCCTAGCCTTCATCGCAGGGACGCTCGCCTATATGTTTAACCCCACATTATCTGAGGACCCTTACTACACCCTCAGTGTCATTCTAATCGTATTCTGGCTTTCTGTATATATTACCTGCACTGGTCATAAAACCTCCCAACGCATCACCCACTTAGGCTCTCTACTCGGGGTTGTTGTCCCTGCTATCTTTATTATCACACTCGGTATTTACTGGTTCTTCAGTGGCAACCCCTCTCATATTGATTTTTCAAAAGATGCCATCGTACCTAATCTGGGCGATTTCCACGAACTTACCTTCCTAGCCACAACGCTTGTTTCTCTAACCGGGATGGAGCTTGCCACCGTGCACGTTCAAGACCTCAAGAACCCTCAAGAGGATTACCCCAAGTCAGCGCTTTTGGCCTCCTTTATTATTTTTGGGGTCTTTGTTCTAGGCTCACTCTCAATCGCGGTCATCGTTCCGCAAGAGGCCATCAGCCTGGATGCCGGGGTTGTTCAAGCCTTCTCGGGTATCTTCAGCGCTATCCGCATGCCTTGGCTTACCCCCATCATCGCAGCTGCCTTGGTATTTGGGGCCCTAGCTGCAGTACAAGTCTGGCTTTTAAGCCCAGCCAAGACGCTCCTAGTAACTGCTCAAAACGGCACGCTACCGCCTGTCTTCCAAAAGGTAAACAAACACGGCATCCCTGTGTCTATTTTGATTACCCAAGGAATTATTATCTCTTTATTCGCCTGCTGCTTCCTATTAATGCCTTCAGTCAATAGCTCCTTTTGGCTACTCACTGCCATCCGTGCGAGTATCTACCTCATCATGTATGTGATCTTATTCGCTACCGCTATCCGCCTGCGTTTTACTCAGCCCAATCTTAAGCGCCCCTTTAAGATTTCCGGCGGAACCTTCGGGATTTGCCTCATCGGGGGCCTCGGGCTACTCTCAAGCCTCTTCGGGATTATTCTGGCCTTTTTCCCCTCCAGTAAAGTTCCGATGGGCTCCCTCCTAACTCCAGAGCTTATTCAATTTTCAGCGGTCTTGGGTGTATTAATTATCCCCTTCATCATCAGCTCCTTACGCAAGCCTTCTTGGCAATCTAAACCCCAGGAGCCTGCCTCTACCCCAGAACTGGTAACACTCCCATAAAAACTTGTCTTTTGAGTCACAATTCTTCTTAATTATTTCCCTTTTCCCATGAAATCTAATTCAACTCAGGCTCCTAAGCTAGGCGTTATTACACTAGCACTCATGAACGTTGCTGCCATTGCAAGCCTACGTAACCTGCCGATTATGGCAGAGTGCGGCTTGTCGATGCTCTTCTTTTATACCGTAGCCACCGTTGCATTCTTTCTTCCTTCGGCCCTAGTCTCTGCAGAGCTTGCAACCGCTTGGCCAAAAGCGGGTGGGGTTTACGTTTGGGTTAAAGAAGCCTTCGGGGAAGAATTTGGTTTCCTATCCGTGTGGCTCCAAGTCGCTAAAGGCTTTGTGTGGTTTCCTGCAGTCCTTGCCTTCGTCGCCGGCACCCTCTCTTATATCATCAACCCAGAATGGGCCGAAAGCCGCTACTACACCCTCGGGGTCATCCTTTCTCTTTTTTGGTTATCGATCTACATCACATCCCGGGGCTACCAAGTGTCTGAGGCTATCACAAGCTTTGGTTCCCTCTTCGGGACGATCATCCCTGGCCTCTTTATCATCGGGCTAGGTGGCTACTGGTTGTTCAGCGGTAACCCGGTCCAGGTCTCCTGGAGCGATGCCATTATCCCAGACCTTACCGCTACGCACGAGCTTACCTTCCTGGCCAGCACCCTAATCGCTTTCTGTGGGATGGAGCTGGCTGCAGTACACGCACAAGATGTAGAAAACCCACAGCGTGACTTTCCTAAAGCAATCCTTTTAGCCTCAGTCCTCATCCTCTTAGTCTCTTTCCTAGGCTCAATGTCGATTGCGATGATTGTACCTCAAGAATCAATCACCCTTGATGCCGGCATTATCCAGGCCTTCGCAAGTATTTTCCAAAGCATCCATATGGCTTGGCTCACCCCGATTATGGCGATCGTCCTTGTCTTCGGTGCAATTGGGGCCATCCAAATGTGGCTCCTAAGCCCAGCTAAGGCGCTCTTGATTACCGCAGAGAACGGGAACCTCCCGCCACTTTTCCAGAAGCTTAATGCCCACGGTATTCCTGTGCCTATTCTTGTAGGTAAAGGGGTCATCATTACTGTATTCTCTTTCTTTTTCTTGCTGATGCCTTCGGTCAACAGCTCCTTCTGGGTCTTGACTGCAATCATGGCTAGTATTTACTTAACTATGTACATGCTTTTATTCTCAGCAGCTATTGTTCTACGCTTTAAGCGCCCTGAAGTGCACCGCCCCTTCCGTGTACCAGGAGGTAACTTTGGAATGATCCTCCTCAGTAGCCTTGGGTTTATGGCGAGCCTCTTTGGCTTCATCATCGCTTTCTTCCCCCCTACCTCAAAACTTTCTATGGGCAATCTTGTAAGACTGGAAATTCTGCAGGTTTGTGCAATTCTCTTCGTGATATTAACTCCATTCGTAATCATGCGATTCCGACGACGTCACTGGCGTCCTGTATCCAAAGAAAATCCACAATCCATTCATGAAATATCAGAACTTACAAAAAATTTAGAAAATGTCCTTTAAAAAAAAGCACACACTTAGTGTCCTCACCTTAACTATGATCAATGTGGCCGCCATTACGGGGGTCAGTAGTCTTCCCATGATGGGTAAGACCGGCATGGATCTTATCTTCTTCTATAGCGTTGCCGCTTTAGTCTTCTTCTTACCCTCATCACTTGTTTCCGCGGAGCTAGCAACCGCTTGGCCCCAAAAGGGAGGCGTATATGTCTGGGTTAAAGAAGCACTCGGCACTCATTGGGGCTTCCTTGCGGTTTGGTTCCAAACAGTTAACACCCTGGCGTGGTTCCCCACCATGATCGCTTTCGTAGCAGGGTCCATGGCTTATATCTTTAACCCAGAGCTTGCTGGCAACAAAACCTATACGGCCTCAGTCGTCGTCTCTGTTTTTTGGATTGCCACTTTAGTAAATTTCCGGGGGATGCGTGTCTCGGGCCTCATCAGTAATGTAGGCAGTATCGCAGGAACAGTCCTCCCAGGAGCTGTTCTCATTGGGTGTGGGATCTTCTGGATTACCAGTGGTAACCCTTCACAGGTTCCGCTTGAACTGGTCACTGCATTCCCTACCTTGAGTGAGTGGAGCAAAATTGTCTTTCTAGCGGGAACCTTCCAAGCCTTTGTCGGAATGGAAATGTCCGCAGTGCATGCCCAGGAGGTAAAAGACCCTCAGCGTGACTACCCTAAAGCGATTCTATTCTCTGCACTTATTATCCTAGCCATTTCAATCCTTGGCTCTTTAGCCATTGCCATTGTTGTCCCTCAGCATGAGATCAGCCTGGACGCTGGCCTGATGGAGGCCTTCACGATTATCTTTAACCAATACGGCATTGGGTACCTCATCCCACTTATGGCTTTGTTTGTAGCAGGGGGCGCTGTAGCTAAAGTAAGCACCTGGATTGTTGGCCCAAGTAAAGGCTTGCTGGCCTCCTCCCAAAGTGGAGATCTCCCTCCTTTCTTCCAAAAGATGAACAAGCACGGCATGCCGGTGAATATCATGCTTGTCCAAGGGGTAATTGTAACACTCTTCTCTTTGGTATTCTTCCTGATGCCTACAGTAAACACCTCTTACTGGATCTTAACGGCACTGGCTGCTCAGCTCTACCTATACATGTACGCACTCATGTTTATCTCGGCCATTATTCTTAAGATCAAGAAGCCGAAGACTAAACGCCCCTTCAAAGTCCCTGGAGGCAACCTAGGCATGTACATCATTGCTGGCCTTGGGTTCTTAGGTTCTTTATTCTGTATCGGAATAGGATTCGTGCCCCCATCAGACCTACTCGATACCGGGAGCTTGTGGCTTTATGAATCAGTCCTCATTGGTGGATCACTCCTGCTTGGCCTACCACCCCTATTCTTTATTTCTAAAAAGAAGGCTAGCTGGAAAAAAATGCCATGAGCTTAAACTACTGCACATCGCGTTATAATACCCTGCGGCGTAAAACCCGCGAGGTCATGATCGGGTCCGTAGGGGTTGGGGCAAACAACCCCATCCGCATCCAATCTATGACCAATACGCTCACCCCAGATGTGGATGCTACCGTCAAGCAAGCGATTGCTCTAGCAGAAGCAGGGTGTGAGATTATCCGTGCTACAGCCCCTAATGTAAAAGCGGCTGCGGCCCTTAAGGAAATTCGCAAAAAATTAAACGAGGCTAAAGTATTTACGCCTCTGGTTGCCGATATCCACTTCCTGCCTAATGCGGCGATGGAAGCAGTCGAGCACGTCGAGAAGGTCCGTGTAAACCCGGGGAACTACGCCGACAAAAAGAAGTTTGCCGTACTCGAATACACTGATGCTCAATACCAAGAAGAGCTCGATCGCTTGCATGAGGCCTTTTCACCTTTAGTCAAACGCTCTAAAGAGCTCGGCAGGGCGATGCGTATTGGAACTAATCATGGTTCTTTATCTGACCGTATCATGAACCGCTATGGGGATTCCCCCTTAGGGATGGTAGAGTCTGCGCTGGAGTTTGTCCGGATTGCTGAATCGCATACGTACCAAGATATTATTCTGTCTTTCAAGGCGAGTAACCCCAAAGTAATGATTGAAGCCTACCGCCTTGCAGCCCTTAAGATGGCTGAAGAAGGGATGGACTACCCGCTACACCTGGGTGTGACTGAAGCCGGTGATGGTGAAGACGGGCGCATCAAGAGTACTATTGGCATCGGTAGCCTACTCTACGATGGCCTGGGGGATACTATCCGTGTTTCTTTAACCGAAGACCCTGTCTATGAAGTCCCTGTGGCTAAAGATTTAGCCCGACGCGCTTCCTTGCTCTGGAATGAAGAAACAGAGGCTCAGCACGACAGCATTGATCCGTTTAGCTATAGCCGCCGCAAAACAAATGCAGTGCGCATCAATGACAACATCGAGCTTTCTGATAACCAACCCCCGCGCGTTATCGTCAAAACTCACCTGCCCATCACCGATACGGCAGGGATCATCAAGCAAGTTTGTGACACTCAAACTCAAATGGGTGACAGCAAACTCGAGGGTCTTTTATTATCTATTCAGAGTGAAGAAGATTTCGTATCAGCCTTTAAGATAGCCAAAGCCTTAGCTAAAACCTTAGACTTTTTTGCCTTAGAAATTAACCCAGCAATCCACTGGAAACATGTTAAGACTCTAAACTTTCCTCAAGAAACCCGCTGGCTTTTGTCCCGCCGTTTTGAAGCCCAAGAAAGCAAGCTCCTAGAAGTCATTGCTCAGGACTGTGCAGCTAACCAGTGGTTGCTAGCTATCGATGGGAATGCTTCAACCCTTGATGCTTTAGCCTCTACATTAAAAATACTCCCTCAAGAACATTTACTGTATACCCTCTCTCAGCCTGAGGCAGATAAACATATTGTTGGCAGCTACCGTGCTTTGGCCGAGTGCCTAAAGAAACACGCGCTTAAAGGCCCCTTGTGGATTCGTAACACTTTAGAGAATGCGATTAAGCCTGAAGACTTTTTCACTGCCCGATTAATAGAAGCCTCGCTCTTAAGCGGAGGCCTGATGTGTGATGGACTGGGTGACTTAATCAGCATTGAGACAGAACCACTTATGCCTAAAGCAACCGCCTTGGCTTATAATATTTTGCAAGGGGCGCGTTTACGTATTTCAAAAACAGAGTTTGTAGCCTGCCCTTCTTGCGGACGTACGCTCTTCGACCTAGAGAGCACTACTCAAAAGATTAAGGCCAAAACCGGCCACCTCAAAGGAGTAACAATAGCCGTGATGGGCTGCATCGTGAATGGCCCAGGCGAGATGGCCGATGCAGACTTCGGTTACGTAGGAGGTGCCCCAAAAAAGGTAAACCTCTATAAGGGTAAAGAGTGCGTAAAATACCACGTACCCGAAGATGAAGCCGTTGAAGAACTCATCAACCTCATCAAAGAAAATAATAAGTGGGTAGAGCCCAAAGAAAAGGCAACGACGCTAACTGTTTAAATTTACTATGGAAAATCCGTTTGAAACACTTCTTAACCGTCCGGATGGACGTACTGCCGAACAATTGCGCCCGATTTCTATCGAAGCGGGTATCGCACCGAATGCAACAGGCTCAGCCCTAATTCGCTTCGGGAATACGCAAGTTATTTGCGGAGCCTGCATTGAGAAGAAGGTCCCTGGGTGGATGCAACGCCAAGGTGTTCAAGGCGGATGGATTACTGCGGAGTACTCAATGCTCCCTTACAGTACCCATGACCGTAAGGACCGCGATAGCTCTCGCGGAAAAGTAGATGGGCGCTCTATCGAGATCCAACGCCTGATTGGCCGGGCCTTGCGCGCTGTAGTAGACCTCAAAAAAATGCCAGGATACACGCTTTGGATTGATTGTGATGTCCTCCAGGCAGATGGCGGCACACGCACCGCAGCTATCTCAGGGGCTTATGTTGCCGCACAACTCGCTATTGGGCGCCTTGTAAAAGATGGCTTACTCAAAGAATCTCCCTTTAAAGACTCTGTAGCTGCAGTGAGTGTCGGTGTTTATGCCGGGCACCCCGTACTAGACCTTTGTTACCAAGAAGACAAAGAAGCCAGTGTGGATGCCAATATCGTCATGACAGGCTCTGGCCAATTTGTGGAACTCCAAAGTGCTGGGGAAGAAGCAACCTTCTCACAGGAGCAAATGGATGCAATGATGAGCTTAGCGAAAAACGGTATTACAGAAATTACCGAGATTCAGAAGCGCGCATTATAAAGTAGAGTGGTATTCCTATAAGGAGTCCGCCCAGCCCCCAAGCGAGCTCTTGCCAAGAGGCGTGCATCAGCAGCCAAAAGCTGACTGCTAGAGCAACCCCGGGAATGAGGCTCCCTCCAGGGATATGAAAAGTACTAGGCTTATCTGCAAACTTACGGCGCAGTACAATTACTGCTAAACAAGTAGGAATGTACTGCGCAAATCGTGAGACGGCGCTGATCATAACGAGTTGAGTAAAGCTCCCTGATAAGGCAATCAAGACCGTGCACACACCTGTGATTAGGATAGACCAAACAGGCACTCCGTTTTCATTTTCCTTAGCAATAAAACGAGGGACCATTCCGTCATGGGCTAAAGCTTCTCCGATTCTTGGGGTAATAAAAGAAGCAGCCAAATTGACACCGCCTACAGAAATAAGCATCCCCAGCATAATAAAGGCATAGCCTGCTTTACCCCAAAATACTTGGGTAGCATCAGCCAAAGGAGCTGCTGAACTACTCAAAGCCCCCCCGAGTATGCCAATGGATATGGCCTGTACCCCAAAGTAGACAATCGAGACCAAGGCCATCACAAGAAGGATTGCGATGGGTAAATCACGCTTTGGGTTTTCCATATCTCCTGCAGCGACTGCAATCGACTCAAACCCTGAGAAGGTATAAAGAAAGAGAATAGCCGCTACAGCAAAAGCATTGGGCTCGTACGCTTCTAAAGACATGATGGGGCTGAGGTTGTCAGGCTGCATAAAAAACAAGCCTATGCCCATAAACACTAAGATAGGTAAAAGCTTACCAATCGTCATTATGTTATTGGCAATCTTAGAGACTTTCACCCCGCATAAATTCAAAATAGTTAGCCCTGCAATAAGCCCGACAAGAATGCCCTTCCCCAATAAGCCACCACTAATACCAGGCCAAATACCATCAAGCACAGCAACAAAACCTGCAGCCATTGACGCCCAAGCAATAATCCCCACAGCCCATTTAATAAAGCCTACCTCAAACCCGACGAAGTCTCCAAAAGCAGCCCGGGCGTACAAATAAGCACCCCCGTTACGCTTGAAGTAACCCGCAGCTTCTGCAAAGCAAAGTGCAATGGTTACGACTAGCAAGGAATCAAAAAGAATGACCCACAAACTAAAAGGCCCCGCAATAGCCATCATACTACTGGGGAGTAGGAAAATACCTGAACCTAAAATGGCGTTAAGGCCGAGTAAGACGATGCTCCAGAAACCAAACTTACGCCTCATGTCTCTGAAATGGACTCCTTAACGAAGAACTTAAACAATTTAAGCATAGTGGGGTGCTCTGCAGCCATCATTTCTGGGTGCCATTGCACACCCATAACGAATGAATCCCCGTCCTTTTCGATGGCTTCAATCATCCCATCTTTAGCAAAAGCTGAAGGGTAAAAACCATCTGCAATCTGGTGAATTGCTTGGTGGTGATAAGTATTAATACGTATAGATTTTGTTTTAAAAATATTTTGCAGGCGTGTCCCTTCAACAAGGTCAATGGTATGCGTAGGGTCTTTAAGAGGGTTTCCTTGCACGTGTTTGAGGGTGTATTCTTTAGCCAAAGAGACGTCTTGATAGAGGTCCCCCCCAAACATTACATTCAGGGCCTGCATGCCACGGCAAATACCTAAAATTGGTTTTTTTGCTTCCAAAGCACATTCAATCAGCTTGAAATCAAAATCATCCCGACGGGGGAGCACATCTTGCAAGAGTGGGTGTGGCTCTTGGTCATAAGCAAAAGGGGTAATATCATGCCCCCCAGAGAGCAGTAAGCCATCAACAGACTCGACCTGCTTTTTGATTGCCTTAGGATCGCTCACAATCGGTAAAATCACAGGGACCCCACCTGCCAAGGCAATCGCCTCTACGTAATAATTAAATACGTAAGCCTTTTCCACACCGGGAACCATTTTGTGGTTATAATCCACCGCAAAATTTCCGGAAATTCCTATGATTGCCTTATTCTTCATCTTATATCCCCCTATTGTTGTGTTGTTATTATACTAATATAGTCACTATCACTCGATAAGCAACGGTAGAAGCATAACAGGTAAACGCTTGTTTATTAGTATTATATGGAAATAATACAACAAAATCAAGCGTTTACCCCATAAAGCACCTTAAGCGCCTTACTATCAAGTCTTTACTAACTACTTGAGCTCCCACTTATAAGGGCAGCTTGAAAGCATTTCGTAACCTTTTGAGCGTACCCAAACAACATCCTCGATACGGACGCCCCCTACACCTGGGTAGTAGAGGCCTGGCTCCACAGTCACGACATTGCCTGCCTTGAGCTTAAGGCCCGTTCCAGCTGGGCTCACGCGCGGGGCCTCGTGTACAGAAAGCCCTAGGCCATGCCCTAACCCGTGGAAAAACCCTTGGGGGACTCCCTTCTTCTGGCCAGTCACATACCCTTGCTTTTCCATGTATGCCGCGGCTTCTGCATGAGGCTTAGGGCAAGGAACTCCTGCCTTAATTGTCTCAAAAGCTTTCTTTTGTGCGGCACGCACAGTCTTTACTAATTTACGTTGTGCATCATTAGCGGTTCCCTTGAGGAAGGTACGCGTCATGTCACCATGGTAGCCAGTAGCTGTTACTCGTGGAAATACGTCCACAATAATCAGCTCATTTGCGTACAAAAAGCCGGAGCCCTGGCAATGTGGGTCACAGGCTTGATCCCCTCCAGCAACGATAGTGTTTTGAGCAATAGCACCCTTTTCGAGGCATGCACGATCTACAAAGTAACGCAGGCGCTCAGAGGTTAGGGCCTTACCTTCATAATAAAGCTTCTTCCCTTTGATCGTAGAAGCGCTCAAGATCTTGCTGGCCATACGAATCCCTGCAGCACTAGCAGCGTTGCCTTCACGAATGGCGAGGGCTTCTGCCTCACTCTTACACATACGGGCCTCAAAGAAAGGATCAGGCTTCGGGGTGATATTTAGGCGAGCCTTTTTAAGCGCAAAAGCCAAACCTGCCGGAAAATCGGTAGGGACAGTGAAATTCTTAATGCCATATTCCTTCGCAACCCAACGGACGACTTCTGCAATACCGGGCTTAGTAACCTTGAGGGTCTTTTTGGCTGCAGCGAGGCATTCCTCTAGAGAGAGAATTTCATTAAAGCAGGATTCTTTTTTCCCGCGAGCAATCTCTAGAGCACTCAAGACAGCGATCTTCTTTTTACCTATTTGAAAAGCAAGGAATGCGTCAGGCACAAAAAAGCCTCCGAAATAAAGCATATCCGCATTGATATCAGAATCTGAATACAAGAGGAGTGCTGTGTTTGCTGATGTTGATTTTGTTTGTTTTGAAGCCATGGTTTGAATACAATAAAAATATTCCTCTATGAAAGCACGTTTTATATTTTTATCGAGTCTTATTTTCACAAGTGTAGTGAGCTGCCTAACTTTAAACGCAGGCGAAAAATACCCGATTGTAGTTGCGGACCGTGTCGTTCAGTGTGAACTAGCTATGACGAGCAAGGAGCACGAAAAAGGCCTCATGCACCGCAAAGAGCTCGGCCTTGATGAAGGCATGCTCTTTATTTTCAAGCGCCCTAAGCGCCAGAGCTTTTGGATGAAGAACTCAGGTATCCCTCTAGATATTGGTTTTTTTGAACAAGACGGCACCCTTGTCGAAATCAAAAAGATGCACCCTTACGATGAGCGGATCGTGTATTCTAAAAGCAGAAAAGTCCAATACGCCCTAGAAGTAAACCAAGGGTGGTTCCGCAATAGTAGTGTGGGCGTTGGTGATGTGCTCGACTTAAGAAGTGTTGATACTGCCGTTGAAGCCCGGGAGCACAAAGCCCAAGAATGATAGAACAAGCCTATCCTTGTGGCCCTACGACAACCTTAACCTCTTGCTCAGGTGTAAAATGAGCGTCTGCGAAGTCCTGTAAATCCTTGAGGGTAACCTTGTCGATACGCTCGTCATAGGTACGGTCATGATTTACGGGCAGCTGATACAATGCATTTAAAGCAGCATGCATCGACCGGGCTGCTGTTGTTTGCAAAGTCATACGTTTTTGGGCCTTGAGCTTCGTCTTGCAACGCTTGAGCTCTTCCTCGGTCACCTTACCCTGGCGTACGCGCTGAACTTCGGCCTGAATCTCCTCTTGAACTGCCTGGGCATGATCAGGATGAGTACCCCCATAAAAATAAAACATACCTGTGCTTACCCCGAGCATACGGCTTGAACCGACATAGTAAGCCAAGCCCTTTTCTTCACGCACACGCTTGAACAGCTGGCTAGACATACCGCTGAAAAGCTCATCCAAGACTTCCCCTACTTCGGTTGTGGGGTGCTTAATCCCTGGATCCGGATAGGCGGTAAACACGACTGCTTGTTCACGGTCCATGGCATGCGTGTGCGCACCGGGCTTCGGGCCTTGATAAGTATAAGGAGCCTCGGGTAATGTTCCCTCTGGGAATGAGGCAAGCGCCTGTTCACAAGCTTCAAGCAACAAAGCCTCATCATAAGAACCTGCTACAGAGATAACCAAATTAGAGGCAACGCACAATTGTTTATAATGAGCTGCAAGCGCTTGAGCATCCAAAGACTCTAAAGACGCCTTTGTCCCGATAGCCTCATGCGAGTAAGGGTGTTCCCCAAAAAAGTGTTGGCGCAAATGCTTGCGGCCTACGTCCATAATCTCGTCCATCTCTTCGGCGAGCTGGGCGCACTGGGCTTCGCGCTCGCGCACTACAGTGGCCTCATCAAAAAGAGGTTTACATAAAGCCTCTACCAGCAGATCAAGCGCAAGCGGGAGATCCAAAGGCAAGACTTCGAGGCTTAGGCCAAAGCTATTATTCCCTGAAAATTCAGAGAATGAACCCCCAGCACTTTCGATTAGCTTAGCAATCTCGTGGGCTTTACGGCTTTGAGTATCTTTAGTGAGTAAAGTAGAAAGCAATGAAGTCGCCCCGGCATTCTGGGTAGACTCGAACAAGGGCCCCCCGAGCATAGCGACACGAATACTGACTTTAGGAAAATGGGGCCACGGTTGCTGAAGAAGCCTCACACCACCAGGAAGAGTAGTCTCAGTAAATTCAGGTAAAGCCCCTTGTTTTTGCTTAGAGAAGACTTTTTGCTCTCGGTTAGCCTCAGGCTCTAGGCTAACTGCAGTCAGGCCACTCTTCTTGAGGTATTTACCGGCAACACTCGTCAAGATTGTGGGTGTCAGAGATTCCAAAAGGCTTAAATAACGCTTAGGGAATTTTATATCCTTCAAGACAACTTCACTAATCCCAAGGCGGGCGGCTTGGCCACTGATTGTTTTCTGGATATTAATCTCCCCCACCATTGTTTGGCGCACGGCTTTGTCTAGAGATTCTTGTGAAACAGTCTCCTTCTTGAGCTGCTCGACACACTCTAGAATCGCCATTTCAGCCGCTTCACGCTTATCAGCATCGCACGTATAAGACACCCAGAAGAGGCCTCGGGTCCCTGGGCTCCAAATATGAGCCTCAACATAATGAACTAACTTAAGCTCATCACGCAGGCGCTTCCAAAAAATAGAACTTTGCCCAGAGCCTAAAACATTAGCGAGCACATCAAGCGCCGGGGTATCCGGGTGGTTAAGCTGAGGGATTTTAAAAGCAAGAGAACCACGAACAATGTCATAATCCCCATAAAGGCGATTCTGGCGATAACTTGTCTGAAGGGGTTCTTCAGGAACAACTACAGGAGCCAAACTCGAAAGAGGCTGCTCAACAAAGTATTGAGTAACTAAATCTAGAACATGCTCTTGATCAAGAGCCCCTGTCATAATGAGTACCATGTTACTAGGAACGTAGCGGGCCTTATAGTACACCCAGAGGTCCTCTCGGGTAAGTTGCTCGTACAAAGAACGTTTACCAATGACAGGATGCTGGTAAGGATGTTCGCGAAACGCCGTCTCGAAAAGCGCATACATAACCTGGCGATCCGGATCATCTAGGCACATATCTATCTCACGCAGGATGACGTCGCGCTCTTTTGTTGTCTCGGTCTCATCAAAGGTTGAGTTAAAAGCAATGTCTGAAATAACATCGACTGCGGTCTCTACAGCATCACTAGGCAGATCAATGTGATACACCGTACGATCAAACGTAGTGTACGCATTCACATACCCACCCTTAGCTTGAACATCGGTACTGATCTGTTGGTAAGAGCGTTTCTGTGTCCCCTTAAAGAGCATATGCTCTACGTAATGGGATATCCCTGCACCTAAGTGTTTCCCTTCATGAATACTCCCTGTTTTTACCCAGAGCTGAACAGAGGCCAAATCAGCTGAGTGATCTTCCTTAAGAATGACAGTAAGGCCATTAGGCAAAACTAAACGCTCTACAGGGGCCTCAAAAAAAGCATCTACAAGGGGCTTAACAGCAGCGTTAGAACTTGGGGGCAGTGTATGAGTAGAGGACATTAGGATTGTTTGCTTTTAGGTAAAAAGGGTTCTTGAAAGGCTTCGTGAAAGTCATACCCGCCGGCGAAGTCACTGCGGCAGTCTTCCTCGGTCTTGCCAAACACCCCAAAGTCTACGAGATTAAAGACAACTTCACCAAAATCTTCACAGCGTGTAATCCCCCATTCTTTAAGTACTAAGAGAGTCATCGGGCCGAACTGATCCAAGGCGAACGTTTTGATCCCCACGAGGAGCTCTTGACCTGAGATATGCCCAGGAGGGACACCCTGCTGCTCCATGCGCTGCTTGAGGGCATAGTCTAAGGCTTGCTTGACAAAAAAGTAGGCTGCCCGATCGTAACGAGGATCCTCAATACAGATCCGTTTTACAACTTCGGAAAAATCTTTGCCTCCTTTGCTCACGACAGTAGTTTTCTTAGGATGTCATCGACCATCTTTGGGTTTGCCTTACCTTTGGTCGCCTTCATGACTTGCCCTTTGAGTGCGTTAATAGCCGTATCCTTACCGTCCTTAAATTCTTGAACAGGCTTCGGGTTATTCGCGATCACCTCTGAGCAGATAGACTCGAGCTCACCTGTATCAGAGCTTTGCTTAAGTCCTTTCTCTTCGACGATTTTCTCAGGAGCGTCTCCTGTCTCAAACATAATCACCAAGACGTCTTGAGCAATCTGCTTAGAAATCATCCCCTCATCGACGAGCTTAGCCAATTCAGCCAAGGCCTCGGGCTGGATCTTACACCCTTCGAGAGGGTGAGCCATATCGCAGCCAGCGTTAGAAAGCTCGCGAAGGAGATCATTCGCGATGAAGTTTGCAATCGCCTTTGGGTTATTATGAGCCTTAACGGCGCTTTCAAAATAATCACTGAGGGCTTTGTCTGGACACAACACCGAAGTGATCGTGTAAGGTAAATTATACTCCTTCATGAAACGCTCTTGCTTAGCAAAAGGTCTTTCAGGCAAAGCATCTGCTAGCGTCTTTTTAATCTCCTCAGAAACACGTACGGGCATGAGGTCTGGGTCTGGGAAATAGCGATAGTCGTGGGCCATTTCCTTAGAGCGCATAGAAAAAGTAATACCTTTGTCTGCATCCCAGCTGCGCGTTTCCTGAACGATAGAAGCTCCCTCCCCTTTTTGACAAAGGGCTATCTGGCGCTTAATCTCATAGGTAATACCATTACGTACTCCTGAGATAGAATTCAGGTTTTTGATCTCCACCTTAACGCCAAGCTCCTTCTGGCCCTTAGGACGAACACTAATATTAGCATCGCAGCGCAGTTGTCCCTTCTCCATGTCGCAATCAGACACGCCTAGGTAGAGCAAGTGTGTACGCAATGAGGTGAGGTAAGCAAAGGCCTCGTCAGCGCTAAAAAGGTCAGGCTCGGACACGATCTCGATCAGAGGGCGCCCTGCACGGTTGTAGTCCACCAAACTCTCACCATCATAGTGGGTGAGCTTGCCAACATCTTCTTCCAGGTGAATACGGGTGAGCTTTACCTTACGGTGTTCTCCCATCACATTACGGGAAGGCCCAGGCATCTCGATCTCTACGAAGCCACCATCACAGATAGGCTGGTCATACTGGGAGATTTGGTAGTTCTTGGGAGAATCTGGGTAGAAATAGTTTTTACGGTCCCACTTACAACTCTGGGCAATTTCACAACCAAGCATCAAGCCGACTTGGACCGTCTTGCGGATGGCCTCTTTGTTCATCACAGGGAGAGCACCGGGCAAAGCCATCACGACAGGGTTTGTCAGTGTGTTCGGAGCCTCTCCGTAAGCGCAACGCGCCCGGGTAAACATTTTTGATTGTGTCTTGAGCTGTACGTGCACCTCAAGACCTATAACGGCTTCGTATTCCATAAAAATTAAAGTTCTGGGTGTTTGGCTGAATAATCGTGTGCAGACTCAAAGGCGTGAGCGATGCTCAATAGCTCTGCTTCTTCGTAAGGTTTACCGATGAGTTGTAGACCAATAGGGAGACCTTCACTAGAATAACCACAAGGCAAAGAAAGCCCAGGCAGACCTGATAAATTAACTGAGATAGTGTAAATATCAGACAGGTACATCTGAAGTGGATCTGCGCTTTTCTCTCCGCGCTTAAAAGCAGTTGTCGGTGTAGTCGGTGTAATTAAAACATCACAAGATTCAAAGGCTTTCATGAAGTCCTCACGAATCAGGGTACGAACCTTCTGGGCCTTGAGGTAATAGGCATCATAGTAACCACTACTCAAGACATAAGTACCCAAAATGATACGGCGCTTCACCTCTTCGCTAAAGCCTTCTTCACGGCTCTTGAAGTAAACATCAATTGCATTCTTAGTGTCCTCACTGCGGTGCGTATAACGGATACCATCGTAGCGGGCTAGGTTTGAAGAGGCTTCCGCTGTTGCAATGATGTAGTAGGTAGGTAAGGCCAAGTCTAGCTTAGGAATAGAAACTTCCTTAATCGTACAACCTTGGTCCTTATAGAAAGCGATCGCTTTTTCTACGGAGGCTTTGACTTCAGGGTCTAGCCCTTCTCCAAAGTACTCTTTAGGCACCCCAATCGTCCAAGGGCCTTTCTTAGATTCGAGCGCTTCTACGTAATTGGGAATCTCAGTCTTATAGCTGGTAGAATCCCGGCGGTCATGCCCAGCGATAATACCTAAGAGTAAAGCAACATCCTTTATGGTATGAGCAAAGGGACCGATTTGATCCAGCGAACTAGCAAAGGCAGCAAGACCGTAACGACTGATAAGCCCATAAGTAGGCTTCATCCCCACGATACCACATAAAGATGCGGGCTGACGGATAGACCCCCCAGTATCAGAACCTAAAGACAAAGGTGTTTGCCCAGCAGCAAGACTGGCAGCACTCCCCCCACTGCTTCCACCGGGGATGCGTTCGAGATCCCAAGGGTTGGCAGTCGTCTGGAAAGCAGAGTTCTCCGTGGAGGAACCCATTGCAAATTCATCTAAGTTGAGGCGCCCCCAAAGCACTACCCCTGCCTTCTTAAGCTGCTCGGTAATATGGGCATCATAGGGGGAAACATAATGCTCTAGGATCTTACTCGCACAGGTATGCGGCTGACCGGTAACGGCCATATTATCCTTTAGGCTTACGGGGACCCCATCCAGCGCACTCAAAGGCTTGCCTTCAGCACGGCGCTTGTCCGAAGCCTCAGCTTGGGCGAGTGCATCGGCCTCATCGTAGCTAAGGAAGGCTTTAACAGAATCGTCTGTGGCCTTCGTACGCTCGATAAATGCTTTTGTGAGCTCTACAGAGGTGATCTCCTTTTTCTCTAGAAGAGCACTAAGTTCTGTAGCTGTTTTATAAAAAAGATGTTCAGTCATAGTTGTCATAGGATGCCTTACTCTACCACCTTGGGGACAATAACCTGATTATTGCGTTGGTGCTTCGCGTTCATGAGGGCTTCTTCAGCGGTAAAGCCCTCTTCGACCACGTCCTCCTCCAGGACATTATAGACAGGGAATGGGTGCGCCATAGGCTCAACGCCTTCTACATCCACGGCACTCAACTTCTCGAAATATACAAGGACGTCGCCTAATTGCTTTTGGAAGCGGTCTTTCTCTTCTTGAGATAAGTCGATACGAGCTAAGTTAGCTACATAATCGATATCTATTGAATTTTTATCTTCAGCCATACGTTTAAATTATAAAAAAGAACCCTTAAAAAACCGTTACCGTATAGCGTAGTCGGTCTTTTCTTTAATAACCTGCTGGATATTATCGAACACCGTGCCTACTTCATTATCAGTAAGGGTTTTCTCGTTAGATCTGAAATGAATCCTGAAGGCTAAGCTTTTCTTACCCTCAGGCAGGCCTTTGCCTTGATAAACATCAAAGGCTGAAACTGCCTCGACATTAAAGCTTTTGCCTACATGTTCACGCGCTACCTTTGCAAGATCCTTACGGACGGTTTCAGCCAGGCTAGACTCAGAAACGAGTAAGGCTAGATCCTTCGTTACGGGAGGATAAAGACTGAATGCTGAGAACTTAGACGCTTTGGCAGCACGCTCAAACACACGCGGGAGAAAAGAAATCTCGCCAGCGAAAACAGGGCCAGGAATATCCCAGTCCTTAGTCATCTGTAAGCTTACTAAGCCCACTTGAGCGGTGAATTGCTCACGCGCGATGCTGCCTACTGTTCCTGCATGGCTTTCTTCCCAGGCAGGAGCATCCTTGCAAGATTCAAAGAATAAGCGATCTGCCTTTAGGCCTGCCAAATTAACAAGCTGCTGAACAAGGCCTTTGACCTTATAAAAATCATTACCAGAACCAGACTGCCAGGGGAGCTGCTCAGCCTCTGCAGGTAGCACAAAAGCGACTGAAGCGCATTCGTAAAGCTTGCCTGAGTGAACAGTAAAGGTTCTGCCAAGTTCAAAGAAAGGACTTAGGCCATTACCACGGCTATTATTGAGCTTGAGTGCATCAAGCAAACCAGGAATGAGTGAGGGGCGTAAATGGCTTTGCTCACTGGTAAGCGGGTTTGCTAAAGCAAGCCCTTGAGTTAACGCCTTAGAGTACCACTTTGTAAAAGTATCTTCATCACGCAGGCTGTAATGATAACACTCGTTAAAGTGCTGCCCACAGAGATATTCGGATGCTTTTGTGTTAAAATTTGCCAAACCATCATTACGGCGGTGGATGGCACGCAAGGAAACATCCGTCTTAGGAATGTTAGCGGTACCGTAGATACGTAAAAACTCTTCGACTAAATCAATCGGGCGGTCTACCTCACTACGGAAAGAAGGGACCGTAACCTGCCAAGCCTCAGCAGAGGTATCTACTGTAAAGCCTAAGCGCTCGAAAGTTGCTTGAACCTGCTCCTCAGAAATAGCGAAGCCGCATTTCTTTTGAATGAAGTTAGGGGTTACGGAAATCACACGGTCAGCTCGAGGTGCCCCCCCTACAATAACACCTGGGCCTACGAGCTTCCCGCCAGCAATCTCCAGGATAAGGTCAATCGCCCGGCGCGCAGCGAACACGACACCTGCAGGATCTACATCACGAACAAAACGGTATGAGCTGTCAGTCGACAGAATTAGAGAACGTGATGTTTTACGAATAGAGCCTGGGTTAAAGTAAGCACTCTCTAGGACAATGTCTTGAGTATTATCATCAACCTCGGCATCGAGAGAGCCCATAACACCCGCAACGACTAGGCTGCGGTTTTTATCGGCAATCACCATCATATCCTCAGATAAGGTGCGCTCTTTTTCGTCTAAAGTAGTCAGCTTTTCGCCTTTTGTTGCTTGGCGAATCAGTAAAGTTTGTTCTTGAATTTTGGCTGAGTCAAACGCATGCAAGGGCTGACCGCACTCAAGCATCACCCAATTAGTGATATCAACCACATTATTAATGGGGCGTAGGCCTAAGGCTTGTAAATCTGCCTGCATCCAATCTGGACTCGGGCCTAGCTTAACACCTTGAATAGACCAAGCAGTATAGTAAGGACACGCAGCTGCATCAATACGGACCTCTTTAAGCAAGCTCTCTGCAGTAGGTTGCGCTGCAGTTTCAGGATCACAGGTAAGCTCGGGTAAAACAAGCTGGAGATCATACCAGGCCGCTAAATCACGCGCTACCCCGATATGACTTAAACTATCACCCCGGTTAGGAGTGACCTCTAGATCAAAGACAATATCTCCTTCAGCAAAGACGCTATTAATAGGGGTTCCGATTTCAGGCTTATCTTCTAGAATAAGGAGGCCCTTAGGCTCACCTGGTAAATTGAGCTCGCTCGGGGAGCACATCATCCCTGCTGAGGGAACACCACGCAACTTCGAGGGCTTAATCTTGAAGTCCCCCGGGAGGACTGCGCCTACTAAAGCGACAGGAACACGGTCCCCTACTTTATGATTCTGGGCCCCACAAACAATCTGGACTGGCTCAGCCCCTCCGACAGACACCTGGCACACAGACAAGCGGTCTGCATCTGGGTGTTGATCACGGGTTAAAATCTCTCCGACGACGACATTATCAAGCTGAGGGATTCCTGTAGTTTCTACAGATTCAACCTCTAGCCCCATTAATGGAAATACCTCCTCCAGCTGATCAGGCGTTGCCTCTAAACTAGGCAGGTATTTTTTGAGCCATGATAAACTGATTTTCATGATGTGAACTGTCTAAGGAATCGTAAATCGTTTTGGTAGAAATAGCGGATATCATCCACCCCGTACAAGAGCATAGCAAGACGCTCGATCCCCATACCAAAAGCATAGCCAGACCACGCTTCAGGGTCATAGCCTACGGATTTGAAAACTTCTGGATCAACCATGCCGCAACCCATCACTTCGATCCATTGATCACTCAGCTTACCCAAGTTAGGCAGCTTCATGTCTAGCTCAAAGCTTGGCTCGGTAAACGGGAAAAAGCTTGGACGCAAACGCGTTTGGACTTCAGAGCCAAAAAGCTCTTGCAAGAAATAATCTAGAACCGCCTTTAGGTCTGTAACATTACAGTCCTTCTCGACATACAAACCTTCGATCTGGTGGAAGTTTGCGCTGTGGGTAGCATCTACAGTATCCCGACGGAATGCACGGCCTGGGGCCACAATACGAAGGGGTGGCTCTTCTTTAAGCAAAGTACGGATCTGAACAGGAGACGTATGCGTGCGCATAACATAGCGCTCATCTGCCTTCTTGTCCACATTCCCCATAACTAAGCCTTCCGGCAAGAAAAGCGTGTCCTGCTCATCACGAGCGGGGTGATCATCCGGCGTATTCAGCGCATCGAAGCAATACCACTCTGACTCAAGCTCGGACCCTTCGGCAATCGTGAAGCCAATCTTGCGGAAAATTTCGCTAATAGCATCACGCACCTGAGAGAGTGGGTGCCTCGTCCCTGCAGGGAAATGCGCACTTGGCAAAGACGGATCTACCGCAGGCCCCAAAAGCGCCTGCATCTCTGCAGTTTCGATACGCTGTAAAGTCTCTGTAAAGAGAGCCTCGAGGGCTTTCTTAATTTGGTTAACCGCCTTACCTGCTAGTGGGCGCTCCTCTTTAGGGAGCTTCCCTACAGACTTAACACAATCAGTCAGGCTCCCATGAGGGCCTACTAGCCTAGCCTTGAATGCCTCGAAATCAGGACGAGCATTCAACTCAACCGCTTCTTTAGAAGCAGCTTCTAGGATAGCCTGTAGCTTTTCCTCCATGAGAGCGCAGGGTGATCTGTGTTAAACCACAAGCCTTACGCCTTAAGCGCTGCTTGTGCTTGTTCTACGAGTGCCTTGAAAGCAACTTCGTCATGGATAGCAAGCTCGCTCATGGCCTTACGGTCTAGCTCGATGTTTGCAGCGTTAATCCCTGCGATGAATCGGCTATAGCTGATCCCTAGGTTACGGCAAGCCGCATTGATCCGAACGATCCATAGCTGACGCATGGTCGTCTTCTTCTTCTTGCGGTCCCGGTAAGCGAATTGACCCGCACGTGCGGTCGCATCCTTAGCGTAACGGTATAGACGGGACTTGTTCCCGAAATACCCTTTAGTTCCTTTTAAAACGCGCTTACGGCGTTTCTTTGTTGCAACTGCGTTTGTAGCTCTTGGCATGTTTTTTTCTTTCTATTATATTTAAAGCACTTAGGTCGCCTGCACCCAAGTTACTTAGTGAGCAAATGGCATCCCTTGCTTGCATCTCGCGGAGAATCCAGGAGATACAGCCTTGTCTGCCCGTGAGGCACGCTTCTGCTTCACAGTCTTGGCACTCAAGCAGTGCCGACGACCTGGCGTACGGCGCAAAACCTTGCCGCTGCCTGTGATCTTAAAGCGTTTAGCCATCGATTTCTTTGTTTTTTGCATGAGGATTTATAAAAAAGCGACTTTGCCGGCCTTTGTAAAGCCTTTTAAAGTCTAATAATTCAATCCCAACAACAGGACCACTAAAAGAAAACCAGGAGGGGCTAAGTAAGCACGCTTTTTGGCTGAGAAACGGCGGCTGGAGGCCAGACCGATCAAGAGAAGAAAGAGCCCTAAAAGAGCCCCAAATGCCCAAAACGGGTGGGTAAAACCAGCCTCCCAGCTGGTTCCAGGCAGGGCATTAAAGAACGCTATCCCCCTCTCCATAAGATAGATAAGCACCCAGGCCGCATGATTCAAAAAGGCAGAGACACCCCCAAGCCCTAGCAGCCCAAACCCTAAGGACACAAAGCCACACACCATGACTAGTCCTGCCAAGGAGACTAAGGCCATATTAACCAGGACCCCACCGGGGGTGCATTGGCCAAAATAGGCAATACTCAGCGGGGTGCTCATGAGGCTGGCTGCAAATGAAATGCAAAAAAGCCCTAGCCCCCCATGAAGGCCCCCGATCACTAGCCTTTGCCAGCGTGTTTTGCTTGAATCAGGCAAATCATCCCAGGGGCGCAGGGAGCGCCAAAGGACCTGCATAAGTGGTACCCCATAAAGCAAAATCCCAGCGACCACAGCATATGAGAGCTGGAATCCAACATTAAAGAGCATCCGAGGGTCCCAAACTAAGACAAAAAGCGCAGAGGCCACCAAAGCAGCAAAAGCACTCCCCTGGCGCAAAAAGACCCGTGCGCCCCAAAAGAAGCTTAGCATAATAAAAGCCCGCATTGCCGAAGGGCTGGCCTCAGTGATTTGCACATAGAGGAATAGACAGGCCAAGCCAATGAGGGCAGCAGGCTTTGCAGGCACACGCAACAAAGCCAAAAGCGTTGCCAGGCTAAGTGCAATAATCCCTACGTGTAGCCCACTAATAGCAAAGAGGTGCAAGGTCCCACTCTGAGTAAAGGCTTCTTTTTGCCCAGATGTGAGGGCTGCCTTACGCCCCAAAAGCATAGCAACATAGGGATTGGCTAAGCTTGCAAAGTGCTCCGGGGTCCCACGACGCAAGAGCGCCTCAAAACGTTCAGCTAAAGAAAAGCACCACGCATAAAAAAGGTTATCAACAGCGCCTGCCTCCATCACCCGACCGCGGCTCAGACTTAAAGCCACCCCCTGGCTTTCTAAAAAGCGATCAAACCCTGTGGGTGAAGCCTGAGGACCCAACACACGCAAGACTCCTTTGGCTTTAATGTGCTGGGAGCGTACTAAGGTTGCACCACCCTCCCCAGGCATTAGGTAAAAGTAAAGCCTTTGCCCCTCTAGATGACTCAAAATAGAAGGGGCATGAGTCACGGTAGCAAACCCACTGACCTGCCCATGCTGCCTTGCGCTGCGCATGCGCTGAGTCACCCTTAAGTCTAACACGACTTCACGCGGAGGGACCTGCTGGCTGAGTGGTACTTGAGACATCCGGACATTAGCATAGCCCCAAAAAATAAGTAGGGCTGCCGGAAGAAAGCAACAAGACCATAAGCGTGGCTCTTGGCGCATTGAAACAAAAGTAAGAACAAGCCCTAAGCTGACTAAAAGGATAGCAGGCACACTACCCCATTGAGTAGATAACAAAATCCCCCCAACGCAGCCCCCTAACAACCACAACAAAGGGGAGCGCTTAGGGCTACTTGCGTCTGTAGAAAAGGCGGCCACCCCCTAACACTCACCCTTCTTCATCATCGTTTGGAAACAAACTTTCTTTTAAGCCCTGCAAGCCTTCTTTTGATATTGTCGCAGGCCTTACATTACTAGCAGCAGAAGCGTTATGCAACTCGTCTTCACTCTCTCCTTCGGAGCCTTCCACAACCTCAAAGTTATGCTGCAGAGAAACTGTGTCAGGAGCTTCAAGCTCTTCCTCTACCTCCTCAAAGCGCTCATCGTCACTTTCGGAGTCAGTAACGACCTCGAAGCCTGCATTCGCATAGCTTGTTTCTCCGGGCGGAGGGAGCAAATCTCTGACAGCAGCCCCTACCCAACCGAAGGGCCCTACTAGCGCAACATCTAAGAGCATGTCTTTGTAGGATTGCATAAAATTATCTTTGAGTCTCGCTGGGGATGGAGCATAAACAATATCCCAATTACCCGTGCGTGAGTTATAGACACTATCTTGAAAGAGAGCCACCAGTTCTTCTTGAACTTGCTTAGAACTGCCCTCGATACTTTCAGACTTGGCCTTAAGCTTAAAGGCCATAGACACCACATGGAAATAAACATCCTCAAAAGAGAGCTCTATCGCTTTCCTCATAGAAGCAAAGGCTTCAAACATAGCTTTCTCTTCAAAGAGATGATGTGCTAATTCAGCAAAAGCTCGAGCAGCAACCCCTTCATCTAAAACTGTTATCTTCCTCTCTATGAATTGATAAATTTTATGGGGCTGTTTTAAATCAAAAGCTTGAATAAAAGGTAATAAAGACTTAGCGGCCCGTTTTCTATTTGATTTAGCAAGCCTTGAAGCCTTCTTAACAGCCTCATGAACATTAGCCTCTGTTAACACTCTCGATTTACATCCTTTACGTTTTTCCAGGTCAGAGCTAATCATTTTCTGAAACCACTTTTCCCAAAGCGCTTTAGCCTGCGTATAAAGCTTCTTATCTTTCTTAGAAACTTCCCGACTAGGCCTAAGTTCCCGCTCAATCATCCGCTGCCCTAAAACTTTATCCGAACTTTTCGTATAAATAGCTAAGGCACAACGTGCAAAAGCTTTCATACCGCGAAGCTTTATCCTTAGGCCCTCAGCAGGATCTTCTTGAGCCGCAGCATTCCCCAGAGCAACAAATTTATCCCTTGCATAACAAGCAAGATCATAGGCCTCATTAGGATTTTCTGAAGCAATAATGCGCCCCCAACGCTCTAAAGCCTTCGGGTGCTGGTAATTAAGCTTAAAATCACGATCATCGAATACAATCTGTAGCTTATCTTTAAACTCTGGATCATCTAAAAAATCAGATTTTTTTTGAAGTGTTTCCTTTTCTTTTTCTAAAGCAGCAGCTGCATCCTCTTCTTTTTTCTTATGATAAGCCTGAACAACTGCTTCATTATACGCTTCACGAACTGCCTGCCTATCTTTAATTTCCCCACCTTGATAGGTCGCACTGAATGCCTTCAAAGTATGCGACCTAGAATAGGACTTTAAAAAGTCTTGAAACTGAGGATCGGTTTTATCCCCATTAAATTCTACAAGCCGTTCTTTCCAAAGTCCTTCAAACCTTTGTGTCCCCCCAAACTCTTTAGTACCAGGGTTATATTCCTGAATTACAGGGGTATGATAAATTTCAGCCGGCAATTGAACTGTAGTATCCATATCCTTTAATAAAAGGATACCAAGCCTATAGGCAACCCTTTTCAATTGCCTCTGCACTGAAGGCCTTCAAAATGTATCCATGATTACAGAACAAGCTACGCTCTTTGAGGGAACTACACCCTCTAAAGAAAATACAGCGCGGATGCCTTTAGCCGCACGTATGCGCGCACGTACGCTGAATGAAGTTGTTGGGCAGGATCACCTCCTGAGCGAAGACTGCTTACTCCCTAAACTAATTAAAAGTGACCAATTCGGCAGTTTACTTTTTTATGGCCCACCAGGCTCTGGAAAAACAACCTTGGCAGAAGTCATCGCACAACAAACAAGCTGTCGTTTTGTAAAAATCAATGCGGTACTTTCGAACGTAGCAGAGCTGCGTGATATTTTGCGGATGGCCCGGCACTACGACAAACAGCAGACGCTGTTATTTATTGACGAGATCCACCGTTTCAATAAAGCCCAGCAAGATCTTTTGTTACCCGACATAGAAGCAGGTAACATCCGTCTCATCGGGGCGACCACCCATAACCCAGGGTTCTACATCATCCCGCCACTCTTGAGCCGCAGCCACCTCTTCCGCCTAGAGCCTTTGCATGAAGAGGTTGTCGCACAACTACTCGAGCTTGCCCTAAGCGACAAAGAGCGCGGACTAGGCCACACACGCTGCACCGCTGAGCCAGCAGTATTCACAGGGCTAGCAATGCTCAGTGGTGGAGACTTGCGCAGAGCCCTCAATAGCCTAGAGACCCTTGTCTTGAGCCAAGCAATCGGCAGCGCCATCACCGAAGAGACGGTTGAGCAATTTGCTAAAGAGCGACAAATCCGTTACGACCGTGATGGCGAAGAGCACTATGACACTATCTCTGCCTACATTAAAAGCATCCGTGGGAGTGATCCAGATGCGGCCTTGTACTGGCTAGCCAAAATGCTTGAAGGCGGCGAAGACCCACGCTTCATTGCGCGGCGCTTAGTAATCCTAGCCTCAGAAGATGTCGGCTTGGCAGATTCTCGCGGATTAGGGCTGGCGACTGCAGCCTTCCAGGCTTGTGAAATGATCGGGATGCCTGAGTGTGCACTGAACCTCTCCCATGTAACGATTTTCTTAGCGACAGCCCCCAAAAGTAATTCTGCCTGCGAGAGTTTATTTAAGGCTTATGAGGTATTAAAAAGCCAACCCGTACAACTAGTGCCTAAGTGGTTACGGGACGGCAAAAGCACTGTAGGCCGGCGCCTAGGGAATGGGAAAGATTACCAATACAGCCATAATGAAGACACAGGCATCACTGGGCAAGAATACCTCGAAAAGCCGCTCACCCTCTATAAGCCCAAGGCTGTAGGTGCAGAAGCCGCTATTGCTGAGCGACTTGAAGCATGGAAGGCCCTTAAGAAGAAGAAACAGGGAGCCAACTAATAAGCCTTTTTTATTGCTTTTCACGGGGGATCTTCTTCTCTAGAATACCTGAAAATTAAATCTTAAAAATAGAACTGTGATGCGCGTCTCTCGTCTAGCACTCCCGCTACTGCTCTTAAGCTTATCCACAAGCTGCCTGCTTGGGCAAGGAGCCTCAACCGACAAAGGAGTCACATTGCCTACGCGTGATGGCTTCGTGAATGTGCAAGTGGTTAACAACCACTTCCAGCTGCATTTCCTCGATGCAGAAAAGAAAGCGATTGAGCCGCCCTTCGATACGGGCTGGATCCGCTACAGAAGCCCTATTAAAGGCAAAAAGAAAAACGCACAAACACTCAAAAACAAACCTTTGTCTCGGGAAGGCATGTACCTGACCAGCCCAATCCCTGTACAACCACCGCATAAGCTGTTTATATTCTTCGGCTTTGGTGAAGGGGATGACAAAATGATTTATAGTAATGTCAAATTATACCAATAATAGACCCTCTTGGGAGGCAACCAAAAGACGTGCCTCCTTGATCCACGACAGAGGCTTTGCAAACATCTTCCAGAGCTGGATCCTTATTGCTTTGGGGGTAATCATTGCAGCCCACACTTCCGAATACATTCACTACGAGAATGCTTCAGCCTTGTTTCTAGCCGTGCTGATCTTGAGTTTCCTGAATGTGGTAATCAAGCCGGTGCTTGTGTTGTTCACCCTGCCCTTTGTGGTCGTTACTATGGGCCTTGGGATGTGGGTAATTAACGCCCTACTCTTCATGATGGTTGGTAACCTTGTAGAGGGCTTCTTTGTAGATTCATTCTCGGCAGCCTTATGGGGGGCACTCGTACTTAGCTTAACCTCTTTGGTGATTAATAATTTATTTAGCGGGCGGATCCGTGTACAAAGCAATCAACCACAAAGCAAAGCGCCTACCCAGGAGCGTGACAACTCAGTCATTGATATTTAACCTCAAGGAATTTCATTTATGGGACAGTATGATTTAATTGTAATTGGAGGCGGACCTGCTGGCTATGCCGGAGCAATCCGCGCGGGACAACTCGGCAAGAAAGTTGCCTGTATCGAAATGGAGCGTGCCGGGGGGACTTGCCTGAATTGGGGCTGCATCCCGTCTAAGGCACTCCTCAAAAGTGCAGAACTTTATGACAAAATGCGCCATGCTGAAGACTACGGCTTCCATTGTGAGAATGTGACCGTAAACTTCGAGCAAGTGATGAAGCGCTCCCGCACTGTTGCCGACAAAATGGGCAAAGGTATTGAATTTCTATTTAAGAAGAACAAGGTAGACTACTTCCTAGGCAAAGCCCAAGTCAGCGCACCAGGGACTGTTACGATCACAGAAGGTAAAGACAAAGGAAAGACCTTTAACTACGGGAAGCTCCTCATTGCTACTGGATGTAAGGCACGTCCTCTGCCTAATGTTGAAGTGGATGGGAAGCGTGTGATGACCTCCCGCGAAGCCTTAGCCATGACTGAGATGCCTAAGTCCATCGCTATTCTTGGGGCTGGAGCTATTGGGGTTGAGTTTGCGTACTTCCTTAATGCCCTAGGCTGTGAGGTAACGCTTGTGGAAATGCTCCCACAAATCCTACCGATTGAAGACAAAGAAGTCTCTACGACCCTGACTCGTGCCTTCAAGAAGCAAGGGATAAAGATGCATGTAGGCACGAAAGCCGAAGACATCCGTGTGGGTGAGAATTCTGTAAAAATCAAGCTCGTCAATGACAAGGGAAGCAATGAGCTTGAAGTGGAAAGCCTTCTGGTTGCGATTGGTGTCATGCCTAATACGGAAGGCCTCCTAGCAGACAAGGTACGCCTTAATGTGGAACGTGGATTTATTAGTGTAGATAACCACTATAAGACCAATATCCCCAATGTGTATGCCGCAGGAGATATCATTGGGCCGCCTTGGCTCGCCCACGTAGCAACTTTCGAAGCCGTACAAGCAGTAAATGGTATCTTTGGGCATAGTGCGCCCAAGAAGCCTGTGCACGTACCTGGATGTACCTACTGTCAACCACAGGTAGCGAGCATTGGCCTCACTGAAGAGCAGGCTAAGGAAAAAGGCCTTAAGGTAAAAATTGGAAAGTTCCCTTTCATGGCATCTGGAAAAGCCGTGGCCGCGAACAACGCAGAAGGTTTTGTAAAACTCATCACTGATGAAAAACACAGTGAGATCTTGGGTGCTCATATCATTGGCCCTGATGCCACAGAGCTCATCGCGGAGTATGCCCTAGCCGTTAACCTAGAGGCTACCGCCCACGAGATTCATAACACTATCCATGCACACCCCACTCTGGCTGAAGCCATGGCAGAGGCTGCTGCAGATGTGTTTGATGAGGCAATTCACATATAAGCCTTTTCATACAAGATGTATTTCAACAAAAAAGCTCGCTGATTAAGCGAGCTTTTTTGCGTAAAGGGTTAGCTATTTTTAGCTAGAAAAATGAGGGCTTAGTTCGAGTTGCTCGCCTGGCTCTAGCTGGAAGTTTTCACCTTCAGCGGGGATATTGTCATCTTTGTAGATATGACACTGCACAGGCTGGTCACTATGCGGAGCAACCCACTGCCATTTTCCAATTTCAACAAAGTCCATAGGGATCCCCTTCTCCCAGCTTAGGCCTGGGCCTTCACCACGGATGTAAGGTTTTTTACCAATACCGGTTAGCACGTTGGCGATTACTTTTGTTTGACCAGTGTGCGCGCGGCGTACGGTTTCCTCTGGGTTAGCAGGCTCTACATGGCCGTGTGCATCGACATGGGCTTCTGTAGGCTGAGCAACCACGGTTGCCGTTGCAGTTGCTGCTGGGGCCTCATCATGGACTAAAGCACTCGCATCACGCCCTGCACCAACGGGGCCTAGTTCATCTAAAATAAAAGGCTCATCATTGTGGGGGTGAATAGCAGTAGGCTCAGGAGTTACCTCGGCAACGGTTTCTTCTGGCTGCCAAGTGGGTTGTTCTTGCTGCTCTTCTTGAGTCGGGGCAGCTTCAAAAGAGGTTTCCTCACTGGCTTGCACCGGCGTATCCTCAGGCAGGACAAGATCTCCACCTAAAGGGAGGTCATCTAAAAAGATATCGCTAGATAAGTCTGCATTAGCATCAAACGCTTGCGTTGTAGGCGCTGGTGTTTCTGTCACCGTTTCTGGTGCTGGTGTAGTTGTAGCTTCCTTCTCTAGGACTACAGGGTCCTGGAAGGTCACTGCAGCTTGTTGCTCTTCTGGTGCAGCCTCGGCCTGTTGCTCTTCTTCAGCGAGAAGTTCCATTTGCTCAGTCGCTACGGTAATTTTGCGTAACTCTTCGGTCAGGGCTTCGATACCGCCTTGAGGCTCGGTGATACTACTGAGGCGGTCTTGCAAATCTTTAATGGTAGAGTCAAGCAAGGCCATTGTTGCAACCTGCTGCTCGTTATGCTCACTCAATACGTCCTTAAGCTCTTGAACCTCTGTCATGGTAACATGTAAGCGGCGGGCCATCTCCTGAGAGACACCCTCTTGGCGAGCTTGAGCAACAGTGAGTTGCCCTCTAAATTCTAACACAAAAGGAACAACAAAAAGTACTGCTCCGCTAACCACACTGGCAAAGCACCAGAAGAACTGCCAGCCGTTAAGGGCGCCTCCGCCATTGAAGGCAATGAGGATGGCTGTTGAAACTAAAAGCAAGTCACCAAAGTAAAAGGGCCACTTCGGCAAGGTGGGTCGAGCTTGTTCACGCATAGTAAGGAATCCGTTTAAGGGTTGTTTCTCAAATCAGTGGTCTTGTTGGATAATTACAATATTGGAGAAATTATTCAACAAGACTTCAATCAAGCTAAAAGAGATTTAGGTAAAGCTCAACTCAAAACAATCAAGAATTGAGTATCCAAAAAAGCAATATTAGACCAGCTCTAGCGTACTCTTTCCAGGAGTCCAGCCTTGCGGTAAACCTTAGCGAGCATCTTGTAGGCGCGCTTCTGAGCAACCTCTGCGCCTTCTTTAAGGACGGTATTGAGGGCGTCTTTATCCTTCATGAGCTCTTGGTAGCGGGCCTGCAGGGGCTCGACTGTGGCGATCACTGCCTCAGCTACGGCCTCTTTAAAAGGTGCATACCCTTTGCCTGAAAATTGGCCGGCAATCTCTTCGTAAGAATGCCCGGTTAGGGAGCTGAGGATGCTCATCAAATTCGAAACTCCAGGTTTGTCATCACTCGCGGAGATTTCACTCCCAGAGTCCGTTACAGCGCTCATCACCTTCTTGCGGATAGATTCCTTAGGCTCGAACAAGTAAAGCGTGCTGCTTTGGTTTTTGTCGGACTTGGACATTTTACTCTCAGGATCTTGCAAGGCCATGATCCGCGCGCCCTTCTTACCGATCAGAGGCTCGGGGAGCTTAAACGTCTCTGAGTAAGTGTTATTAAACTTCTGGGCGAGGTCGCGTGCTAGCTCGAGGTGTTGCTTTTGGTCCTCCCCCACAGGGACTGCATCTGCATTATAAAGCAAAATATCAGCGGCTTGAAGAACCGGATAGAAGAACAGCCCAGCACCCACACTCTGTCCAATGCGCTTGGACTTGTCTTTGAACTGAGTCATACGTTCGAGTTGCCCCAAAGGTGCCAAGCAGCCTAAAATCCAGGCTAATTCAGTATGGCCAGTTACATGAGACTGCACAAAAATATTAGAACGCTTAGGATCAAGTCCACAAGCAATGTACTGAGCGGCACACTCCAGCGTATTGCGTCGTAAATCAGCAGGCGTATAAGGAGCAGTCATGGCATGCAGGTCTACTACTCCAAAAAAGCACTCGTAGTCATCCTGCATATCTGCCCAACGCCGCACGGCTCCCAAGTAATTGCCTAAATGGAAATGACTCGTCGGCTGGCAAGCTGTTAAGATAGTTGGTTTTTCAGATGCAGGTGTGCCCATAGGGTGTTTATTGAAGGCATCAGGGCCTCTGTTGGCAAGCTTTAGATCTCTTAGCGGCTGTCATGCAAAAAGCGGACGTACTGCTTGCGGGCTGCTTCGCTATTTTTATAACCGTGGCTGCGTAGCCAAGAGAGATAGTCTTGCAGGCGGATCACATAGGTATGAGCACTGCCCCCGCGGTTGCGCACCTCTCGGGCATACTCACGCATGACCAAGCGATGAAACTGCAAGGTCCACTCGTTGTCTTCTTTAACAAAATCAAGCGTGCCCTGGTTTTCATAGTCTGCGATACAGATCTCATAATCTTCCAGGTTCTCACGCAACCGATCTTTAAGAATTGCTTTTCGTGCCTCTACGACAATGGGGTTAGGCTTGTCTTCTGATGCGGGGGAAGATTCTGGGGCCATCTTAAACATGAGAATAGGATATAAAAAAAGCTCCACTATTAAAAGTGGAGCCGGCTGTCGGACTCGAACCGACGACCATTCGCTTACAAGGCGAGCGCTCTACCAACTGAGCTAAGCCGGCTTGACACGGTTATTAAATGGTACCTGGCCGGGGACTCGAACCCCGAACCAATTGATTAAGAGTCAACTGCTCTACCGATTGAGCTAGCCAGGCACACTTAATGTTCAAGAGATACTGCGGGTTTTGCCTGACCAAGCAAGGCTTTATTTCAGATTTTTATAGGTGCGATAAGCCTTAAAGTAGGATTTGACTATCAATCCTTGAAAAATAAAAATAATCACACTGCACATAGCCACAGTGAGCTTGGTCGCAAAACGGACAAATTCCTCTGGGGTGATCCCCATTTGAGCGGTAGCTTGCTCAATTTCTTGAACACGTTGGGCATCCATCTGATTCAAAAGCACCCTAGGGTCCTCAAAAAGCATACTTGCTAGGATTATTAATAAGAAGAAAGTTGCAAGTACTTGATTCCACGCCAAACGCTTCATCCAACAGGCCTCACGTGTTTTGAGAAGACATTTCCCATAATGCAGCTCTACAAAGCCAATTAAGACCGCAACCACAATAGCTACCCAATGGAACCAACCCATAGGGAAACCTGTCAGCGGCCCCACCACACCTACGGCCCCGCAAGCAACGTAAGCATAGCCAATAAAGACGCTGTTGCGGTGAACTTTCTTGATAGTAAGGGCAGGATCTGGGGTCATGGTTTGTTTCAGATTAAAAACACAGCGTAGAGGAAAATTTTAATTATAGCAAATCAGTAAAAAAAGGTCTAAACTTGGTGGTTAGATTCTTCTTACTATTATGGATGAACAAATAAATGAGGAGCCCCCTCCCTTCTACAGCCAAAAAAACTATTCAGTTACCTTACTGCTCGCGATGTGGATAGGCATATTTGGGGCGCACCGCTTTTACCTAGGGAGGTGGCGCTCGGGGTGCTGTATCCTTCTGCTGGCATTAACTGCCCCAATAATAACCTTATTGGGTGAGTGGGTTAACTCTTTTGCCAGCACAGAAACCGCCCATCGTACACCAGTGGTTCACATCCAAGACGAAGCTCATTTATTTGCCCAAGTGAATACCTCTAAAAAAGACTTTGTACTTAACAGAGATACGGCTAAGCACGTTACTAAAAAAAATAAACGCACAACACTCAGCAATAGGCAAAGCAACAAAACAAGCGAACGCTATGTAGCCCAAAAGCGTGAAGAAAGTAGCTTGCCATCTCTAAACCTTAATACGGGGTCTTATTCCTTTACTGGTATCAATACTTCAGGGACATTTTTCACGGTATTCATTTGGATACCTATGCTTGCTTGTGTTATCTGGGTTTTCATGGATGTGCTCAATATTTTATCTCAAAAATTTAAAGACGTTAACGATGGCCTATTGGTACGAAAATTTGACGAAGAACTCGCAGGACACATGAGCTTTAAGGCAACACTATTACTTGCGTGGCTTTTAGGTATGTTTGGCATACACCGTTTTTATACAGGACACTATTTCACAGGCGCAGGCCTATGCCTTTTATTTTTGCTCTCAAACGCAACAGGCGGTGGTTTTATTGCAGGCCTTTTCACGATAGCCTACTTCATCTGGATTACCACAGATATTATTCGGATCGTCTTCCTACGCTTTAAAGACGCCGACGGCTGGCTAGTTGTCCGCTAATTACTCGGGCACCTCATTATCTGCAATAGTTGCAGCTTCGTTCAGTACGCCGAGTATCTTCTCACGGTGTTCTAGACTTTTCCACACACCCTCCTTATCAATCGAAAGGCCATCCCGGGCGAAGGTGAGCAACTTATTCATAAACACAACTTTCCCTTCAGGTGTATCTACCCCTACCGTATCCGCAATCTTTAAGGCCTGCTCTTTATTAGGATACGGATTACTCATCAGGCCAAACAAGCCATTCATAACATCAAAGGCATCGATATTTCCTTCGGGAGTGAAGACTTCAGTAAGTTTCTCCTGAGCAGTTCGTAAAGCCTGAATCATGAACAAAGCATCTTGGTTAGACTGCAAACGTACCTTATCACGCGAAGGGCCTAATGCATGAGCACTACTCATATCCTCACCTGTAGCCTTTAAGGCAAACTCCAGGAAAGTATTAAAATTAGCGTCACTAAGGCGTGAGTGAGCGAACTTAAACACCCCGGACAAAGAATCTGCATCATCACTCTTAATGAGCCCACGATACAAATTAAGCAATTCTACTTCAGTTGCAACATGTTCAAGTTTTCCAGAATACTTTTTAACAGATTTCGCAGTTGTATATCCAGCCTTCACCTGAGGCTCTAAAAGGTGATTTGACTCATCAAAAGAGCGCATCAAGTTATCAATTGCAGTCGGGAGATTTTCCTTCAAAACTTTATCTGAAGGATCATCTATAATATTTAAGGCTTTGAGTGTGTACTCCATTGCAGCATGCTGTACCGTAACATCATCAAACTGCTCACGCGCCTTAGCCAAAATATTTTCAGGGATTTGCTCTTGAAGATCTCGCAGGCTATCCAGAAACTGCCTGAGTTTTTCATCCGTAAACTCAGCTTTTCCGAATAGATCCATATACTGATCTTTTAGCTTAATCATTTCATTGTGCTCATCCTTAGAAAGCACCTTGCGTTTCTTGATGGCCTCTTCCTTCGAGACTTCTTCACCCTCTTTAGAGCTCCCCAATACAGTTGCCTCTTCCGCAGCATCTCGGGCTTGTTCAAGAATCTCACCGATACCCCCATGGTGGTGCTCTACCTCATGACCACCCTTATTGCCCAAAGGTTCATCAGGTTCTTGAGGGGAAATACCCCCGCTATCTCTTGGTCCTCTTGGTCCGTCAATACTACTCATGATATTATTCCTCCTGTTCTTCGGATGCTTCTATATCCTCATCATCGGCTTGGTCTGCTGCTTCTAAACAGGCCTCGAGCAAACGCTCCCGGCTTTCAAGATCCGGAAATATTTTCTCGGGCATATCGCGTATTAAATTTAGCAGTTCATTAAAAAAGTAAACCTTAGCCTCAGTATCTTTTATACCGAGCGTCCTGGAAATCGACAGCAGCTGGTCTTTGCTCACAAACTTAGCATGCGTAAGAGGCAATACATGCCGCATCACCACATGCGCGGCGATTTCTATACGTTGCTCTGTTTTGCTCATCATAATCGTTTATGCTGCTGGGGGTGAGATGGTAACACCTGGGAGTGCATCCACACGTCCTAATAAAGTAATAATACCTTTGCGGGTATTGCCTAAAGTCTGTACCTGGTAAAGCGTATCAATATGGTTTTCAAGCCAAGCCTTCGGGCGAGAAGGCCCCAAACTCATGGGACCGGATGAACGCAAGTCTTCACCGGTTAATTTAATAGCTATTTCCAGGTAATCCACAAAGTTACCTGCTTTACCTTGGTCGTAAATTTGATTGTAAAGGTCCGTGATTGTTTTGGACTCATCCCCCTCCAATGTTCCTTGGTAGAACTCTTTAAGATTGCCGATAGAAACATCCCCCATATCGCTTTCAGAATCCTCCCGAATAGCATCTACAAGCTTGGCAGCCTCAGCTGTGATGTTATAGCCAGCACGCACTTTAACAGCTAGCTCCTTATCTTGCATCATACCCTCGATGGCCGTCTTAACCTTTGCTGCTAGAGCAAGGCTCTTCTCTCCTTCGCGCGAAAGGACCTCATAAGCAAAAGAAAGTGCTGCATGCCTGTGTGCTGCATCCGGGAAGCGCTGGTTTGCTTCTTTTAGGATATCCTCCCAATCAGGGTCAGACATTCTCCGAAGGATATTAGGGAACTCCTGAAAGTTGCGGTTATTTTTTATATCAGGAAACCGGTCAATATATTTTTGGGCTAAGTCAGCATCCTTAACCTTTTCGACTAAGTTATTTAAAGCATGATCCACTTTGCGCTGCTTCAGTTTTTCACTCTTCGAGGCCTTCTCCTGGGACTTCTGACTCCCCATAGAAGTAAACTCCTCAGTCGCATCTAAAAAGGCATCTTGCAACTCCCCAGCGCTGTTATGCATATGGACTTCCTCTCCCTGAAAAGTCCCTTGAGCCTGAGAAGCCCCTGAGGAAGCATAGGTATCAGGCACATCTTGAGCCCGCGAAGGCCCATCGGCTGACCTTCCTGTAAGCCCTTCATAATACTGAGGGTTGTAAGGGTTAAACCCACCTGGTCCATCTACACTCATAATTGAGCCTATTTGATTGTTGTCGCTTCACATAAAGAGCCTGTAACAAACACCTTATGGAAACGTTTGCTTAAGCTATATTATATAATAATAATAAAATTATATCAACAAAATAAGCCTAGTTACTCCCTCCAAATTAACCAACTCACATAGAGCAACTTAGGGATTAATCAGTCATCACTAGGCCGATTGCCACACAGAGCAAAAAGGCTCCAATAAAGCGCCTAATGAGAATATTGCGCCCAAGGCTATATTCTTCTTTGACAAGCCAGTGCCCAATCACACCCACAAGGAAGACACTCCAAAGCCCTCGAGAGCTATAAAGAATGTTAACCACCGCAGCCTGGCCAAAGAAGCAAATGGCCATGTAAAGCAGGGCAGCCTCCCCTCCCATGAGGGCCGTTCCCCACAACACCCAAGGAACTGCAGGTTTAGGAATATCAAACAAACTCCCTCGGAAAAATGGTATCAGCAAGCAAGACTCCACTGCTGTAGCCCCAGCCATCAAAAGCAGGAAATACATCTCACCAAAATAAGGAGATTCTTTCTCGATCAGCACATCGCAGACACCGAATAAGGTCGCACTGCACAAACATAAAGCAAAAGTAAGTAGGACTGTTTTTCTATGCATGAGTGAGCCATCAGTCTTACTCATCAAAAACATAGCACATACAATAAGGCTACCCGAAATCCACCACACAATAGGAATTGATCCTGGAAGCATAAAAAGAGCAAATAAGGAAACTAAAATAACCTTAATACTCATGAGCGGAGACTGCAAAGAAACCTCACCAAAGCGAATCGCACACAAAGTAGACACCCAGCCCAATAGCACACACACACTACAAATCAGCGGTGCCCACCAATGAGACCAATCCACCTTTTGCCCTTCGAGAAAAAAGAAAAAAGGAGTGCATGCAAAAAATGCCATCCAATTAGAAATGAATGTCAAACGCATAGCACCTGCTCCATTAGCCAAAGCGCGCTTAAGGAACATCGCTGCTAAGGCATAAACAAAACCGGCAAAAAGTGGAAGGAAGTGAACCCAGGACATGGTGTTGTAAATTCTTTAAGAATATGCAGATAGTGACTGTGAAAGGCCTTGTATTATAATCCTTTAGATTAGCTATTTGTAGAAAAAAAGGCAACCAGATATCATTAGCAGTTTTATCCTGATACGGCCTTGACTTAGAAGCAACTTCTGGCAGGATCTCTGGTTTCAGGTCGGGCCGTGGCGCAGTCTGGTAGCGCACTTGCATGGGGTGCAAGGGGTCGCAAGTTCGAATCTTGTCGGCCCGACCATTTTCCCCTCTCTCCAGCCCACTTATGACAATAATGCATAAGCTCTTACTGACCGTCTGCTTAGCAATCTTCCCCTGCTCAATCTACGCAGCAAGCCCTGACTTAGACACGCAAATTGGCCAAATGCTGATCGTTGGCTTCCGCGGAATGGAGCCGAGCAATACGATTCTGGAAGATATTCAAAAACGCCATATCGGTGGGGTTGTCTTATTTAGCTGGGATGGCCTTGTGAAATCAAATGAGCGCAATATAAAATCCCCGAAGCAAGTAAAGCAGCTCATCCACGACCTTCAGGCAACAAGTAATATTCCGCTATTCATTGCCATTGATCAAGAAGGAGGAATTGTGAGCCGCCTGAACCCTGACCGCGGCTTCCCAGTGACCCCTAGCCACGCTGAGCTTGGGCAAAAAGATGACCTCCCCTCCACCTATCAAGAGGCTCGTAAGATTGCAGCGACTCTTAAGGGCTTGGGGATCAATCTTAACTTTGCCCCAGTAATCGATACCCGAGTTGACCCTAATAATTTTATCACAAAGAAAGGACGAACCTTCTCAGACGATCCTGAGAAAGTGGCTGAACATGCCCTCGCCTATATCCAAGCACACCGTGACCAAGGAACCCTATGCTCCATCAAACATTTCTGTGGACACGGAAGCTCTACCACAGACTCTCATTGGGATATGGTAGACGTGACAGATACCTGGGATGAAAAAGAACTTATTCCTTTTGCCAATATTATTAAAGAAGACATGGCAGACATAGTGATGACCGCCCATGTTTTCCAGCGCAAACTTGATCCTGACTACCCTGCAACACTTTCAGGCCCTATTATTAATAACCTACTAAGAAATCAACTAGGGTACCGAGGCGTTGTGATCACAGATGACATTCAAATGGATGCCATCCGTAAGCACTTCACACTGGAAGACACGCTAGAAGCCTTACTCAATGCAGGTGTGGACATCATCCTTATTGCGAATGCAACTTACCACGATGAGCACTATGCGACCCAAGTCATTCAGACTATAAAAAAGCTAATTACTCAAGGACGCGTAAGTGAAAAGCGTATTGCCGAATCTTTTGCACGCATCCAAGCGCTAAAGCAGCAGCTTTCTTAAAGAGCTTCGATCGTGTAGCCGTCTTTACTGTCTAAAACCTTCCACCCTTGAGACTCGAGTTCTTGGCGCAAGCTATCGGCTGCAGCAAAGTCTTTATTCTTTTTAGCCTCCCAACGTTTCTGTGCTAAGAGCTGGATAGCCTCAGGCACATCTTCGGTGGGTGCATCAATCAAAACCTTAAGCCCCAAGACATAAAAGACAGTCGCTAATTCTTTTAATAACTTAGTAGCCTCTTCAGAAGAAAGTGTATCGGGCTTTAAGCTATTAATCGCTTTAAAAAGCTCCCCCAAAGCTCCCGGAACATTGAGGTCATCCGTAATACGCGCCCAAAAACCAGGGAATAGTGAAGCACCGTCATCGTAGTCAGGCTTTAAACCTTCAAAAACAGCCTCATCCATAGACGCTTGCTTCAATAAGGCCCTCACCCCTTTATCAAGCTTTTCAAGCGCACTGCTTGCAGCATGGAGTGTATCGAACGTGAAATTAAGCGGTTGGTGATAGTGCCCGGCAATAAGCGCATAACGCAAAGCCATGACTGAAAAGTTCTTTTCTAAAATGTCACTTAGGGTATATAGGTTGCCTAAGCTTTTGCTCATCTTCTGCCCTTCAACCATCAGGTGAGCAATATGAAACCAATGATGTGCAAAGGGTTTACCCGTTACGGCCTCAGCTTGGGCAATCTCGTTTTCATGGTGCGGGAAGCAAAGGTCTACTCCGCCTCCATGAAGATCGAACGTCTCCCCCAGATACTGCATCGCCATAGCACTGCATTCGATATGCCACCCTGGACGGCCTTTCCCCCAAGGACTCTCCCATGCGTTATCCCCATCTTCTTCTTTATGGAGTTTCCATAAAGCAAAATCAGCCACACACTCACGATCGTATTCATCCGCTTGATTTTGGGAGCCACTGCTTGTCGTAGACTGTGTCTGCAATGCCTCACGGTCCAGGTGGTTAAGCTTCCCGTAGTCAGCAAACGCATCGACCTTATAATAAACAGAGCCATCACTCCCCTGATACGCATAGCCTTTATCCATTAATTTTTGGATCAGGCTCACTTGTGCCTCGATGTGCGCAGTGGCACGAGGCTCTTCATGCGGAAGCAGCATATTCAAATGGGTGCAATCCTTATGGAAGATCTTTGTCCACTGTTCTGTAAAAGCTTGCAGACTGAGGCCTTCTTGCTGGGACTGACGGATAGTCTTGTCGTCCACATCCGTAATATTGCGAACGAAATATGGCGAGTACCCCAGAACCTCAAGCAAACGGTGTAAGACATCTTGAACAAGGAAAGTACGAAAGTTCCCGATGTGGGCTGGCCCGTAAACCGTCGGACCACAGCAGTAGACACCAAAGTGATGCTGCCCCTCAGGAACAGGCAAAGGTTTAACTGAACGCGTTAAACTGTCCGAAAGTTGAATCTGCATTATAATCCCCCCTATTTTGGCTTAAGCCAACCCACGTTCGCTTTTGTCAGCAAAAGCGATAATTTCTTTGACGATTGGGTAGTGCCCCTCGGGAGATTCTTTAAGGTGTCGGCATGCTTGGCGTTTATTAAACCCTTGGCGATAGAACGTCCGGTACACTAGGCGTGTAAGCTCGATGTCGTCATGCGAAAAGCCATTGCGCTCCATCCCTACTTTATTGAGAGTACGCACCATAGCAGGGTTACCATCAGCAATCATGAAAGGCAGGAGGTCTTGAACAAGCTTAGAAGCAGCCCCAACCATGGCGTGCTGACCAATCCGGCAGAACTGGTGTACACCCGCACCCCAACCTACATTCACACAATCCTCAACAACTACATGCCCTCCAAGAGCAGCATGGGCACTCATCACCAAACCATTGCCGATTTGGCAATCATGCGCTACGTGACTATAGGCAAGAAAGTGGTTATTCGAACCGATGAGAGTGTGATCTCCATCATCCGTAGCGGTATGAACCGTCACGTACTCACGGAAAACATTCTTATCCCCGATGGTAATACCCGGGGTTCCACCTTGAAATTTCAAGTCATGCGTCTTCCCGCCTACGTAGGCATAGGGGTGAATTTCATTCTCCGCCCCCATGGTGGTAAACCCATCAACAGTTGCATGGTGGTGGACCACAGTGCCCGCACCAAGGGTGACTTGAGCGCCCACATAAGCATAAGCGCCTACACGGACATCAATTGCCAAGTTTGCATCAGGATGAATAATTGCCGTAGGGTGGATGTTGTCCGACATCGGAAAGTAAGGATTTATAAATTAAAACAAGTCTCGGAGGATTTACTAGAAGCTAAAACCGCTTAAAACTAGTTTTAGGCATCCTGCGTATCATCGGCAATAGTAAACATGAGTTGTGCAGAAGAAACAATCTTGCCATCTACCTTACAGGTTCCTTCTGCTACTCCAATCTTATCTCCTCGTGACTTAGTGAGCTTTACGTGAATCTCGAGCTGGTCTCCAGGCTCTACCACACGACGGAACTTCACTTTATCACAGCTCATGAAATAAGCTACTTTGCCCTCTGTGGTTGTCTTACGCATCAAGAGTAACCCTGCAGCCTGAGCCATCGCTTCTACTTGCAAAACACCGGGCATCACTGGTTTGCCAGGGAAATGCCCCTGGAAGAACGGCTCATTCATGGTCACGTTCTTAATCGCGCGCAATTCATCCCCTTCCATCAGCTCAACCACGCGGTCGATCATGACAAAAGGATAACGATGCGGGATCGTATCTAAAATGCGCTGGATATCTAAAGATTTCTCGGTCGATAAAATAGCAGGCCCGGTCTTTTTCTTAGTACTCTTCTTCTTTTTCTTTTCGAGGAGGGACTCGCGCTGCTCCTTGAGTTTGCGCGTTAGCTGTGCATTGAGTGCATGCCCAGGGCGCACCGCTACAATATGAGCCTTAATAGGCATCCCCAATAAGAAAACATCGCCAATAATATCAAGGATCTTATGGCGGACAAATTCGTCCTTAAAACGTAAAGGCTCCTTAGATAAAATCTTATCCCCCTTGATCACTACAGCAGAATCAAGGCTACCCCCACGGATCTTACCGAGCTTGATAAGCTCTTCGATATCTTCGTAAATCGTGAAGGTACGGGCTGGAGCAACATCAGCAATATAGGTTTCAGGGTCTATATCTATCGATAAGTGCTGGGTATGGATGCCACGATCATCTGCTGAGGTACAAGTGATCTTTAGGCCATCATAAGGTAGCGCAATCAAAGAGCGGTTCCCTTCGGTTATTGAAATAGGCTTTTCGAGCTCAAAGTAAGTCCTATCTGCATCCTGTTCCACACATTCTGCCTGCTGGAGCAAGTTCACATAAAGCTTGGCTGAACCATCGAGAATCGGAGGCTCTGAGGCATCCATTTCTACCAAAACATTATCGATACCCATCCCGCTTAAGGCACTGAGGACGTGCTCAACAGTATGCACCTTCACATGCCCGGAGGACACGGTCGTAGAACGCACGACTTCACTCACTAAGTCTACTTCGGGCTTAATCTCAGGCTTTCCGTAGAGATCTACCCGCTTAAAAACCACCCCATGGTTCACCTCAGCAGGCTTAAAGGTAAGATTCACATCTTCCCCAGTATGAAGGGCTTTTCCCTTGATAGAGACTTCGCGTAATAATGTTCGCTGCTTCATTGCTATAAATCAGTAGAAGTGAATAGGATATCGGCCCTCTAGTAAAGGCTGTTTATCTGAGATTGACATAGAGCTCGCTATATAAGAGAACTTCTCAACATTTCAGCCTGTTCAGGCACTAACTTAATATTAAAATATCAGTAAAATGGCGTCACCCACAGAAATCCGTAAAGGCCGTGTTATCATGCACCAAGGAACCCCTCACTTGGTTCTTGAGATGATGCACCGCACCCAAGGCCGTCAGGCAGGCTTCGTCCAAACAACCTTACGCAACCTTAATTCAGGCTCCTCAACCACCAGTAAATTCCGTTCGACGGATTCAGTTGAATTCTGCCACACAGAAAGCCGTAAGCTTGAGTTCTCTTACATAGACCAAGAAGGACACCACTTTATGGACCCGGAAAGCTTCGAGGACACTATCTTGCCTTCAAGCACGCTTGAAGACCAAAAATCATTCCTTGTTGAAAATAACCTCTATGATGTTCTTTTCGTGAATGATCGCCCTGTTCAAGTACAACTCCCGGCAGCGGTAGAGATGAAAGTTGTTGAAGCCCCTGAGGCTATCCGCGGAGATACTGCAGGTAACGTTCAAAAACCAGTGACCACCGAAAGCGGACTGATCGTTCAGGTCCCTCTCTTTATTAAAGAAGGTGAAGTCATCCGTGTAAGCACAGAAGAAAAAACCTACTTAGGTCGTGCCTAAACCTTAAACACAGATTTAAGATTTTAAAAAATCTTTGCCACACCGCCAACGAAATCCGTTTGGCGGTTTTTTTTGTTCGCCAATAAAAAACATTCTCTTAGAATTTGCGGTGTAAACTCTTTTATACCCCATTACATTCTATCCCTATCATCATGAATAAAACCCTCTTTACGATTCGTACCCTCTTTTTGGCACTCTGTGTTTCTGGAAGCTGGCTGGTTGCCTATATCAACCCCGAGTACCCACTAACTAATGCCTTACTACTAGGAACCGGACTTGGCACCCTAGTTATCCTCACCGATATCATGCTCGAGGGGTTTTCATTACGTGGGCTCACAGCTATTACTTTCGGCCTTGCCGTAGGCTCCTTAGTTGCCTACATGATCTCAGCCTCCCCCCTCTTTGAACACGGAGACCCTGAGACACTCTTTATTAGCCGACTAGCGCTGTTCTTGAGTAGCATGTACCTAAGTACTGTTATTGCTTTGCGCGGGAAAGATGAATTCAGCCTAGTGATCCCCTATATCCGCTTTACTCCCCAAAAAGTAGATACCTCTTTAGCAGTAGTAGACACTAGCGCACTTATGGATGGGCGCATCCTTAGTATTTGCGCTAGCCAATTCATGAAAGCAAACCTCATCGTACCTCAGTTCGTGATTGATGAACTCAAAGAACTGGCACAGCTTGATGACACTAAAGAAAAAACACGTGCTTACAAAGGGCTTGAGACACTCGGAAAACTTAAGGCAATGCCTCATATTTCCATCAAGATCCATGAGAGTGATCTGGACAACCCACAACAAGCGGAGAATAAAATTATCTTTGTCGCTCAAAGCCTTAAAGCAAACCTACTCACTACGGACTATAATTTAGGCAAAATGGCAGAGTTCCATGGGATCTTCTGGCTCAATATTAATGACCTTGCTAAATCCCTTAACCCGGAAATTTCTGTAGGCGAGCAAATCGAAGTAAAATTGGTAAAGCCTGGAAAAGAAGATGGGCAAGCAATCGGCTACATGAACGATGGCTCTATGGTTGTCGTGAACGGCGCTGGGCCCCTACTCCACCAGACCGTTAATGTTGAGATTATCAGTATCCTTCCTTCCGGAGGGGGTAAGATGATTTTTGCACAACTCCCCTGTGTTGCAGCAACTGCTTAAACTATATTTTTACCTTGCCCTAACGCCATCCTTTGATAAGAGTAAGCCCTTATGGCACAGCCATCTGATCCAGCAGAAACTTCTCTGAATAAGGATTCAAGCCCACTTGATTTAAGCGAGCTCGAAAACCTGAGCTTTGGACCTGACTGGGGCACATCAAGCCCAGCGGCCTTCAAAAAACAAAGCCGCTCTAGCAGTAGCCGTGGTAATCAAGAAAGGACTAGCCACCAAAAAGGACCACACGTAAAACGAGATAGGCGCCCTGCTCGAGAACAACGTGAAAGAAAAGAACAAGAACCCTTTTCTCCTGCCGTTGAAGTATTCTTCTACCCGGAGGATATCCCTTTCCGAGCGCTCACCCGCGCCGTACGCACCTCCTGCAAGACCTACGAGCTTTTCGAGATCACTCGCTTGATCCTAGAAAAGCCGGAACGCTGGGTGGTCATCCTAAAGCCCAAGCCGGAAGAGCAAATCAAAGAGTTTTTCTGTGCGGGCCCAGAGTCTATCCCTTTTGGCACTCAAGAAGATGCGCTTAACTACATGCTCAAAAAGCATCTAGACCAATTCTTCACGACAGCCCAAGTAACCGTAGACCCTCCGAAGGGAAGCTTCACTTCAGTCAACCGGTGCGCAATCACCGGAGAGCTTCTAGCGCCCCCTAACTACCATCTTTACCAACAACTCCTACAAGACCACCACCGTACTCACTTAAGCCACCTTCCTTTTGAGAAATTCTCGGCTAAGATCGAATCGGTCAAAGAACAAGAGTTGATTGATCAGTGGGTCCAAAAAATGACCCAGCGCACTACTTACACCTTCAAAGGAGAGACTGAAGAAGACTCCCCTACTTTTGACACACTCGAAAGTGCCAAGCATTTCTTACTTACCCAGCACCAAGCAAAAATATTCACGGTGACAGACCGTGTCCGCTTCTCGGGTAAAAACATGCCAGAGCTCCCACGTGGGCCCATCCAAAAAAGCATTGAGCACGAACATGACCGTCAACAGCGTTTCCCGCTTGATACGGCTAATAATATTCGAGGCCGCTTGCGCCGGATGAAGTTCAATATTTATAAAAAAGGCCCAAAAGGTATTTCCTACGTATGCGGGGTTAAACGTAAATTCCGCAACCAAAGCAGTAGTTTCTCTGAGTCGATCCAAAAAATCATCGATTTCATCGAGCAAAACGAAAACACCCCCATTAATAAAGTTCCAGAAGCACTGTTAGGGGTCACCCCAGATGAGTCAGGAAACTTCCAGAACACACCTGAGTTAGCCCAATTAATGCAGGACGTTCGCTATCTAGTCACTAGTGGCTATGTGACTGAATATGGCAATGGGAATCTCTATATCCCCCCAGTACAGCAAGCGCCTAAGAAAAAAGAAAAGGCACCTGACCAAGGTACGGAGCCGAAAGAGGCTGAGCAAGATGAAGCTATAGAACCCCAGGCCGAAGCTGCCCCAACACCTGAGTCTGTAACAACTGAGGCTTAAGCCTTAGCCTGGTCTTGGTAACCTTCAGGGTGGCGACTAGCCCACTTCCAGGCCGTTTCTATTATAGACTGGATATCCTTGAACTGAGGTTCCCACCCCAACTCGCGCTTGGCTTTACTCGCATCTGCATATAAGGCTGCTGGATCTCCCGGACGGCGCGGGGCTTCCTCTACGGTGATCTTTTGCCCTGTTACAGCCTCAGCAGCTGCAATAACCTCACGCACAGAAGTCGGCTTCTGTGTACCTAGGTTATAGAAAAGCTGGGCACCAGGCTCCTTAAGCTTATCAAACACCATAATATGGGCCCGAGCAATATCATCCACATGGATATAATCACGCAGGCAAGTCCCATCAGGAGTATCATAGTCGGTCCCATAAATTTGGACAGAAGGGCGTTTCCCTAAGGCAACATCAAGCACTAGCGGGATCAGGTGCGTCTCAGGATCATGATCTTCACCCAAAGACCCGTCCTCTGCAGCCCCTGAAGCATTAAAATAACGCAGGGATGCAAAGCTTAAGCCGTGTGCATTAGAAAGGTAACGCAGCGCATTCTCAACATCGAGCTTGGTTTGTCCATAAGGGTTAATCGGGGCCTGCGGTGTATCCTCTGTAATCGGGAATTCCTCAGGAGTCCCAAAGGTCGCACAGGAGGAGGAGAACACAAATTGATTCACCCCTTCATCAATCATTGCTTTAAGTAAGTTAAGGGTAGCAACAAAGTTATTAAAGTAGTACTTAAACGGCTCATTAACAGATTCACCAACGTAGGCATAAGCTGCAAAATGCATGACAACCTCTATCTTATCTTGGCGTAGGATGGTCTTTACCCCTTCAATATCTCCTAAGTCTTGCTGATAGAATGGGGTTCCTTCTGGAACAGCCTGAGTATGCCCATAAACCAAATTATCAATAATCGAAACAGTATGCCCTGCAGCAAGCAATTGGCGCACACAATGACTCCCAATATAGCCCGCCCCGCCCACGACTAAGATATTCATAAGATATTATTATAACAGGAAATAAGAGGCTGCCAAGGAAGAAAAAAGCCCACTTCCAAGGAAGCAGGCTGACAAAAGGCTTATACGATACTAGGGATTAATCCCAATCATCATCACCATAGATAATACTGCTCAAAAGGTCTTCACCTTCATTCTCAGCCTCATCATTATGCTGCTCAAATCGCGTAATATCCATGGCCAACAGGTCAGGCGCACCCCCAGTCGAATCTGTAGAGTTAGAAAGGCTTGCTTGAACACTCCCCCCAGTATTGCGGTCATTAGGTATGTACCTCGGGTACTGGCTTCTAAACTCAAGGTCTAAAAGGTCAAAATGAGCCTTTAAGTGGTCTTGCTCAGCCTGATAGCCAATCAAAGCTTCTGACATACCATTAAAGCGCTCTTGCTGGTCTGGCAATATATTAAAGGTTTCAATCTCACCCTTAAGGCCTGAGACCGTTTCTATCAGCCCCTGCAAAGCATCTAATGACGCTAGAGAGTCTTGGCGTTTACGGATAGCCATTTGCTGGGCCCGCTGAGCACTTACCCCTCCTCCGAGGAGGTAATAATACAATGAACGTTCATTAGAGTCTCGTGTTGAAGAACCTATACTTGAAGCACATTGCTCCACAGTTTCACCTAGATTACTCAATTTTCTATAAAGCTCATTAAACTTATCACGAAGTAATTCTGCTCGATATTCAGCAAGATTTTCTCCGCTTAAGAACATACTCCCCAATAAAGAGGATGAGTTAAACAGGGCACTGTCCTCCAGGCTGCCTTGTTGTCCCCACAATAAACTCTGACTCATAATCCCTTGCTGGATATTTTCAGTGATACTCGTATGTAGCGTTTCATCAGAGGCCTTAAGCGCTTCTTTAGCTGCCTCAAACTTTGTCACATAATACAAAACCTCTAGAACAACACCCGTCAGCAAAGGGCTACGCACCATATCACTAAATAAAGGAGCTACTCTACTTAAGCCATTTTGTATACACTGATCAAAAACAGACTGAACATGACGAACACCAGCACCATACTCCTGAGATTCTCTCTTAACAGAAAGCAGGTTATCTTCAATTGCACGCATCAAGGTATTACGGCCAGCATCCATAGGAAAACCTTTCTGAAGCTCTCCCACTGCATAAGCCATGTCACCAAAGAGCTCCAATTTAACAATTTCAGCCAAAAGATCTGTTGCAGATACCCAGCGAGATTGGTGCGTAGCATACTCATCATAGTCCACATCTTTTGCTGAACGCTCTACACGCGCTGAGGCTTCTACTTGAGTCTGCCCGAAATAGGCAGCCAGATTCGCCCGAAAACCACGATCTCTCGTTGATGCATCGGATTCATTTTCATCCCTACAAATAGCATCAAGAGCGTTAATAATCTCAGGAAGCAACCTCTCTCTGCGTTGAAACAAAGCTTGCTTCTCTTGTTCCTCAGCATTGGATTGCCTATTTTGAATTTGTGCAAAGAGGGCACTCATACCCCCCGCTTGGCGTCTCTCATTTGTGCGATTAATATTCTCTTGAAGCTCATTACGCCTACGCTCCTGCTCTTCACGCGCTTGCTCTTCGCGGACTATTGCTTGCTGGCGGGCTTGTCTCATCGCATCATCATTAGCTGAAACACTCTCTGCTTCAACCATACTACGGCGATGCCCAAGCTGCTCAGAAAGTGTCGTCGCCCGACTATTATTAGTAGATGCAACTACTAAAGAAAAAGAAGGGGGTGGCGGAGGAGGGGGTGGTGGCGCTCCTACCTGGGTCTGCAAAGAATCTGCTTGATTCTTTGCAAGACAAACCTGCTGAAGGAGAACCTCAAGAGTACTCTCGTAGCGTAATGATGCACCAGGCACACCCGCAGCAAGTGCTACCTGCCTATGCCTATCAATTGTTTTAACGAGCCTAAAGGTACTCTCATAATCAGTTCCTGGAGCATCATCTCTATAATTATTGATCGCTTCCTGGGCTGATTCATAAAGCGTATTATACGATTCGAGAGCCGCTTGGACCTCCTCCGTACTACGGCTTTTTTGGGCATGCACCTGCTGAAGACTCACTTCCAACGTACTTTCATATCGTAGGTCTGACTCAGACACACCCGCAGTAAGTGCTATATGCCTGTGAGCGTCTATTGTCTTAACTAGCCTCAAAGCACTCTCATAGTCAGATCCAGCAACATCATCTCTATAGTTGTTAATTGCTTCCTGAGCCGCTTCATAAATTGCATTGTATTCTACAAGGGCTGCTGCTACGGCCTCTGGACTATGATGGCCATGGCAATGAATTTTATTCAAACTTGCCTCGAGGGTACTCTGGTATTCTAAGTCTTCTTCAGATACACCCGCCGCTAGAGAAGCCCGCCTGTGTTGATCAATGACTCGAATCATCGAATGCGCTAGACTATGTTTTTCCTCTGTAGGGTCACACTCGCACGCTTCTAAGGCTTCCTTTGCACGTCTATAAAAATCTCTATAAGAAGCCAAAAACTCTTCACTGGTAGCGCCTTCCCGGCATCCCAAGCCAAAAGACCGCTCTTCACGACTATCGCTAAGACTTCCCCCTGCCCCCCATTGATTCTGCATCTGGAGACTATTATTGCTGTGTATATCGGACATATTAAGGATACTTAAATATCAAAAACAGACCTCCGTCAAGGATTTTATAACAAAAAACCAATATATTTAATGATTTCAGAATAAAAAAGCAATTTTAAGCCTCTAAAAAAACTATGAAAAACAGTATTAAACCCTTATTAACCAAATAGTTAAAAAAACAAAAGAGCTTAGGGCTTGTCCTAAGGGAAAAACAAGACTACATTACCCATAATTATTTTATGAATCTCTTTAGCACAGTTTGGTCAACCCGATTTCGATGGCGTCTCTAATGATCGCTTTTCGCTTCGGCTTTTTTTGACCTTTTATAACTGTAACTAAAGATTTCTCATGAATTTAATATCTATTTTAAAATACACCCGTATTATCTGTGCGCTACTTCTTATAAGTACCGCATCTCTGCTAGCTGGCCCAACTATAGCCATTACGCAAATCACCTCGCACCCCTCGCTAGATAAAGTGCAAACAGGTGCAGTCACCGCACTCGAGCAAGCCGGCTACATCCACGGCAAAACCGCGACCATCCTTTTCGAGAATGCTCAAGGCAACATGAGCACAGCTGCACAAATTGCTCAGAAGTTTGCCTCCAAGAATCCAGATGTCATCATCGCCATTGCCACCCCCTCCGTGCAAACCGCGATGAAAGCCACCAAACAGCTCAAGACTCCGATCATCTTTGGGTCTATTAGTGATCCTCTGGGAACAGGCCTAGTCAATAATCTTGAGCACCCAGGCGGAATGGTAAGCGGGACACGGAACGTCTCGCCTCTAGGCAAACAACTAGCACTCATTAAACAAGTGCTCCCTAAAGCTAAAACCATAGGCATCGTGCTTAATTATGGGGAGGCTCACTCCATCCAGCTACTTGAAGAAACTACTCAAGTAGCAAAAAGTTTGAGCCTAAAGGTCATCCCAGCAGCAGCGAACACCTCTGGGGATGTCCAAATGGCTACGCGTAATCTTATGGGGAAAGTAGATGCCATATTCTTACTGCAAGATAACACCATTGCCTCAGCCCTACCGGCTCTACTAAAAGTCACTCATAAGGCAAAAATCCCTGTATTTGCCTCTTACGTCGAAGCCGTTGAGCAAGGGGCACTTATGGGCTTAGCCTTTGATGAATACGCGATTGGCTTACAAACCGGGCAAATGGCCGTTCGGGTACTACACGGGAAGTCTATTGGGGATATGCCCGTAGAAGACCCTGAAAAAATTGAGCTGATAATTAATCACAAAGTGGCTGATAATCTGGGTATTACAGTACCTGAAGAGCTTGTTAATAAAAAATAATCAACGTTGACAAAACCCCGGAGCCCTCAAGAATAAGCCTTCTTATGGAATCCTCCTCCTACAAGCGCTTTAGTTGGCACCGGATGTATCATCACTGGCTAAAAGATATTCAATTGTGGTTCTACTACATTGGGCTGCTTATGCTATGCAGACTTAGCTTGTTGGTTACTTTTTATGACCACCGCGAGGCAACCGGAACTGCGCTTAACCTATTTTTGGCCCTCAAGCAAGGGTGGCTCTATGACTGCCGTATGGCAACCTTTGCCATCCTTCCAACGCTACTATTAAGCTTCTTTTTAGTTACGCCCACAATAGAACGCTGGCTCAATCATTTACGCAGAGGCCTTGGCATTTTCTTAAGTAGCCTCACTGTAATATTGGGGATCATCAACATTGGTTTTTTTGCAGAGTACCACGATCAGTTCAACCACTGGATTTTTGGCTTAGTCTATGATGACCTCAGTGCCATTGTAGAAACGGTCTGGAAGACCTACCCTGTCATCGGCATTTTAGTAGCCGTAGTCCTTTTACTGAGTATCAACCTCTGGGCTGTAAAACGCTGGATGCGCATCCCTGTTTTCTCCACACAAGGCCTTGATACCAAACCTTGTCCTTGGGCCCTCAAAGGTCTTGTTACCCTAGTAACAGTTGCCTGCATTGTCTTTGCAGCCCGGGGCACTATCTATGGGCGCCTCCTCAAAGAGCGTGAAGTCCAAGTAACAGATGAACAGTTCCTCACCAACATCACGCTTAACCACTACTACGCCTTATTCTTTACCTACCGCTTCCACCTACAAGCCCATAGTGTTCATGGCCTAGAGGCTTACTACACCGAAGGCTCTATCAAAGATGCCCTAAAAGGGTTATTCCCAGAAAACCCCTCTGAGCCTACAAACTTTGATGAGTACTTTGCTAAACAAGCACAAGAAGGGCCCAAGGTAAACGCCAAGCATATCTTTATTGTCGTCATGGAAAGCCAAGAGAAATGGCCCATGATGGCGCCCTATGATGAGCTCAACCTAATGCCAAGGCTTCAAGAAATGGCAGACAAAGGCCTTTCGGTGCCTGCATTTACTTCAGCAGCGAGCAGCACGATGGAGTCCCTCGTTAGTATCATGACAGGCCTCCCCGAAGTTGGGGTATTCACCCAGTGGCAGCAATCCTCCGCTCAAACTTACCCCACCTCAATTGCTAAAATCGCCAAGCAACTCGGCTACGAAACACATTTCTTTTATGGGGGCAGCACTTCTTGGCAAAACCTAGGGCCCTTTGCGCTCAACCAAGGCTTTGACCACATCCATGGCTGCGCCGCTTTACAAAAAACTGACAACCTACCCGGAAATCGCTGGGGGGTTGAAGACAAATACTTATTCGAACACATCTTAAAAACGATTGATCCGGATAAACCGAGCTTAAGTGTCATCATGACGACTACAAACCACCCGCCTCACGACGTGGATGTTTATGGCGCCGGGTTCCCGCTCAAGGCAATGCCTGAGTCTTTACAAGCTGTTTATGATGGAACGAATAGCCTCGAGATGCTTGGACACTACTGGTATTGCGACAAGTGCGTCGGTGATTTTGTAGAGAATGCTTCAGAAGAACTAGAGGCCCCTCTCTTTTTTATTACCGCAGACCACTCCTCACGCCGTTTCTTAAACAAAACCCCTAATGCGGCCGAAGCTTACCTAGTTCCCTTAGTCATATATTCTCCAGAAGGCTTGAATAATTATAAGGTGCCGACTCAAGCAGCTGGTTCTCATACCGACATCCCTGCAACCCTTATCGAAATGATCGCTCCAACTGGGTTTGAATATTATGCCTTTGGTCACAACATCCTTGATGAAGAAGCTCTCCAATTAGGCTTAGGCCACGGTAATGTACTTACCCATGAAGGGATCTTTGACGGAAAAGAAGGCCGCTACTTAGGGCCTATTGATCCTCTGCAAGAGCCCTCACAATCGACAGAAGACTTTTCAAGACTAGCACGTTTCTTCAGTAGGCTCAAAGGAGCCGGTTGGTGGCGGATCATGAAGGGCAACACCCTAGAGTAGGCCTTAGCGGGCAATGTCTGACTCAGACAGAACCTTTACTTGGTGGTGAGTTAGCACCTCACAGGCTAGATCGTTATCTTCCAAGCGGAAGACTAAGCCCGAGCGACCATTGGGACGCATCAAGAAAGGGTATACGTAATGAACATTAATCTCTGCCTCAACTAAAGAGCCTGTCACCCGTTTAAGTTGATCTGCAGTATCAAGCTCTACAGCAATTACGTCTACAGCATTAAAAGCGAAATTGTTTTCCTCTAGGATAGCAAATGCACGGTCCGTATAATCCACAATAAAACGGATGATTGAACTGTCTGTAGCATCCATGCTACACAAAGCAAGCACGTGGATATTTTGGAAAGAGAGTAAACGGACAAGCTCATTCAAACGCCCCACCTTGTGCTCAGAGAAGATGGAGAGCTGGCGAACAGAACCTGCACGGGCTTTACGAAGGATAGGAGAGTTCATGGAGTTGATAAATCGTTACACTTAGCAAAATACGAAGTGCCCTAACTCTAAGAAAGGCTTTGATCGAGCGCAATTTTATTCTTCGGCGATTTGCCCCACGAGAAATAAAGAGATTCTGGGATCATAAGACTTGAAAGAGGCTAACTATAGGAGGATGATAGAGTCTTTAAAATGACTTCTGAGCTCATCCAGCCATTAACACGCCCAATAAATAAGGCTATCACACTACCTGGGTCGAAAAGCATCACGAACCGGGCCTTGCTGCTGAGTGCTCTGAGCAATCAAACACTCACCCTACATAACGTACCCCAGAGTAAAGATACTCTTCTTATGGCTGAAGGCTTAAAGGCCCTAGGATTCTCCTTAGAAAGGCAAGAGGACCGCGTGACAGTTACTGGGCAAGCAGGACAGATCCCCAAACAAGAAGCCGACCTTCAACTCGGTAATGCCGGAACAGTTGCACGCTTTCTAACTGCAGCACTGTGCCTCAATAAATCAGGCAGCTACACACTTGTTGGCTCTACCCAAATGCATACACGTCCTATGCGCGGTTTGTTTGATGCACTCGAAGCCTTAGGAGCAAGCATAGAGTATTCTGGAGAAGCCCATCATTTCCCGATCACACTCAAAACAAATGGACTTAACAGCCAGCACCTTAAAGTCGATGCAAGCCAAAGCAGTCAAATCCTTTCAGCCCTTTTGATCATTGCACCCTTTGCGCCTGCCGGACTGCATATCGAGCTTATAGGAGACACGGTCTCACGCCCTTTTGTAGAAATGACGCTGTCCATGATGAAACAATTTGGCTACGCGCGCTACACTACAAAAAACAATACTCTATATTTCCCACCCTGCACAGAGCCTCCGTACACACGCACAGAAGCTTACATGATCGAACCTGATGCCACTGCTGCTAGCTACTTTCTTACTCTACCGCGTTTCACGCAAGCCCACCTACAGCTCAATCAACTTTGCACAAGTAAGCTTCAAGGCGACATTGCTTTTGCTAAGATTATTGACCCTGGGCAAAACTGGATAAGCTTTAAAGAAAATGGCTGTCAAATCACAGCAGACCCAACGCTCCAACCAACGGGCATCGAGGCTAACTTTAATGCCATCTCAGATACTTTTCTAACAGCCGCCGCCAGCGCTCCTTTGCTTGAGACAAAAACTCACATCTGGGGCATTGCGCATACGCGCCAACAAGAAACAGACCGGATCCATGCAATGGCTACCGAACTTAAGAAATTAGGCCAAACCGTATCCACCACTCATGACTCTATTACCATCACCCCGGACCGTAATCGACTCAAAGAATACTCCAAGGAAAAGCCTGTAGAAATTGAAACTTATAGTGACCACCGTATCGCGATGAGTTTTGCCATCTTAGGCTCCTATGACCTTCACACAGACGGTAGGCCCTGGATAAGCATTAAAAATCCTGAGTGCTGCAAGAAAACCTTTCCAAATTTCTTTAAAATCCTTAAGGATCTTCACAATGACAGATAATAAGCCATTCATAACAATTGCGATTGATGGAGCTGCTGCCTCAGGCAAGTCCTCCACCTCGCGTATGATAGCAGACAAACTCAACTTCATGCATGTAGACACAGGGGCACACTACCGCGCCGTAACCATATGCTTACTTCAGGCAGGCCTCCAACCTGATCAAACAGAAGCTATCAAAGGATTTCTAGATACAGTGCCTCTGTCGACCGAGGTCTCGGGGCACCGCGCACTCATCCGTATCAACCGCTACCTCCCTCATGAAACAGAACTGCGCAGCGTTGAGGTTAACGAAACAGTATCGGGGTTTGCCCAACTCCCCGAAGTGCGTGCTTTCCTTCTAGACTATCAGCGCAATACCATTCAAGAAGCTAAAAACTATCACTTTAACGGGCTCATTATGGAAGGTCGTGATATTGGATCAGTCGTGCTCCCTGATGCAGACCACCGCTTCTTCTTATTTGCTGACCCAAGCACACGCTCGAAACGCCGGCAGCAAGAAGGTCAAAAAGACATGATTGAAAAGCGCGATAAGATTGACAGCACACGCAAACACGCTCCCCTTAAATGCCCAGAAGGAGCGATCAAAATTGACACATCAGAGCGCGACTTAGAGGCTGTAGTCACCTTCATCACAGAGACCATTGGTTATGCCTAAAGTAAATTTTGTTTATAAAATCGCTAAAGGGATTTGCTCGAGTGTCTTCTCTATTCTTTTTGGTATCGAAGTACACGGCAAAGCTAATGTACCTGCCAAAGGAGCCTTCATACTCGCCTCCAACCACGTTAGCTACTTTGACCCTCCTGCTACAGGCTGCCTCCTACCCCGAGATCTTTACTACTTTGCCCGCAAAACGCTCTTTAAGCCCGGCTTTGCAAGCTGGCTACTGCATAATATCAATACCATTCCGGTTGACCGCGATGGAGACTCAGACGTCAGCGCATTTAAACGTGTCTTCAAAGTACTTAAAAGTGGAGAAGGCTTAACCCTTTTCCCCGAAGGGACCCGCTCGCCTGATGGCACCCTCCAAAAAGCTCAACGCGGTGTCGGGCTCATTGCTTGCAAAACTCAAGTGCCTGTAGTGCCCACACGTGTCTATGGTGCATTCGAGGCCCTTAAGCGCGGCAGCAAACTCCCCAACCTCCAAGCAAGGATGCATATTGTTTATGGGCCTACCTTATACCCCAAAGACTACGACCCCGGAAAATCTGATCCTGACCGCTACCAAACAGCTTCTAACAGAATTATGGAAGCCATTGCTGCTTTAGAAAAACCTGAAGCCCCACAAATTTAAAAAGAGTCTTCTACTCGAAGTACAAAAAAAGCCAGGTTATTACACCTGGCTTTTTTAAATCCTTTAAAGGAAAGGAAAACTTAAGCAAGTTCCTTAAACGCAGCAGCTGGCTTAAACTTAATGCTCTTAGAAGCCTTAATTTTAATCTTCTCACCGGTTTGTGGGTTTACACCAGTACGAGCCTTGCGCTTAGTCACTGAGAAAGAACCGAAACCTACGATGCTGCATCCGCCGTCCTTCTTGATGGACTTACGGAAAGCTTCAAGAACAGCGTTAAGCGCACGCTCTGCTGCTGCCTTGGAGGTATCTTCTTCTTTTGATAGTTCCTTTTGGACAATCTCTACAATTTCTTGTTTGTTCATAGATCGTTTTTCTTTTGTTTGGTGATTCTAAGTTTGGAGGATCCTCTTAAAAACCCGCATAAAAACAAGGAAAACAAGACTGCACGGAAAAGCTATTCCAGGCTAAGATCTTAGGTGTTTTCATAGGTTTGTGGGGAATCGAGTTTTTAAGAGGACCCTACGGATAGGAATGTTATGAAAGCCCCAAAAGGCCTCTAACTATAATAAAATAGACGATTTTCTGGCATCGAGGTCAACGAAAAAACGCATATTTATGCATGATTGGGCTCATGATAAGTGTAATTCAGGTTGTTTTTTTATTGCATTTTAAATCTAAAACGACACCTTCAATTCTTCCACAGACAATGCTTTTTATAAAAAGCATGTAAATAAGTCTTTCGCTCAGGTGGTGGAATTGGTAGACACGCACGCTTGAGGGGCGTGTGGCGCAAGCCGTGCGGGTTCGAGTCCCGCCCTGAGCACCACCTACCCTAACCCCCAGCCCAGGCAGGACACAGACTTTCTCCTTCCCATTTTCCCCAAAAAGGTCTAGACTGTTGGAAATTAGTGCTTTAAGTAAAATTATATGCAGCACCTTCATTCCTACTGGCGCACCGAATATATAGAGTGCCCTAAGAACGCAGACCACAAAGGCGCAGACCTTTTTGTAGAGCTCCCCAAGGCTGAAAACGACCGGGATGTCTATATTATCTGGCGAGGCAAAACGTGCTATCTGATTCTAAATAAATTCCCCTACAATGCGGGGCACTTGATGGCAGTACCCTTCCGGAAGGTAGGCTCTATGGAGGCCCTCCAGCCCGAAGAAAGAACCGAGCTTATGGACGCTATTATTAAGGCCCAAAACCTCCTAACTGAGGCCATTAAGCCTAATGGCTTTAATATAGGCATTAATGTCGGCAGTGCTGCGGGGGCCGGAATCCCTGACCATATCCACGTCCATATTGTCCCCCGCTGGGAGGGAGACACAAACTTTATGCCCGTTACTGCGGACACTAAAATACTCTCTCAAGGGCTCGACGCTATGTGGGAACGTCTGAGTGCTTGCCTTAAAAACTCCCAATAGTTATCTAGCGCATTTACCCTCCCTATCATGCCCAGTAAAACACTCCACTTCCCCAACGCACGTCATCTCTGCCAGCTCTACGCTAACAACGACCAGAACCTCACCCGAACCGAAGAACGACTCAATGTCAACCTAGCCACCCGCGAAGACTGGCTAGAAGTAGAAGGCGATGAGCATAATATCGAAAAAGTCGAAGACCTCTTTGAGACCTTAGAGCTAGGCCGCAACCAAGGCCTATCTATAAGAGACTCTGACTTTAAGCATATCTTAACCGCCGTAGCAGAAAGCAGAAAAGACGAAATCTTCGAGATTTTCAGCAAACCGATCACACTCAAGATTAAAGATCGCAGCGTAATCCCTAAAACGATTGGTCAAAAGCGCTACGTACAATTTATTCAAAAACACGATATTGTGTTTGGTGTAGGCCCCGCAGGAACAGGAAAAACCTACCTAGCAATGGCTGCAGCCCTCCAAGCCTTATTTGAAAATAAAGTTTCTAAAATTCTTTTAACCCGCCCTGCGGTTGAAGCTGGTGAAGCACTCGGATTCCTCCCGGGGGACCTCCAAGAAAAGATCCTCCCTTACCTGCGTCCTATTTATGATGCGATGTACGACATCATCGGGAAAGACGATGCAGACCGGCTTATCGAAAAAGGCCTGGTCGAAATCGCCCCCCTTGCCTATATGCGCGGGCGTACACTTTCTAATGCATTCATCATTCTGGATGAGGCTCAAAATACTTCTCGAGAACAGATGCTCATGTTCTTGACCCGCCTCGGTGATGATAGTCGGATGGTCATTACTGGAGACATCACCCAGGTTGACCTCCCTCACGCCAAGCAATCAGGCCTTAAGCAAGCCGTACAAGTACTCAATAAAGTCCAGGGTATCAAATTATTCTACTTCGAGACCAAGGATATTGTCCGCCACCCCCTTGTTCAGGACATTATCGAGGCTTATGATCATTTTTTCGCAGAAAATAACCGTTTTGCTTGAGTGATCTCACTACAAGGGTAGAATAAAGGGGTTTCTATGGGCTTACTAAGCAAGAAAAAGAGCAAGAAAGAGCAAATGGCTGAAGTGCGCCGCAAGCGTCACAGTAGCCAAACACACCCTCCTTTCCGGCTATTCCGAACCAGTGTTGTAATCTCCACACTGATCTTTCTTCTTTTTACTGGCCTCATCATCCTTATCTGTTTTGTAGGACAAGCCCCCTCAGGCCCTCAAGTCCTGTTCAACCAGATTGCCAAGACACGTATCGTAGCAGACTTCCCCTTCTCCTACGAAAGTAAAGCCCTTACAGAAGACCGGCGTACATCCGAGCGCCAACGCATTGCTCCTGTCTACACCCTATCACTGACTCCTTATGAATCCTTCCGCGACAAAATCCTTGTCCTCCAGGATGGACTTGATGAGCTTCAAATAAAACTAAGCACCCTCCCTCAAGATGAAGCCCCAGACCTTGTCGAAACGTTCCGACGGGCCCTAAGCCAATCCGAAAACCTCCATACCAACACCGAAGATTTGCTCGACCTGGTTTTATATACACAGCGTGAAGAACGGGCACGCATGTTTTCCGAAGGCCTTATTATCCTAAGAGAGATTTTTCGAGAAGGTATATTTGACCCCAATCAATCCACATTCCCCGTCAACCCCGAACAACCTTACTTCTTCAGCATCGAAATTGACGGCTATCAAAATGAAGTACGGGCCCAAAGCGAAGAGGAGGCCTTACGCTTCCTACGGATTAACCTTTCTGCCCTAGAGATTGACCCTCAAAAGGCAAAGATCCTCTACCGTATCTTGCGAGCTGGGGTCGCCCCCAACCTCACCTACGATGCTATCAAAAGTGAAGAGAAGATACTCAAGATGCTCGACACCCTTGGCCCCATCACCGTACATGTAGCCAAAGACCAAACCATTATCGAACCCAACACGCTAGTCACCGCAGAGAAATACGAGCAGTTCTTAGTCTACCGTAAAAAGCTCCGCGAGGCCCAAGACTTAGGCCTAGGTCTTACCAACTCACTCATCCAAAGGTCTCTATTTGCCTTCATGATCCTTATCGGGGCGTTTCTTTACCTGCAGCTGAGCATGCCTCACCTGGGTAAAAATAAACAGCACCTTTTACTCATGGCAACGATCATGGTGTTTAACCTCATCCTGATACGCCTTTTGCTCGAGCTTGCAGACACTTCTCTACTCAGTACCAACGCCCATTTCTTGGCCATCCTCCCCTATACCGCCCCGATTGCTATTGGACCTATCCTCACTACTATAATGATGGGAGTAGCCCCAGCCATCCTCATGGCTATCCTTATCACAACCCTGAACGTATTGATGCAGGGTATGGGCTTTGACTTCCTTTTCGCGGGGACTCTTTCTTGTCTCATAGGGGTCTACTACTCTCAAAACATTCGACAACGTCTAAAAGTTGTCCGTGCGAGTTTATTCGGAGGGATCGTTATGGCCTTGTTTGCCCTGGTGATCGGCCTTTTGTCTGATGTGCATATCGCTACCATCAGCCGCCAAATGGGCCTCGCACTTTTTAGCGGTGCCCTCACTGGGGTAATCATCATCGGTGTCCTCCCCCTTCTAGAAAACCTCTTCAAATACACCACGGACATTACCCTCCTAGAGCTAACAGACTTTAACCACCCCCTACTCCGCCGCCTTCAAATGGTTGCACCAGGCACTTACCACCACAGCCTCATGGTCGCTAACCTTGCAGAGCGTGCTGCCGCTGAAATTGGAGCAAACCCACTGATCTGTCGCGTGTGTGCCTTATTCCACGATATCGGCAAAATGGTTAAGCCGGAATATTTCACCGAGAACCAACAAGACAATTTTAACCCCCACCAAGAAAAGAGCCCATCCATGAGTGCGCTGGTCATCAAAAGCCACGTTAAAGAAGGCTCCGAGATGGCAAAAGAAGCCAAGTTGCCTCAAATCATCATCGATGTAATCGAACAACACCACGGAACAACGCTCATCCAATTCTTTTACGATAAAGCTCTCAAGCAAAACCAAAGCCAGGCCAAACTTCCCTTCCACAAGACAGATCAAGTCAGCTATGAAGGGGATGAGGTAGACGAATCGATCTTCCGTTATGACGGCCCACGCCCACGCTTTAAAGAAAGTGCCATCGTCCTGTTTGCAGATTCTATCGAAGCAGCCAGCAGAAGCTTAAAGAAAGTCAGTGCCCAAAGCGTCCAAGAGCTGATTGATCAAATTTTCCAAGAACGGCTTGAGGATCATCAACTCGATGAATGCCCGATTACCATGCAAGAAATGCGCAAGATTAAAAAGAGCTTTAATATCACCATACTCAACATGCTTCACTCGCGCGTCGAATACCCCAAGAAGGAAGCAGCCAGAAAAAACAAAGAAGAGAAAAAAGAAGAGGAGTAAGCCCTTGCGAGTTGTTTCTATTAACAATCAATACCCTCAACTTTCTTTTAATGAAGACGCGCTCCTTGCCCTCTTTGCCACATTAGACCAGCTTGATTTCTGCCCGATCCCCAAAGGAGAGCTCTCCATCGCTTTCGTCGATGATGCAACCTTAGCGCAGATCCATGACGAATTTATGGACAATCCCGCCCCCACAGACGTCATGACCTTTCCCGGAAACCCAAACGAAGACTTCGCCGGAGAAATCTGTGTATCGGTAGACAGAGCCCGTGAAGTGAGTGCACAGCTCGATGAACCGTTCTCTCGGGAGCTTAGCCTCTATCTTGTCCACGGTTGGCTTCATTTAGCAGGCTTTGATGACCGTAATGACACAGACCGCCAGGCTATGCGCCAAGCCGAAAAAAAAGCCTTGGATGCCCTCGACAAAAATGATAGTCTACCCTCGTTTTCCCTTTAGATTATGCTCAAATCCCTACGCAACGCATTTTTCTCAGGAGTCGTTCTCCTGCTTCCCCTAGCAGCTACGATTATTGTCGTGAGCTTCTTGCTCGAAAAGATAGGAGCCCCTGCCAGCAAACATTTCTTTAGCTTCATTGACGCTTCCCTTCGCGATAAAGTCTGGGTCGATATCTTACTGAATATCCTCTCGACGCTCATCATCGTCATGCTTATCACCCTGTTGGGGCTATTCTCAAACTACTTTTTAGGGCGTCTTGCTTTACGCTTTGCCGAGCGTTTGATCACAAGTGTTCCCTTTATCAAAGTTGTCTACAACACTGTTAAGCAAATTGTAGACACTTTCGGTAAAGAAAACCGTGCAGTCTTTCAAGAAGTCGTGCTAGTTCATTACCCACGCAAAAACGTCTACGCCCTAGGCTTTCTGACCAATAAAGCCAAAGGAGAAGTCCAAGAGAAGACAGGCCAAGTTGTTGTAAATGTCTTTATCCCCACAACGCCTAACCCTACCAGCGGGTTCCTACTCATGCTCCCCGAAGAAGATGTCGTTCACCTAGACATGTCTGTCGCAGATGGAATGAAACTCATCATCTCTGGTGGTGCCGTTGTTCCTAATGGAGAAACCAAAGCTGTTGAGGTAAAAAACCCAACGACAACTACCGAAGGCTTTATTGAATAAGCCCCTGGTCCACTGCGAAACGCGTTAGGTCTGCGGCATTATGCGCACCCACCTTACGCATAAGATTTGCGCGGTGTGTTTCGACGGTTTTTAGCTTAAGCCCAAGGCTTTCAGCAATCGCTTTATTAGTAGCTCCTTCAGCAATGCGTTGGAGGATCTCACGCTCACGCGCAGTCAAATCAGCCAGAGAGTCACTAAACTCAGGGTTAAGAGCCATATCACGCAAAGCCTCAAGGATCTGAGGGCTAAAGTAAGACCTCCCCGAAGCTACCTGATGGACAGCCTCTGAAAATGCCTGCAATCCAGAGCCTTTTTCTAAAAACCCATCCGCCTGCGCTTTTAATATACGCTGCATATGCTTGGGCGATTGAATCGAAGAACACACCAACACCTTCGTATTAGGGAGTTCCTTCTTCAGACGCTCAAGCACCTCAATTCCATTAAGCTTAGGGAGCATCACATCAAGAATCACAAGCTCGGGCTTAAGCTTAGAGCAAGCCTCATAAGCTTCTTGCCCATCACGAGCAAACCCTACCAGCTCATAAGTAGGCTCTCCTTTGAAAAAAGCATCTACAAAATCCCGCAAGAGCACTTCATCTTCTGCAACATAAACTCGAATCATAATTCAACGTCCCAAAAGTTTCTTTACGCTTTCTTTAAGGTCCTGGTAACATTTAAAGGCCAGAGGGCGTATCCATTGTTTAAATCGACCAAAAGAAATCTTTTCGTAGTACTTTCTGCTAAAATAATCAACGATGTGGCCATTAATCATCTCATCAAAAGCCCCACGCCTCAGGCCACACCAATGAATCAAGAAAGGGTAGCCCTCTCCACGTTCCCAATCTTCTAGGCTTATGGGCTTTTGAGTGTCGCCCACCTGCATAAAATCTAAACGCTTAAGGCTTATTTTTCCTAATGAGGCCTGCTTTGTTAAAAAGTAATTAATCAAACCTTGCTCTCCTAATTTAAAGGCGCTCGGGTAATTCAATTGCGGTGGCTTCCCTAGTTCCCAATGAACGAGCCCATCAAAGTCAGACCGTTTAAAAATCCCCGAAGTCCCTACAATCTGCCCTGTATTAAAAGTAAAACCAGGGAAGGCAAAGTCAGGGTCAATACGCGCAAGCTCTTCTAAAGAAAAATAGTGCGAAGCCACAAAAGCATCCGTGCACAATTCATGGTCGACGATAAAATCATCCTGGTGCTGGTTCAGCAAATCTAACACCTTACCCGCAAACACAATATCAGAGTCTAAGACTAAATAGCGTTCTTTTTTCTCTAAAAAGAGGGGCTCAAGTTTTGAGAACCCCCAACTAAAAACACGCTGCTGTGTTTCAAGAACACCCACCCCATAGGTTTTCTCAATTTCCTGGGTGCTAAAATCCCCATAAAAATAATCTTTTATCAGTTTTATGGGGATTTCTGGATAAAAATGACGGATACTAGCAACGCAGGCCCGAGTAAAAGGCAAATCATAGCGGTATGCTGCGATATAGATCGTCTGAATATTCATGAGGGGTAGCTCTACCTATAAATATAGAGGCAGGAGGCTCTCAGGACAAGCTCATTGACCCCTGCTGTGTTGATCCACTATTTTAGATACTGAACAACACCTTAATTTGAGTATTAAAGATCAGATATTTCTAGCCGAAACTGTTGACGATGCTTTCCAGCAAGTGATAGCACCGTGGCTAAAAGACGCCCACACTCAAGCCCTAGAAAAAAAAACACACGCCCTTGTTGTCCCGCATACCTCTACAGCATTTTTTCTTAAACAAGCATGGGCAAAACTTGGTCAAGGCTGCTGGGGGGTTCACTTCCTCACTCCTGGAGCCTTACGCAAAAAGCTAGGCGACCATACAGGAAAGCGCCCCCTTATTGCCTTGCGCGAAGACTTGCGTCTGTTGCTGTGCACAACCATTACAAAGCTCCCCCATAATAAAACAGCGCAGTCTCTTAAATATCAACCAGAGTCCTTCCTTAAGCTCTACGATGAGCTCTGCGGTGCTGGGTGGCACGCCAAAGACTTCCCAAGCACAGCACTCCAAGAACTCGCTGAGGCCTTCACCCACACACTTGAAGAAAAAGGCCTATGGACCATCCAGCAATATGATTTATTCCTAAAGGATCAAATAGCCAATTACTCCCACTGTTTTGACAGCTTGTTGCTTTACGGCTTCTCAGGAAAAAACACAAAGCATCTACACCTCCTCCAGGCCGCTGCTAACGTGTCTAAAAGTACAAGCCTGTGCAGCTTTTATACACCTCCAACCTTAGCTGAAGAAGCCTGGTTGGGCACCTGGGAAGAGCGCCTCACTCCTGCCATTCCACTCCCCACACAAGAAGAGTCACCACGCCCTTTCCAAGCCTGGCAGTACGCGCTAGAACAAGACACCCCTACCCCAAGTAACCATGCCCCGTCGCTTCACATACATGAATCTCCAGACCAAGAGGCAAAAGCACTCGTTACTCAAGCCTTACACACCCTTCAAGACCCTACCTGCACGCGCTTGGGGATCATTTTTCCTTCTCAAACCTGTCCCTTGGCCTGGGCTATTGCACGTCAACTTCAGTTAAAAAACATTCCCCACTACGATCACCTTGGCCACCGCTGTGCTCCATCTACAGAACAGTTATGCCTAGAGGCCTGGGCACAGCTTCAAAAAGAAGCCAATGTTGATGCCCTACTCCATTTTGCAGAATGCCTTCACCATCACGGAAAGCTAGACTATTGCACGCTCGAAACCTTTAAGAAGAAGTACCAGCAAGCATTTTTTGAAATCATGACAGACGAACTCTCTGTCCTGAATACTTACTTACGCCAACAGAACACCTCATCAGCCATCCTTCGTTTCTGGGAGAAATACCCGCTCCTACCAACAACGGATACACCTGAACAGCTATTTCAAAAAGCCTATAAAAGCCTAGAGCTCATCTTAGAGTCCGAAACCTTAAAGATGCTCGTTGCCCAAGGTGACTTCCTCAAACAAGAGACAGAAGAAACACTAGAACTGTCTCCTTTCCTCGCTTGGCTTACCGAAATCATAACCCCAGCCCACCGGAGCCAATCTCCTTCAGGCAAACATCCCTTTGCTCGGCTACACCTCATTACTGCTAATGAAGCCGCTCTTCAATCGTGGTCTCACCTCACCCTAGCAGGTCTTCAAGAAAAGGCGTGGTCCCCACCTACCCAGGAACTCCCTTTTCTAGATGAAGAAACTCTCCTAAGCTACAACCAAAAAGCTTTATGCACTGGCAGCCAAGGCGAGGGGCACTTAGTCTTTAAAAGAAAACATACGCTACTCACCTCTTCATCAATGCTTAATGCCCAAAAGAAAGCATGCCTTGCCACACTTATCGGCATGCCGCAGCAGGCATTAAGCTTAAGTGCCTCACTCAAGCAAAACCACCAAAACAACCCTATTAGCCATTGGCTCATCTTATTATACGCACTCCAGCAAAACCGCCTACTCACCCCAAACCTTCTTGAAGCGGCTCAAAAAAGCACACAAAAAGAACCGACAACAACGTCTATTCACGACACCATAAGCTCCACCCGAATTGCCTACGAAGCGCGGCGAAATCCTTCAGAGCCTTTCGGTCCTTACGAATTTTCTTTTCAGACCCCACCTCAAGAAGGCATCTTGCTCCCCTGCAAATCTTGGGAAGATGCCTTAAACAATCCATCACGGGCATGGTTTAAAAACATTCTTAAAACAAGAAAAGAGCTCTGCGCTAAAGAGGAGTCTATCCATGCACTCACTCTAGGGACTTGGGCCCATCGCTGGCTACTTTGGGATGAAGCTAACAGTTGCTTTGCCCCAAGCCCAAAAATCAAAGACTGGGAAGCCTCCACCCTCAAAAAAGCTCAAAGCACTTTTACCCAGGCTCAAAACACTTACCAACAATTAGGCCGAGAGCTCCCTCAATACTGGATTGCGACCTGGCGCAAAGCATTAAGAACGAGTCTAAAGCTCCTCAAACAACTCACAGAAATCACAGCAGACTGGCCTTTTATGTCTATGGAGCATGCCCTCAACACTCCTGCTAGGCCACCTCTAAACATACCTCTTTATGGACGTGTTGACTTAATTTTTGCAAAGCAACCGAATACAGATGGCCCCTGCTGGCTCTTTGATTTTAAAACAGGCCAACAAGATCCACTAACAGTTAAAAAGATCCAAGAAGGCAAAAACTTACAACTAGCTCTTTACGCCTTAGCAATCCCTCATGAGAAATCTGAAGAAATAGAGATCTCTCTACTGCAGCCCAATAAAGCCTTAAAAAAAGGGATGAGCCAAGAAAAGCTTTTGTCACTCGAAAACCTAATCTGTGGGCTAGAAGCCATTCACAAAATAGGTGTTTTGGGGATCCGCGGCCCTCTCAAACCTACCTTTGGCCTTAAAACGCAACTCCCTCTAGCTACTCTAGACATTCCAAGTAACACACTTGAAAGCAAATGGGCCCTCAGCCACCCAGCCCTAGCGACGTCTCCGTGAAGAAAACCCACGGCGTCCATGATCTTCTTTGCGTCGGTCCGTACGTATGGACTCTAGATACTCCGGATCACTAGGAGACTCCATAGATTGCAAAGTCACAGAGAAAGACCCAACAATCACTGAGCTACTCAGTTTCAATGGCAAATGTTTTTCGTCAGCAGAAATCCACACATACATCTTAGATTTTTTGCTCTTACTGAAAACACCTCCTACATGCTTTAGCTTTGGCAATATTTTGTAAGCTTCAAAGCTTCCTGCAGGCACACGTATCGTCTCTTTTTTAACCACCGTAAATTCTGCATCTTCAGACTCTTTCCCGTCTGTAACCGGCATTGTAAAAGTTTCACCCACCGTAAAGCTTTCTCTTGTTCTGACAATAAACATTAAAGCCAACGGGTCAAACACTCCGGGACGTATCGAAATAGGCTCATAAAAATCATCCCAGTTACTGAAGCGTGCTTCATTCTTAGTCCAATCAAAATCTACAACAACACTACGATTTGTCCGTCCCTCTTGCTGACGCTTCTTATAAAGCGTTGTGTGTGTGAGTTCTTTATCTACCCAACTGTTAATAGAGGTCCGTACACGATAAATAGCATCAGCAAATCCATTGGTAGCTACATTTAAAGCAAAATGAAACTCATCCGATCCTGCAGGTTCCACCTCTATCGAACCACTCCCTACCGTAAAAAACCCCCACGTCAACTTATAGTTAAAGCGTTCTCCAACTTCAAAAGGAAGGTCCTTCTTAGCTTGAAGGACCCCACCACTTAGTAAAAAACAAGCAAGTACTATGAGACAGCGCGAGGACATGAGTTTTTAATCATCTATGGGGAGTGGTTTTAAGTTCCAGATGTCTTTAGCATACTCTCTCATAGTACGGTCTGTCGAGAATTTACCCACTCGGGCTGTGTTCATAATTGCCATACGTGCCCAACGCTTAGGATCACGGTAAGCCTGCTCTAATTCAGCCTGGGCTTTACAATACTCAGCATAATCAGCCAACACAAGGTAGGGATCTCCTCCTTCTAGCAAGCTATGACGCACAGGGTATAACACATTGCCTTCTTCAGGAGTGAAAAAGTCTCCACTGAGCCAGTCTATAACAGCCTGAAGCTCTGCATTGCCGTGGTAATAATCCCAGCTATTGTAGCCTTGCTGCTTTAGTGCCTGAACCTCTTCAACCGTCAGACCAAAAATAAATATATTGTCATCACCCACTTCTTCACGGATTTCGACATTTGCACCATCTAAAGTACCTATCGTCAAGGCACCATTCAAAGCAAGTTTCATGTTACCTGTACCTGAGGCCTCTTTACCTGCAGTAGAAATCTGCTCAGACACATCTGCTGCTGGGATAATTTGCTCAGCTAAAGTCACACTGTAGTTAGGCAAGAAAGCAATCTTTAGCCTTCCATTTAGGCGCTCGTCATTATTAATTTTATTCGCTGCTGCATTAATCGCATGAATAATACTCTTAGCCAAATCATACCCTGGGGCCGCCTTTGCACCGAAGACAAACACACGTGGATGAATATCATAACTAGGATCATGAATTAAACGATGGTACAGCGTAAGAATGTGAAGCAAATTCAAGTGCTGGCGCTTGTATTCATGCAAACGTTTTACCTGCACATCGAAGATCGCATTAGGGTCTACTTCAATATCACAGTGTTCTTTAATAATCTTAGCCAAATGCACCTTGTTTGCATACTTAACATCCATGAAGTCCTTTTGGAACTTTTCGTCATCAGCAAACTTCTCAAGCTTACGTAACTCATCTAAGTCCACAGTCCAATCACCACCGATCTTACTATCGATAAGCTCAGAAAGCTTCGGGTTACACGCACGCAACCAACGACGAGGGGTCACTCCATTAGTTTTATTATTAAAACGCTGTGGGTAAAGCTCGTTAAAGTCATAAAAGAGGCTAGACTTCAATAACTCTGTGTGCAACGCAGCTACTCCATTGATTGAATGACTCGCAATGGTTGCCAAATGAGCCATACGCACCATAGGAGTTTCTCCATCTTCAATAATAGACAGAGCACGCTTCTTCTCATCATCACCAGGCCACTTAGCCTCAACCACGTCCTTCAAGAAACGACGGTTAATTTCATAAATAATTTGTAAGTGACGGGGCAGCACCTTTTCTATGAGACTCACACTCCAACGCTCTAAAGCTTCTGGGAGCAATGTGTGATTCGTATAAGCGAACACCTTTTCACAAATACTCCAAGCTTTTTCCCAGTTTAGCTTCTGCTCATCAATCAAGATGCGCATCAATTCAACGACAGCAAGTGTCGGGTGGGTGTCATTAAGCTGAACAGACACCTTCTCAGGGAAGGCATCCCATCCTTTATTTCCGCCTAAATAACGACGGATAATATCCTTTAATGAACAAGAAACAAAAAAGTACTGCTGAACTAAGCGCAGTTCTTTTCCACTTTCAGTTTGGTCATTTGGGTAAAGAACTTTAGAGATGGTCTCTCCAATAGCCTTTTCACGCACAGCTTCTACATAACCACCTTCATTAAATGTTTTCAGGTCAAACTCTTCAGACGCACAAGACTCCCACAAGCGTAGGAAATTTACCGTCTTGCCTCCATAACCTACAATAGGCATATCATGAGGCACACCACAAATAATCTTAGTGTCTACCCACACTGGGCACCAATCACCACATTGGTCATACTGATTCACCACACGCCCATAAAGATGGATATCTTGGCGATACTCCGGCCGGACAAGGAACCAAGGGTTCCCAGACTGACGCCAATTATCAGGCCTCTCTACCTGGTGCCCTTCTTTGGAGAATCCTTGCTGGAAGAGTCCGAATTCATAATAAATACCATACCCTACTGCTGGATAATCAAGAGTAGCTAAAGAATCTAAGAAGCAAGCAGCCAAACGCCCCAAGCCTCCATTACCTAAACCCATGTCAACTTCTTCTTCATCGAGGCATTCATAGTCTAGGCCAAGCTCCTCTAGGGTGTCTTTCATTAAGTCCATAATCCCCATGTTATAGAGGTTATTCGTAAGCAAACGCCCCATGAGGTATTCTAAAGAAAGATAATACAAACGACGCGTGTTCGCCTCATTATGAACTTCTTGCGTCTTAATGAATTGTTCCAGGACACGATCACGCACAGCATAACATGCCGAGAGCCACCAGTCACGGCGCTGCGCTGTCTTGGTATCGCGGGCTAAGGTTAGCTTCAAATGATTCAGGATAGATTGCTTCATCCCATCAATAGAGCCTTCTGTGTTAAATTTGAAAGGGTCGGCAGATACACTTTTCTTAGGAGCAACAGGGGTTCCATTTTTATTTGAGTTCTTTGCCTTGGATTTTGTCTTGGTTTTCATTGTTATTGCGCGAAAGGATTTTGCTGAATTATTCAACAAAACCGCACTCAAGTGAAATAAGTCGACACTCCTTGCCCTGTGCTTAAGAGCTTAGAATATAAACCCCTGAAAGACAACCACCTAAGCTGTTTTTACAGATATTGACATTCTTCTATCAATTTCTGAATCACCCAATTCGACATAAGTGGGGTTCCCTCGAGGGGATGTCAGGGGGCATTCACAACGCAACAAACTTTTGGCCAAATCCACAATACTTCCCTCATTAAGCCCATCATCTACACGTACCGCCCGAGAGGAGGCTAAACGAGCAATCACCTCATGAATAAAGTTCCCTTTACCCTTCTGAGAGCCCTGCTCCCGAATCACCCCCAAGGCATCACGAATAAAAGCCTCCCCCTGTTCTTGGCTAATCCAGTCAGGCAGAGCCTCCACCCTAAAGAAATTACGCCCAAAAGGAGCAATCTCAAACCCAACTTCCTGGAAGAGCCCTAAGGCTTCCTCCAAAACGGTTGCCTCCAAAGCCTGAAGCTCCAAAGAGATAGGAATAAGCAACTGCTGAGCATTAACCTCCTTATGCGCCATAATCCGCTCATAAAGCACACGCTCATGAGCCGCACGCATATTAAACAAAATCAGGCCTGCCTCGGTCTCAAACAAAGCATAACGCCTGCGCACCTTCCCTACATAACGCCAAGTAAATCGCTCCTGAGTAGGCGTTTGGACCACAGGCTTAGGCTTTGATACCGGAGCAAGCGCTACAGCAGCTTTAGGCGCCTGGGCCTCAGGCTCCACAGGCTCATCACCATGGAGTAAGCTCGCGGCACCTTGCCTTAATTCAAATACATCTGCCACAGGAGGCAAGCCCGGCTCATCTTCGGTATTTTCCAGAGGCCTACTAAGCTCTTGCAACCTCTCTAGTACCATTTCAGACACCAAACGCCTCACCTTAGCTTCATTACGGAAACGGATCTCCTGCTTAGTCGGGTGAATATTCACATCCACAAGCTCAGGCTTAACCGTAATGAACAAAAAAACCAAAGGATAGCGCCCTTTAGGAATAAAGGTATGATACCCTTCACTGATAGCACTCTTAAGCACTCGACTATCCACCGGGCGTCCATTCACAAAGGTAATAATATCCTGACGTGTTGAACGGCTCACTGAGGGCTTACTCAAAAGCCCTTGGCAAGAGAAGTCACTAAAGCTCTCTTCAAATTCAATAAAATCTTGCGCTTGCACCCCAGACCATACCGACTGTACACGCTCTGTTAAAGGCAAGCCAGCGGTAGTAGAAAACAGAGTCCTCCCCTCCTCCATCAACACAAAAGAAACCGCAGGGTAGGCAATAGAGTACAAACGTACTAGCTGTATGATATGCGCAGCCTCAACATTGTCTGACTTTAGAAATTTCCGCCGCGCAGGCACATTCCCAAAAAGATGAACGACTTCAATCGAAGTCCCTGGGGCCATCCCACATTCATGCTGATGGATCAACTTCCCCGAATTTACAAAAACCTCCGTTCCACAAGGCTGATCCTGCAAGCGCGTGCGTAAGGTAAATTTCGAGATACTCGCAATCGAAGGCAAAGCCTCCCCCCGGAAACCAAAGGTCAACAATGCATTTAAGTCTTCAGCCGTCCTTAGCTTGCTCGTTGCATGCCGCTCCAAAGCAAGCCCTGCATCCTGAGCACTCATACCCGAGCCATTGTCTTTCACCCGCAACAGGCTTTTACCCCCATGTGCAAACTCCACCTCTACATAAGTAGCCCCAGCATCGAGGCTGTTTTCGATAAGCTCTTTAACTGCAGCTACAGGTCGCTGAACAACCTCTCCAGCTGCAATCTGATTAACAACATTATCAGGAAGAACAACAACGGACATGTACTAACGCTTCTCCGCTTCTTCTTTTATCCCTGACCCCAAAATCGTCTCAAAATAAGGTTCCTCTTCCTCGCGGCTAGCAATCGCTACTTCAATAGTACTAAAGCCTGCATGATTCAGGAACTGATAGAGACGGTTCTCTGTAAACCCAAGCCAGCGATCCGCATAAAGCTCATGCGCTTTTTCAAAGTTATGCTCCTTCAGATCGAGTACCAAAATCTTCCCACCCGGCTTAAGAATACGGTAAGCCTCCTCAATGGCTTTTTGGGGGTGCTCCGCATGGTGCAAGGCCTGACTCATCAAAGCAACATCTACACTCGCATCTTCTAAGGGAATCGCCTCAATATCCCCAAGCTTATAGACCAAGTTCGAGACCTCATGGCGCTTCGCCAATTCCGTCCCGACTTCAACCATCTTAGGCGAGCTATCAATACAATAAACCCGCTTAGCCTGACGTGCCAAGAGCTGGGAAATCATCCCCTCTCCAGCACCAAGGTCTGCCACAACGATAGAAGGCACAAAATGTAACAAACAATGCCCAATAGCCTGCCAAGTACGCCCTGGGCAATAATCCTTACCTAACTTCCCCGCAACACTGTTAAAGTACTGCTCTGCTACCTGACGGCGTTTTTGCAGGATACGCTCCAGGTTCTCAAGGTCTTCTTGGATTTCCCGGCTGCCTTTTGCTGCCTGGGCAGAAGCATTGACAAGCTCCTTAACGCCAGCATCTAGCTTTGGGTTTGCCGAATAGAAGGTTTTCTTACCCTCCTTACGGTCATTCACCAAATTGCCTTGCCTGAGCAAAGATAAATGAGAAGAGATCCGAGACTGCCCCATGTCTAATATATCCTGAAGCTCTGCTACGGATAGATCTTCCTGGAGCAACAGGTTTATCAGGCGCAGCCGCGTAGAGTCTCCTAATAGCTTAAGGATATCCCATGGAGGTGTACTCATGATGAACGGGGGTAGTTATAGGTTATTTTGTAGTGAAAGGCGCTTAGGCTTTTTTGTCTACCCAACGAGAGATCGCCCGGATGGTCCAGGTTTCTTCATGCCCATCGATAGTAGACTTTGCTTCATCCCCTACCTTTTTGAAAAGTAGGATCTGCCCTAAGGGGGCCTTATAAGAAATGATATTCGCCTCTGGCTTACTATCCCACGCACCCAAGATGCTGAAACAGTGTACCTTACCGGTTGATCCCTCAAGAACCTCCACGATAGAGCCTACACCTACGTTATCCGTAGGGGCTTCCTTAAAGTCTGTTACACGCGCGCGCTCCATTTCCTCCTCAAGCTCTGCCTTACGGGCAAGCAAGGTATCTTGGTCCTGGCGGGCCATCTTGTACTCAGAGTTCTCACGCAAGTCCCCGTGCTCACGCGCAATGGCGATCGCTTCCTTATTCTCAGGGATCTTCTTGTGGATGAGTGTTTCATACTCTTCCTTACGCAACTCAAAGCTTTCCTTAGACACGAATAGCGGTTCATCTTGCTCATTCCCCTTATCCGCAACTTCACCAGAAATAAGGCTCTGTACAGAAGAGTAACGCTTAATAAAGCGGGCCAACAAAGAACGCTTCGTGAGGTCCTCAAAACCTTGGTTAAGAATCAAAGTCTGCGCCAAGTCGTGGGTTGTCTCTTCGGTAGCTTCCTTAAGCAACTCTGGGATAAGCTCCTGATCATCACTAATGTACTCAGCCAAAGGAATACGACGGTTTCCTGCCACATGCAGCGCATCATAATCAATCGCGTAGAAAATAGCTTTGAGCAAACGAGGCTCCAAGAGGTCTTGCACCAAGTGCTGGAAACGACGTGTGTTACGGTTTTTCACAACCCAGTGCAACACAGGTCCCTTAATGGTCTGCTCTTCTAGCCAACGCTGGAGAGATTCCGCGATTAGCTCTTCAGCATCACGGTCCATCAAGAAGGTGATACACTCTCCGGTAAACTTACCGGTACTGTTCTTAAGCAGTTGGATCACTACAGTCTGCCACTCATCAGGGAACACACGTGTGCTCAAGTCCAAGAAGCGCTTGTAGTAGCTTGAAGGTAATTCTTCTACCAACAAAGAAAGATCTTCAGTCTCAAGGATCAAAGAAGTGGATGTAGGGTTCAACTGCTCTACATCTTCATGCAAGTGACGCGCAAGGTCATTACGTACCCAGCAGCCGTGCAAGCGATCTGCCTGGGTGAGCTGGTCACCAGCTTTCAAGATAGCTTCAGTAAGGGCTTCTAGAATCTTTGGCAAATCTTCTTCAATCTCCTCAACACTGCTTGAGAGTTGATAAAGTTTCTCTGCTAAAAGAATCTTCTGCTTCGGGTTTTTGTTAATATAAAAAGCTTCAAGGATTTCTTGCTCAGGCAACAAAGGCTCATCACGCAAGAAGTAAGGTGCTGTCTTTTTAGAAGGCACTGCGATGCGTGGGTCTTTCACTAAAAGCTTCTTGGTGCTTGTCCACCATTTCTTGCCTTTGATTGGCCCTAAAAGACGAGTCAACAACCGTTCAATTTCACTAGCTGTAGCAGAATTATCCGTGCAGTGTGAAAGGATTTCTACAATGAGGTCAGCAGGCTGTTCTTTAGCGAGTTTCTCGATAACTTCAGGCTCTGTGCGGTGGCGTACCAAAAGATTTCCTTCCGGGAGGACATCCAGCTTATCCACACAAAAAACAGGGTCCATTGCGTGACCTTGCTTACCTTCTTCAAAATCGATAATTAGCTTGCCGCTAGCCTCATCGTAAGACTGGATCTGGCCAAAGCCCCAGCTGCGGTGCAGGCAGTATGCCCCCGGCTGCATCGCTTCTAGTTTTTCCCGCATACCTTTAAGGTCCGGTTTTTTCTCGATAATTAGCTCTATAACCTCTTTATTCATAAATTACCCACTAAAGAATCAAAGTTTTTCCAAAAATAATCAAGAATTAAAAAGGATCTTGTTACACGAAATGCTGATATAAAATCCAGATATCGCACAAACAAGCTGTTTTAAGAGCTTGTAATAACATGATATTAATTCAATATACATCTTTTCCATGTCAAAAAACACTCAACAAACGCTAGATCCTTGGGCTACGGCCGTAAAACTCTACGAAAAGACACTCAAGTCCCAACAAAAGGCTGATACGCTTATTGATGAGGCTTTCAGCGGGCAGGACCCGGTCTCTCGGCGCCGTTGCCAGTACCTTTTCTTGGGGGCGCTACGCCATAAGTTGCGCTTAGAACACGCATTAGACCGTCTTATAGACAAGCGTCCTCGGCCTCGTTTGTGGGCCCTGCTGACTATAGCAGCCTTCGAGCTTACGGAGGCTGAAATCATCCCCAAAGTGGTCGACCATGCGGTTAGGCAGGCCAAAGAGCTCCTAAACGAGAAGGAAGTAGCCTTGGTCAATGCCGTACTGAGGAAGACCCCGAACCAGCTCAAAAGGCTCCCGAGGGACCTCGCCACGCGCTACAGTCACCCAAGGTGGCTAGTAAAGAGCTGGGAAAGCGTCTGGGGGACCCCGAATACCGAAAAACTCCTGCAATGGAATCAGGAGCCAGCCCCAGCCTACCTACGCCTGCGCGACCCTAATTTAATTAAAAACCCGCCTACTTTCTTAAAGGCCACCCAATGGCCCACCTTCTTCGAAGTTAAGCCTGCCTCCTGGGACAAGGCCGAAGCGCTTTTAAAAGCAGGCAAGGCCTATAGCCAAGACCCCTCGACTAGGGGCGCAGTGGACCTGCTGAAGGTGAAGCCAGGGGAGCAAGTCCTAGACTTGTGTGCAGCCCCAGGGGGCAAGAGTCTTTATTTGAGTGAGGCTTTAGCAGGGAACAACAATAGTTGCCTAGTGTCTCTGGACCTTCCAGGCAAACGCCTAGAGCGCTTGTACGAGAATATCAGGAAGATCTCGGGCATCCGCACCAAGGTAGTCGAGCATGATCTTTTGAGTTTAGAGTTCAGCACTTTGGCAGAACACAAACTCCCGACAAGTTATGATGCTGTTTTGCTAGATGCGCCCTGTTCTAATACAGGCGTAATCCGCCGCCGCCCCGATGTGCGCTGGCGCCTAAGCCCGCAAGAAATTGCCCAGGTCAGCAAGTTGCAATTCGAGCTCCTCGAAAAGGCGACTGAATTTGTAAAGAAAGGGGGCCGTTTGGTCTACAGCACCTGCAGCCTAGAGCCCAAAGAGAACAAAAAATTGATCCAAGCATTCCTCAAAGAGTACCCCAACTGGGAGTGCCTAGAAGAAAAAATCAACACCCCCTGGGAAAACAACTGCGACGGAGCCGGCGCATTCTTGCTACAAGAATGCTAGCCACTAGTCCCAACCGTTCATAAAGTCAGTATCTTTGTGCCACTCTTCGAGAAGCTTTTGCTTCTTTAACTTTTCGTATGCCCTTTCAGCGACTTTTGGCGATGGATCTTTTATCAGCTTTTCAACGATTCTAGAAGGAACCCAAAGACGGAGAAGAACTCCTTCTCGGTTTACTTCATCTGCATCACTTGCTGATTCTTCACAAAGTCGTTTATAAAAAGGCCAAAGCTTATCCCTTAATTCTTGTGCATGCTTTGTAATTAAAATCCATTTTGGATCGCTTAACACAATTTCATCAGAAGTATAAATAGTATATTTACCCGCTGTATAGTTATTATATTCATCAAGTGATTCAGCAAAAAATGCTAAACTTTTTTGATCCTCTGGAGATAAACCTAACTTCTCACAAAGAGCTAAATCGTTAATCAATAAAGGCGCACTATAATCCTCAAAACCACATATCGCCTCTGTTTGACACGACATGAAAGGACCTATACCTTGCTTCCAAACGTACTTTTGAAAAACAGGGTCCCCCAGCTCGAATACAATATCCAAGACACACAACAACCAACTTCGATCGCCTATCATAACAATTTATTATCTAGCATGAAATATAAATTCTTCTAAAGGAATATGAGCTGCTGGGCTATTTCTATCAACAACATTCCCAAACTTATCTAAAGCACCGTTATTTCTAGTGTGTACCACATAAGGTTTCTGCTGGTGAGGTAATCCATGAGGTTTTCCTGGCATTATTCGAATGGCTTCATCTCGATGATGGGGGTGGTGGAATCGTATGCCCTTAGGATCATTTCTTGCAACACTCGTCACATAATTCTTCGGAATCCCTAATCTGTCGAGGTTAAAGCGTCTTAAGGCACGTACATTCAAGTAGCGTTGAAATTTATGCTGGATTGCTCTTCGAACACCCCCGGAACGCTTCACTGCAGCTTTTATGCCTTTTGAAGCTCCAGGCAGAGGAACAAATCCTCCTAAAAAGCCTGCTGTTGATGCGAGTCGAGAGACTTCATGCCCTGTAATCACATTACTCCCCATCACTATCTCTGTGAGGGATTGTGCTGATCCTAGCCCAGGAACAAAATCGATACCAAAAGATAGAGCTTCTCTTGCGAAGCTTAGCAAAGTGGGATCTCGATCAATTGCCCGAATAACTTCTGCACGAGCTTCTGGCTGGTTATCATAATACAGTGCCAAACAATCCGTATAGGCCTCTATCGCATTGTCAAACTGAACTTCCCCAGGAACACCCCCTACTTGTAGGGCTGTTAGATACTCGTTAGCTAAGCTTATTTGCCCTAAATCAAGCCCCTGCGCGACCGCCTGCATGTGGCTCATGCTTTCAAGGAGCTCCCCTGTCACGTCCTGGCGCTCCTTCATCTCATTCAGGCGGGCTTCGAGCGTGCTTTGATAACCGAGCTCTTCTCCCTTTAACCCTTCTTTGAGGGCGACTTGGCGCTGCTTATCAATGTCAGTAATAAGTTCATGCGCTTTATCGTAATGCGCCTCAGTAGGGTTGGCTATGTAGCTCTCGAGGGCCTCGCTTGCGCCCTGGTAAAAGCTATTATACCTATTAAGGGGCAAGGTATTAAAATCCCTACTTCGGTTTAAGTCCGCCTCGAGAGTGCTTTGGAAACCTAGTTTTTCATCTTGAAGATTTGAGGTTAATGCTGCCCGGCGGTGCTGGTCTAAAACAGTTATTAAGTTACGGGCGGCCAAGTAATGCGCATCTGTTGGACTACTCTTATACACGACTAGAGCCTCAGATGCCTGTTCGTAGAAGTTCCCATACATAGACTCAGCATGGTCTCTTAGCTTGAGCTCAAGCGTGCTTTGATACTCTAATTGCTCTCTGTTAGCTCCTTTCTTAATAGCTTCTTGGCGGAACTTATCTAAAATCGTTACCGCCTCGCTTGCTTTAATGCATTACTCGTCTGTTTTTTCTTGCGCAAAGTTATTTACCTTTTCTTTGGCTTCGTTGTAAAGATCTCGATACGTGGTTACGGCTCTTTCAGGGGTTACGTTGCGGAATCTTCCTACGCCTTCGTTTATCCGACGCTCTCGTATCGGAACTACCCGGGCTGGCTGCTGGTGGATACGCCGAGGGTGATGGCCTGGGAACGGAGGGTGGTGACCATTCCCAGGCATGACATGGACCTGGGCTTGAGGCTGCACTCGGAAATTTTCATGTACAAACCGGTTTAATTGCTGATGGTTTTGAAACACTTGCCCACCCAAACGTATAGGCTCGTTAGCCCCCAAGGTAAAAGTATTACCACGAAACACAAGAGGCCTCCTTTCCAAAAACGAGGTGTGGACGGACCTCCAGAGGCGCATGGGGAGTAAATTCAAGCCTCATTGAGGGGCTAGATTCTATTATCATAACAATGTATTAGTTTGGGATTAGAGATAGTTAATTTCTTAAAAAGAAGTTCTGGGTTTTAAGGTTAAAACAAGTAGCAAGTCAAGCAGGTTTCCCATTTTTGTATCAGAAACCTCACTACAAAACCGTTAGGGCTCCCCCCAAACGTCATAGCAATGAACTTCGCTATCTTCACCCAGGTAATAAAGCCCCTCAAGGGATCCTGTAATAGGCTTTAAGCCAAAGTGCTCTTCGCTTGCAAATACTATAGGCCAGGATGCTTTCGGGAAAAGGCTCTTGGCATAACCAACCGCATCTGCAGTAGGCTTTAAGGCCTTATAAAAAGACATCTTAAAATCGCCCATAAAAATATCCGGCTTCAGGTAAGATATCTTTTCTGGGTACCCCCAATAAAGATAGCCATAATAAGGCTCGCTCTCTTGGTCTTCAAACCGTGTCCTTACTAAAACCATACGCGCATCAAGCTCACGCGGTTTCAAAACCGGGCTTACCTGATCTTCTCTAAAATCACCCATAGGGAAATACCACACAGGGTGCTTAACTAGATCAGCTAAGTTTATATCATAAACACTTTTAAGCATAGTTTCTTTAGCCAAAGGCTGGGGTTAAGAAGCTCACTCGGTTAAGAGTAATGCTTAAACATACAGGGTAGTATAGAGTCATAGACTGATGTATTTGTCTGAGGGTTAAATAAAGGATGAATACTCTAAAAAAGAGTGACAATGTTTATGTGAACTTTAGTTCACTAAATCAAGCCCTTTTTTACCTCACACTCAAATAAATCAAAAATAACACAACTCCCTGGAGCCTACTCTTGCAGCTCAGGCTTCGGGAAACTGAACGCGAGTGCTAGAGGCAAGAGCAGTACAGCAGCACCTAACATATAGGCTGTGGTCGCCCCCCAACAAAAATAAAGGGCTGCTGCCAAGAAAGGGCCACACGCTCTAGCTAAAGACCCGGCCGAGCGAAACACCCCTAAGGCATACCCCTGATTATTCTCATCCGTATACAAAGAAATCAGCGCAGACAAACAGACCGACACCATCCCCAAGCCCATCGCAAAAAAGCTTAAGCTCACGTAAAAAAATGGCGTCACCTCGGCTAAAGCTACACCGGTAAAACCAAGCACACCAAAAAACAATCCTAGTAAGGCAACTTTTTTCTCGCCGCACCGGGGGATTAGTTTACGCACCAAAAAGCCTTGCGTAAAAATCAACACAAACCCCAAGAAAATAAACATCTGCCCAATTTGCCCAGGTGTATAAGCAAAACGATCTGCCACCACAAACGGCATCGTAAACTCTAGCCCACTAATGATCAGCATAAAGAACCAATACACACGGTTCACTTGCCGCACATCACTATTCTGAAATGCAAAAATATGCTTAAAGGGATATAAAGATCTTTGCACTTGCTCAGCACGTTTTTCAACTGGGTGCGTTTCCTTAAACTTAAAAAACGCCCATAATAAATTCACGAGTGCTAAACTTAAAGCAATACACGCTGGGAAGCTAAAAGGATGCAGCCCATAAGCAGCAAGACTCGGGCTTACTTCTAAAAGATTAATCACACTTGCAAACCCACCAATAGCCGGGCCTAATAAAAACCCAAGCCCAAAGGCCACTCCCACAAAAGCCATCCCCTTCGAGCGTTCTTTGCGTGTTGTTACATCAGCAACTGCAGCTGTAGCAACAGACAAGTTCCCCGCCATAATCCCGCTAGCCAAACGGCTGATCAAGAAGAGGCCAAAAGAACGCGAGAAGATCCACAACACATAACTCAATGCCGTACCACTCAAGGTCATAAGTAGAACAGCACGGCGTCCAAGCTTATCTGACAAGCGCCCCCAAAGCGGGTTAAACACAAACTGCATCAACGCATACAAAGAACCTAAGAAGCCTCCAAAAATAACCGTCATCAAAAACCCGCCTTCTTCATTGCCCCCGCGCAAGGATTCCAAAAAAGCAACACTAGTCCCCAGGAAACTTTCCGGGGCCAAAGCATCCGGCAAGTAGTAAGCCAACATCTCGGGGAACAGCGGGAAAATCATCGAGAAGCCCATGATATCAATAAAGATAACCAGGAAGATAATACCAATGTTTGACTTCATTGGAGACGGAGTATGCGTAGAGCTTTTCATGATATCAAATTCTCTTTAATAAATCTATTTCCTATTGCTTTTCCTTATAGGGCCAATAGGGTGTACATGATTGAAAAAATCGCTTTTCAAAACTTACTAGTCTTACTTATACGGTATTTAATTTATTCAATAAAGCCGTTTTTTTCACGTGAATCTCCCTAACATCATCACCCTATCACGCGTTCCCTTCTTGTTTATAATAGTAGGGCTGCTTTATATGCCCTGGCCAGGTGCTGCAACATTAGCATTTTTCCTCTTTGTTCTGGCCGGACTAACGGATTGGCTGGACGGCTACTTAGCCCGCAAACAAAAGCTGATCTCCACCTTCGGCAAACTGATGGACTCACTCACTGATAAAATATTAGTAGTGGGGCTTTTTGTTGCCCTCTTAGGCTTGCAGATCCTCCCCTCTTCTTGCGTCTTTTTGGTACTCCTTATCATTGGCAGAGAGTTCTTGATTACCGGCCTACGGCTTGTAGCAGCAAGTACCGGGGCTGTGCTAGCCTCTGAAAAATCAGGGAAACAGAAAACCGTCTCCCAAATCCTAAGCATCGGCATCCTCTTGTTTGTACACGCGCTCGAGCGTGACTTCACCGCCTGGACGCCTGAGCCGCTCATTCACTGGGCCTCCACCGCAGGGATTCTCTTTTTCATCCTAGCCTCTTTCCTGACAGTCATTTCTGGCATCTATTATATGGTTAAACACTGGAAACTTTTTACCCAAGCATAAGCAAGGACTCCATATCATGCTCACTCTTTTCCAGCAAAATCAAACCCCTCAAAAAGTAAACTACCGTATCCGTTCAATCATGGTAGACAACCACAAGAACAAGGTTGTCCGGGTTAAAATACGCCAAAGCGGGAAACATATATCCACTATCAAACCCCTCCAAGAGCTCCTCAAAAGCCCTTGGCTTGATCAGTTTTCCAAGGCAGACAAAGTTTACCTAGAAGCTCTGTCCTGCGCCGAACAAGAGGGAGACTTCGCGCTGATCGAGCAACTCTCCCACCGCTCTACACGCGTCACCCCAAGTGTGCTACTGATCGGGATGCTCTTCATCTCCTTTCTTATTATTTCCAACGTAGCCTCTTTTAAACTGCTTGATGTTAACCTCACTCAGCTCCCTTTCATAGGCAGCTTCCTGTTCGACTTTCATGCAGATGCAGGCATCCTCTTCTTCCCCATCGTATACATCTTTAGTGATATCCTCACAGAGGTTTACGGTTTTAGGGTAAGCCGCCTCGTTATCTGGAGTGGGCTCTTATGCCTTATCATTACCTCCCTTGGTCTGACACTTGCCGTGTGGGTCCCCCCCTCTAAGTTGTGGCACCACCAAGAAGCCTACGAGCTGACCCTAGGATCAACCTTTAGGATCTTCATCGCCTCATTGTGCGGCTACTTTGTCGGAGAGTTTCTCAACGCTATTATCCTTTCCCAACTAAAAGTCTTCCACCGCGGGAAATATCTCTGGATCCGCGTGATTGCAAGTACCTCACTGGCCTCTTTAGTGGACGCGATCATCTTTTGCTTCGTAGCCTTTTACGGTATCTACTCCCTCCCCCTCATCGAAAACATGATCACCTTCTCTGCTTTAGTAAAGTTGATCTGGGGGATTGCATCCGTACCGATTACCTACATGGTCTGTGCACACCTCAAGCATAAGGATAACGTCAATGCCTACGACTGGGAAATGGGCTTGCTTAAAATCCACGGGGCCGCTGTACGTAAAAAAGCAAAACTCGAAGCGGAAGCTTCAGGTGCTTAAAGGCGCAAGCGCGACTCAACTACTGTTCCAAGAATCATGTCCTTGTCTGTCAACTGGTTGCTAGGGATACCAGGCTGCAAGGGGTTTAAAAAGACTGCAGTCCCCTCTTGGATAACCCGGCGCAAAGTCGGCCCAGACTCATTAAGAGAAACAATCACATAGCTGCCATCAGTATAAGCCTTGTCGGGGTCTACGATAATTACACTTCCCTTAGGGAAGAAAGATTCCATAAACGGCATAGCCTTAAGGGCATACGCACTATTTCCTAAGCCCATTTCGGTCGAAACCCACTCTGTATGGATCTTGGATGAAAGCTGGGCTCTTTCGAAAAGCCATAATCGAATATTATCCCAGGAGATAATAGGCAAGGTGGACCAAGTCCGGCGACTCATCGGGGCATACCCCTCAAGTGCTTCATCATCAATAGGTTCATCACCCAAAAGCTGGCCAATGGTTAACTTAAAGAAATTGGCTATGGGGCGCAAAGTATTGGCCCGAGGGTCATACGTTGTTCCTGTTAAAAGCCTATTGATAGTCGTTTGCGGAAGATTCACCATACGAGCCAACTCCGCCTCCTTGAGGCCGCAGCGCTTCATAAGTCGTTTAATAATAAAGCCTACCGGCTCTTTTTCGAGTTGGGAATGTACCGACATGGAGATAGTTTCCGTTTGAAAGTCCCCCCTGTTTACTATCAAAGCACTAATTAGTAAAGCTTTTTTAATAAAAAACCAAAAAACGTTAAAACCCGGAATAAATCCACCATTAAACAATTGACAGAACCCTACAAGCAGGATTCTCTTAATAGTCTATTATCTAAACAGCCACACTAACATGCTAGCATGCTATCACGTTAGCATGGCTTAAGGGGCACATATCATAATATCAAAATCTCAGCGATGTCACTCAATCCAAAAAAGAGCACTTTCTCGATAAAGACTATTGAGCTTACTAACAGTGCCCTCACCGAAGGAAAAACACCGGATTTGGCTGAATATATCCAAAGAGCCCTCACCACCCAAAATACCCGAGAAAAAGCACGCCAACTGGACCTACAAAAACAATGCCACAAGTCCTTGCACGTAGGTTCTTGACTTCCAAGCGCTAGGCCTGTTCTCATGGTAAGACCATGCAGACCCTAGAACAACCCACCACCCTTTCACAAACCCGCCTTAATCTTACCCGCCGCCCCCGTCGCTTACGCCAATCCCCTGCAGTACGTGGCCTTGTGCGTGAAACACAACTCACCACGGCGGACTTCATCCAGCCCCTTTTTATTACGGATAACCCAGAGCCTACAGCGATAGAATCGATGCCTGGGATCTCTCGCCTGCCGATCAAAGACTTACTCCATGAGTGTGAGACCTTAGCAAGCCTAGGCATTCAAGCCGTGGTGCTGTTCCCCCACCTAGACCCTAGTCTTAAAGACGCTGCAGGTAGCCAAGCCCTAAACCCAGACTCGTTATTCATCCAAGCCATCCGCGCGGTTAAGCAAGCGGTCCCTGAGCTGCTCTTAATTGCAGATATGGCACTAGACCCTTACACCTCCCACGGGCACGATGGTATTTTAAATGATACAGGGACAGAAGTCCTCAATGATGTATCGGCTACGATTATGGCGAAGATGGCTGTACTGCTTGCTCAAAACGGATGTGATTGGGTAGCCCCTTCAGACATGATGGATGGGCGTGTGGGCGCCATCCGCGAAGCACTTGATGCGCATGATCTCACGCAGACAGGCATCTTAGCTTATTCTGCAAAATATGCCTCGGCTTATTATGGCCCTTTTCGTGATGCTGTGGGCAGTGCTCAAGCAGCAGGCACCCACCTCCTCAGTAAGGATAGCTACCAGATGGACCCGGCCAACCGCCGCGAAGCCCTTGTGGAAGCTTGCTTGGATGAGGAAGAAGGCGCTGATGTGCTGATGGTAAAACCTGCAGGGGCCTACCTCGATATTATCCGTGAAGTGCGCGAACATACAGCCCTGCCTGTGGCAGCGTACCAAGTCTCGGGGGAGTATGCACAAATCCATGCGGCTGCTCAACTGGGGTGGTTAAACTTAGAGCGTTGCCGAGAAGAATCCCTCCTAGCGATTAAGCGCGCGGGAGCAGACATGATCTTAAGCTACTTTGCTAAAGATATGGCTTTGGCCCTTCGGTAAAAAAAACCAAACGCCTAACGACCCTAAATAAATGGATTTTGAGCCGAAAATGGGGGATTGCGAGAACCCTGCTTCGCCAAGGCTTCGCAGGGCAGGCCAAGTAACTAAAGATTATTAACCGGACCTGTCCTCCATAGCTTTAGCGACGGAGGAAGCACAGCAAAACTCCATTTGCAGGCCAAAAAAAGACTTTATTTACGAGGGCGGCCGCGTTTTGGCTTAGCCATGACGACCTCTTCTTCCTCTTCTTCTTCGGATTCTTCCTCCTCGAAGTCGTCTTCGTCGTCGTCCCACTTCATGGTTTCATCCTCTTCGATCTTTTCATCTTCATCAAGATCAGGGATGTCGTTGCCGTAGTCGTCTTCGCTGTCATCAGCGTCGATAGGCTCGTCATCATCTAAGGTGTAACCATCGGGTACGTATTCTAAGATGTCGCACACCTCGCTAAATACGTGAGTGGCACGGCCTTCCATGAAATTATTATTTTGCTCTTCGCGCAATGTGTCCTCGAGCTCTTCGATGGTAAACTTTTGCTCGAACTCAATCAGGTCATTAAGTAACTTAACCCGCAGCGCTGTGATGTGGTTTAAGAAGTCTGCATAAGGGCCCTTCTCTTCATCAATGACGTCAGGCAAAGCAAAGAAAGGTTCGTCATCATCAGAGAAGCCACCATTCACACGGCTCAGGCCAATCTTACCTTTACTGATTTCTTTCTCGATACGGAATTTATAAAATGCCTGCTCGATAAGATCGGTGCGCAAACCATATTCACGCAAAGGATCCATGAGGTCTAGCAAGTGCGCCATCTGACGGGGGTCAATAATGCTGAGCCCGTCGACATCCCAATGGATTGAGTCGCTAATTTCTTCGACCCACCAGTTCATATCCTGACCTAAGCGGACGTTACACCATGTTAAATTTGGAGAAGCTGTTGACATATGTATATTAAATGATTCAAGGACTGGGCCTTACAAAGTTTAAGGGGTAAGGTTTTTGGCCCAATCTACACCCCATTCAGTCTGTGCTAAAAAAAAAGTCAACCCCAGACATTAATCAAAACATAGGGCGCCTTAGCAATTAATGTTTAGGTCTTCCTTTTCGGCCAATCTTCGTGCTATAATACCCCCTATTAACGCAACTTTGATAACAAAATCCCATGGGGTTAATTTACGAAAAGATTCTCAGGAAGGCCTTGTTCCTTCAAGACCCAGAGCGCTCTCATGAGTACGCAAGTAAAGCACTAGAAGCTTTGGCGTATTTCCCGAAAGTCTGCAGCCTGATGGCGCGCTTTAATAGTGTGGCTGGGGCGGAGCCTATCGAACTGTTTGGCTTGCGCTTCCCGAATGCAGTGGGATTGGCTGCGGGGTTTGATAAAAACGCTAAGTGCTGGCGCGCTGCTGCTGCACTAGGGTTTGGCCACGTAGAAATAGGAACGGTTACGGCACAAAAGCAACCAGGGAACCCGCGCCCGCGGATGTTCCGCTTCCCGGAAAAAGAAGCCGTCATTAACCGTATGGGTTTCAATAATGATGGAGCTAAGCTTGTAGCCCAACGCCTAAGCAAAACCAAAGAACACCCGATCCCTCTGGGGATTAATATCGGGAAGTCCAAGGCGGCCTCAATCGAAGCGGCTGCGGAAGACTACCTAAGCTCTTTCCACCGCCTCGCTGACTTTGCTGACTACATTGCAATCAACGTAAGTAGCCCTAACACCCCAGGCCTACGAGAGCTGCAAGGGGACCAACATTTACCCAACTTGTTAAAAACACTCAGTGATGCGAACCAAGACCGGGCACACAAACTTGGGATAGCCCCTAAGCCCTTGCTCGTAAAAATCGCCCCGGACCTTACCTTCCCTGAGCTGGACTCAATCCTCGAAACTATTATAGACCTTGGATACAACGGTATCATTGCTACCAATACAACAATTGATCATTCGAGCTTGCCCACCGTTAAAGAGACAGGGGGCTTAAGCGGCCACCCACTCCATAAGCGCTCACTCAAGATGATCAACTACATCCACCGCGCGACCTCAGGCAAACTCCCGATTGTGGGTGTTGGAGGCATTATGGATGTAGAAAGCTGTGGCCAAACAATGGAAGCGGGTGCGTCCCTAGTCCAAGTGTACACCGGGATGATTTACCGCGGGCCATTCTTTGCCAGGGAGCTCGCCCAGGCCATGGCTTGGTACCACAAGAGATGGGTTTAAGCGCGTGTACTGGATAGAGACACCCATCCACATCATTGACTTTGAAGGAACCCTCGAAACAGGGATCATTGAATACGGCATTGCTACGCTCTACCAAGGGCAGATTACGCAAACCTACACGCGCTTGTGCCAAGCCAAGCAAACGATCACCCCTTACGACACCTCACGCCACGGGATTAAGACAATCGACACGCAGGCGAGCGCACCGTTTGAGCAAGACTGGCCCTTATTCTCGGAACTGCGCATGAGTGGGCCCTTTGGGGCGCACCACGCTATTACTGAAAATGGCTTTATAAAAAACGTATGGCCTTACCCAAAGCAAGTACCCGACTTCTCGCGCGTTAATCAACAACACGCCAATTGGGGCCCTTGGGTAGATACTTGTTGTCTTTACAAAAACCTATTCCCGGGGCTCAAGGATTATAAGCTAGGGAGCTTAATCCAAAAAACAAATCAGCAAGACGCCTTAGACCAGCTAGCAATGAAACACTGCCCCAAGAGCCGCCAGGCTTTTCATTGCGCGCTGTACGATGCCCTAGCCTCGGCACTATTGCTGAACTACCTAAGCACGCTAGAAGGCTGCGAGCGAATCACCCTCCCCTGGATTCTAGCTAAAAGCAGCCCCAGCGCAAAAAAGCAAGCCGCCCAAGTACAACAGGACTTGTTCTAAAAGGAGAACTCTAAGTTATTCCTTACTAGGCTCTTATAGAGTAGCTCGCGAATACACTTGATTTTCGGGTACCGATATCATCATATACCTCCCTCAGTTTTAATACATTTTATGGACACAAATATCACACGCGCGCTTGGTGGGCAGCTTGATGCTATCAAAGAAACCCTAAAGGCTATAAAAACAGATACATTTTCTGCCGACCAAAAACGGACGGTTAAGCAGGTCGTACGTAATGATGCTGACAACCTGTACGCCCAAGGACTGTATGCTCGGTACTTGATGCATGCCCAAAGCTACAAAAAAGCCATACCACTGCTTCAGCGCGTTGCCCGCCAAAACTGTGATTCTAACCAAAAGAAGGCTCTACGCTTTATAAAAGGAGCCGCTTTATGTTCCTTAGGCTACTGTCACCAAAATGGCCACGAGCTAGAACAAAGCTATGAGGAAGCTGTCCGGTATTATTTACTCGCTGAGAATGAAGGCCATGCACTTGCACAATACAACCTAGGGGTTATGTATCACAGCGGACAGCATGTTGAACAAAACTTCCAAAAAGCTTTTGAATATTTCTCACTGGCGGCCAAACAAGAATGTTCATATTCACAATATAACTTAGGCGTTATGTATGACAAAGGCGTATATGTTGAACAGGACCTAAAAAAGGCTTTTGAATGGTATTCACTGGCGGCCAAACAAGAATATCCATATTCACAATATAACCTAGGCGTTATGTATACCAAAGGCATATATGTTAAACAGGATCTAGAAAAGGCTTTTGAATGGTATTCATTAGCCGCTAAGCAAGGAGATGCAAAGGCACAATACAACCTAGGAAATATGTATTATCATGGACGACATGTTCAAAAAAACTACGAAAAGGCTTTTGAATTCTATTCATCAGCTGCAGAGCAAGGCCTTGCATCTGCGCAATGCAACCTAGGCGGCTTGTACTACCGCGGAGAATATGTTGGGGAAAACAACCAAAAGGCTTTTGAGTGGTATTCACTTGCAGCTGAACAAGGCCATGCAAAGGCACAAAGCAACCTAGCCAGCATGTACTACCTAGGATTCCATGTAACACAAAACTTCCAGAAGGTTTTTGAGTTGTATTCATTAGCCGCTGTTCAAGGGAATGCAACTTCATTGTATAACCTAGGCGGCATGTACAAGAATGGATACCATGTAACAAAAGACCTCCGAAAAGCTTTTAAACATTACACTCAAGCGCTTGTAAGAGCTCCACAACTAACGACTCTCTTTAGTAAGACTTTTTCTAAAGATATTGATTCTCTACCAACACTAGAGGCCTTAGAGATCTTACAATACATGACACTCGTGCTTACAGAGCATGCTCGTACAAAAACTCTTTCTGAAGAGGACGCCCGAACGATCGCTGAACTCCTTAACACAGTTCGGGGAAAAGCTAGCGCTATTAGTGAAAACGCAGAAGAAAAGGACAAAGAATATAAAGACTACCTGATGTCTGTCATCGAGCATGGGCTAGACTTCTTAAAATACTATAAAGGGCCCATTAGCTATATTATCAGTGACCCTATTTGGGGAACCCTCCATACAATCTTAGACTCTACCCAGGACGATAAGGTCAACCACTTCTACTTTGACCTCGGCCTCAAAATATTAGGCAGCAGTCTTGAAGAAGTACAGAGTAAGCAAAGCAGTGAGGCTTCAGAAGAAACACTAGGCGAGAAAGCTATTAGGTTTGTAAATACAATTTGGGAACACATCCCAGAAAACTCTGTGTGGGCTATTGCTGTTGATGGACATAAGGCACAAGACTACTTCTATGAGCAATATCCTGAGGCTGCTGCATTTGATATGCTTAAGGAAAAGTTTTGGGAAAAGCCTTGGGACATTCTTTTTAACGAAACCCCTTGGCTAGCCCTCCTACGGATAAGTAACACAAAAGAAGGCACAAGCTCTATATCTAGTGAAGAGATTAAGCACGCGAAAGAATGCGTACAAGAGATCGAACTGGCGGCATTCGAAGAGATTAAAGACATACTAGCATCCATTACGAAAAGGTATGAGCTCTTTAAAGCAGCAGGAAAGACACCGATAGAGGCTGATATGGCTTATAATTTTGCTAGCAGAATTTTGGAGAAGTATCCGGAAGCAATCCAAGAGCAAGAACAGCCAATACGCTAGGAACTGACACATTGGCGCAAGCCTCCTAATTATTATACCTATTCTAATTACATTTTATGGACACAAATATCACACGCGCGCTTGGTGGGCAGCTTGATGCTATCAAAGAAACCCTAAAGGCTATAAAAGCAGGTACATTTTCTGCCTCCCAGAAACGGACGGTTAAACAAACTCTCTGCGCACAGCACGATAACCGGTACGCTCAAGGGATCTATGCTGTGTATTTGCTAAAAACCGAAAAATATACCGAAGCAACGCCATTGCTCAAGCGCATTGCTAACTACCGCTGTGACACTCAAGAAAATCAAGCGTTAGAACTCCTTAAAACAAACGCACAATACAATCTAGGCGTTATGTATGACAGCGGACTCTATATTGAACAAAGTGACCAAAAGGCTTTTGAATGTTTTTTATTAGCCGCTAAACGAGGACATGCAACTGCTCAATTTAACATAGGCAACATGTACCACAACAAACAGTATGTTAAACAGAACTATAAACAGGCTTTTAAATACTTCTCGTTGGCTGCTGAGCGATATTGTACAGCTGCACTGTATAATTTAGGGGTTATGTACTACAAAGGAGAATATGTTGAAAAGGATCTCCAAAAGGCTTTTGAATATTTCTCATTGGCGGCCAGACAAGGCCATAAAAACGCACAAATAGTTTTAGAACTGATGCGAAAGCAGGGGGTTCAGCCTGAGTAAGGGGCGTAAGATATAACGTTTTTATCATTTAGGACAGATATCGCAGGGTTTTTTAATAAAAAAAACATAAGTCATTATTATTTAAGAGCTTACAGAGGTTTTAAACAAAAATATTGATTATCGAATGCTGATAATACTATATACTCCTTCAATTTTAATACATTTTATGGACACACAAATCTTACTCGCACTCGCTGGGCAGCTTGTCCCTGTACAAGAAACACTAAGCGCTATAAGCACAGGTACACTCTCTAGCTCTCAAGAACGGATAATTAAGCTTGTTTCTCTCGAGCAGCAAGATAACCCGTACGCTCAAGGGCTGTATGGTATGCACCTACTAATAGCCAAAAAATACAATAAAACAGTGCCGCTGCTTAAACGCGTAGCTAAATACGCCTCTGACACTCAAGAAACTCTAGCGTTAAAGCTTATCAAAAGGAACGCACACCACAATCTAGGTATTATATATGAGAATGGATGGAATATTGAACAGAGTTACAAAAAGGCCTTTAAATATTATTCATTAGCCGCTGAGCAAGAAGATGCATTTGCTCAGAAGTGTCTAGGAAACATGTACTACAATGGACGGTATGTTGCGCAGGATGATGAAAAAGCTTTTCATTATTTCTCATTAGCTGCCACACAAGGACTTGCAGAGGCTCAGCTTAACCTAGGAAATATGTACTACCATGGACGGCATGTTGCGCAAAATTATGAAAAAGCTTTTCATTATTATTATTTATTAGCTGCCACACAAGGACTTGCAGAGGCTCAGTATAACCTAGGAAATATGTACTACCATGGACGGCACGTTGATCAGAATAATGCAAAAGCTTTTCAATATTTCTCATTAGCTGCTAAAAAAGGAAGTAAAGAAGCTCAATATTACCTAGGGGTTATGTACTACAGTGGACGGCATGTTGCACAGGATTATGCAAAAGCTTTTCAACATTTCTCATTGGCTGCTGAACAAGGACTTGTAGGCGCACAGGAAAGTTTAAAGTTGATGCGAGAACACGGATTTCAGCCTGGGCAAGGGGCGTAATTCCATTTTTTTTATCTAAAGTTAAGCCCGCCGAGGCTCTTTGAGCTTTGGCAAAAGCCGCTTACTTTTTTGCTCACTCAAAAACAAAAAAACACAGAGTGAGGGTTAAAATTTCAGAGAGTATTTGAGTGAGGGGATTTTGAGGGGATAAATTCTGAAGGCACATGAAGGAATACCCGTAGGGTATTTCAAGAGGGACTTCTTAATTTAGGCGCCACAAGCATCCACTCAAATGCTCTCTGAAATTTTAACCCTCACCCATAAAAAAGCCGGGAACCAGATTCGAACTGGCGACCCACGCATTACGAATGCGT
>DFOT01000012.1:14843-102610 GCA_002376875.1 Opitutia bacterium UBA3534 | reverse complement strand
TCTACCAACTGAGCTATCCCGGCGTATGTGCATTTATTACACTTTTGGCCCTCACTTGGAGTGGCCTTGGTAATTTCAGAAATGGCACCTTCCTAAAATTACTCAAGTGTAAAGTTGCCTAGAAAAAATTATCATCTTAAGATGGTAAAATGAAGATTTTCTTTATGGGAATTTGTGGGACGGCTATGGGAAACGTGGCGCTTTTGATGCGGGACTTGGGCCATCAAGTCTGTGGGTGCGATAGTGGCATCTACCCACCAATGTCAGAAGTACTCGCAAATTCTGGGATTGAGCTCTTTGAAGGGTTTGATCCAGACTTACTAGAAAAAATAGCCCCGGACCTTGTGGTGGTGGGTAACATCATCTCCCGCGGGAACCCGCAAATCGAATGGCTCTTGGATACGCAGCGCTTTGCGTATGTGTCCCTACCGGAGCTTATCCGCGACACCCTCCTTAAAGACCGCAAAAATATTGTGGTGACCGGGACCCACGGGAAAACCACGACCTCTACCCTCACGGCGACTTTACTTAAAGCGCAAGGGAGAGACCCTGGGTACTTGATCGGCGGAATCCCCCGGACTTTGCCGCAGGGTGCACACGTGGGTAACACGAAGGATCCGTTTGTGATCGAAGGGGATGAATATGACAGCGCCTTTTTTGACAAGCGTAGCAAATTTATCCATTACCGACCGCATGTTCTAGTGGTTAATAATATTGAATTTGACCATGCCGATATTTTCCGTGATTTGCAGGACGTGAAGCGGACCTTCCAGCATGTTTTGCGCTTGGTTCCTAAAAGTGGATTCGTGGTGATTAACGGGGATGATGCCCACATTGCCTCCCTACTGCCTGTGCCTTGGACAAATCTTTTGCGCGTGGGCCTTGACCCGAGCTGCGATGTACGCATTACAGACTTTACAGAAACTTCGCAAGAAAGCCGCTTTACGCTCTTATGGCAGGGCAAACCCTGGACAACAGTGTGTTGGAAAGTGCCCGGTTTATTTAACGCGCGTAATGCGGCTATGGCGGCTTTAGCTACTGCTCTGGTTGAAAGCCCTGAGGACCCTACGCGAGTGAATCTAGAAAGCCTTGGGGAGTTCCAGAGCGTCAAGCGACGCCAAGAAATCTTACACGCCACAGAGGAATGCATGGTGCTTGAGGACTTTGGGCACCACCCGACTGCGATTACAGGGACCCTCAATTCTTTACGTAACCGCTACCCGGACTATCGCCTTGTGGCTTGTTTTGAGCCGCGGTGTAACACGACGCGCAGGCGTGTACTGCAAGAGCCTATCACAGAGGCCTTGCAACATGCAGACACCATCCATTTGGCCCCAGTTGCACGCCCTGAGCAACTCCCTGAAGATGACCGCCTAGACATTGCTACCATCGCGCAAACCCTGACCGAGCAAGGTAAACAGGCGTATGCCTACGGGGACTACGAACAAATCTTAGAAGCACTGCTTGTACATATTAATCAAGCACAGCATAAGCAAATCGTTTGCTTCTTCTCAAACGGTGCGTTTGGGGGGATTTTGCCGAAGCTGATCGACCAACTCGAACGGATAGAAGTCTAAAGCTTTTTAACAAAAGCTGTGAAAGGACTTGGCTCTTGAGTTTCTTCATCAGAAGCGAGTTCTTGGTGAATGTCGTGACGGAGTATCGGCGTCTCTAGGGCTTGTTGCTTGGAGCTTGCCCAGGCTTCTTCACGAGGGCCACGCGCTATTGCAGGGAGTGTGCCGGTCTCAAGGCGGCAATGCACCCGTTTGCACCAGGAACTACTACGGGTTAATTCTCTATAAATAGCAGCGGGGGTGGGTGCTTTTGCTTTTTTTGGCTTCTCGAGGTATTGTTTCGTAAGGCTTAGACCAGAAGCATCCTGCACAGCCCCTATTCGCTTAACTGGCAACCTGGAACCACCAGGGCGTGAAGCTAATTGCTTAGGGATTTTACGAGAAGCACCCCGCAGTGGATTCGGCGGGATAAATTCAAAGAGCTTCTTTAGGCCGCGCTCCCCTAGGTGCTCCCGGAAGACGGCCAAATCAGAAGCTTCGATAGGTAAACTCCAGCGGAAGTCACGCTTGCCAGTGAAATACTGAAAGAAAGGATCCCGCAGCCACTTATCTAATACCTCTTGATCAGACAGCTTGTATAGATTCTCAAGAATCAGAAACGAAGCCATTAGGCGGATCGCCTGCTTGGGTGCTTTTTTGCTCTCGGGGAAAAAGGGAGAGAGTGCAGATAGAACCTGGTCCCAGGGGATACGACCCTCTAGTTGGCATAGGGGGGCCCGAGGGTCAGAAATAAGAGGCAGCTTTTTGAAACGTCTCACGAGAAATAGTAAAATTTATGATTCGATATAACTATTAATAAAGCAATAAACAGGAAACTCAAGACGACAAAAGTCTTGAGCTTTATTTATTAATAGAAAAGATACCAGGGATGGAGACGGCACTTTTTGATTTTGAGTTACCTGAACACTGCATTGCCCAGAAGCCTCTTGAGCAACGGGATCAGTCGCGCCTATTTGTGATCGATCGAGCAAGCGGCAAAACAGAGCATACTACGTTTGACCAGCTCCCCCAATTCCTCCCCCAACAGGCACAGCTGATCCGTAATAATGCACGTGTTATTAAGGCACGCCTCTTTGCTAAACGCCCCCACGGCGGCAAGGTAGAATGCTTGCTTTTGCACCCAGGGGTAGAGCCTACACAGTGGTGGTGCCTCCTTAAGCCAGGGCGCAAGCTCCCCATCGGGGCGACCTTCGCGGCACCTGGTTACTTCGAGGCGCAAGTACTAGAGCGTGAAGACACAGGAAAGTGCTTGGTTCAATTCAAGCTGGAACCTCCGTTTGACTCGGTAATTGCTATGAGTGAACGCCTAGGGACCATGCCTTTACCGCCCTACATCCGCCGCAATGCAACAACTCAACAAATCGAAGACTCTCAGCGGTATCAAACCCTCTATGCCAACCCAGATAAGCAAGTTGCAGCAGCCTCCCCCACTGCGGGTCTTCATTTCACAAAGGAACTGCTCGCAAGCTGTGAGGAACAGGGGGCTTGCTTCCATGACCTCACCCTGCACATTGGCCTAGGCACCTTCCAGCCTATCCAGACAGACACTTTGGACCAGCACCAAATTCACCGGGAGTTTTATGAAATCCCAGAAGCGACACGTGCTCTTATTGATACCCCTGAAGGCAAGCCCCGTATTGCAGTAGGCACCACGGCCATGCGCGCAATCGAAGATTACCAGCGCAGCAAGCCCCTACCCAAGGGCCCTATTCAAAAAGAAGCCGATATCTTCATTTACCCAGGGGCTCAGTTTGCTGGGGTGGACTCTCTTATAACAAATTTCCATTTACCACGATCTACCTTGATCTGTCTGGTCAGTGCGTTCCTGTGCCCTGGAGAAACAGATGGGATTAAATGGTTGAAAGAACTCTACAAAGAGGCTATAAATCTAGGGTATCGTTTCTATAGTTATGGAGATGCGATGCTGATTTTATAACCCCCACAGCCTTACCCCATTTGCCATGTTCCTAGGGCATTCCCAGATTAATTTCCCAGCTTTGGTTGAGGAATATTATAAGCCTCTGTATCGCTTTGCTTACAGTTTAGCAGGAAACGAACATGAAGCCTGTGACCTGACCCAACAAACCTTTTGCATCTATGCGAGAAAGGGGCAAGCAATTGAAAAAGCTGCAAAAGTAAAGTCTTGGCTGTTCACAACTCTTTACCGGGAATTCCTTAAACTTAGGCGCAAGGCACAAAGAACCACTCCAGTAGACCATGAAACACTGGATTATGAAGCCCCACACGTATCGGTAGACATGGTCAAAAAGATCGACAGCTCCCGTGCGGTCGATTCCTTGCAAGCTGTAGACGAAGTGTACCGAACACCTTTAACTCTTTTCTACCTCAAGCATCATTCTTACCAAGAAATAGCAGATGTTCTAGACATCCCTCTAGGGACAGTCATGTCCCGTATTTCTCGTGGAAAAACACAACTTAAAAAAGTTCTCACGAATCCCTCATAACTCATGTCAGACGAAAATACACCCTTCGATAAAGCTTTTAGTGAGAAGCTAGAAAAGGCCGACCCACCCCAAGACCTTAAGGTTTCTATTATTCAAGCTATGGACGAGGCTGCCCAGGAAGAAGAAGCCTTTGACAAAACCTTCAGCACTAAAGTAGATGCTATAGAGCCCCCTGCAGACCTTAAGCAAAATATCTTGCAGGCTATTGAAGCAATCTCTTCGGATAATGTAACGAACTTCGAACAACCCGAAAAACAGCGAGACCGTACGCAACTGCCTTGGTGGAGAAAAACAACCGTACTCTCTATGGCTGCGTGCGCGGCACTCATGCTCACATTGGCAGCTGTAACAATGAAGCCCAAAGCACTCGAGGCAGACGAAGAAGATGAGCTCCCTCATTTCTTAGATGCTGCAATCGAACGCACAAGCGAAGAGAGTTTAGCATTCCAAAGTAATGACATGGAGTCTTTACGAGGCTTCTTAATTGCACAAGATGCTCCGCGCCTCACGACAATCCCCAAGTGGGTACAAAATCTAGAGCCTATCGGGGTGGAAACATTTACTTGGCAAGGAAAGCAGATCAGCCGCGTCTTATTAGGCCGAGCTGACAAGTCACACTTCAACCTCTTCATTGCACGGCGCTTTGACTTCCCTAGAGAACATTCTTTGCGCAAATATTTATCTGAACAAAAGGGAGATCAAGGATTACTCTCTTGGAGCGATAACGAAAACATCTACTTCTTCATCTTCAAAGGAGACACCCCGAACATAAAACAAGTGCTTCAAGCAAGTGAGTAAACTATTACTTTAAAACACCCCTTATGAAAAAAATATTTTTACCTCTACTGTTACTGGGGGCAAATTATGCCTCTGCCTTCGGGGCTATTGAAGAATACCGTGTGGACCCTGCACACTCGAGCGTAGGATTTCAGATTCTTCATTTCTTTACTCCAGTATCAGGTTCGTTTGAGAGATTCCAGGGAAGTCTAACCATTGATCGAGATAACTTAGAAAACAGCAGTGCTGAAGCCGTTATAGAAGTTTCCAGCATTGATACTCGACAAAAAATGCGAGACAAAGACCTCCGGAGTACTAACTTTTTCCATGCGGCCCGCTACCCAAAAATAACATTTAAAACAACCTCCTGGAAAAAAACAGAGCAAGAAAATGTCTATACTGTCACAGGCGATCTTACTATGCTAGATACTACCCGACCGATCACCCTCAGTGTCGAGGCACTTGGGTTTGGACCTGGAATGCAGGGAAACTTCATCTCTGGCTGGAAAGCTACTGGCAAGATTAATCGTGACAACTGGGAAATAAGCAGCGGAAAGCCTGCTGTGGGCAGTAGCGTTGCTATTGAAGTATTGATTGAAGCCATACGGCAATAAGTAAATGAGGATTGATTGACAAGGCCCCTCTTTAAGCCGATTATAACCAGCCTTGTGGAATCTAATCTCTCAACTTTTGTAGCCTTTTATTTTATAGGGGTCCTCCTATTAAGCCTAGGATGCCTCATTCATTACGGATTGAGTAAAAATAAAACGGCAGCCCTTAAGGTCGAACCCTGGGACACCTCATGGCTGGACTTTACACTCTTTATGTTAATCCTCTTTGGGTTAATGTGGCTGACCCAAGGCCCATCACAAGAGCTAGTTAACCTACTCCATAAACCGCCCTTATTCTGGAGGCAGCTACTGCCTGGCTTTATTGTCCAAGGACTTATTTTCTTATTTCTAATGCTATGCCTCTGGAAGTTTCCTTACTTCTTTGGGAAAGGCATTAACAAAGAAGATCTGTCAGCATTAAGTGTTGTAAAAAAAGCCTTGTATGCTTTTTTCTTTGCGCTAATCCCTTTATTTGTAGTCGCATTCTTTTGGACACAACTCCTCTCAACACTTCAACACATTGGGATTAATATCGTCGTAGAACCTCAATTTTTGGTCAAAGTATTGGTTCAAACAAAATCAACTTTGATCATTAGCTTAATCACAAGCTTCGCGATTGTCATCGCCCCAATTACCGAAGAGTTAATTTTCCGTGCGGGGATCTACCGCTTCTTGAAAGGACGTATCAGTCCAAGGAACGCACTTATTGTTAGCTCTTTGCTTTTTGCTGCGGGGCACTTCAGCATCTCTGCGTTCCTGCCTCTATTTTTCTTAGGCTTAATCTTAGTCCGGCTTTATGAGCACACAGGCAATATTATGCCTTCGATATTCTTTCATGCGTGCTTTAATACAAATACTTTAATCCTCTTGCTGGGAGTTTCTGAACAACTGCTATGAGTTTTTTAGAAACATTTAAGCAGGGCATCACAACCCAAAGCGCTGAGGAAACGCAAGCTATCGCTAAAGAGTTAGCTGCGGTGTTACCCGAAGAATGCACCCTAGCCCTCCATGGAGACTTAGGCACCGGAAAAACAACTTTTATCCAAGGCCTTGCTTTGGCTTGGGAGATTAGCAAACCCATCACGAGCCCCACGTTTAATTTATACTGCATCTATGAGGGCACACGCAGGCTCATCCATATGGATGCCTATCGGCTGGAAAAGCCTGAAGAGGCGGAGGCCCTACTCCTCGAAGACTTCCTGATTCCGCCTTATTGCCTAGCCATTGAGTGGCCCACAAAACTGGGTAACACCCTTGATGCAAATGCCTGGCATATAGAGTTCGGAATCCAAGAAGCAGGTATACATACCCTACAACTTAAAAAAATTTAAAATCGCGATTGACGGAAGGGCCCTCTTTCTCCATTCAATTAACAGCATCCTTTTTTAGGACATGACGGCGAGATAGCTCAGTTGGTAGAGCAGAGGACTGAAAATCCTTGTGTCCCCGGTTCAAATCCGGGTCTCGCCACCACACTACGCCTCCGGCTACGTGTGGCAAGCCCCTCGCTTTAAAAAGCCAAGACCTGAGACAGGGCTTCTTGAATATTGGATATCACCTCAGCCAAGGCGTCCCCGATGGCTTCTTTAGCACGGATCTTTTCAATCTTTTCCGCAGCCTGGCCCATTTCCTCCTCTGAGAAGACGCTACTGGTCAGGCCACAAACATCCATCAAGCTAATAAGAACACGATCTCGCTCTTCTGTTTTCTTGCCCTCCAGGACAATCGCACGAATCCGGTTGCGCATCGCCTCTTCTTGAGTCCCATCGATCATTGGATAAGTTGGGCGAGTAATAATCTTCAGGATATGCTCATCTTCTCGAGTAAGAATCTTCTTCTCGATAAGGCAAAGCGCTACACGATCTCTTAAAGCCTGCCCCGTGCCTGCAATTTCAGACAAGCAGGCTACTAAGGTAAGCGGCTCAGTATCGAGAGCTTTAATTTGATCAAAAACCTCATTAAGCAGCGGCCCCTCGACCACACTAGTGTCGTTAATAGTGACCTGCTCAGTGGTTACTTGAATCCGCTTTTGCAGGGCCAGCTCCATTAAAAGCCCAGTGGCCAAAGTGAAGCTAAGCGCACGTGGTGGCAATGGAGTAGCTTTACCAGAGTCATCATCTAAAGCTAAGAGTAAGATATCTTCTGCAAGATTAAGCACCCTTTTAGGGTAGTTTAGCCCCTCAGGAAAGTCAATGGCCTTGTTCCACCGGAATAATACTTATTCACATGAATATCTTTAAATTTACTTCACGCCAAAAAGGTCTATTTTAAAAAAAGAGCGATTGGAGTAGGTTAAACTTTGTGGAGGCCTACTGTGATTAAAAGTACATACGATAAGTCTGTAGAACTTTTGATGGAAGAGTTCATTGTCGCTAAAAAGAAGCGCAGTTGTGCGCGTACTTTTTTCAGCGTGCTGATTATTTTCATCTTAGGGATCTATATTGGTATCACCTGGAATGCATTTTCCAATTTTAAGAAGCGCGAGATTGAAAGCTTTGATCGCACCTTAAGCGAAGAAGCACACTCCATCTTCTTAAGGTATACACATGCGCTCAATACGCATACCCCCCAGCCCTCAGGATATCTGCCTGGCACATTAACGCGCAATACCCTGCCTAAGCCAATTCGCACCAAACTAGAGCGTATTGCGCAGATTGAGCAACAACGCACAGGCCAAGAAACGCCTTACACTACAATCGCCTTAAGAGACTAAGTATGAGCAATACCGTCCATCATTTCCTAGAGAAAGAAATCAAACGGGTCTACAAAACGACTCGCCATATCTATGGCTTAGGTACTCTTTTTATTATCGTTTTACTGATTTATTTTACCCTAATTTTCTGGATGATCAAAGGCGTATTAGACCCACAAGGCCTAGCTGTATTCTTAAGCGACCAGCTCGAGGCTCAATTGGCTAGAAGCTGGGGCCCTATGGAAACGCACGCATTTATCCCAGACCCCGTCCAAGAAGCATCTTTTTTTGAAGACAACCAAACCCTGTTGCTCCTGCTCTTGGATCAAAAGCTAGATAGCCTCTTGGCCTTAGATCCTGAAAAAATGACCCCACAAGAACAATTAGAGTATCAACTTATTGCCAAAGCCCTAAAAAAATAGCTTAGTTAGTCTCATGAATTCATTTGAGGCGTTACGCGAAACAGTTGCCAAACTCCGAGGCCCCGGAGGGTGCCCTTGGGATCAGGAACAAACCCACCAATCTTTAGCTAGGTCCCTTGTGGAAGAGTGCTCGGAACTCTTGGAGACCATTGACACAGATGATAGAGCACACATGAAAGAAGAACTTGGTGATGTTCTTTTGCAAGTAGTGATGCATGCTCAAATAGAAGAGGAGGCTAACAACTTTAACTTAGAGGACGTGGCCCACCTACTTAATGAAAAGCTTATTCGCAGACACCCTCATGTTTTTGGAGATGAAAAACTCAATACCGTTGATGACGTTCTAGTACGCTGGGAAGAAATTAAAGCCGAAGAGAAAAAAGATAAACCCAAGACCCAGCCTCCTTTCAAGGACCTACCACCGCAGCTGCCTGCACTACTCTTTGCACGCAGCGTGTATAAGCAATATACTAAACATCAATTGTCTGCGGATGAAGTTTTAAATTCAGAAACAATCTCCCACTTGAGTGAGTCCTTAAGTGAAATGGAAGCTGGAAAAAAACTCTTTGAAATAAGTGCAGCTTGTCTTAAAGCAGGGATTGACCCAGAGGCTGCTTTAAGGCGTTATAGCCAAAAAGTCATTCAAGCTACAGAGTCTATCTAAAGCTTGATTCGGTAAACATTTCAATCTATTGTCTGTCTTGATAGCGCGGGTTTCGCCTAATACTGGAGCGAAGCAGGCTCTTGTATAGCCACAGAGGACATGAGTACTCATAATCTTTTACTAAAAATCTTATCAGGCCCTCATCAAGGAGCAGAAATTGCCCTTAACGAAGGAGACATCATCATCGGAAGCAACCCCGACTGCGACATCATTCTTTCCGATGTTACGGTTGCTGAACAACAGCTTAAACTTGCAGTCTCTGCAGAAGGCCAAATAAGCATTAGCCCCCTGTCAGAAAATACATTTTTAGACGGCCAAGCGATTGAAGAACAGGAAGAGCCGCTTGCTATTGAAGCCTTCCAGTACATTACCCTTGGGACCACACACCTCGTTATAGGCCCGAGTGACGAAGCGTGGCCCCCACTTACCCCGCCAGAAATCCAATCCTTGGAGCGAGAGGTCCCCTCCGCTGAGACACAAGATGAAGCTGCTGAAGCGAACCAAGAACCTGAGGCAGTTACGGAAGTCAGAAACTTTTTTAAAAGACAGTTAGCCCTTAGGAAAGAGCCTAAGGACTGGGTACGCCCAGCAATTGGAGCACTGGCCAGCGTAGTACTCATCCTAGCCATTGTCTTCTGGCCGAGAGCCTCCAAGACCTGGGAAGTGACTGACACGCAATTACAATTACTACAAAACTACGTGCAAGAGAGCCTTGATGAAATGGATCTCGTTGCAGACCCTATAGTCCTTATACAGCGTGGACAAGTCGTAGTCAGTGGGCACGTCAAAACAGACAAAGACCGTGCTTTAGTAAGAGATACCCTTCAGCATATTAGCCCGAATGTAGCGACTATCATTTGGTCAGAAGAGGGGCTTGTGAGAGCCTGCGAAGACATCTTGGCCATCCTAAACCTCCCCCTAAATGTCCATGCACGCGGCTTGGGGGTTGTACAGATAGAGGGTTACTACCCGGACCCAAGCGCCTGGGAACGTGCACGGCAACACTTGCTTACCGACATCCCAGGCCTAGACGACATTGAGGATGCTGTTATTACAGCTAATCAGGTAGGAGAGCTTTCCTTATTAATGCTCAAGAAGAACGACCTACAGGATGTCGTTACTGTGAGTGCAGCGCCTAATGCGCTAGTAGCTCAAGGGATTATTGACAGCCACATGATCAAACGTTGGGAGCTTGTAAAAACAGACCTAGACGAACTCTTTGGGGCCTTTGTACCTTTGGTGGACTGGGTAACAGTCTCTTCTGTTTCTGATGTAGAGCGTATCTATTTTGACTCAGAGATTGCCAGTATCAACCTCGCAGGAGACAACCGCTGGTTAATCCTAAAGAATGGCAAAACTTATTTCCAAGGATCACACCTCTCTTCAGGGTATATCATCGAAGAAATATCCACTGAAGGTGTTGCCTTAAGAAAAGGAGACGAAACCATAACACTTGGCGTAGGCCACAACAACAACTTCACTGAAATTGAAGAATGAATCTATCTGTACTAGAAGAACAACTGCAAAGTGATAAAACCGGCGAATTCCGGGATAAGACTTTAGCTCAACTTGAAAAAGCAAACACTGCGCTTGAGGCAAAAATCACCGAAGGCTTGTTTGTCGAAGAATTTGAAATTGCTAAGAGCCTCTCTGAGGCACTCGAATCAGCCCAAGCGATTGTAAAATTTGCTTGGAACGGATTCCAAGAAACAGCCACCACTCAAGAAAACAACTAAAACCTATTCTTTACTATGAGCGATCTAACTCTCTCCACGGTCAATGAAGACCTTAAAAACCAAACGGCTGCTGCTGAAGCAACCCTTCGTCAAAGCCTGAGCACTGTTGATGAAAATAGCCAAGCTTCCCTCACACAGCTACAATTCGATATTGGACAATTCACCCGTCTTTCGGAAATTCGTTCCAATATCTTGACTGTATTCGCTACTCTACTGAAAACAATCATCACCAATTTGAAGAGCGCTTAAGGGTATGACGACATCGGAGTCCATTCAATCAGCTATCCCTGAAGACACCCTGAAACTCCTTTTAGAAACGGGAATCATGGCCACTAATCTTGGCCTATTCTCGCGTGCAGAGGGCATTTTTAATGGCATTCTGGCACTGCGCCCTGAATGTCAAACGACGCTCATCTGCCTGGCTACCACCAAATTGCTTTCGAAGCGTTTTGATGAGGCTATTAAAATCTTAAAAGAAAAGGTACTGACGAAAAACCCAGAGAATGATGCTGCAAAAAGTATCTTGGGCCTTGTGCTCCAAGAAGCAGGCCTCTCCCAGGAAGGACGTACGGTATTAGAATCTGTATCAGCACAAGATAAAGAATCAAAAGCTTTAGCTGAAGCTTTGCTGGCCCCATAACCCCGAACGGATTATCACCATGTCTGAAAGCGCCATCACTAGTACTCTCGCACAGCTCGCCACGCAAAATGCAAACACGGCGCAGTCTACAGCTAGCCGCCCGCAAGACCTTGACGCTTTCCAGCAAGCTTTAAACGCACCCGCACAAAACCCAGCAACTAAGCCTTCGAACGGGCCCGCAAGCATCCAAACGCTTCAGGCAGTTACTGCCGGCCTTAGGGCACAACAAGGCACCCAAGTTGCCTTGGCCCAGACACAACAAACTGCAGGCGCCTATGGCCACTCTGCTTACAGACCAACGAAGGTCACTAAAGAAAAGACTCCTTTCCGTAAGGCTGTTCAAGACAAGCCTGATCTTCAAGACCTAGATACTGTAGGCTCTCCTTACATGCAAGAGATCGTGCCTGATGCTATCAGGCCTCTTTATAGGGAGTTTCAAGAATCGGTATTTACTAAACTTATTGAAGCAGGCATAGAAGCAGCCGAAAAGCGTAAGCGTGTCATGAAGGGCATCGACAGTATTTTAGCAGACCACTCCGGCAAGGAGCTTTCTTCAAGTACAATGATTCAAATCCAGATGGAAGTTCATGAACTTGGCCTTACCTTTGACTTAGCCTCGGCCCTTGCAAAAAAAATGACCACTTTCCTCGAAACACTCTTCCGTGCTTAAGCCTTTAAAATTCCCTCAACGTGAAAACAACTAAAACTACATTTTTCTCTCTATTTTCTAAAATCAGCTTGTTGCTTGTAGCTCTACTGCTCGTGGGGTGCTCTAAGAGCGACCTATTTACTCAGCTAGATGAAAAAGAAGCCAATGAAGTCATGGCGATTCTATTACGTAATGGCATTGACTCCTACAAAACCCCTGGGGATGAAAACAAGTGGATTGTCCGTGTAGAAAAACATAACTTCTCAGAGGCTGTTGATATCCTGGCTGACTTTGGTTACCCACGCGACACTTACCACGGCCTTGGTGAGATTTTCCAAAAATCAGGTTTAGTATCCTCCCCGGCGGAAGAACGTATCCGTTACATGTACGGACTTTCCCAGGACCTTGAAGAAACCCTAAGCCAAATCAATGGTGTCTTAACTGCGCGTGTTCATGTTGTTATCCCAAATAACGATATCATGGCTGATCACGTTACCCCAGCTTCTGCGGCTATATTTCTTAAGTACCGTAAAAACTCAGGCGTTGAAGAAGTAATCCCTCAGATAAAGAACCTAGTCGTCAAAAGTATTGAAGGATTAAACTACGAGGATGTATCCTTAGTGCTCTTCCCCTTGGGCGAAAAAGAAGTGGCTACCTTTACCACTTTGCGCAAGGACGTCAGTGCTTATGAAGATAATTTGTTCGACTGGAGTATGATGATCATCGTTGCCATCTTGCTAGCCGCAGGCGCAGGGGGGCTATACTACTATAGAATGCTCCAGCAGAAACAATCTGGAACAGACTCTACCCCCAAACCTCCGGCACAAGGCTAGTCCATGACGCACCCCGAGCGCAGCGCTCTGAAAGAACTCATTCATAATAACGATGAGCTATTCAGCCAAATCTGTATTTTTAATATAGACTTAGCTCGTATCATCGACCCAAGCCACATCGAAGGGTTTATAGACCTGCATCTCTTTGAAAAGCTCCGTGCGAGTGTACGCCCTCGACATAAGCTCTCAGCCCTGTTGCTCAAAAAATTCGAGCTTGATGCTGCTTTTTGCTTTGATTTCCAACAGCCTTCACGGCGCCTTGCCCTACTCGAGAAACCCATCCTCAAGAGCCTACTCTTACATGCGGGAGCCTCTTATTTTTCTGAGGGGATTACCCACATCATCCAAAAACAAGAGCTCCTAGAGCTTAAAGAGACAATTGGAGATGATGCGTATTTATTTGCCCTTAAAAAAGCACCTTTCTTAATTAAAGACAAACCAGACCTCCCGAAGGAACTCACCCAAGCTCAGGCGACCCCACTTAACATTGTAAAAGCAGGCCAGGCACTCTTTCAGTACTGTCTTGCTGGAGCTCCTCTAGCCTTAACAGAACGCTTCCGCCTTAGATTTAATGCGCAACTTTCGTGGACGTTTATTGAAAGCCAAGACACCCAGCGCCAACAACAAGCCTGGGACCTTCTCCACAAAATCCTTACCACAGAAGTAGCCCCACAGACTAAACCTTTCTTTGAGTAATCCATCATGCTTCATTTAAAACACGAACCAGGACTGTCTTTAGCGCCTACAAAAAAAATCCTCAAAGCCAAAGAGTACGCTGCCTTTGTTGAGGCTCAGGAGATTATCGCTTTAGCCAAAGAAGAGGCCGCAGCCATCAAGAAAAAAGCTGAAGAAGACTACGAATCCGAAAAGAAACGCGGCTTTAAAGAAGGTATGCTCGAGGGGAAAGAAAAAATTTCAGAACATATGGTAACGTCTGTAGCCACGACTGTACAACAGCTCGAAAGCTTTGAAGGGGAAGTAATCGATATCGTTATGAATGCACTCAAGCGCATTATTGGGGAGCTTGATGATACAGACCGCATTACCCGGGTTGTCAAAAAAGCACTCACGGTTGTACGCAACCAAAAGAAGATTATACTGCGCGTGAACCCCAAGGATAGTGAGCGTCTCCAAAAAGAACTCGGCACCATTTTAGAAGATTTCCCTGGTATTGCATTTTTAGATATCACCCCAGACTCACGCATGAAAGAAGGCGATTGCATGCTTGAAACCGACATTGGCTCGGTCGATGCACGTATTGCTGTACAACTTGAGGCGATCAAAAAATCCCTCGTCAATGCTGTTAAATAATGGCCGAGCATCCTTTCAAATTTCTAGAAGAACACCTCCATAAAGGGATTGAGCAATCCCAGCCCCTAGAGGTGAAAGGACGTGTAATCCAAGTTGTGGGGACTATGATCAAAGCCGTTGTCCCTGGGGTTAAAATTGGAGAAATCTGTACACTGAAAAATGCCTGGGAAGACTGGGAACTTCAGGCAGAGGTTGTAGGCTTTTCTAAAGATGCCGCCCTCCTCACCCCGATGGGGGAGCTTATGGGCGTCTCTTCCTCTACAGAAGTAATCGCGCAAGGGAAGGTTCATGAAGTTGGAGTATCCCCGCGCATGCTAGGGCGTGTACTCGATGGCTTGGGTAACCCGATTGATGGAGGCCCACCGATTGACCCTGAAACATTTTACCCCGTCTACGCAGACCCCCCGAATGCAATGACGCGTAACCCCATTGACAAGCCTATCTCTCTTGGGATTCGTTCCCTGGATGGATTACTTACTTGTGGAGAAGGTCAACGTATGGGTGTCTTTGCCGCAGCAGGTACCGGTAAGAGTACGCTCTTGGGGCAAATCTTACGCTCCAGTGACGCCGAGGTTACTGTTTTGTGCCTTGTGGGGGAACGGGGACGGGAAGTGCGTGAGTTCATCGAGCATGATTTAGGTGAAGAAGGCCTCAAGCGCTCTGTGTTAGTGATTTCAACTTCAGACAGGCCTTCAATGGAGCGCCTGAAGGCGGCCTTTGCTGCAACGGCTATTGCTGAATATTTCCGTGATTCAGGAAAAAAAGTCCTATTGCTGATGGATTCAGTGACTCGATTTGCACGTGCGCAACGTGAAATTGGGCTAGCTGCAGGGGAACCCCCTACTCGACGAGGATTCCCACCTTCGGTATTTGAAATTCTTCCGCGCTTAATGGAGCGTGCGGGGCAGTCTGACAAAGGTTCGATTACTGCGCTGTATACCGTCTTGGTAGAGGGAGATGACATGACCGAACCGGTAGCCGACGAAACCCGATCCATCTTGGATGGACACATCATTCTAGATCGTAAATTAGCTGCAAAGAATCACTACCCTGCGGTCAGTATCCTTGATAGTGTAAGCCGGGTAATGAACAACATCGTCTCTGAGGAACACCTCCATCTTGCTGGACGCCTACGAGACCTGCTGGGTAAATATGCAGAAGTAGAACTCTTGGTGCGTATTGGGGAATATCAAAAAGGATCTGACCCTGGAACCGATGAGGCAGTCGCTAAAATCCATGCGATCAATGAATTCCTAAAACAACGCCTCGAAGAATACAGCAGCTTTGAAGAAACCTTAGAAGGACTAGCTAGAGTTATTAATTCATGACGGAGTATCCTCTAGGAGCTTTATTACGGGTCCGTAAGATCCGTGAAGACCATGCTCAGAACGAGCTCATTAAAACAAAGGCCAAGCTTAAGGAAGCTGAAAAACAACAGCGCAAACAAGAAACGCGCTTGAATGCATATAAAAAATGGCGCCCTAAGCGTGAAGGCATTCTCTACAAAAAAATCAGCCACAAAAAACTCCACAAGGAAGACCTCGAGGAATTTAAAACCCGGGTAGAAAACCTCATAGAACGTGAAAAAGATCACGAACAGCGGCTAGAGAAAAGGAAAGAAGCTGTCAAAAAAGCTGAGGATGATGTAGCACAAGCAAGAACAAACTTGATAGAGGCCTCTAAGCGGACTCAGAAAATTCAAGAGCACAAAGAAATCTGGGAAGAAGACGCAAAGAGAGCAGAAGAAGCCTTTTGGGAGAAAGAAAGTGATGACATTCCTCAAAAAACCTCTAATGTAGATATGAACAGCGTTTTTGAATAAACGAAACCAGACTACCAGTTATGAGTCAGATCGATACCATTACCCCAAACACAGCCGCACGCTCGACAAGCTCTGGCGGCAAACCTTCTGTCTCCTCAAAAGAAGGGGCAGCTCTTTTTGCAAGTATTGTTAAAGCCCCTAAGGTAGAAGACCGCCCAGAAGAACCCTCGACTGAAGTCCAGGACAAGAAGCAGCCCAGCACAAAAGAAACCCAACACAGCAACCAAGATAAAAAAGAAGACCCCAAGCAACTCGCTGCCGCCCCAGAAGTATTTAACCCCTTTACCACGAAAGTAGAATCCCCTCCTCCGGTACTTTCTACAGATTTACATAGCCTTGCTACAGAGCTCATGGCAAAAATACAAGGGCTTCAGGGCGCAAACCCTACAGCTCTTGTTACACTGAGTCACCCTCAACTTATGGGTGAGGTTAAAGTCAGCATCATGACTGAAGGGCTTACAAAAACACTTAACGTTGACTTTGCGCTAGACCCTAAGTCATTAAACTTCCTCAATGCTGCAGCACAATCAGACCTTAAAGCCCATTTGCTGCACAACCTTAAACAAGACGGCTTTACTGAGATACAAATTAATGCCAAAGACATGCTTGCCCAGGGTGATAGCGAGGGGAATCCTCAGCAACAAGGCGAGAATGTAGACCTTTTCAAGGCGATCCGTGAAGAAGCAGAGTCTTACGCAAAGACTTAAGCATTTTAACCCATGACAGCCCTTCCTTTAAAAAAAATATCCAACGAATATGTCCGCACGCTAAACACAGTGCTTGGACAAAACCGAGAGATGGGATTTTCCTTCCGGGGGCAATCTCATGCGCTGTGCTTACGCCCTAGTCTACCTGACTACACCCCCTCGGTAAGTTTACAATTTAAAAAGGGTAATGACACTCTATGGATGGGACTAAAAGAGCTTCCTCCTATTAGTTTCTTCTCGGAGAAGCTTGAAGAAGTCTCGCTGACTAGTCTTCCACAAGACATCCAATCAATACTCCTAGAATCACTCTGGGAAGATATCCTGAATATGCTAGAAAGCTTTTTCCAGGAAAAGATTTCCCTAGAGAGCCTAAACTTTGATACCCCTGAAGATATCCAAGAGAACCCACTCTACTTCCAAATCACCAGTCCACTCGATGGCGGAGACTTGTGTGGGCATTTTTCACTTTCATTAGAAACACTCAATGCTATTGCCCAGAAGATCGAGGAATTGCCCTTGACCCCTACTGGTAACTTCGATGGCATAGTGGCACGAGGACGGCTTGAAGTGGGGCGCACCGCCCTCCCTCAGGACGACTATAAAAACATAGAACCCCAAGATGTCCTCTTTTTTGATAATGAATCACTCATTAAACAAAACCAATATTACCTGACGTTCAGCCCTCGGCTCAGTATGCGTGTGCAGTACCAGAATGGTCAGGCAACCCTCATTGAAATGACAGATAATCCTTTTCCCGAACCTGAGAACTCTTTTGAAGAAGAGAGCCTTCCTGAAGCAGCCTCACCTGAAATGGGGACTCCTGCAGAGCACCTCCCTGTGCATGTTATTTTCGAGGTAGGTGAAAAGCACCTCCCGCTTAAAGACGTCCAAACCATTCAAGAAGGCTATACCTTCGAGCTTGATACCCCTATTGATCGGCCCGTCAAGATCCGAGCTAATGGCTCAATCGTGGGTGAAGGCTCCCTAGTACAAGTAGGCGAGCGTGTGGGTGTTCAGGTGACTTCTTTTGACTCCCCATGAGTCTAACCACTGCGGATCCTATCGGCCTCATCCTCTTTTTGTCAGCCTTGACGCTGGCTCCGTTTGCTGCGGTGATGGTCTCCTCCTTTGTGAAGATCGTTGTAATCTTCAATCTGATTCGTAATGCCTTAGGGATCCAACAGATCCCACCTAACATGGTACTCAATGGCTTAGCGATTGTCATGAGTATCTACGTAATGACCCCTGTCATCCAGGATAGCTATGACATCCTTAAAGATGTCGATTTTGAAAACAAAGACATTCCTACGAGTATAGCAACCCTTGCTACAGCTAAAGAACCGCTCCAAGATTTTCTCTTTAGACATTCTCGAGAGAAAGAGCGACGTTTCTTTATGCAAACAGCTAAGCGTATCTGGCCTGAAGGACGTGCGGACAACCTCACGAACACAGACTTCATGGTCCTAATCCCTGCCTTCACGATCAGCGAATTGACTTCAGCCTTTGAAATTGGATTTCTGATCTACCTGCCATTTATCGCGATTGACCTCATCACCTCTAACATCCTCTTGGCTTTAGGAATGATGATGGTATCCCCCATGACAATTTCCCTACCCTTCAAGCTGCTCCTGTTCGTCCTTGTTGAAGGATGGAGCCGCCTCACTCACGGAATCTTGCTGACCTACCGTTAAGCTCAACGACTTATGGACTACGCTATTCTGCTTGATTTCACCACTAAGGCCCTGCTCCTGGTCCTTATGCTGTCTATGCCACCTATTATTGTAGCGACAGTTGTAGGGGTGCTGGTCAGCCTACTTCAAGCCTTAACACAAGTCCAAGAGCAAACACTGGGGTTTGCTATTAAGTTGATCGTGGTCATCCTTACCCTGTTATTAACCGCTGCGTGGATAGGCTCCCAGCTACTCGAGTATACCCTCCACATCTTTACCTTCTTCCCCAGTATCGCACGCTAACCGAGGCAGTAACAATGGATGCGGGAACTGTAGAAGCCATTAAAGCCATTGTCTACCCTTTGCTCCTAAGCATGGTACGCATCACTGCGCTTTTCATGGTGGTCCCTTTCTACGCGACTCAATTCATCCAAGGTGTCTCGCGTAATGCAACACTGATTAGCTTCTCGCTTATATTAGTCCCGATGATTGTTCCGATGATGCCGGCAGAGCCACTCCCTGTAATGGAGCTCGGGGGGATCATCATCAAGGAAGTTATCATTGGAGCGCTTTTAGGTTACTTAGCTGGAAGTGTCTTCTGGATCGCTCAAAACATTGGCTTCTTGATTGATAATCAGCGCGGAGCGACAATGGCCTCTGTATTTGACCCCCTAACCGGGAACGATACTTCTCCTTTCGGACTTATGTTTGGGCGCCTCATGGTGGCATTTTTCTTCATTGGGGGTGGGTTTATTAGTTTGCTTGCGGTTGTCTACGGGAGTTATGAGATCTGGCCTGTGTTCTCCTTCCTGCCCACACTCAAACCTAGCTTCCCGCTTTTTTTCCTCCAATACGCAGACCACATTATCCGCCAAACATTCGTTCTAGCTGCACCTATTGTTATCCTGGTTTTCCTTACCGAGTTTGGCTTTGGGCTGATTAACCGCTTTGCACCCCAGCTGAATGTATTCTTCCTATCCATGCCTGTAAAAAGTGCTGTGGGGTTATTCATGCTGGTCATCTACCTCAAATACCTTTTCAGCTTCTTACAGCGCGAATGGGTGCAATACGAAGTCTTTGTCGAAACCTTTAAACACACCTTAACGTGAGCGAGTCATCCACTGGCGAAAAAACTGAAGACCCTACACCCAAGAGGCTTAGGGACGCCCGCAAGAAGGGTCAGGTCTCTAACAGTAAAGACTTCAACTCAACTGCTATTCTTTTTGCCTGCTTTTACTTTATCTCCATATTTTGGGTTTCGATGTTCAAACACCTCATGGAGATGATCACCCTCCCTACGCTATTCTATACCATGCCCTTTAAGGAAGCCATGGGTAACGTGATTATGGGAACTGCCGTTAAATTCATGTGGATGAGTTTCCCGATTTTAGGGGTTGTTGTTGTTACCGCTCTTTTAACGAATATCATCCAGGTAGGCTTTCTCGTATCCTGGGAGCCCCTCAAACCCGAGCTTAAAAAACTCAATCCTGCTGAAGGGGCCAAGAAAATCTTTTCTAAAAAGAATGCCTTCGAGTTCTTAAAGTCGACCTTCAAAGTCCTTCTACTGGGGGTTATTCTCTTTTACGTCATCCGCAGCCTCATTGGGTCGCTCTTTAAAATCCCCCCCACAGGGATTGAAGGTGTGATGGCTATGCTCCCACAATTGCTTAAGATTTTCTCGATCTATGTTATCTTAGCCTATGTTCTTGTAGCTGTAGCGGACTATTTGTTCCAGAAGCGCCAACACTGGAACGAGCTCAAAATGACTAAAGATGAGCTTAAGCGAGAATATAAAGAATCCGAAGGGGACCCTCAAATAAAAGGTAAGCGTAAGCAGATCCACCGCGAAATCATGATGCAGGAAGCCGTCCAAAACACTAAGAAATCAAGTGTTGTGGTGACTAACCCAACTCACTATGCCATTGCCCTATACTACGACTATGAGAATGAAGAAGAGCTCCCCAAAGTTGTGGCCAAAGGAATGGGGGTACTGGCCCATAAAATCATGGAAATTGCTGATAAAGAGAGGATCCCACGCATCCAGAATGTCCCCCTAGCGCATGACCTTTATAATAAAGTCGAGCTTGAGGAGGCCATCCCCGCCGAATTAATTAAGCCCGTTGCTGAGGTCCTACGCTGGGCTAAGGAATACATGCAAGAAAAAGCCTTGCAAGAGCATTTGGAAAATGAATAGATACGGTCTTATTGAATACGGAAAATGTCTATTTCAAGCATCCAGAGCCGCCAGAACCCGCGCATTAAACACTTAGTTAAACTGCGTAACCGGAGCGAACGCAACCGCCATAATGAATTCCTGATCGAGGGCTTGCGCGAGCTTAGCCATGCCCTAGATTGCCAAAAGCCACTCAAAGAGCTCTATTTTTGCTCGGACTACTTCCGTAATGATGAAGCGGCTTTGCTAATCGATAAAGCCCAGGAACTGACTATACCTCTTATAGAACTCACCCCGAGTGTCTTTGACAAGATTACACACCGTGAAAGCCCTGATGGCTTACTTGGAGTGGCTCAGACCTGGGAAACGTCCCTAAAAGAAATAAAACTTTCAAGCAATCCGCTCCTTGTGATTGCCGATAGCATTGAAAAGCCTGGAAACCTCGGCAGCCTAATGCGTTCTGTCGAAGCTACTGGAGCTGATGCGCTGATTTTATGCAACCCTATCACAGATATTTTTAACCCCAATGTGGTACGTGCCTCTCAGGGGCTTCTATTCTCCTTGCCCATCGTGGTTGCAAGCGCTGAAGAAATCCATACTTTCCTAAAAGAGAACACCATTCATTTAATAGCTACAACGCCTCAGGCCTCTACACACTATTGGGATGCTGACTTAAGGCAACCCACAGCGATCCTTATGGGCTCAGAAAAAGATGGCCTAGATGAACACTGGCTCAATCAGGCCGACACACAAGTAACGATCCCCCTAGAAGGAAAAGCTGACTCCTTAAACATCTCAACAGCAGCAGTCCTCACTTTATACGAAGCCTTACGCCAACGAAAAGGCTAATATTATCCTTAAAAATCATACTATGAAAGCACCCGCACAACCCCCGCTAGACCGCATCGCTAAAACCCTTGAAGCTGATGATTTTGCTGTTTACCTTAACGAAAAAAGCGAAGAGGTCCCCTTTGATCAACTGTTTATCTCCCTGGGAGAGGATGAGCAAAAGCGTCCCTTTGTACTCCAAATGCTCTTTGTCAATGACCTGACAAATATCATGGAGCTAGAAGAAAAAGAAGAGGATGCAGCGCTTCTGCAACATTTCTTGACCTTCCCCTTCACGGCTAGCCCCATTACGGTTCCTGAGCTGTCGAAGCTTGTCCTTATGCTCAATCGTATTATCCCTATCGGGGCTTTTGGGTTGGATATCAACCAAGGCACCCTTTACTTTCAGTATGTATTAGCCTCAAAAGACCGTGAGGTTAATAAAACAGTAATCCTCGAAACAGTTTCTATGATTGGAATGTTCGTGATGGAATTTGCTAAAAAGCTAGAGGCTGTGGCTACAGGTGAAAAGCGCGCGCAAGAGATTATCAAATCCCTTGAAGAAGTCGGGCTTTTTATTCCGCCCTTAGCGCCTATGCCTAATTTATCAGAAACAATGGCCCAAGAGCCAGAGCCTCCACAAACCAAAGTTTAAAAATGAATCTAAAGGAGCGTGTAGCCTTTATACAAAAACGCTTAGGTGAACTCTACCCTGACCCGCTCCCTCCGCTTAAGCATGTTGACCCTTACACCTTACTGATTGCAGTACTGCTTTCTGCACGCTGTACGGATGAGCGCGTAAACCAAGTAACGCCGAAACTCTTCGCCTTGGCGGATACCCCACAGGCCATGGCCAAGCTTTCGGTTGAGCAAGTCCAAGAAATTATCCGTCCGTGTGGGCTATCCCCGATGAAATCCAAGGGTATTGTGGGCTTATCCAAAATCTTGATTGAAAAACATGAGGGAAAAGTCCCCCAGACATTTGAAGATCTTGAAGCACTCCCAAGTGTTGGACACAAGACAGCCTCTGTCGTACTCGCACAAGCTTTCCGGATCCCTGCCTTTCCTGTGGACACCCACATCCACCGCAGTGCACTACGTTGGGGACTAAGCAACGGCAAAAGCGTCGTGCAAACTGAACGCGACCTGAAACGCCTCTTCCCGAAGGAAGCTTGGATTGCGCTACACCTTCAAATTATTTACTACGCACGCGAGTATTGTCCCGCACGTGCCTGCTTCGGCTTAGAGTGTGAAATTTGCCGTACTTGCTACCCTAACCGAAAAAAGCCTGTAGAGCACTTATGAGGCACGAGCTTCTTGGAGATCCCCCAAGAAGTCATCCAAAGACCCATAAATCCCGTAAGCAACGTCCCTAATAAAGTCACTCGAGGGGATAAGGTCTGGAATATGGACAGGACGCATTCCTGCAGTGTGCGCGGCGCGAATCCCTGGTTCAGAGTCTTCTAAAACAATACAGTCCTTATTAGCTACCCCCAAAAGGGTGGCGGCCTTTAAGAAAATATCTGGTGCTGGTTTGGCCTCAGGAACGCAAGTACTACTCACCACACAATGGGGGCGATCTCCCACCCCAATCTTGTTGAGTTTCAAGTGCGCAAGCTCTTTGCCTGTGGAAGTTCCTACTCCCCATGGGATCTCTTGGGCATCTAAATAATCAAGCAATTCAAACAGCCCTGGCTTTGTGGTAAGCGGCTCTTCCCGAACGAACCGGTGATAATGCCCACAGGCACAATCCCAAAATTGCTGCCACGGGCCATCGACCCCCAAAACCTCTTTAAGGACATCACAGCAACCCGCAGGAGACTTCCCTACAAATTGAAAAAAGACAGACCGATCCAGAGGCACCCCAAGCTCTTCTACGGCAATTGCATTCGCCCGCAGAGCTATCTGCTCTGTGTCCACCATAAGACCGTCCATGTCAAAGATAACTGCTTTTGCTGTGTGCATACAGATTAACATAAGACAAAAGATAACATATTGTCAACTCAGGGAGTACCCTTGAATAAGGATTGAGGTGGTGCCTTTCATTTCTCTATAATAAACACATGCCTGAATTGTCAGAAATCGTAGCCTTTTGTGATACTGCGGTGAACCGCCTTGAAGTCACAGACTTCCCAGGAGCCGCCAATGGCTTGCAGTGCCAAAATAATGGGACGGTCAGCAAGGTTGCAGCTGCAGTGGACGCAGGTCTTATTCCTTTTGAAAAAACTGCTGCTGCTGGTGTTGATTTTCTGATTGTCCACCATGGACTTTTCTGGAGCCCTATGGAATCTATCACAGGCCCCTGCTACCAAAAGCTCAAAGCGCTCTTCGAGAACAATATTGCCCTGTACAGCAGCCACCTCCCCCTGGACTGCCATCAAAGCCTAGGCAATAATATTTCAATAGCCAATCAACTAGGGCTTTCTGTTCAAGACTGGATCCTCCCTTATGAAGGAGTGGATATGATGCCGCTTACTACCCTAGAGGCAGACCGAACCGAACTTGAAAAACGCCTCAATACTCTCTTCTCTAAAGGCTTTACTGGGTTGTGCTTCGGGCCAGAAACCCCTCAACGGATCGGGATTTGCTCGGGCAGCGGAGCCAGTGCCCTTCCGGAACTAGCCTCATACGGGATAGACACTTTTATTACTGGAGAGCTTAAACAGCAGCACTTTAACTTTGCACAAGAACACAATTTAAACATTTATTTGTGCGGACACTACGCAACAGAAGTTTTCGGGGTACAAAACCTGGCTCAGGCCGTAGCTGAAAAATTTGGCTTAGAACATACCTTCATTGAAACGGAGTGTCCGTTGTAAGAGAATAGCTCTATGGATATAGTCAAGCGCCCTGCCTTATGGATGGTCGGCATGATCATGCTTTTGCCTCAAATTGGGGAAACTATCTACAGCCCTTCGCTCCCTCATGTCGCTGAAGCACTCAATACCTCTGACAATGCCGTTGAATACACCCTTACTATTTACCTGCTTGCTTTTGCCTTGGGCCTACTGTTTTGGGGAAACCTCTCAGACCGCTTCGGGCGCAAACCTATCATTGTTGGGGGTTTTAGTATTTTTTTCTTAGGTACCCTAGGCTGCTGGCAAGCTCAAAGCATTACCTCACTGATGATCTTTCGCTTCATCCAAGCACTTGGTGGAAGTGTCGGGACAATTTCATGGCAATCGATTGTCCGAGATAGTTTTTCAGGAAAAGACCTAGCAAAAGTATTTTCGGTAATGACCGTAGCGTTTTCCCTTTCACCAGGGTTAGGGCCTTTTATAGGAGGCTTCACGGATGAATACTTTGGCTGGCGCGCTGTATTTTTATTACTGATGATTTTTACGGCTGTATCGCTTTACACTTTCATAAAATACCTCCCCGAAACTCATACTAAGCGAAGAACTCCAGAAGGGCATACTTCCTTTCGTAAAGGAGCTAAGATCATCCTGCGTGATGTTCGAGGGCTTGCCTTAGGTTTCTTGATCGGAACGGCAAGTGGCATCATGTTTTCTTACTATGCCGAAGGGCCTTTCTACTTCATTGAAATGCTAGGGCTTTCCCCTAGTTTTTATGGGACCCTCGCCTTACTCTTTGCAATCCCAGTTATTGTGGGAGGCTGGGCCTCACGCAGGCTCCATGCCTTTAACATACATTACGAGTCCATCATCTTACTTGGGTGCCTCATCCTCTTTGGGGCTTCGCTATTCCTCAGCGGATTAGCCTATTATGGTTATGTCGACCGCGCCCACGGGCTCTTGATTACAATCACTGTTATCATGATCATCGCAACTTTGTTCTTTGCGATTTCCATGATACTTCCTAATTGCCTAAGCGCAGCGCTTGAGGATTATGGCCACATGGTAGGTACGGCTGCTTCCTTATTTGGATGTCTCTATTACTCGGTAATCGCAGGGACAACCTTTGTTATGGGGAGCTTGCACAACGACACGACACTTCCCATGCCTTTGTTATTTACAGCAGTATCCCTCATTATGATTGCTGTATTCTTTGTATTTGTAAGAAGCAAAAAACCTAAGCCACTAGCATTGTAAGGAAAATTATAAGCTCCGAAGCAAGCCCGTTACGGTTCCTTCAATACTATGGGGAAATGTAAGCCGCGGGCCTTTAGCCTATTGCCTACCCCTAGAGCAATTCTTAAGGCTAAAAACCCGGACTCCATTCGAGAGGCCCTTTTTACGCTAACAGCGTAATGTGTTTTCTTGAGTTATGTCCACATACCCCAACAGCAAGGATTTTCTCCCCACACCTTGCTGAACAGTCACATAACCTGAAGCAGGGCACTCTCTTAAAATTTAAATCGGGGTTGTACATAAAAAAAACGAGGTTAAAAAAAACTTGCCCTAAGAAAATTAGAGCAAGCAATAAGTGTCAACAAAAAATTGTTAAAAAACTAAACAGTTTTTGCGTAAAGTATTACAACTTGTATCACAGTTTATTAAGGTGCATACACAAAGTGTGCTTCGGATGCATTTCCAAAACTTCCGGAACTCAACAAAGCCTCCTTACCTGTTTCAGTATCCATAATATACAAGTGGCGCGCGTTGGGCGTACGGCGTGTAAAAATAATATGACGACCATCATTTGCCCAAGAAGCTTCAAGATTATCTGCCTTACCTTGAGTAATAAAACGACTTGTGCCTTTCTCAAAGTCAAAAAGTGCTAACTGAAAAGACCCAGCGACTGCTACAGTAAACACGAAAAGGTTAGCATTCCTTGGGTTCCAGGCAGGCTCAGCACAATATTTACTAATATTAGTAGGCACCCGGCGTAACATACCCCCCTGGGAGGATATTTGATAAATCTGCGGGGCCCCCATCTCATCAGAGGTGAGCAATAAGCGATCCCCATGAGGTGACCATGAGGGTGAGGCCTTTAGACTATTATTACGCGTTAAGCGGTGCATTGCCTTACCGCGAGCATCACTCACATAAAGCTCAGGCGTTCCTGTAGAAGAAAGCACCATAGCGACTCGCTTACCTGTGGGGTCATAAACCCCTCCTGTATTAGTACCTTGGTAGGTTGCAAATGGGTGCCGGTTGCCCGTTTGTAAATCGATCTGAAAGATATCAGGAAAGCCAGTACGGTAATAGCCCGTATAAAGGATCTTTTTTCCATCTGGAGACCATCGTGGCGTTACCGAATCAGAGTTATCACTAGTAATCTGCTGAACATGGGTGAAAAACAAATCACTCGTAAATACTTCTTTAGGGCCTGCCGGGGGGCGCTCCCCTACAAAAGCAAGCTTGCCCTGAAAGAACCCAGGAATGCCTAAGGTTTTTAGAACGATTAAATCACAGGTTTTCAGGACTGTTTCACGGAAGTCTTTCCCCGTAACCTTAGTCTGGTAAATAATCTGACGAGGCCAACCCGACTCTATGATTAACTGCAAGGTATTTTGCTTCACCTCTGTTAAACGAAAGACAAATATCGAATCCTCCTGCGGACTTAGCTGATACCCCCCATGTAAAGCAAAGGCCTTCTTCGCGAGCGCCTCAATCTCAGGATTACGAGAAGTAATCGTAATCGGTTTAGCCTGCTCTTTAGCATGGAAAGTCAGCTCTCCTGCATCAATAAATGTTTCATACTGGGCCAGTAAAGCACTCACGCCCGAAAAAATAACAATAAGAATAATCCCAAAATAACGCTTCATAAGGTCTTGCTAAATAATAGTAGCCAATTGTACAAGAGAGGATAGCCGCGAGACAATGTTTTGTTTGATTTAGTGAGTAACTTATACCAGATTAATCCTTATGAGTATTGACGCGATTCAGGCCGCATTGAAAACCATCAAGTATCCAGGCTTTAGCCGGGATATTGTCTCCTTTGGGATTGTGCGCAATGTCCTGTTTGAGGAAGGGAAAGCTACTGTTGCCCTAGCGATTACTAGCAGTGACAGCACTATCCCGGAACAGATCAAAACAGCTGTCGAAGAAAAGCTCCAAAGCCTAGCAGAAGTTACAACGCTTGAAATCACCCTCGAGGCCCAAGAGCACAAACAACCCCTCAAGGCCTCTAAAGATAAAGATGCTCTCCCCTCTACTTTAGGCGGCATTAAACACATCATTGCAGTCGCTAGCGGCAAGGGTGGCGTAGGCAAATCTACCACCAGTGTAAACCTGGCTTGCGCCTTAGATCAGCTCCTGAGTGCCCAAGGCAAAGAAAATGCCGTAGGCATCCTTGATTGTGATATTTATGGCCCCTCTATCCCTCTAATGCTAGGGGTTAATCAACGCCCTTATGTAGAAAATGACCTTATCATCCCCCTCGAGAATTTCGGCATCCGGACGATGTCTATGGGCTTTTTAATTGATGAAGACGCCCCTGTAGTCTGGCGAGGGCCTATGATAATGAAGACCCTCCAACAATTCGCAACTCAGGTAAAATGGGGCGAACTAGAGGTATTGATCATTGATTTACCCCCAGGAACCGGGGATACCCAACTTTCCCTAGTCCAAACCTTCCCTCTCGAGGCTGCCCTCATCGTGACTACCCCACAAACTGCTGCAGTTAACGTAGCACGCAGAGGGGCCATGATGTTCGGAAAAGTCGACGTCCCCATCATGGGCGTTATTGAGAACATGAGTGGAATCATCGACCCTGTCACCAGGGAAAAAGAGTCCATTTTTGGCGAAGGCGGAGGGCTGAGAACCGCTCAGGACCTACAAACAGAGCTCTTAGGGCAAATCCCCCTCGATTCCCACATCCGTATCGGCTCAGACCGAGGGATCCCCATTGTTTTAAGCAACCCCGATGCTCCAGCAACTGAAGAATTTCTTAAAATTGCTCAAGCTGTGTTGGAGAAATGCAAATCCCCCACTCCAGTGGAATAACTTTTAAGGATTGCTTTTTCTCAGAAATACCCTTATAAATACCTTTAAGAGAGTGAGACTACCTCCCCAAGCATGAAGCCTCCAACAGCAAAACAAAACAACAAACAGTCAAAATTCGTAGAACGCTCTAGCTTATACCAAGAATTCCTAGCCGAACGTGAAGAAATCTTACGGCACAAATGGATAGAGTCCGAAAAAGCCGGGCACGATATTGGTTTTGAACGCGCTCTACTAGACTGGATTCGCAATTACCGCGATCACTGGCGCACTGAAAGACGCCAAGAGCATAGTCATACTAAAGCTTAAGCTTTTCCGACAGGTTCCCCAAGGAATTCTGTCTCGAGAAACTTACGCAATTGTTTATGATCCTGCAGTACTGGTAGCTGCGGGAATTTCTCTACCATCGTATCACAGGGGCCATAAAGTGCAGCAGTATCCGCTGACTCCAACATCGTCTCATCGTTATGGGAATCTCCTGCGGCAAACACTCTAAAATTGAGTGCCTGAAATGCCTTCACTGCTTTTCTTTTTTGATCATCTAAGCGCAAGTGATAGTTTTCAAACGTGCCATCAGGGGCGAGCTCCAAAGTGTGGCAAAAAATAGTAGGAAAGCCTAGCTTCCGCATAATAGGGTGAATGAACTGTTCGAAAGTATCAGAAAGGACAACTACCCGCGTTTGAGATTTAGCCCATTCCATAAACTCAACAGCACCTGGGAGCGGCTCCAAATCTTCAACAACCTCATGAAATACACTGAGATTGATCTTCTCGCGCTTCAATATCTCGAGGCGCTCAGTCATGAGCACATCATAAGAAGGCTCATCACGTGTGGTTTTCAAGAACGCATCAATGCCTGTTTTCTCGGCAACGGCCTTCCAAATTTCGGGGATAAGGACACCTTCCATGTCCAAGCACACTAAATGCATCATGCCCCTAGCGTCTTATTTTAAGTAAGCAAAGTCAAGCGCGTCATGCTTACTCTTTATCCTGGGCCTCAAGAATACCTGTCACAGTTTTCAAGCCTACCTGAGCAGGGGGGTATCCCCGAGCAACAGCTTCCTTAAACCAAAAAGCAGCTTCTTCATAGTCTTGGATAACGCCCTCACCAATAAAGTACAGCATCCCTAAAGCATGCTGCGCACTGGGGTTTTCTTGCTCCGCTGCTTTTAAATACCACGCCGCAGCTTCTTCAAAACTCTGATCTACCCCACGCCCTTCATAGTACAAAGTCCCCAAATTATATTGTGCTGTAGCATTGCCCTGTAAAGCAGCCTTACGATACCACAGTGCAGACAAGGCATCATCACGCATTCCTCCTAAACCACGCGCATAAAGAACGCCTAAATTATTCTGCGCATCCATATCGCCCTGTTGGGCAGCCTTCAAGAACCACTTTTTTGCTATAGAATAACTTTTCTTAACCCCAATGCCTTCATGGTAAAAGACACCTACCGTATACTCAGCATCCATGTCTCCTTGTTGAGCAGCTTTTAACGTCCACTCAAAAGCTTGGCGATAATCCTGTGAGACCTCTTCCCCCACTAAATATAAAACACCTAAGGTTTTTTGGGCCTCCACATCTCCTACCTCAGCCATTTCCTTAATGACTTCAATCTGCCCGCTAAGCGCCTGTGCAGTAATATCCTCTAAAACCGCATCTTTTGCCCAAGCTTGCATCGGCAATAGCAATGCAAGTGCCCCTAAAACTAACATCCTTACCCTAATCATAGCCCTATTCTATTATGGCTATAATTATATCAATAAATCATTATATGTCAATGGGTGTTTTTAAGAACCTTTATTAGTTGCTGACCTCCAAGAGCTTAACGATACATTGCCCGTGTTTTCAAGAAGCGCTGCATGCTCTTAAGCTGCTGAGCTGCCTTCATGTTACCCTGCTGGGCTGCTTGCCCATACCATTGGGCTGCTTTGACATAGCTCTGAGGGACGCCAATCCCTTGGTCGTAAGATTGGCCCAAAGAGTACTGCGCATCTGCATTCCCTTGCTGGGCTGCTTTATAAAACCAGCGGACTGCCTCTTTCTTATCCTTAGCAACTCCAATACCCCCAGAATAGAAATCACCCAGACGGTTTTGAGCCGGAGCGCTCCCGTGGCTAGCGGCTTGCTCTAACCACCAGGTCACCTCATCCCAGTCCTTTCCTGGGCGAGCATTCTCCATAATTTTTGAAGAAAGGTAGTAAGCAGCCTCACGCCCAGACATAGCTTCACCTATCTGTTTACGAGAAGCACGGATCCATTTGACAGCTTCCTTTGGGTCCTTGCGTACGCCATTTTTCCCAGTAGCAAATAAATAAGCGAGCTTCTCCTGGGCTCTTAAGTCTCTCCCCTTAGCGGCCTTATAATACCACCGGGCTGCTTCTTTAGCATCCGGACGCACACCAATACCTTCTTCATAAAAAGCACCTACATAATACTGAGCCCCGGCTAGACCTTGCTCAGCAGCCTTGCGATACCAGCTTAAAGCCTTTTTCAAATTGGTTTTCACCATTGTCCCACGCGCATACACATGCCCAATGAATAATTGAGCCTCTGGGCTTCCAGCCTCTGCGCTCTGAGCAAGACGTCGCAACCATTGTTCTGCCTTTTTACCTGCTTTTCTATCTCCAGCCCTGGCCTGCTTTAAAGCCTGAGCCATCTGCTGATATTGGGAAAAAGCATCCCCACGTTCAGCACGCTTATGCATAGTTGCTTGGCTTGGCAAAAGACTCGCAAGACCCTGGATAGCACTACCTGCATGAGGGACACTCATAAGGCCGGCCATCAATATAATAGTGAAATATCTTTTACTGGAAAGAGGTGAGGTTTTCATAAGGGGCAATTCAGAGGATAGAGTCTTAAACATATACAGGATTCTTACTAAATTCAAGTTTTCTTATTGCTCCGAAAGGGGCTGGCTCCTAGCTTGAAGGGCATTATGACAGCAATTAAGAAGATTTCTGCTTACCTAAAACCTCAGTGTGGTTGGAGCCGCGGAGTACGCGCCATTTTTGACAAACACAGCCTACAGTACGAGGACATCGACATTATCAATAACCCAGATAATTACGCAGAGATGGTTGCAAAATCGAACCAACCGCTTTCTCCCTGCGTAGAGCTTACCCTCGATAATGGAGAAGTCATCATGCTTGCAGATGTCAGCGGTGAAGAGGTTGAACAATACATGCTCGAAACCAACCTTATCACCCCAAACAGTAAAGAGGCCTCCGCACCCACCAACAGCGCTTGCACCGATGCCGAGCACGAAAAGATGCGCCAAGACGCTGCTAAGGACGACAAAAGCATTCGATTCTTTTAATTATTCCTCACTCATGACTGCCCCTCAAGACCTGCTTTCGCTTCGTGAAGAAGCACGGCACTATATTCCTGCAAGCGCAGAAGACATCCAGGCTATGCTCAAAGCCTGTGGGTGCGCCACCGTTGAAGAACTTTTTGCGCACATCCCGGATGAAGTTCGCTTTACAAGCCCGCCTGAACTCCCTGAAGAACTCTCGCCCGAAGGCTTAAAGGCAAACCTTCAAACCAAGGCAGATAAAAATAAGAACTACCGTAGGTTTCTAGGCGATGGTTTGCCTGCTTACCAAGTGCATGAAATTGTACCGTTTGTTTCAAGCTTACGCAACTTAGCCACAGCCTATACCCCCTACCAACCTGAACGCAGCCAAGGAACGCTTGTTACCCATTGGATTTACCAATGCGCATTGGCCCAACTCACCGGGTTTGAAGCGATTAACACCTCTTTATATGAACGCTCCACTGCTCTGTACGAAGCCTGTTTATGTGCACTTCGCTTAGTGCGTAAAACAAACACGGTCCTTTTATGCGAAGGCCTTTACCCAGGAGATTGCGACGTCCTCGAAACCTTACGCGCTCACACAGACATTCAATTTAAAACGATCCCTCTAAATCCAGACACAGGATTGTGTGATCTAAAAAAAGCCGAAGCCCTCATCCTTAAGCACAAAGAGAACACCGCAGCCATTGCGTTCCCGCAAACAAACCACCTGGGCTTATGCGAAGATGTCCATGCCCTCACTGACCTTGCTCACGCGCATGAGCTCAAAGCTATTGCTGTCATTGACCCCATGCTCTTAGCTACAGGCGCACTCACCCCACCTAACACCTTTGGTAAAAAGGGCGCAGACATGATTGTTGGAGAAGGCCAGCATTTGGCTATCGGCCCTAATTTTGGAGGCCCAGGCCTCGGCATCTTCGGGGTGCGCTTTAATGAGCACTGTAAAAATAATGTAAGAGCTACCCCAGGACGTTATGTAGGTAAAGCAACCGATGCCAATGGGCGCGACTGTTTCACAATGGTACTTTCCACACGCGAACAACACATTCGCAAAGAGAAAGCGACCTCTAACATTTGCTCCAATCAGGCCTTTTTGGCCACACTCGCTGGAGCAGCCATTCTGGCACGCGGAGACGAAGGCATGAGTGCTACAGCCTTATCCGGGCATAAAGCAGCGCAAGTAGCGATCCAAGAACTGATAAAATGCACAGGGGTTTCTTTAGCCTACCCACAAACCGCTTTCTTCAACGAAACAACCCTCGCTCTAGACATTCCTACAGCCAAGCTTATCCAACAAGGTCGAGAGCATGGCCTACACATTGGAGTAGATATCTCAGATCGGATTGTTCATCCCAAAAAGCATTTACTCAAAATCTCATTCTCTGACATCCAAACTGATGAAGATATTCAACAACTCATTGCATTCTTTAAAGATGCATTTAAAACACTGAGCTCGACTCAAGAAGAACTCCCCTCACTCCCTAAACAGTACTTACGTAAAAGCCCAGCCCAACTCCCTTCAATAGCCCTAGAGACCCTTAAAGGTTACTACGAAAAATTGGGTGAATGCAACGTAAGCCCAGACACTGCTTGCTACCCTCTTGGCTCTTGTACGATGAAGTACAACCCGTTAGTCAATGATTGGGCTGCTGGGCTGCCTGGGTTTACAAATGCTCACCCTCAAGCCCCTACAGAAGATGTACAAGGCTGCCTAGAAATCTTATTTGAAATCCAAGAGTGGTTCAAAAAAATCACAGGCTTAGCAGGCATAACGACTCAACCGGTAGCAGGTGCACAAGGAGAGCTACTCAGCCTTAAACTTTTCCAGGCCTACCATCACGATCGCAAAGAAGAGCACCGCACTGTAGTATTTATCCCTAAGTCTGCCCATGGGACAAACTTCGCTACTGCAACCATGGCCAATACAAAAATTGTGCTACTTGAAGCAAACGATCACGGGCAAATAGACTTTGACGACTTCTGCACAAAACTTGAGGCCAACCGCAACAACCTTTGCGGCCTCATGGTAACAAATCCCAACACTAGTGGTGTTTTTGAAAGTCAGTTTAAAATCATTGCCGATAAAGTCCACGAAGCTGGCGGGCTTGTCTTTATGGATGGAGCCAACATGAATGCTATCGCTAGCTGGGTAAATCTAGACAAGCTTGGCGTCGATGCAGTGCACAATAACCTACACAAGACATGGACAATCCCTCACGGAGGCGGTGGCCCTGGGGATGCTATTGTCGGGGTGAGTAGCAAACTCGTAGACTTTCTCCCTGGGCTACAAATCAATAAAGCGGGCGAACAGTTCGTAGCCACTAAACCAAAAAAGAGCATTGGTTCTTTCCACCGTCATTGGGGGAACTTCGCACATAAAGTCCGCTGCTATACCTACCTTGCTCGTTTAGGCAAAGAAGGGGTCCGCGCAATGGCAGCAACCGCAGTGCTTTCGGCACGTTATCTTTTCAGTACCCTAGGGACTGCCTTTCCCACATTGCCCGCAGGTGCTCAAGACATCCCCCGTATGCATGAATTTATCCTCACCCTTACCGAAGAGGACTTTTCAAATGCCGAAGCTGCGGGCACCCCTAAAGCTAACATCATTCCTCAATTCGGAAAACTCTTTTTGGACTATGGCTTTCACGCACCTACAGTAGCTTTTCCTGAGGTTTTTGGATTAATGATCGAACCGACAGAAAGCTATACAAAAGCGGAACTAGATCGCTTCCAGGCGGCTGTGCTGGAGATGCAAAAAACATTCCGAAATAGCCCGGGGGTCATTAAAAAGAGCCCTCGCTTCACACCTATAGATCGGGTTGATGAAGTAGGCGCTAACCGCAACTTGTGTCTAAGCGAGAAATTAACAGGCCTGCCTAAGCTACACCCCAACCGCCTAAGCCCAAGCGTACTAAGCTCTATGGAGCTTGAGGCGATTACAGAGCAGGTTTTAGAAGAGCTATAAAGGGAAGGCCCTTAGTAGGCCCAAAAATGACCACTTCCCTACCCTTAGAGTTCCCCCCTAAAGCTTGAGCGAAGGAGGAGAGATTTTCGCTCACACCCTCAATAACCCCTTCCCAAAAACCCTTATCCTCCCCAGGTTTAACCAGAGCTCGATTGTGGCACAAAATCGACTGACACTTGATTTGTAAATTACTGTAAATCAACGATTTAAAATATCAAAAAAAGAGCTCTAAAAAGTGCTTTTTATCTTCACTTTTTCGCATATCACAACAGAATGATTACCTCTTTAAATATTATTATTCAACGAGACCGAAATTACATAAACTAAGGCCTTCCGCACCCGGGAGAGCCTCCTAATAACCTCAATCATCCATGGCAGATTTGAAAGCTTCTAAAAAAAGTCCTGCGTCCGAAAATTCAGGCTACGATGCCTCGAAAATTCAAAAACTTGAAGGCCTCGAAGGGGTCCGTAAGCGTCCCGATATGTACATCGGGGACACAAACGAGCGCGGACTCCACCACTGTGTCTTTGAAATTGTAGATAATGCAATCGACGAAGCCCTCGCTGGCTTTTGTACTCAAGTCGAAGTAGCAATCCATCTTGATGGATCCTGCTCGATTAAAGACAATGGCCGAGGCATCCCGGTAGACCCACACCCTAAATATAAGATGCCCGCTCTAGAGCTGGTTATGACCAACCTCCACGCCGGAGGTAAGTTCGGCAAGGGGGCTTACCAAGTTTCTGGAGGTTTGCACGGTGTTGGAGCCAAGTGTGTGAATGCGGTCTCTGAGGCATTCGAAGTCGAGGTCTGCCGCGATGGCAAAGTGCATCACATGGCCTTCTCTCGGGGTAAAACGCTCCAGAAGATGAACATCATCGGGAAGACTAAGCAGACAGGAACAAAAATCACTTTCTTGCCTGACCCTGAGATCTTCCTCACGACCCGTGAGTTTAAGTACGACATTCTCGCAAAACGTTTGCGTGAATTAGCATTCCTAAACCCAGGGATTGAAATCCTACTCACAGATGAGCGCGCAGAAAAGTCTGAAACCTTTAAGTTTAAAAACGGTATTGCTGAGTACGTAGGTTTCCTAAACCGAAACAAGGTGCCTATCCACGACAAGGTAATCTTTTTCTCTGGCGAAGCTGCTGCTGAAGATAAAAAGACAGACGTTAAAGTAGTCGTCGACATTGCCTTGCAATACAACGACAGCTATAACGATCAAATTTATGCTTACGCTAACTCGATTCACAATATCGAAGGAGGAACCCACCTCTCAGGATTCCGTACAGCCTTAACACGTTCGATCAATAACTACGCTAAAGCGAACAACCTCATCAAAGACAAAGACCCTAACATCACTGGGGACGATGTCCGTGAAGGGCTCACCGCAGTTATCTCTGTTAAAGTACCGGAACCTCGATTTGAAGGACAAACCAAAACAAAGCTCTCTAACGGAGAGGTAGACGGAATCGTCCAGAAGATCGTAGGAGACCAACTCAAGTTTGCATTTGAGACCACACGTGGCCTTGCCAAGAAAATTATCGATAAGTGTCTGAATGCAGCCCAAGCCCGTGAAGCGGCGCGTAAAGCACGTGAGACAGTACGTAAAAGCGCACTCACCTCAGGAGGCCTCCCCGGAAGACTCGCAGACTGTTCTGAAAAGAACCCAGAAGACTGCGAACTATACATCGTAGAGGGTGTTTCTGCGGGTGGATCAGCTAAGCAAGGCCGGGATCGCCGCTACCAGGCAATCCTTCCACTACGAGGTAAGCTGATCAACGTAGAGAAAGCACGCCTAGACAAGGTCCTTAACAATAAGGAAATCCGCACGCTTATCACAGCCTGCGGGACAGGAATCGGAAGTGCCGGTGACGGTGCCTTTGATGCAGAGAAGTGCCGCTACCATAAGATCATCATCATGACAGATGCTGATGTGGACGGAGCACACATCCGCACCCTACTGCTCACCTTTATCTTCCGTCAAATGCGCGGGCTCATCGAACATGGCTACGTGTACATTGCTCAGCCCCCGCTTTACAAGATCAAGCGTAAGCGCCGCGAGCAATACATCGACAATGATGCAGAGCTTAACCGCATCCTCCTAGAGCTAGGGTCTGAAGACGTAACCCTCACCCGCTTCCGCGATAACCACGAGTTCCCAGGAGCTAAGGTAGACAAGATTGTTGAAGCCCTCTCACGCCTAGAGATCCTAGGCAAGGGTGTCATTCGTTATGGGTGTGACCTGAGTATCTTCCTAGACAACCATAAGGACAAAACTTATCAATTACCTAAGTACCTAGGCCGCATTCGCACAGGTAATAAAGAAGAGTTTCATTACCTCTTTGATGATGAAGAGCGCTCTCGCTTCTATATTGAGCACGGTATCACTGAGGACATCTACGAAGGCAGCACCGTACGTGAAGTCAAAGAAGGTGGACAGACCATGCAACAGCGTATTGCTGTTTATGAGATCTTCGAGTCTGCCCAGATGTCTAAGATCTTAAATGAGATTGCTAAGATTGGCCTAGATGTACGCCGCTTCTCCCCAACTGAAGAAGCCCGCTACACCATCACAGAAAACAAGGGCCAGAAGAATGAGCAAGTTGTTGAACTGCATTCAATCTTAGAAATCATTGAAAAGATCCGCGAGCTCGGGCGCCGCGGTTTAAGTATCCAGCGCTATAAAGGTCTTGGAGAAATGAACCCGAAGCAGCTCTACGAAACCACGATGGACCCTGAAAAGCGCAAACTCCTAAAAGTTGATATTACTGACGCTGCTCAAGCTGATGAGATATTCACCAAACTTATGGGAGATGATGTACCTCCTCGCCGAAGCTTCATTGAGGACAATGCACTCAACGCCTCTATCGACGTCTAATCTTAATTTATAAAAAACCATGTACACTGACAAAGAAACACTGGTTGCTACCAACGTTACGGATATTATGCAAACCGCCTACATCGATTATTCGATGTCGGTCATCGTTAGCCGCGCACTCCCTGATGCTCGGGACGGGCTCAAGCCTGTTCACCGACGCATCCTCTACGCCATGCTGCGTGAAGGACTCCTACACAATAGGCCCTTCGATAAGTGTGCGGGTGTCGTTGGGGAAGTACTAAAGAATTACCACCCACACGGTGACGGCTCGGTTTACGATGCCCTGGTACGCATGGGACAAAACTGGGTTATGCGCGGGCCTTTAGTCGACCCTCAAGGAAACTTCGGTTCTATCGACGGAGACCCTCCTGCAGCCTATCGTTATACAGAGTGTCGCCTAACAAGCATTGCTGAAGAACTCTTACGCAATATTGATGAGGAAACAGTTGACTTCATCCCCAACTATAAGGAAAGCACAACTGAGCCTTCTGTACTTCCTGCAGCACTTCCTAACTTATTGCTTAATGGATCCACAGGTATTGCCGTAGGAATGACCACAAACATCCCTCCGCATAACTTAGGAGAGATCATTGACGCAACCTGCGCTATTATTGATAAGCCTAACATCGCTGTGGATGATGTTGTCAAACTTATCCCAGGGCCGGACTTCCCTACAGGAGGTAGCATCGTTGGGCGTGACGGTATTAAGAAATACCTAAAAACAGGCCGAGGCATTGTAAAAACACGCGGAACCGCCCACACCGAAGAAATCAAGAATGGTAAAGAGCAAATCGTCATCACAGAGATTCCTTATAACGTAAACCGTGCAACTCTAGTAACACGGATTGCAGAACTTGTGCATGACAAGACGCTGAATGAGATTAGCGACTTGCGTGATGAGTCCGATGAGAACACACGTATTGTTATCGAACTTAAACGCGGAGAAACGCCTCGTGTGGTCATTAATAAACTCTTCAAGCATACACCTCTAGAAAGTTCCTTCGGGGTCATCTTGCTAGCGCTCGACAAACAGCGCCCTAAGCAAATGAACATCAAGGAGCTCATCGAATGCTATATCGAGCACCGACGTGAGGTTGTTTACCGCCGCACACAATTCTTACTCAAGAAGGCAGAAGACCGCGCGCACATCCTAGAAGGCTACAAACTTGCGCTCTCCAATCTTGATGACTTCGTAAAAATTATCCGTAAGTCTAAGAACCGTGACGAAGCACGGAGCGCCTTAATTGCCAAATACCCTCTTTCTGAGCGTCAAGCTAATGCGATTCTTGATTTGCGCCTCTATCACCTAACGGGCATGGAGCGTGAAAAGATCGAAGCAGAGTATATGGAGCTCATGAAGATAATCGAAGAGTACCGTTCTATCCTAGAGAGCGAAAAGAAACTCTTAAGCGTTATCAAAAAAGAGCTTCAGGAAATCAGGAAGAAGTACGCTACCGAACGTCGCTCTCAGATCATTGATGCTGAAGGTGAATTCCGCATGGAAGACGTAATCGCTAACGAAGGGTGCTTAATCACACTTACCCACAAGGGCTTCATCAAACGTACTAGTGTAAATGCTTACCGCTCACAGAAACGAGGCGGCAAGGGAGTAATCGGCACAGGACAACATGACGAAGACTTCGTCGAGCGCCTCTTCACAGCAAGTACGCATGACTACATCATGTTCTTTATGAATAATGGTCGTGTGTATGTTGAGAAAGTATACGAAATCCCAGAAGGTTCCCGAACTGCTAAGGGACGTTCTATTGTTAACGTACTGAACATGCAAAAGGATGAGAAGATTGCTGGAATGATCTGCGTCAAAGAATTCTCAGAGAATCACCACCTTGTTCTTTGTACCAAGAAGGGTATTACTAAAAAGACAAATCTAAGTGATTACTCTAACTTCCGTAAAGGAGGCACCATCGGTATTAAGATCGATGCAGATGACCAGCTGATCGGCGCGAAGCTCACTCAAGGTGAAGACGAGATCCTCATCGTGACGCACAAAGGAATGTCTATCCGCTTTAAAGAAACAGACCTAAGAGACCAAGGGCGTGCAACCCGAGGTGTTAAAGGAGTTACCTTAAAGAAAGATGACTACGTTGAAGCACTTGAAGTGGTTGACCCTAAAGAAACCCTCCTTGTTGCCGGTGAAAACGGAATTGGTAAGCGCAGTAAGTTCGAGGACTACCGCACCCAAAGCCGTGCAGGAAGCGGAATCATTGCCATCAAAACGAAAGCCGTTGCCGGAGCACTCAGTGTTCAAGATACTGATGAAGTTATGATGCTCACCCAATCCGGACAAGCGGTACGCTCTCCGGTGAAGGATATCCGCGTAATTGGCCGAAGCACTCAAGGTGTAAAGCTGATCAACCTAGCCAAAGGTGACACACTCATCGGAATCTGTAAGGTTGTTCAAGACCAAGAGGACGAAGACGAATAAACCCACGAACATTAATTTAACAAAAAACCTCAAGGATAATTCCTTGAGGTTTTTTTTGAACAAAATTTTCTTATAAAGCGCCGTGCTGCAAAAACAGTTGACGATTAGTGCAGCTTGCAAAGCTAGGGTTGTGCGTAACTAAAATCAGCGCAGTACCCTCTTCTTTACATAAGCCTAAAAGCATATCCATTACCTGTTCAGCAGTGTGCTCGTCTAGGTTCCCCGTAGGCTCGTCCGCCACTATAATGTCAGGGTTATTCATCAACGCCCTAGCGATTGCAACGCGTTGACGTTCTCCCCCTGAAAGGGTTGTTGGAAGTGCGTTCAAGCGTTTTTCAAGGCCTACACGCTTTAGTAGGCCTTCAGCCTTGGTCTTATCAGCACTGCTTAGCCCGCCTAACATGCGCTTAGCAATCAAAACATTTTCTAGCGCATTAAGCTCAGGCATGAGGTAAAAAGACTGAAATACAAACCCTAAAAGCTTCGCACGCAAACGATTAACAGCACGGATGGACTTATTTAGAACAGGCTCCCCCCGCCACAAAAGCTCTCCACTGTCTGGGGCTTCTAGCAGTGTTAACAAATAAAGCAAAGTAGACTTCCCTGCGCCAGATTCCCCACGAATACTCACGCTCTCTTGGGCACTGATAGAAAAATCTACCTGGCTGAGCACTGTTATCGGGCCTTCCGGACTTGGAAAGGCCTTAGCTAAAGAGCGTGCTTCAAGAAGAGGATCATTCACTACGCAAAGCTTTTGAGGGTTTAAGGCGTGATGCACGCCAAGCAGGAAACACGCCGGCCAAGGTAGAGACCACCATAGCTAGACTGATGATTAAAACAAAATCTACCCAAGAATAATAGACCGGAAGGTTTGAAAATTGATAATAACGCAAAAGAGCTGCCTCACTATTTGTAATGCGGGCGAATAAATGAATAATCTCATTACGGTAATATAGGAGCAAAAGCCCCCCAAGAACACCCAAGGTAGTCCCAATAACGCCTATAATAAACCCTTGAAGGCCAAAGGCTGCTGCGATCTGGCGAGGCGTCCCGCCCATCGCACTCAGCAAGCCGATCTCTCGTGTTTTACGCAGCACAGCAATCATCAGAGAGCTTGCTATAGAGAAAGAAGCTACCAGCAAAATAAAGAGCATGATAAAAAACATCATGGACTTCTCTAAGCCCAAGATAAAGAGAAAGTCCCGATCAAGCTCCATCCAGGTGTGTGCGTTTACTCCAGGGGGCAGCATTGCATTGAGCTTATCGGCCACAGCTACGACCTTATCTTCATCATGCAAACGAATTGCCACCCCATGTACACCCTCATCCAGACCATAAAGCTCTTGCATCAACGATAGCGTGCAAAGCACTGTGTTGGCGTCGACTTGGTTCCACCCCGTCTCAAAGACACCCACTACTTCAAGCTCTCTAGGAAGCAGAATCTCGTCTTCCTTCATGCGCTCGAGCATCAAAGGGGTATACACATCCACCACTGAGCCTAGTGCAATCCCTAGGCTATTCGCTAAGCCCGAGCTCACAATAAGAGACTCATCATCAAGATCACTCAGCTGCCCCATCATGAGATACTCATCTATATCTAAAACCTGGGGCCCCGCTGAGGTATCCACACTACGGATAATAGGAAATGCCGGATGTGCTCCATATTGTAGCATCACCATTCCTTGGGCGTAAGGCGATGCTGCTGCCACTTCGGGCTCTTGGCTAACTTGCTCGGCAAGCATCTCCCCTCCGGAAAAGACCTGATTGGCCTCAATACGGATATGGCTATTAACATCAACGATCTTGCTGCGGATCTCATGGCCAAAACCGTTCATCACACTCTGGACAATAATCAACACCATCACCCCAAGCATAACTCCTACCACAGAGGTAGCCGCATAGAAACTGCACCGTTTACCTGTAGGGAACAGTTGCTTTAAAGCGAGGTAGAGCGGCCAAGGCATGAGTTACTCGGTACTAACAGGTTTGAGAGTAGGGAACAAAATAGTATCACGGATATTCGCTGCACCCGTAAGCAAGATAACAAGCCGGTCAATTCCAACACCCATACCACCTGCAGGAGGCATTCCATGCTCGAGTGCCAGCAAGAAGTCTTGGTCAATGCTTTGAATATCTTCCCCAGCCTGGGCTTCGAACATCTCACGCTGCACAAAGGGGTCATTTTGTTCGGAGTATGCCGGAGCAATTTCCTGACCATTGATACAGAGCTCAAACACATCTAAAACACTTGGGTCTGCCTCGTTAATCTTTGCAAGTGGGCAAAGCTCTTTAGGGATATGCGTTACAAAGGTCGGCTGAATCAAAGTAGGCTCAATAAGCTTTTCAAAAACATTATTGGTGATTTCAAACGGCTCGAGGTCTGGGTTTACATCGATCTGTAATTTCTTACAGGCATCGAGCATCTCTTCCTTAGAACGAGAGAACCACTCTGGGTCTTGAGTTGCCTCGAGGATAAGCTCCTTATAAGTAACCTCACGCCATTTACCACCCAATTCAATAACGTTACCATCAGGCTGTTCGATCTGGGTTGTCCCCAAAACCGTTTTACAGACGTGCTGGATCATATCGACAATCAACGTCATCATCCCCCGATAGTCTGTGTACGCTTGGTAAAGCTCGAGCATCGTAAACTCCGGATTATGCCGGCGAGACAAACCTTCGTTACGGAAGATCCGGCCCATCTCAAATACGCGATCCACCCCAGAGACGAGCATGCGCTTTAGGTAAAGCTCTAAAGAAATACGCAGGTAAAAATCACAATTCAAAGCATTCATGTGCGTAGTGAACGGACGGGCTGCAGCGCCCCCAGCAATCCCTTGCAAACAAGGTGTCTCAACTTCCTGAAAACCACGCCCCCATAAAAATTGGCGGATCTCCTTAAGAATGGCCGCACGCTGGTTAAAGCGCTGGCGGGACTCTTGATTAATGATTAAGTCCAAATAGCGCTGGCGATAAATTTGCTCATTATCACTCAATCCATGCCACTTTTCGGGCAAAGGACGCAGCGCTTTTGAGAGAAGCTTCCAGGAAGTTACCCGTACGGTCGTCTCCCCTGTTTTCGTTTTAAAGAGTGTGCCTTCAGCACCAATAATATCCCCTAAGTCGAGCTTTTTGAAGGCTTGGTAGGCCTCTACCCCGATCTCATCGCGCTTAACGTAAAATTGTATCTGGCCGTCTTGATCTTGGATTTTGACAAAGCTAGCCTTCCCCATAATTCGGATCGTAAGCAAACGCCCTGCGACAGAGACCGCTGCTTGCTCTTCATCAGGCACATCTTCTTTGTACAGAGCACAAGCCTGGGTCGAGGTGTGGGTTTGCGCCCAATTGGCACGGAACGGATCCTCTCCCTGCTCGCGCATTTGCTCGAGCTTTGCCAAACGCACGGCATAAAGATCGTGTGTATTGTCCTCAGCATTGACCGCTTCTGTCGCTTGATTCTCCTTACTCATAAAATAGAAATTTCAGTAAATAATATAGACCCGGGATAGTGTGAATTAAAGGCTCTTGAGCCTAGGCACACAGAGCCTCAGCGTCAAGAACACAGGGTAGCCGAGGGGGTTAAGCCCCCAAGATCATAATCAATCTTAAATTATCAGCTAAAAATAATAATCCCTATAATACTCTCCCAAATAAACCAGACTAGCAAGGCTACCAGGAGGGCAACCCAGAGCGTTGTGAACCAATGTTTTAAATGACCAGGGATATCATATTTCCCAAAGGCTACGTTCTTAAATGAGTTTGAGTTTTCGGTAAAATTATCCGCATCTCCTCGATTAATAGAGGCGAGACGCTTTTTTAAAAAAGCTTTACTCGAGCGACGCTTTTGCGCTTTATAAAACCATAGAAAAACAAGTCTCAACATAGCTTAGAATAGTCTAGCACATGAGGGCTTCTCGTCAATTACATCAGTAATTGACACCTTAATTATTCAATAAGACCATGAATTTTTGTATTTTAGGCGCAGGGGCCTGGGGCACAGCCTTAGCCATATCCCTTGCCCGCTCAGGCAACAGTGTTACCCTTATCCCACGTCGCCCAGAACAGGCACAAGCCCTCCAAGAAGAGGGAGAAAACCGCGACTACTTACCAGGGGTCCCCCTAGATAAAAACATTCTCATTAGCACGGATTTAGAATCCGCCCTGAATATCGCCAATGCCTGCATACTGGCCTGCCCCACCCAAGGCTTACGCGCTTTGTGTGAGAAAATTACCCCCCTATTCAAACCCCACTGGGACCAAAAGTGTTTCATCACACTCTGTAAAGGCTTAGAGCCTAAAACGCTACTACGCCCCACACAAGTGATGGAAGAAAGCCTACCCAAGGCTTACTTTGGAGTTTTAAATGGCCCTAACTACGCCAAAGAGATTGCCCAAGGAAAGCCAGCAGCTACCGTACTTGCCTCAAGCATTGAGGATAGCACACTCATCAAAATCCAGGAAGCCATCAGCTCAGACACTTTACGTGTGTACCGCTCTAAAGATATTGTGGGGGCAGAACTGGCAGGAGCGCTCAAGAATGTTTACGCTATCGGCGCAGGAATTTTAGACGGACTCAAACTAGGCGACAATGCTAAGGCAGCATACCTCACCCGGGCCCTTCACGAAATGGTACGCTTAGGGTCTACCCTAGGTGGAGAAAAAGCCACCTTTTATGGCCTAAGCGGTATGGGTGACTTAGTTGCCACCTGTGAGGGTGAATGGAGCCGTAACCGTACCTTTGGGCAGCGTCTTGGCTCAGGAGATACTATTGAGGCCTTACTTAAAAACCGAAAAACAGTCGTTGAAGGTTATAACGCTACACAATGTTTTCAGGAACGCTGTACACAAGAAGGCATTGAGGGACCAATTCTAAAAGAAGTCTACGCAGTACTCTTTGAAGAAAAACCTCCGCAAGAAGCCGTTACATGTCTGATGACGCGCTCGCTAAAGGCCGAGGAGCATTAGGATCCTCAAGGATAAATGTTTTACCTTCTAAAGCATCCAAACGGATATTAAGGATATCGTCTTGAGAAACAACGGGAGCATCCTCACGGCGAAGCAGCTCAATCGCCGTAAACCCTGCTAACCCTTCAAGCTCGATAAATTCTTCGACAGCGTCACGACCAAAGTTAACCGCAGTAACTTGGAGGCCTTTATCCGCAGGAAGCTCATGGATGAGAATAATAACACCTGGGTTATCCACCTGAGGGATCGCTAAGCGCTTAGCATCGGCAATTCCGAGCTGCTGACGTATATCAATAATAGCTTTAAGACGAGAAACAAAAGAATCAGGCTTTTTGAGCTGGTTTAAAATGTTGCCATAGAGTGCTTGCGCTTTAGGAATGCCTGAAGCTGAAACAGTGGCTTCAGGGTTAAAGTCTAATAAGTCATAAGCCCCTCGAGAGATCCAATGACGCTCTTCTTGCTCAAAACGTGAAGCTAATTGCGCCTCCGTCAAAGGAAGGGCACCCACTAAATCCCAACCCGAAAAAAGAAACACACCTGGTTGCATTGCATTAAAAAATGCCATTAACAAGTGCCCCTTTTGGATCGTCTTCAAACCTTCTATATCGATATTGTAAGGGTCTTTTATCCCAAAAGCCTCCGCACACAAGCCGGTGCAAGTAAGATAAAGACGCGTTTGCCCATCTTCAGTATCTATGGAAAGGCGCCCCATAGCTTCAGAGAACCAAGCCTGAAGCTGAGCCCCAGAGACTTGCTCCCCACGAAATGTAAAGAGGTCTTCAGCATGTGCTATACAATGCACTAAAGCATTAGGAATAGGATCGGCTATTTGTAGTGAGTGGATTAATTGCTTGGGCTGAACACCATAGTCATGGATAAGGCGCAACATTGTGCGCAATAAAGCAGCATCTCCAGTAAGCAGTGCATAGTGATAAGTGGGCCAGCTCCAAATATCATAAAATAAGTCTGCCCCTTGATCTGCAAAAAAGGAGACCTGATCCAGAGGGATATCTAGCTTCTGAAAAGAATACCCCCCTAATGAGCGCACTAAAGAAGCGGCTATCCGAGAAACTTCTGCAGATGCAGTGTAAGGTGCATCAGCTGCAGCTTCGAAATCAAGAAATCCTTGAAGATCTAGATGTACCCCCTTTACCCCTACATCATGCAAAGTACGTACGGCATCAGCCTTAATAATGTCGTAAAGACCAGAAGCAGGGGTTTGCCAATTAAGAACAGGCTGATTCAGGGTATCATGATAGAAATATACCCACCGACGCTCTCTCCCATCAAACCCTGAAACCGGAGCTGTGGCTGCCCAAGTTGACTGAGCCGCTAAGTCAAGGGCTCCATAATCAGCAAATACTTCTTTTTGAAACAATGCCTCTAAAGAAACCTTGGGTAAAGCAATAGCCCCCTCCTCATCCTGTACTTTAGGGAGCAAATCCCAGTCCTTAGGGAGGAGCTCGAGCATCAAAAATAATTCTGGGTAATCAGCGTAGGCACGCTGGGCTAGGAGGAAATCTGCCCCACGTCCTGTATTCCCCAAAATCAGATCCTCTAACACAATGGCCTCTACCGTATTAGCTGTATTAATGAGTGCTTGATACTCCTCTTGAGAGCCCAAGGTGTCATCCAATACAAAGCCTACACGGTCCTTATAAGCATCCTCAGAAGCTTGGTACATATACCCTAAGAGACTACCGGATTGCTTTACTGAATTAAGATAAATAGCCTGAGTTGATAGCTTACGAAGGGCATTCCAAAGTGCCGAACTCCCTAAGGTCTCTAGAACAGACTCTTCCTTATTAGTAATCACTGAGGCAGGATAAGGCATGAACCATACAGACCCCTGCTCAAACATAGATGAAGGCGCCCCACGAAGCTCAGGAATTTCAGGATCAAACTGCTGAGCCTGCTTCAAAAGAGACTGAGACTCCAACCACTGGGGGTAAGATTCTTCCGAGGCTTCTGCAGCCAAAGCAGTAGGACCTTGAAGCCCCATCCAGAAGCAGGAAATAAGAAGAAGAGAGCGCATAACCTGAGACAGAGTATTTTGTAAAAATGTAGGTGCTTCAAGCCAATAATATTTAATCAGCGCCCCTTAATACTCGTACCCAAACGGGTTGAATAAAGTTGGGCTTGGGGCTGAACTCCAAAGAATGAAGAAACCGCTTGGCAATAAACATTTATCTGGGGCTGATAGGCTTCGAGCAGGGCCTCAGGCGAAAGTGCATCGGTCTTCCAATCAAGCACCCAAGCTGATTGAGTGTCAGCACTCCAAGCAACTAAGTCAATAGACCCTTCATAGATGATCCCATTATCTGAGGGCCACATAAAAGGCACCTCAGTCCGCACTGAAACAGATGGTTGAGCTAAATACTGAGCGCAGTCCGAGGCCAAAAAGGATAGAATCTCTATCTCCCCACGCTCAGGGTAAGGACACTGTTCTAGAGTGCTCAAGCAATGCGTTTTCCAAGCCGGCATATCCTTGTCCCATGGGTTTTCTTCCATCATCAAATGCCACCAATTTCCGTAGTCAGCCCCACCAGACTGGAGCTGCCGACCCGGGTCATCAACCTCAGAAGCTTCGTGCCGAGCTAAGCTACTAGGAATAACTCGCTCAGGAAACAACGAGGCTCGCTGGAGAGCCTCTGGCATTTTCTCTTCGTCATGAGAAACAGAGTTTAACCAAGATAAGTCTAAACAATCTGTCTTTTCTTCAGAAAAATCCTCCATAGACACCAAGCCTGTACCTAATTTTTTCCAAAAGGGCTCATTCCCTCCTTCTGGAGTTATTCTCAGTGTGTCGGCAAAAGAATTACCTTTCCCCGAATAAAACAGTGCAGAGTCATCCACCAAAATCAGTCGCTGGCGTGCACGTGTAAGGGTCACATAAAGCAAACGTTTGTGCTCTTCATGTACACGCTTTGCCTGAGCAGACTCCAACAGTGAACCTCGGTGATTTTTATCTAATAAAACAGTAGGCGGAGCACCGGCCTCAGAACGCAATAGCTTTGGGTAAGCTGTTGGAGGCTTAGAAATATCTCGGAAAAGAAACGGAACAACCACTAGCTTCCACTCCAGTCCTTTAGACTTATGACAGGTATAAAGCTGCACACACCCAGGACTTACGGGAATCTCATCCTGAGGATAAGCATAGGCTGACTGCAATGCGCTTGCCCAATCTTGAAAAGAAGCCGCTTCTTTCTCAATGGCCTTGAATAAATGAAGCTCTAGTGCCTTCACTAAACTACCAGGAGTATAACCGGGCAAGCTATTAAGCCGCTCAGATAAATCTGTTAGCTGAGCTAAAGTGTAAACGGCCTCAACCCAAGGCAACATTAAGACAGTTTTGCGAACCTGACATAGGTTATTCAAAACAGCTACGACAGGACCATCTCCGGAAGTAAGCTCTAGGATTTGTAACGGATGACCCGCCGTCCCACTAACACCACGCTCCTTGACGAAACAAGCTGTATCATGATCGGAAACACCAAAAATCTCACGCAGTACACCCGCGATTTCAAATGCGTTCTGAGGCTGAGCAATAACAGTCACCAAAGCAGTAATCCATGCATAAGCAGGGCAGTCTCCTTGCTGAAGCTCATGAGAATGAACCTGGGCCCTCACACCTGCTTCGCGGAATGCTTGATTCAGAGGCAACAGCCATTTTTTACGCGGTGCTATAAAAGCAAGCTCACTCCAGTCCGTAAGCCCTAAAGAATCCAACGATTGAGAGCCAAGCCAATCAACTAAAGCGCGGGCTTCAACACGAGCCTTGTCCTCAGACAATAAAGATTCAAAGCCTTGATCTTTAGGGTAAGCTAAAGGAAGCTTAAGCACCTGACCTGAACCAGCCCAGGGACGTTTTTGCAAAGGAGTAAAATCAATATTATTTGAACTTTCAAACAGAGAAGGAAACAAGGCGTTAACAGAATCAACAAGTGCCTCATCACAACGCATAGTCACTGAAAAATTAAGTGCCTCAGCTGCCCCAGACTCTAAAAATGCGTGATGAAATTTTAAATACGTAGTCACGTCAGCACGGCTGCCGTAAATAGATTGCTGAGGGTCTCCCACCATGCAAAAGCGCCCTGGCCCAGGAGGATACTCTGCGGAATCTAGCCAAAAAGATTGAGCCTGGGCTGGACGGGCAAGCTCGAGCAGCAAAGTGAACTGATCCTCATCTGTATCTTGAGCTTCATCTAAGATAACATGATAGCCTTGCTTAGCAATTTCTTTGCGGGCCGCCGGGTCTTTCATTAACCCTAAAGCCAAACGCACCATATCATCATAGCGAACCAACCCCTTACTTAGACGAAATTGTGCATAGGCCCTAGCGACATTTTTAATAAAAACAAGCGCTACAGCTCCTGCCCAATCTTGAAGAGGCTTAAGAACCTCAGCCCAACATACCTGGAAAGCCTTACCGCCTTTCTCATAAGTAGGAAGGCCTAAAGAAAGCTCGCCAGCAGAAAAAGCATCTAACCAGTCATTGAGGTGCTGCTTTCCTTCATCTATTGCATTTTGATTACGCTTATCCGCCTCAAAGTTTAATAACCGAGACCATTCAATTTCAGGAAGTGCTAAAGCTATGGAAGACTCCTGGGCAGCAGGCCTTAAAGATTTTGCAGCCTCTAACAATGTATTGAGATGTAAAAGCTGGGAAGCTTCCTTTTTAACGGCAGCAGGCAAAAAGCCATCTAAGCTCGTTAAGCTACGCACAAAGGCTAACCACAAGACATCCTCTTGTTCCAGAAGCTCCAACCCTGAAGGCAGCCCTGCTAAAGGGCCAAATCGATATAATAGATCCAAACAAAAACTATGAATCGTCCCAAAAAAAGCCTTATTAACAGATGCCAGACAATCATTCATGTCGGGGCTCGACAACAAATTTTGCCGGACACGCTGCTCCATTTCTTCAGCGGCCTTTCGGGTATAAGTAACAACAACTAAACGAGGCAGGACTGCATCGGTAGCATAACGGTCTTGCAGCGCTAACGCTACAACACGCTCGACTATGGCACGGGTTTTACCTGCACCTGCACCCGCTATCACAGAGAAGTTTTCACCAAGCTTTTTCGTGAATGCATCACGGGCTTGCTGATCAAGTAAAGTCGAGGAAACTGCGAGGTCTTGAGACATTATTAATTAATCTCGACGACCTGCCACAAGGTAAAGTAACCAACCTAGACTTGAGATAAATGCGGCCACATAAGTCCAAGCTGCTGCATCTAAGGTTTTATTAACCCCGACCATCTCGTCTTGGTCTAAAATATTTAAGGAAACAAGTTCCTTTTTAGCACGACGGCTGGCATCAAACTCTACAGGTAAAGTAACCAACTGGAATAAAGTTAAGATCATATAGACTACAATCCCCAAAACAATAAGCTTACTCCCTAAAAACGGGAAAATAAACCCGCCAAAAATAACAAACGGCAAAAGCTGAGAAGAGAATTGCGTAATAGGAATAAGAGACATCCGTAAATTAAGCGGTGCATATTCTTGCTTATGCTGAATAGCATGCCCTGCTTCATGGGCAGCAACCCCAACTGCGGACAGGCTCGTCCCACGAAAATTCTCAGAACTGAGGGCCAATCGCTTTTCGCTAGGGTCATAATGGTCCGTCAGGCGCCCTGCAACCTCGACAATTTCTACATCATGAATACCCGCCTTTTTCATGACTGCTGCAGCAGCCTCGGCCCCCGTCATATCCCTACGTGAAGGCACCTGAACCCACTTATTGTAGGTATTATTCACTTTCGCTTGTGCCCACATACCAACGACTAAGGGAATTACAATTAATATTAGGAAACTCATGTCGTTTTTTCTAAAGTTTTAGCCTCATTCTGTCGATTCTAAAAGGTTAGGGCATTTCCTAGGGACTCTGATTCAGAGCCTATGGACGGACATGCAATAACCTCACTCTCTCAACGGAATGCACGGGCCATTCCGGAGGTCTCTCCAGTCATCAAAGCAGAGCTTGAAACACACCTACAAGGCAACACTGCATTTAGTTCGATTAAAGCCCTCAAGAAAGCGCCTTCCCTTCAGCTTGTCTCACGCAAAAGCACTGAACACATTGCTACACACCTACCCCAAGAGAACAAGCAACTGTCTTTAAGTATAAAGAGTAATCCAGAAGAACAGTCTTCCATAAAAAAAATTGATCTTAGCATTTATGAAGCAGCTCTCAATGGCGTACTCGTTAGAAAAATAAAAGACACTAAAGCATTAGCTCGCGTTGAACAAGAACGCAAGCGACTCAACAGGTCTACAAAAAAGCCAAACTGGTTTAAGCGCAAACTAAAGCACTTTGGAAATTTCTTTAAAAAAGAAGGACTCCAAAACGAAGGCATTAAAGATCAGCTAGGACTAGTAGAAACAGCCGCATTAAACACGCGTGGTGCCTATGAAGCAAAGAAAGCATCTTCAAGCCAGATCCTTCAAGCAATCACATCTCCTCAAAAAGGCTCTTCAAATGAATTCATAAGCACACTAGAAACTATAGAAGATATCTTAGGCCCCGCACAATCTATTGCCACAATGTTTTCTCTAGCAATAGCAATCAAAGAACTTGAAGACCAACACCGACAAGGAAAGAGCTTACAAAAAGCTTATAAAAGCGTAAAAGAAAAACTAAACCAGTTCTCGAAAAGCACACGTGACTCAGCAGAGGCCTATCAAGATTTTTTAGAAAATGCTGAAGATATTTTAAAAGAGTGCAACCTTTACGAAGAAGCCCAGCAATCTATCTTAGAACTCCTAGAGAATCCTACGGACGAAAACAAAAGGCAGGCTGTTGAGTCGCATCTACGAGAACACCTCGAAAATGCGGTAAAAGCATTTAAAGCACACAAGTATTTAGGTAAAGAATACACAAAACATCACGATAAAAAAAGAGCCATCATAATAGCTTCAATTGGACGCGCCGCCACAGCCACAGCTTCGGGCATCATGAAAGCAGCAAAACTTACCCCAGAAATAATCGCGCCTTTAAGCAGTACTGCAGGTACAGTTGCTTCACTTTTTGCTATCCCTCTTTATATTTACCGAGCACATAAAGATCATCAATCTATCAAAAAACGAGATTCTGTATACGCAGCAATAAAAACAAATTATAAAGATTTAGACAAAATCCCTGACCATGAATTGCAAGCAATCATAAAGTTAATCAAAAAGAAGAACAGCTCTACTCAAAAGAAAATATCGTTTTGGTCTAACTCTATTGAAGCAGGAGGCTACACCTGTGCAGCAGCACTAGGGATTGTAGTGCTACTAGCAGAAGTCGGAATCATTGCTACTGGCGTAGGGCTAGCCATAACACCTGTGGGGTGGGCACTTGGAGGGGCCCTTGCAGCTATTACTCTAGGTTGGGTGGGTTACAAGATCGGTAAATTCTGCTATCGTGCCTATAAGAAAAGCCAATACAAACAAGTCCTTCAGCACAAGGGCAAGCTTTTCGAAAAACTTAGAAAAACACACTCCGTTGAAGAAATAGACAAGATAGCCCACGATAAACTTATCCGTAGAGATAAAAAATTTGCCTTAAATGTCCTATATGAAGCCCTTTTAACCGAAGAGGCCTATAGCCATGATAAGCCCAGCATGACTTTTTTAAAAACCATAGGGCTAGAACCTAAAGAAATTCAGGCAATTATTAATAGTGCCGACAGAAAAGTAGCCCTAGCCCTACTGGGAAAGCGTCTCAATATGGCGTAATTTATTTAAGAATATGCTTCAGCTCTTTGCCTAAATTGAAGTCTGAAAAAAAAGACTCTATAGACTCTGACTTAACTGACTGCATCAAATCCCTCACTAATAGTATTGGAGTATTAGCAACTGCAGGATCTCTCTGAAAGAACTCCCAAAGATCTGCACTCTGGTGACCTTCAGCAAGAATAAGATCAGGGTTGCAAGCATAGGCTTTAATTAAAGCTTCTTGTAGTGTTGCCGCACCTACCGCACGGTATCCAGAACGACGTATGCTCTGCATAGCCAAGTCCCTGGCATCACTATCATCATAAATAAATAAAATAGTCTTATCTTTCATAGAGGGGTAATACAAAGAGGGGTTAAATAACAGACAGGCCCTTTTGCAGGTTCTATTCCAAACCAGATTTATTTTTTAATTAAATAGCTGTATTTCTTTTTTTGTTACTTCATATGTGATGAAGAAGGGGCCTATAAAAGATTAACACGATTAATAAACTAATTTTTCTTTACCTTATAAAAATGAATCTTTAGAGATTAGAGGCTTAAAGTTTAAACCCTGCTTTAAACTTATTTAAATACAAGATGAACACCCTCATTGCCTTCCCTACTCATAACGACCCATTTTTGCCTAGCGCCCTAGAAGGCCACAAAACCACAGGCCCTATCCTATCGCTCTTGCGTCAGCAAAAATTCGAACGTGTTATACTTCTAACTACAGTCTTATATGCCTCCTGCGCATCTAGGACAGAAACCTTCCTACGTGAAGAATTCCCAAACCTCCCCCTAGAAGTACAATCGCTAAACTTCGCTAATGAGAATACACCACAAGTTATCAGCGCCTTTCGTGAGCACCTCACTACACTGCTCAACAAAGGCCCAGAGGAGAACTTAACCCTCTGCCTTACAGATGGAAATCCATTTGTAGACTCTGCCCTGCTTTTCCTCACAACTGCTCAAGCCTTCCCCATTAATCTTGTTCAAGTTAAACTGTCCTCTACCCTTCCCTCAAGGCCCCCGTTCATCACCTATCTCAATAAAGTAGAGCTTAAAAGTGATGAAACTGCTGATTCAACAGAGGCCTTTGAAGAAACTGCCCCCTTCCTGGATGACCTATTAGAGTCTTTAGGTATTTATGGGCAACACCCTGCTTTTCGGAAAGCAATCGATACAGCAGCTATCCTTGCACAACACTCTACAACAGTCCTTATACAAGGAGAAACCGGCACCGGAAAAGACTTATTCAGCAAGCTCATTCACCACCTAAGTCCTCGGCGTGCAGAAAAGCTTACTGTAGTTAACTGCGCAGCCCTACCCGATGCACTAAGTGAAAGTATTCTGTTTGGACATAAGAAAGGCGCTTTTACTGGAGCCTCCCAAAATGAACCAGGATTCTTCAGAATTGCTAATGGAGGTACCCTATTTTTAGACGAACTCGCAGAGCTTTCTTTAAAAACACAAGCAAAACTCCTTAGGGTTATTGAAGATGGCCAAGTAACTCCACTCGGAGGTACCCAGGCCCACACTGTAGATGTACGCCTCATTGCAGCAACCAACCAAGATCTTACTCAAGCCGTTCAACAAGGCACCTTCAGAGAAGATCTTTACTACCGCCTACGTGCCGGAGAGATCCAACTCCCTCCATTACGGAAGCGACGCAGTGATATTGTGGGAATTGCAGTCAATACGCTCAATGCAATCAATCGATCTTTACACCCTCCACGTCAGTTCTCTAAGTCAGTCCTCCAGCTACTAGCCACCCAAGACTGGCCCGGGAACGTACGTGACCTCCAAAACACTATTGAGCGAGCTGCCATCTTAAGTCCGGAGCCACTCCTAGACCCTGATGCGTTTGACATAGCTCCATTAGGCAATAACTCTCTTAATCAAATACTGCCTGACTTTGACGAAGGTTTCTCTCTCGAGAACTATCTAAGCACAGTGCGCAAGGCCGTTATCGAAAAAGCGCTCACCAGAGCAGCGGGCAATCAAAGCAAAGCCTCACGATTCTTAGGCATCAGTCCTCAAGCAGTGAATCGATATATTAAGATCAAAGAATACTGCTAAGATTTTTTCTTGGCTTGCTTTTTCAGCAAACTAATTTGGTCACGCAAAACAGCCGCGCGCTCAAACGCTAAGTCCTCTGCAGCTTGGAGCATCTCGCTTTCTAGCTCTGCAATCACAGTAGCTACAGCCTCTCGCCCACCAGCATCCTTAAGACTAATAGGGTCTGCTTTTTTAGGAGAAGCAAGCTGCAGGCTTTCTTGAAGACCTCGTTTTACGCTCTGAGGGGTGATATTATGCTTTTCATTATAGGCAAGCTGTTTCTCCCGACGGTGTGCCGTCACATCAAGTGTTTTTTGGATAGATTGCGTAATCGTATCAGCATAAAGAATTACACGACCTGCCTCATGGCGTGCTGCACGCCCTGCAGTCTGAATAAGGCTTGTTGCACTTCTCAAGAAGCCTTCCTTATCTGCATCAAGAATAGCAACCAAAGCAACTTCCGGAAGGTCTAAGCCTTCTCTTAAAAGGTTAACTCCAACAAGGACATCGAAATCTCCACTGCGCAATCGTCTTAAAATCTCAACACGCTCAATCGCATCAATATCAGAATGCAAGTACTCCACACGCACTTCAGCTTCTTGCAGAAAATGGGTTAAGTCCTCAGACATACGCTTGGTAAGTGTCGTCACTAAAGTCCGCTCCCCGGATGCTACTGCTTGCTGAATCTCCCCCTTAAGGTCCTCTACCTGTCCCTTAATAGGGCGTATCGTAATTGGCGGATCAAGCAAACCCGTTGGGCGAATAACCTGCTCAGCAACAATACTAGAGTTCTCAAGCTCATAGTCATTGGGAGTCGCTGACACAAAAAGCATTTGAGGAATGACTGACTCAAACTCGTCTCCCATAAGAGGTCTGTTATCTAAGGCGGAAGGCAAGCGAAATCCAAAATCAATTAACCGCTGCTTGCGTGCTCGGTCGCCATTATACATCCCACGCACCTGAGGAAACGTTGCATGGCTTTCATCCATAAATAGAACAAAATCCTTAGGAAAGAAATCGATCAAACATAAAGGCCGCTCTCCTGCCTTACGCCCACTAAGGTGTCTAGAGTAATTTTCGATACCCTGACAAAACCCCATCTCTTGTAAAAGCTCGAGGTCATATTCTGTACGCATACGAATACGCTGAGCCTCTATAAGCTTATTTTCTTTTTCAAAAACACCTACTCGCTCTTCAAGTTCTTCACGAATGGGCATCAGAGCGTTCTTAAGCTTTTCAGGCTGTGTGACATATTGATTAGCTGGATATAAATTAAATTGCTCAAAATGCTTACCAGTTTCTCCTGTAAGCGGATCTAGCTCATGAATAGATTCAATCTCGTCTCCAAAAAAAACAACACGAATAGCCGTTTCCATATACGCAGGGAACACATCCACGGTATCTCCACGCACACGAAATACTCCACACTTAAACTCAATATCGTTACGCTCGTATAAATTCCCAACCAAGCGCTCTAGTAATCCATCGCGGTTGAGCGACTCTCCGACCTTCAGCGCAATCATCATGGCCTTAAAATCCTCCGGGGAGCCTAAACCATAAATACAGGACACACTTGCAACAACTATAACATCCTTACGGCTAATTAAGCTACTTGTCGCGGCAATGCGTAAGCGCTCAATCTCATCATTAATAGAGGCATCTTTTTCGATGTAAGTATCTGTTTGAGGGACATAAGCCTCAGGCTGATAATAGTCGTAATAGCTTACAAAATACTCGACCGCGTTCTCAGGGAAAAAGGCCTTAAATTCTGAATAGAGCTGGGCTGCTAAAGTTTTATTGTGGGAGATAATCAATGTAGGCCGTTGTAAACGCTCGATTACATTAGCCATCGTAAAAGTCTTCCCAGAACCCGTAACACCCAAGAGCGTCTGGTAGCGATTCCCTGCTTGTATAGAATTCGTCAGGGCCTCAATGGCCTCAGGCTGATCGCCACGCGGAGTGAAATCGGCCTTTAGCTTAAATCGCATAGGTAGAGAGCAACAAAGGTTAATCCAGCGGATAAGCAGTCCGCTCACCTTCGCTACGGTCAATAATAACAGCTCCAACCGTATCACTGAAAACATTTACCATCGTGCGGCACATATCAAGGATCCGGTCAGTAACCCAAACAACGCCCACAGCCTCAACCGGAAGCCCCACAACACCAAGAATCACCGTTATAGCCACCAAGCTGGCTGCAGGAATACCTGCCACACCAATGGACGTGAGCCATGAGAGCATTACTACCAGGATTTGATCTACAAGACCAATCTGGTAACCATTCAGCACTCCATAAAGCTGGGCAATAAAGATAACCACCGTACATTCATACAAGGCAGTCCCCCCCATATTAATAGTTGCACCAAGAGGCAGCATAAAACTAGCCGTACGGTTTGAGACGCCTGCTTCACGCTCAACAGCCTCGATAGTCACTGGCAAAGTTGACGCTGATGACGCGGTAGAAAATGAAGTAAGCAACACAGGCGCCATGGCCTTATAGTGCTCAATAACCTTCACACGTCCAAAGAAGTGCAACATCCCTCCCATTACCAAGAAGAAATTAATCGCCAAAGAAATCAACACCGTCAGGAAGAACATCATCACCGGATAGAACAAGCCAAATCCTGTTCGCAAGATAATAGGGGTGACCAAGCCAAACACGCCAATAGGGGCTAAGCGGATGATAAGGTCTGTAACCATCATCATCACCCCCTGAACACTTTCCCACAGCTCTTTTTGAAGCTCCTGCTGGGACTCTGGTAACTTTCCGATAAAGAAACCAAAAATCAAACTAAAGGTAATAAGTCCAAGTAACTGACCATTATCTGTTGCCGCTTCAATAATATTGGGGGGAACCATCCGCAGAAAGATCTCCACCATATCCTGAGCATTAGAGCTGCTGACTTTCTCTATAAAAGCCTCAGAGCGTTCAGCCTGACCTAGAATATTCTGAGCCGTCTCTACGCTCACGATCCCGGGGCGCATGACGTTAACAACAAACAAGCCAACCACAACCGCGATCACCCCAGAGACAACATAAAATGCCAAAGTCTTAAAGGCCATGCGCCCAAAGTTACGCTCAGAGCCTAAGCCCATCACTCCACTAATAATGGAAGAGACAATCAGAGGTACCACAACCATCTTAAGGGCGTTCATAAAGAATTTGCCCAAAAAGTCACAAACACTCACAAGCCCATTTGCAAAACTCGAATCATGAACATTAGCCACCTTTAAAGCCATGGCGACTAAAACAGATAACAGGAGTGCTACAAATATTTGGGAATGGAGCTTTAACTTCATAATCAATGGGGCGCTTCAGTCTGAGAGAAAAGCGCGTATAAGTCTTCAAGGGTTAACTCACTCAGTCGAGTAACGATAATGTCTGCTTGACTTAAGATAGCTTTAGGATGCGTGGTGGCAACCCCAATCGTCTTCATACCCCCGGCACGGGCAGCTTCTAGACCATGGACTGCATCTTCAAAAACTACACAGCAAGCAGGATCACGCTCTATTTTCGCCGCAGCCTTCAGGAAAACTTCAGGGTCTGGTTTTCCTCGGCTAACATCCTCTGCAGTCGATAAAGCGGCAAAGGCATCTTCCATATCCAGTTTTTTCAAGATCGTTTCTATATTCAAACGTTCTGTAGAAGAACCCACTGCGCAAGGGATCTGAGCCTGCTGCAATGCTTCAAGCAAAGGCTTTACACCAGGCAATAATTCCAAAGGCGTATTTTCTAGGCACTCTCGGTACAATACACCCTTACGTTTAGAAAGATGGTTAATCTCTTCGGTGTCTTGAGACCACTTCAAGATATGAGGAATAATATAGGTGTTCTTCAGGCCAAAACCTTGTTCAAAGTGCCCTTCAGGGAGCGGCTTGCCAACTTCTTTAGCTAAAGCCTCCCAAGCAACACAATGGATCTGGGCTGAATCCACAATCACGCCATCCCAATCAAATATCGCACCTAATTTCATAAACACAAAAGCGAACTATCATTTATTAATAGCAGGCCAATCTATCTTCATAGTGAGCTAGGTCTAGACATAAGCAAGTGATTTTTTTATTAACGATAATACAAAACTAAAAACAATTATAAACTTGCCCCAAGAGCTCCTTTTCTTTTTCCTGGAGGCCTATTTTATTATGAAAGCACAGGTAAAACCCAAGACACGAGGCTTTGTTTGCGTGACCGCACACCCAGAAGGCTGTGCAGCCCATGTTAAGCAGCAGATAGAAATCGCTAAAAATAAGGCACCTTTGGCTAATGGACCTAAAAATGTCCTAATCCTTGGCTGCTCAACGGGTTATGGTTTGGCTTCACGCATTGCTGCAGCTTTCTTAGGCAATGCCGCAACCCTTGGAGTTTGCTTTGAGCGCCCTTCAGAAAAAGGCCGCCCTGCCTCAGCTGGCTGGTATAACACCGCTGCTTTCGAGCAAGAAGCTAAAGAAGCAGGCTTATATGCTAAGACTATTAACGGGGATGCTTTCTCAAAAGAAATCAAAGAACAAACCATCAAGACTCTTAAAGAAGAGATGGGCCCGATTGATCTCGTTGTCTACAGCTTAGCCTCCCCACGCCGTACAGACCCAGAAACCGGAGAAACGCATAAATCTACTTTAAAACCTATCGGTGAAATCTTCACCGGAACACACCTAGATACCGATAAAGCAGCGCTTGTAGATGTATCTATCGAACCAGCTAACCCAGAAGAAGTAGCAGCCACAGTGAAAGTAATGGGTGGAGAAGATTGGGAACTGTGGATGGAAGCCTTGAGCCAAGCTGGAATACTGGCCCCGAATGTCCAAACAGTTAACTATTCTTACTTAGGGCCAGAGATCACCTGGGACATTTACAAAAATGGAACTATTGGTAAGGCTAAAGAAGATATCGAAGCGACCGCACAACGCCTGAACAAATTACTAGAGCCTCAATCAGGCAAGGCAATGATTTCAGTGAACAAGGCTGTTGTTACTCAAGCGAGCTCTGCAATTCCTGTCGTGCCCCTTTATATTTCTATCTTGTTTAAGATCATGAAAGAGCAAGGCCTACACGAAGATTGTATCGAGCAAATGGTCCGCCTTTTCACCGATCACCTTTATAGTGAGCAAGGCCCTCAACTCGATGATCAAGGCCGTATCCGCCTAGATGACTGGGAAATGCGTGCAGACATTCAAGCCGCAGTCATGGAACAATGGCCCGCCATTACTACTGAAAACCTAAAGGCAGAGACAGACTTTGCCGGCTACCAAGAAAACTTTCTCAGACTTTTTGGCTTCGGTTTACCCGGGATCAATTATGAAGAAGAGGTGGAGCTTGAGGTAGACATCCCTAGCCAAGGCGTAAAAGCCTAACGAGTTTGCAGCCGGATCTTCTCTAGATTCACTAAGCGGCACTCGTCCATCACGAGTGTCACATACTTAAGCGGTGCATTTTCATCCGCAAGGACAAGTACGTTCTGATCGGGTGCTGCCTGGGTTGCAGCAAGCTCAAGCGTAACGCGCAAAGCCTCAGCATCGAGCTTTTGATTGTTGTAAAAAAGAGTACCTGACTCATCAATCGCGATCTGGATAACGTCGTAATCTTTTTGCTTGCCTGCAGTCTCAAGCTTAGGGGGTGTTATGTTTAAGACGCTGAGTGTCTTAAACTGCATAGTCATCAAGAAAAAGAAAATAAGCACAATCAATACATCCACCAGAGGGACGATATTAATCTCAGTACGGCGACGGCGCTTGGGTCTCAATTGCATACCTTCTGATCAATCAGGCCTTGAATCAGCACTTCAGCTTTGGCAGTCAACAACTCAATACGACGCTGCAGGTAACTATTCCCTGCTAGGGCTGGAATCGCGATCGCTAGGCCGATCATAGTAGTGGTGAGAGCTAGCGCAATTCCTTGGATAAATGCTTCTGGGTTAGGCATCCCTGTTTCCGGAGAAATATGAGCAAACACTTGGACCAATCCTGTAACTGTCCCTAGCAGGCCTAATAAAGGGGCAGCACCAATAATAATCTCTAAAACAAAGAGCCCACGCTCTAATTGTGCAACCTGGAGACGAGTAAATGCCTTCAAAGATTCAGGATCCGGATTTTCTTTTTGATAAAAGGAGAGAATTTTACTGCGCATACTCCCTGGGGCATCCCCTAACACACGTGCGGGCTTTAGAGCCAAGGCACGCTCAACCATAATAAAAAGAGCCAAGATAGAACATAGCCCTAAGGGGTAAATGAAAATACCAGCACCTTCAATTAAACTGCTCATGAAGGTAAAGGTAGATTAAAATCAAAGAATTGACCAGGAGAAAATAGAGATCGGCAACATTCTCTAAGATATCACTTTAAAAATGAATACGCTTGTACTAATATATCTTTTTTAGAACACAATGATTACTCGACGAAAGCTCTTCCCCGTTCTCATTTTAGCCGGATTTTGTGCAGGACTGCTTTCCATGGACATCTTCCTGCCTAGCCTCTCAAACATGGCTTATGACTTTGGAGTCAGCACGCATGTCATCCAATCAAGCATTTGGGTAAGCCTTTTAAGCTCTTTAGTCATTAGCATTATTGTAGGCCCTTTGTCTGACCATTACGGCCGCAAACCGATCCTAAAAATAGGAGTCGTCTTCTTCTTTGTCGGGAACAGTGTGTGTGCGATTGCTCCAGATATGTCTACTTTCTTACTTGGGCGTATTTTCCAGGGAATCGGAGCAGCTATACCCTTTGCTGTAGGCATTGCAGGCATCCAAGACCTTTACGACCAAAAACAAGGTGCTAAAATTTTGGCTGTCCTTGGGGCACTTATGGCACTGATCCCTGCAGCAGCCCCTGTACTCGGGGGGTATATTGACTCCTGGTATGGCTGGCGGATGAACTTTGGGCTCACTGCCTTTCTAAGTCTCTTACTTCTAATAGCCTTTTTTACATTGCTAATTGAAACAAAGCCTCCTGTCACGACTCATAAACTTAAGCTTTGGGACTCTTGCAAAAAGTCATTCGCACTCCTAAAGAACAAAGAGTTTGCCTTTAACCTATCTCTGAATCCTATTCTTTGTACAGGCTTCTGGGCTTACCTAACCATTACGCCTTTGTACTTTGTCCGTGTACTCGAGATTCCAGTAAATCGCTACGGTTATTATGTTGCGTTTGTGTCGATCTCTTTAAGCTTAGCTTCCTACCTAGCTTCTGTGCTTATCCCTCATCTTGGTCTAAAGAAAACGTCTTTATTGGGCATAATAATCTCAGGACTTGGAAGTATAGCCCTCTTAGGGGCCTACCTATTTTGCCCTCACAATACTTACGTAATTACCGTCTGCCTAGCCGCTTATGCTGTTGGCTATTCCATGATTTTTGCCCCCTCTACAACGCTTGCAGTACGGATGTTTAAGGATGCGATGGGTGCAGCCTCATCACTGCGTAATATCTCGTATACAGTATTTGCAACTATCGGCTCTTTCTTAGGGGGCATCGTCAGCGACATGACACTACTACCCCTTTCCGCGCTATTTATATTTTCATTTATCGTAGCACTAGGCGCATTCTTATACGCCAACAAAAACCTCGTAGACCCAATAGAAGAGAGCTAATCCTAAGCTCTTTCTTGCAAGAAAGAGGCCTGATCGGCATACGACTTAGCCTGATCTAGCAAGTGGGCATCATCCCCTAAGACCTCTGCAATAAGGTCATACTCGCGCTGCAAGTTTGTATTCACAATGTAGGGGTTATCCGTATTAAGGCAAAAAGGAATGTGCTCTTTATCGAGAAGGCGAATAAGATCGGCTATTTCCTTCAAATCCTGAATAGAGCGGGTAACTAAATTAACCGTTGGGCAAATCTCTAAGCAAATCTGGCGTTCGCGCAAAAGACCACACAAATGGTCGCGCTGCTTACCCTGGGCCTTACGCAGCTCAATACCATGACCAATACGATCAGGGCGGATTGTCTCAATGACGTTAATCATCGCCTCCGGGCCTGTATGCGCAGTCTCCCCAACGTGCCAGGATAGACCTAAGCCTACTTTGCGGGCTTCATCAAACATAGCTGCCATATGCGCAAGCCAGTCTTTATCATGCTCTCGACCCAAAGACTCAGGACCAGCAATATCGATCCCTACAATCCCGTAAGCACCCCGTAAGCCTCCTTGGCCACGGAAGCGCATCGCTTCTTCTACGATCGACCAATTACCTTCCAAAGTACCTCCTTTGTCCAAAGAAAAAAGAATCCCTGTTTTGACACCATAATGCAAAGAGGCACGCTGCAGACCCTGAATAGTCGCCATAATAATAGAGTCTAGGGTATGCATCCCTTCACGAATCCGCTTCAGTGGGTTATAACGCAACTCCATCCCCTGGATACGTGAGCGACGGTAAGCCTTCGCAATGGCTTGATAGGCTGCTACACTTGCAGCATGGGGGGATGATTGTATGAGTTCTGTTGCGTGGAAATAACGGCCTAAAAAATCATCTAGGCTGAGGATTTCATCAAAGCGAACCGTTAAGTAATCCTGAAGCTTATCAAAAGAACCAAATTCTGTCTGAAGCCCCCCATCACATAAAATCTCCCACAATACAGCTGCGGGGACGGCTCCACCAAGATGCACGTGTAAATCAATCATTGTGGTATTATTATACCCTATGAAGCGGCTAAAAACGATTCTATTCTTCCAATAACACGATCTTTTCCGAGAACTTCGAGTAAAGGATAGAAGCTAGGCCCCATTCCTTGGCCTGAAATAGCAAATCTGACCGGCTGGATATAGGCTCCGGTGCCCGTCTCATGCTCAGTGGCTAAAGCCTCCACAGCGGGTTCAAGAGCCTCAGCTGTAAAGACTTCTTGGCTTTTAAAGAGGCCAAAAATCTCTTCAAGACGGGTCTTAGCCTCAGGCTTCTTGAAGATCTTCTTGTGCGCCTTTTCATCCTGCGAATAATCTTCCTTAAAGAAGTACTTTAAGAAATCAGGCATCGATTCCAAATCCTTCACTTTTTCTTGGCTAATAGCCAGTACTGACTGGAAGTAGTCCTCATCACACCCCTCTTCAAGCACACCTGCCTGAGTAAGCATGGGACGCGTAAGCCAAGCTAAGGTCTCCAAGGGGAGCTTGCGCACATAATCAGCGTTAATAAAAGAAAGCTTACGCTCATCAAAACGGGCGTTATTCTTATTAATCCCCGAGAGGTCAAAAAGCTTAATAATCTCCTCGATGCTCAAAATCTCCCGATCATCTTTAGGGGACCAGCCCAATAAACATAAATAGTTACGAACAGCCTCAGGCAAAAAGTGGCGGCTGGCATAATCTTCAATAAGGGCGCCTTCATCACGCTTACTCATCTTTCCAGATCCTTGTGATTTTAGAATAAGAGGGATATGCGCAAATGTAGGCAAGGGGGCTCCAAATGCCTTAAAAAGCTCCACGTGCTTGCTCGTATTAGACAAATGATCCTCTCCACGAATCACGTGGGTGATCTTCATCTCAATATCATCAACCACATTCACAAAGTGAAACACAGGAGTTCCATTGGAGCGAAAAATAACAAAGTCCTTCTCTTCGGTACGGCTCACTTCTCCACGGACCGCATCCTGGATAACTTGGGCTTCACCCGAAATCTTAAAAAATACTGCACCCTCTTTATCGTAAGCGCGCCCACTGGCTCTCAACTTCTCGAGGTAACTCTTATAGATATCCTCACGCTGGCTTTGGAAATAAGGGCCATAATCACCCCCGGCCTCGGGGCCTTCATCCCAGTCGAGCCCTAGCCAACGCATACCCTCATAAAGAACCCGCAAGGCTTCTTCTGTATTACGCTCTTTATCAGTATCTTCCACACGTAGGACGAAAGTCCCCCCTGTATGGCGAGCATAGAGCCAATTAAAAAGAGCGGTACGCGCACTTCCAATATGAAAGAAGCCTGTAGGGCTAGGAGCAAAACGGACACGAACAGTATTATTCATAAGCTGGATAATAGTACCCAAGGGGAAGAATTCTACAATTCAAAACCGCTATATCCTTGGAAATTAAGCCTATTTTACCTATCTTCAGGACCTATAATTAGTCCAAAGCCTCATTAACTATAATTTTATTATGGATCCACTTAGCCAATCATCACTCAATCAACCCCTGCTAGGAGAGATTGCCTCTGGAGCAAACTCTAAATCCACTAGCATCCTGGACCTTACAAAGAAGCGAGTAGACCCTCATAGCATACAATCTCCTTTGCCAGAACGTAAGGCCAGCTACGCGCCCCCTCATCTGCCTGAATCAACCCGCACACGACAGGAAAACACATATCATGTCCCAGGAACCTAAACTCTATCGTTCACGTACAGGAATCGTCCTGGGTGTCTGTGAGGGGATCGCACGCTGGAGAGAGCTTCCAGTTGCCTGGGTGCGCATTTTCTTTGTTATTCTATTCCTTTGCACAGGCGGACTTCCTGCACTGATGCTTTATTTTTTAGCAACCCTTTTCATGCAGCCAGAACCTCTGAATAAGAAAACCAGAGACGGTGACACTATAGACATCTAGTCTTCTAGCATCCGGGACTGTTTTACCTTAAGAGGGAACTGTAAGGTCACCGTTGTCCCCTCTCCCTCTTTACTGTCCACACCTACTTTTGCTTTATGCGCACGCATGATACGCTGCACAATCATCATGCCCAGCCCGTAGCCTGTTGCTTTTGTAGAGTAATAGGGTTGGAAAATTCGGCCTAGATCCTCCTGAGAAATCCCTACACCCGTATCTGTGAAAGCAATAAAGGCATACTCCCCATCCGCATGAGTGCTGATCGTTAATTTCCCACCACGGCCCATCGCTTCTATAGCATTTTTCACCAAGTTGAAGAAAACCTGCTTCAGCTGGCTTTTATCACCAAGGATTATAGGGAAAGCTTCCTGTAAAGAGACCTCAACTTGAATATCAAGGTTCTCAAGCTCTTTAGCCTGAAAAGCTAAAACCTCATCAAGCACCTCCACTAAATTAAGCTCTACTAATTCTAGAGGACGAGGGCGGATTGCTCCCAAGAAATGCTTAATAATCCCGTCCAAACGCTGTGTCTCTGCCTCACACACGGCAATAGACTCGGCGAGTTTATCTAATCCTTTACCCTCTTGCGCTGCTTGGACCTCCCGCCTCATGAGTTGTAAATGTATATTAAGGGTATTAAGCGGGTTCCCCAACTCATGCGCAACTCCAGCTGCGAGCATAAAGATAGACTCAAGCTTTTCATTTTCTATAAGTTCTTCGGTACTAGAACGCTCTTCAGTAATGTCTGATAGAATTAAAGTAAAGCGCTGTTGCTCATCGGGTGCGAAAAAAGGCACAAGGTAAAGCCGCACATAACGGTCCTCTGGGTAAGTCAATTCAAACTCTCGCGAGACAATCGCAGCCTGAAGTTCTTTTTCCTTGATGTCAAAATTCAGCGTCTGGGCTAGACCAGGGACAAGCTTCCATAAAATGGCCTTACCTACTTCCTTTTCTTCAATGCCCATCATTTTAAGCGCTGCCTGGTTTGAATATTCTATGATTCCATCATGATCAATCACTAGAATACCTTCTTGGATAGTATCAAACACCATTTCCAACAAAGCACGCTCACGTGCCAAACGCTGCACAAGAATGGTTAAATTATTGGCATCCAAATCGTCTAGATGCCCCAAAATTCGCTCTAAATGACTACTACGCATTTACTTAAATCTTTAAAGAGAACATAGCACGAATAGGAATAAATTTCAAACTTGATTAGCAACCTAAATCTTTGAAAATAGGCTCATGACGGTATCATCTCATTCAGCCTCTAAAAAGCAGGAAAACTCATTCCTAAACCTTATTTTTAACATCATCTTGCCTTCAGTCCTGATGATTAAAGGAGCTCAGTGGTTTTCGCTTTCAGCTGAACTAAGCATAGCCATCGCACTACTCTTCCCTATTACTTACGGAAGTTACGATCTTATCACCCGCAAAGAATATAACATATTATCCATAATTGGAATTGTAAGTGTTCTGCTTACCGGAGGCATTGGCTTACTTAAGCTCCCTAAAGAATGGATTGCATTTAAAGAAGCTGCCATCCCTTTTATTATAGGAGTACTCATCATAGCCTCCTTAAAGTCACGTCGCTCACTCTTGCGCCTGATGCTCTATAATGAAAAGATCATGCAAGTAGAAAAGGTGGACACCGCCATCAAAGAGCAAAATCAAGAAGAGGCCTTCAGGAAGCTTTTTAAGCAATGCACTCTCCTACTAGCAAGTTCCTTTTTCTTGAGCGCTGGTCTAAACTTTTCACTAGCTAAATACCTCATCCAAAGCGAAACAGGAACTCAAGCGTTCACAGAAGAACTAGGAAAAATGACCGCCTGGAGCTTCCCTGTGATTGCGCTTCCCTGCATGATTATCACAGTACTTATCCTCTATAAATTACTTAATGGTATCCGCAAGCTTAGCGGGCTACCCATGGAAGATATCTTTGTAAGTGAAGTCAGCAACACGCCTGCTAAGCCTGCAAACGGCTGCTGCCAAGGCTAAGGCAACTCTTATTTACCTTCCATAATACCCACTAACGCGTCTACTGCGTCATTCAGTCCTTTAGTCTGTGCACTAAGCTGAGTCGCAGCACTCGCAGTCTCCTCCGAACTGGAAGCAACAGCTTGACTGGTATTCCCTATAGTAGTCATAGCTTGGTTAATTTCCTCAACACAAGCACTTTGGTTTTCTGAGGCACCTACCAAGCTTTCCATACGCTCTTGGACATTTTGAATACCTTCTGCAATCACCTCGAAGTTACTTTTCACAGCCTCACAAACTTGAACACCATTAATACCCTTCTGGGTTGATTGCGCAATAATTTCCGCAGTTTTTTGAGAGGCCTGCGCTGACTTTTGTGCTAACGCACGCACCTCGTCTGCCACCACAGCAAACCCTTTTCCGGCTTCTCCAGCCCGAGCAGCTTCTACCGCAGCATTCAAGGCTAACAAATTCGTCTGGAAAGCGATTTCATCAATCGTGGCCAAAATAGCGCTTACCTCTTCATTAGACTTTTTAATTTCATTCATAGCCTCAGCCATAGACGCCATACTATTGACTCCTTCACTTGCTTTTTTACTCGTCTGCATTGAGGAGTCTTTAGCTTCCTGAATATTGGCCAGGGTCTTACTGGACTCTCCTGCAATTGACTGCAATGAAGCTCCTGTTTCTTCTAAAGACGCTGCCTGATCATTAATACCCGCAGCAACTGCTGTACTCGCTGAGTAAATTTCATCAGAAGCAGCATCGGTTTCATTAGCAACTTGCTCGAGATTATCAATCAATTGAGTCAAAGGCTTAATAACCAAGATACGGATCAAGTAATAAAAGAACCCAGCAATAATACAGGCGATAGGCACTATCATCATAACCGTCTGATTGAACCCTGCCTCGGCAACTTCATCTATGCGGTCTACTGGAGTGCTCAGCATGAACATTCCATGCACCTCTCCTGCTTTCCATCCTTCCATAGTATACCCAAAAATATCTTTGCCATCTCCGGTCGGACTCGTTGCTGGGTCACCATGACATTCTAAGCAATCTTGTGTTAAAATTACTGGGCGCGCATAAGTCGCAATACCAGAGTCACAATCTCCCTGAAAATACTCCGTGGCACCTTCATCTTTAAATGTATTAAGGATTGCAATTTCCTTAGATGTTGCCTCGTTATCTGGATTACGTGCCTGCACTTTAGCTATACGAAAGGTATACCCTTCTTCATTCGCTGCTTGCTGTATAGCCCGCATAGCCATCACAATAGGTACCGTATCAAAATAAACAGAGTCACGGAAATTATCTTCCTGGTACATCTCTTCTATAAGACGTTCCTTATCAAAAGCATTATCATGACTTAACTTCGAAGCCGTCTCTCGGAAAGTCTCTGCTTCTCTAAGCACAATCCGCATTGAGTCATTGATCAAATCAATCCCACGATAGCGGATCATGTCAATTGTCTTGTACTGAATTAATAAACTCGCAGCACCAATGATCGTGACAGATGCAACAGCAGCTAGAACAATTTTAGTTCCAAGTTTCATAGAGGTATTACTAGGGAAAGCAAAGGGGGTTAAAGGCGGTAAGTACTTAGTTAACTCGATTATAAAGAATAGCTTCCCAAGGTCAACATAAACCCAAGTTTAAGATTAATAAACAATCAATATCGAATAAAGACAAAAGGCCTGTACACGGCATAGATAATGCTCTTAAATAAAAGCTTAGTCACTACCCTACACCTTATCCCTTGACTAGCTATTGTATAGACCATGAGTGCTTCAGACGCCAAATTCATTATCGAAGGCAAAGAATACCTTTTCCCTACCCTAGAAGGTAGCGAGGGCGAAAAGGCTATTGATACAAGAAAACTAAGAGCAGAGACGGGCTACATTACCTATGACGAAGGGTATGGAAATACAGGCTCTTGCAGCAGTGACATTAGCTTTATTGACGGTGAACAAGGGATCCTGCGCCACCGTGGCTATAGCATCGAAGACCTTGCCGAAAAATCTAACTATATAGAGGTCGCTCACCTTTTAATTTACGGAGAACTCCCCACCAAAGACCAACTCCAACAATTTGCAGAACGGATCTTGTTAGGAGCCTTGTTACCAGAGCGCATGCGCCACCTCTTTGATGGATTTCCCGCAGCCTCTCATCCGATGGCCCTACTCTCGGCGCTAATCAATTCTTTAGGCTGCTATTACCCACACCTATCCAGCAATAATCGAGATGAAGAGCTCGAGAATTTTGACGAAGCAGCTGCACTCTTAATCTCTAAAGTCCGCACAATCGCAGCAATGATCTATCGGATGAAGCACCGGCTACCGATGATCTACCCGAGGCGCGATATGGGCTATATTCAAAATTTCCTTCACATGCTCTTCTCTGAGCCTTATTACGAGCATTTCGCACACGATGATGTCTGTAAGGCTCTCAACCTGATGCTACTTTTACATGCTGATCACGAGCAAAACTGCAGTACCTCAACCGTACGCATGGTAGCCTCCGGCGGGGCAAACCTCTTTGCTTCAATTTCAGCAGGCATCAGCGCACTTTGGGGTCCCTTACACGGTGGAGCAAACATGGCTGTTATTGACATGCTCAAAACTATCCACGCCTCAGGAGATGATGGTAGTAAGTTTGTAGAAGACGCAAAATCCGGAAAAGCAAAACTCATGGGCTTCGGACACCGGGTTTACAAAAACTACGACCCAAGAGCAAAGATCATCAAAGAAGCATCCAACAAAATGCTCGATAGTTTAGGCATCCAAGATGACCCGCTGCTAGACATTGCCCGACACCTAGAAGAACAAGCACTCAATGATGACTACTTCGTGGAGCGTAAGCTTTACCCAAATGTAGACTTTTATAGCGGAATTATCCTTCAGGCACTCAATATCCCCACAGACATGTTTACCGTCATGTTTGCAATGGGGCGCATCTCCGGGTGGATTGCCAACTGGAAAGAAGTCGCAGAGAAAGAGAAAGGCCGCATTTACCGTCCACGTCAGGTTTATACAGGCCCCCAGCTCAGAGAATTTGTGGCTATCGACAAACGATAGAACAGGCTACTCCCACTCAATCGTACTTGGTGGCTTAGAGCTTACGTCTAAGACAACACGGTTAATCCCTTTAACCTCGTTAATAATCCTATTGGATACACGTTCTAAGAATGTATGAGGTAGATGAGCCCAGTTTGCAGTCATAGCATCCTGACTCTCAACGATACGTAAGGCGATAACATTGTCATAGGTACGTTCATCACCCATCACACCTACAGTACGTACCGGCAAGAATACACAAAATGCCTGCCAAACTTTATCATAAAGCTTAGCTTTGCGCATCTCTTCCATAAGGATAGCATCTGCCTCACGCAGGACCTTAAGTGATTTAGGAGTAACCTCCCCCATAATCCTAACAGCTAGACCAGGCCCAGGGAATGGATGGCGCCACAATAAAGACTTAGGCAGCCCCAACTCTAGCCCTAAAGCACGGACTTCATCCTTAAAGAGCTCACGAACCGGCTCTAGGAGCTTGAGCTTCATACGCTTGGGTAAGCCACCTACATTGTGGTGTGTCTTAATTAAAGAAGCAGGGTTCCCATTAATAGAAACACTCTCAATCACATCTGGATAAAGGGTCCCTTGGGCAAGGAAATCGACTTCTCCAATTTTCTTAACCGCTTCATCAAAAACAGAAACAAAGTGCTTCCCTATGAGTTTGCGCTTACGCTCGGGGTTAGTAACGCCTTTGAGTGCTTTCAAGAAACGACTTGAGGCATTCACCACCCGAAGATCCATATGGAAATGTTCGCTAAATAAAGCCTTTACCTCTTGGCGTTCATTAAGCCGGAGCAGGCCATTATCCACAAAAACACAAGTCAGCTGATCTCCAATAGCCTCATGCACCAAAGCTGCCACCACAGAAGAGTCTACCCCGCCACTCAAACCTAGCAAAACGTGCTTATCTCCGACAGTCTCACGAATAGAAGCAATCGCCTCCTTAGCAAAGTCGCGCATTTGCCAATCTGCCTTACACTTACAAATATCAAAAATAAAATTCTTAAGAATCTTAATGCCATTCTCCGTGTGGCTCACCTCTGGGTGGAATTGAAGGCCGTAGAAATGGCGCTTTGGGTCTTCAATCACTGCATAATCAGAATTTTCCGTATGGGCGATTGCTTTATAACCTCTAGGTAAGCGAGTCAGTTTATCTCCATGAGAGTTCCAAACACGCATCTTGTTCTTAAGCCCTTTAAGTAAACCTCCTTTTTTAAGGATAGTAAGGTGCCCACGGCCGTACTCACGATGCGTACTTTTGGCGACCTTGCCCCCTAAGAGTTCTGCTTGGAGCTGGATACCATAGCAAATTCCTAAAACAGGTAAACCCATCTTAAAGATCTTTTTATCCGGATGCGGCGCTCCTTTAGCAAGCACACTAGAAGGCCCCCCAGAAAGAATAATACCACATACATTGTCCGCCTTTAATTGGCTAGCAGGTGTGTTATAAGGGTATATTTTAGAATAAACATGGCATTCTCGTATACGACGAGCAATCACCTGGGTGTATTGAGAGCCAAAATCAAGTACTGCTAAGGTTTGGGTCATTGTTTGTTTTGTTAAGTCTTTATTATGGTCTTATTGAATAATTAAAATTTTAGGCGGCCATTCGTAAAACGGCACTCTGGGCAAGGTGCTTCTTCATGAATGCCTTTTGCTGCATAAATTTTACCACAGCGTACGCAATGAAAGATTACTAAAGAACGCTGAGCCTCATACAATTGCTTGTCCCGGCGATCATAATAGACCCAAAGCCCAATAATCAAAAGCAAGCCCACCACTACATAAAGAAAGTAGAAATAAGAAAAGTCCAAGGTTGGCATAATGGGTTACTTCAGAAGGAGGCTTAAGGGGTCTTTTTAAATAAGGGCTAAAACAAACAACGCACTTATTCATAAGTGCGTTGTTGCTGTAAATTAAAAAACAAAATCCATAAGAAAGATCACTCTTTAGTTTCTTCTGGAGTGTCTTCTGTTGCATCAAAAACTTCAGGAGTCTCTTCAGCTTCAGGTGCTTCTTCCTTAGCTTCAGCCTTTTCAGCTTTCTTAGCAGGGGCTTTCTTCTTTGCTGCAGTCTTAGTGCGGCGGCTCTTCTTCTTAGCACCATAACCTTCGTCATCAGCACTAATAAGCTCGATCAATGCCATATCAGCGGCATCACCTAGACGAGGAACTAGCTTATAAATACGTGTGTAACCACCTGGACGGTTAGCAAACTCTCCAGCTTTCTCATTAAAGAGAATATGCATTGCCTTTGGATCATGCACACGGGTGAGTGCCTGACGGCGGAAGTGAAGCTTCTTAGCCTTATCTTCTTCAGCATTAGCCTTCTTAGCCAAAGTAATCACCTTCTCCACAAATGGACGAAGTGCTTTAGCCTTTGCCAAAGTTGTCTGGATACGACCATGAGTAATCAAGGCAACAGCAAGATTGCTCATCGCTGCTGAACGATGCTGTGTTTTAAGACCTAAAGTATGTTTGTGTTTTGCGTGGCGCATAGAATGAAAATCCCTCTACTCTAATAATTAGTTTGTTTTATCCAAAAGACGTTCGTCGATAGTCATTCCCAAGGATAGACCAAGTTCCTTCATACGCTCTTGGATTTCCTTAAGAGACTTCTTACCGAAGTTTCTGTATTTAAGCATCTCTTGCTCACTCTTCATAGCAAGCTCACCTACACTTAAGATACCTGCGTTATTCAAGCAATTAGCTGCACGAACAGAAAGCTCCATTTCATTAACGCTCATCTTAAGAAGCTTACGCAAGCGGTTTTGCTCTTCGTTAACCTCAGTGCTTTCGTCTTCAAATTCGATCTTCTCGTCACTCATTTGGTCAAAGACATCAAGGTGATGCTTGATAATAACAGCTGCGTGACGTAAGGCCTCATCCGGAGTTACACGACCATCGGTAGTAACCTCCAAAGTAAGCTTATCGAAGTCTGTCATCTGACCTACACGAGTATTGTCGATGTCATACTTAACAAGACGAACTGGGCTGAAAAGTGAATCTACAGGAATAACGCCAATAGCTTGCTCTTCCTTCTTGTTGTCCTCAGCGGTTGCATAACCACGGCCAACACGAACTTCTAGCTCTGCCAAGAAACGACGCTTCTTGTCCAAAGTACAAATAATTTGATCAGGGTTCACGACCTCAACATTAGAGTCTTCCTGAATATCCGCTGCAGTAATAGGGCCTTCACGGTTAACATCGATAGTCAAACGTACTGGCTCACGTGTACTCGCGCGCAATAGAACCTTCTTAAGGTTTAATACAACCTCAGTGATGTCCTCAACAATACCTTCTGCACTCTGGAACTCATGCTGAACACCATCGATCTTGGCCGACGTAATAGCCGCACCTTCGATAGAGCTTAGCAAAGTACGACGCAGGGTATTCCCCAATGTATGTCCGTATCCCTTTTCAAAAGGCTCTGCGGTAAACACTGCAAAAGTGTCAGTTGAACCCTCTTCATTTTTAACGAGACGGTTGGGTAATTCGAATTTTCCTAAACGTTTTTCAGCCATGGCTACTTCTGTATGTAGAAATTATTATCTGCTATAGTACTCAACAATAAGTTGTTCGTTGATGCTTTGTTCCATTTCCTCACGCTCAGGCTCACGGTTCACGCTACCCTTAAGGGCGTCAGCGTTCACAGTTAACCAAGCAGGAGCGGTGCGGGCTTGACTTTCTTCTAATGCACGAGTCGCTAGCTGACGAGAAGAGGTCTTCTCTCTAACTTCAATTTCATCACCTAACTTACAAGTATAACTAGGGATGTCTAGCTTGTGTCCATTCACCTTAATATGGCCGTGGTTCACAAACTGACGTGCAGCTTGAATGCTCTTTGCTAGACCCATTGCGTAAACAATATGGTCCAGACGTAAGCTCAAAAGCTTTAGAAAGGTCTCACCGGTCACACCCTTTTGGTTCTTGGCCGTCTTAAAGAGGTTAGCGAATTGCTTTTCGCTCAAACCATACATGTAACGAAGCTTTTGCTTCTCATTGAGGCCAATAGAATAAGGTGTCGTACGACGACGCAAGCGTGGGCCGTGCTGCCCAGGAGGGTGCGGCTTACGCTCAAACGCTTTGTTTGGCGCAAAGATCGCCATGCCAAAGCGGCGGTTAATACGAGTTTTAGGTCCAGTATAGCGAGACATGCTTTAAATAAATAGTTCAGTTAATATTATACGCGGCGTGGCAAAGGAGCTCTGCATCCGTTGTGAGGGATAGGTGTCACATCACGAATATCGGTGATGTTCATTCCCAATGACTGGATGGCACGAACCGCTGCATCACGACCCATTCCAGGGCCCTGCACACGAATTTTAACATCCTTCATCCCATGAGACATCGCTGTACGGCCAGCATCCTGGGTCACTACCTGAGCTGCATACGCAGTAGATTTACGAGACCCACGGAAGTTACACTTCCCTGAGCTTGACCAAGAAATAGTATTACCCTTCTCATCAGTGAACGTTACCTTCGTGTTGTTAAAGGTTGCCAAAATATGGCACACCCCTTGTACCACATTCTTGCTACCCTTCGCACGACGGATCTTCACGTCAGCAAGGTCGCTCTTTAAAAGATCTTCTGCTGAAGGCTGCTTAGGCTTAGCTGCCTCTCCTTCTGCAGGTGCCTTTTCAGCACTGTCCTTTGCTTCAGCTGCTGCTGAATCAACAGGTTTCTTTTGTTCTTCCTTCACAGAGGATTCTTCTGGTGTTTTAGCTTCACTCATAGACCGTTAAATTGATTTCAAAATTACTTGCTGCGTACGGCTCCTACCGTCTTACGTGCTCCCTTACGCGTACGTGCATTACTCTGGGTCTTCTGCCCACGCACTGGCAACCCACGAAAGTGGCGCAAACCACGGTAGCACTTAATCGCCTGTAGGCGCTTCAGGTTACCGGTCACCTCACGGCGCAAGTCACCTTCCACCTTAAGGCCTTTATCTGCAATGATTGAAGCAATACGGCTAAGCTCTTCTTCCGAAAGCTCATGGGCACGTACGTTCGGGTCAATCCCGGCAGCTTCTAGAACAAGCTTAGCACGTGTAGGCCCCACGCCGTAAACGTAGCGCAGTGCGTATTCAATCTTTTTATTATTAGGTATATCGACTCCAAGTAGACGCGGCATAATGAAAATGTTTTAGTAAGAAACTAGATTTCTTGTAAAGAGTGAGAATTTAATCAATTTTTGCAATTTTTAAAGTTATTTTTTCAATAATGTTAAAATTTCTGGTTCCCCATCAGTTATTAATACTGTATGCTCAAAATGGGCAGAAGCTAGACCATCAGCGGTGACTGCAGTCCAACCATCATCGGCATAGCGGATCCCTGCCTTGCCTAGATTCACCATTGGCTCAATAGCTATCGTCATACCAGGCAACAACTTAGGGCCTGACTTAGGCTTACCATAATTAGGGATTTGAGGCTCCTCATGCATGGTTTTTCCAACCCCATGGCCTACAAATTCCTTAACAATACTCAAGCCCTTACCCTCAACAAAGCGCTGAACAGCATTGGAAATATCCCCTACTCTGTTGCCTGCCCGGGCTTGCTTAATTCCTTTAAGGAGAGCCTCTTGCGTTGTTTTGACCAAGAAGGAAACCTCTTCCTGGACAGGCTCTACCATCACAGTACGGGCATTATCCCCAATAAAGCCATTTTTAACCACACTAACGTCCAAAGAGACGATATCACCAGGTTTAATTACCCGCTTCATGGTGCCAATTCCGTGGATAATCTCCTCGTTAACCGAGATACAGGTGTAGGAGGGGAAGCTTTTTGATCCGGCGCGGTAGTTGTGGCAGGCGCTCACAGCACCCATTTCTTCGATGAACTGCTTACCAAGCTGGTCAAGATCGTAGGTAGTCACCCCGGGCTTAACCTCCTGAGCTAAGCGATCCAATGCAGTGGCAGCCACACGGCCTGCTTCCCGCATCTTCTCTATTTGCTCAGCTGTTTTAATGGATATCATCGTCTAAATTTAACGCTGCACCCACCAGGCTCCAATCCCGAGAACGAATAAAGTAAGTAGAGGCCACCAGAGGATACCAAGGTGCTTAAGCTCTGAAGTATCCACAGCCTGCTGCGTGCGGCCGGGGCTACGCCCGCGGATACGCCCTTTGCGCAAGAAGCCATCATAGTGACGCTGAAGCAAGAAAGTCTCTACCTGACGCATAGTATCAAGCATCACCCCAACAGCAATCAAGGTACCTGTGCCTCCGAAGAACATAGCTACCCCATAAGGGACTTTGTAAAAGAAGTACAAAAAGTCAGGGAAAAGCGCAATAAAAGTCAGGAAGATTGCTCCAGCAAGCGTCAGGCGGGTCATCACAAAGTCCAAGAACTTACCGGTAGGCTCCCCTGGGCGTACACCAGGTACGTAACCACCGTTCTTCTTAAGATCATCTGCAATCTGCATAGGCTTGAACATGATCGAGACCCAGAAGTAACTGAAGCCAAAGATCATAGAACCAAACAAAATATAATACCAAGTAGAGCCCTGGGTCAGCCCCATAGACATGCTCTGAAACACACGCCAACCAGTGTTTGCCCCGATATAACCAAAGATCTGCTGAGGGAACATAAGGATCGCACTCCCGAAAATAACAGGCATAACCCCAGCATAGTTAACTTTCAGCGGCATGAAAGAACTCTGTCCCCCATAAACACGACGCCCCACAACACGCTTAGCATATTGAACAGGGATTTTGCGCTGTGCCTGAGTCACAGCGACCATGGCTGCAACCACTAAGAACAGAAGCAAGATCATCAACATCCCCTGAGCCATCCCAAGGTTAGGGCCTTCTGCACCGATAGGCTTTGCAAAGAGCTGAATTCCCTGCATCACTGCTCCTGGGATCCCAGAAAGAATACCAATAGTGATCAGCAAAGAAATACCGTTTCCAATCCCCTTCTGGGAGATCTGCTCCCCTAACCACATCAACAAAGTCGTCCCTGCAGTTAGGAAAATGGTAGAGGTCAGCAAGAACCACTTAGAATTCATGACCACAATAGGGCCATAAGTCGCTATACTATAACCTGGGAACAAGCGCTCTGGGTAAGACATGAGGGCCATATTCAGTAATACTGCCTGAACCATACAAATCATGATGGTCAAGTAGCGGGTGTATTGGCTGATCTTCTGGCGCCCAATCTCTCCTTCTTGCTGCAAGCGCGCCAAAGCAGGCACCACTGCAGCCATCAATTGAAGAATGATAGAAGCACTGATGTAGGGCATAATCCCTAAACCAAAAATAGCGCCCTTCAAGAAGGCACCCCCTGTGAACATGTTATAAAGCCCCATTAACCCACCTGAGGAAGACCGCTGCGCTGCAAAAAAGTCCTGCAACGGCTGAGGGTCCACTCCGGGTAAGGGTATATTTGCACCCAAACGAGCAACAAAAACAAGCCCAAGCGTTAGCAAAATACGCTGACGCAATTCTGGGATTTTAAGGCAATTAGTAAAGGCTGATAGCATGCAGATCCAGGGGTTAGAGAGGTGTAAGTTTTATTAACTTTCGGCAGTGTCTGTAGCTGGAGTTTTAGCTGTTTCAATAGCCTTACCCCCTGCAGCTTCGATTTTTGCTTTCGCACTAGCGGAAAACTTATCTGCAGATACAGTCAATGCCTTCGTGATTTCACCATTCCCCAAAATCTTAAAGCGACGTGAGTTGTTACGCAAAAGACCTGCACGTACAAGTGTCATACGGTCTACTTCAGCCTCACTAAGCTTCTCAAGGTCGCTGAGGTTCACAACATCATAACTCACACGAAACTCGAAGTTACTAAAACCACGTCTAGGAAGCTTACGTGCCAAAGGCATCTGACCCCCTTCAAACATTGGAGATATGCTGTAACCAGAACGTGACTTACTACCATTATGACCCGTTCCACAGGTTTTCCCGTTTCCAGAACCGTGTCCGCGTCCTACACGCTTACGTGGGCGCTTTTCTCCTTTAATTTTCTCTAATGTATGCAGTCTCATTTAAAAATTCCCTCTTTATACAGGATGATTAAGCCGCAGGTGCAGCTTCTTTGATGCGCTGAATCTGTTCGGCACTACGCAATTTACGCAATGCGTCTAGAGTAGCATTTACCATAGCTCCAGGTGTGTTAGAACCCAAAGACTTGCTCAAAACGTTCTTAATCCCAACAGCTTCGAGTACGTCACGAACGCCTCCACCAGCGATAACACCAGTACCCTCACTTGCAGGACGCAAAATAACATGACCTCCATCAGCTTGTCCCACTACATCGTGCGGGATTGTGGTCCCCTTAAGGGGTACACGCATCAAGCTCTTTTCGGAGCGCTCGCTCCCCTTACGGATAGCTTCAGGTACTTCTTTGGCTTTACCTAGCCCAATACCTACGCGACCCTTTTGGTCACCGGAAACAACAAGTGCAGAAAAGCTAAAACGACGTCCCCCTTTAACCACTTTAGCACAACGGTTAATATGGACGACCTTGTTCACGAACTCAGGTGGTTCTGCGTTAGGGTCTCTGTCTCTCTTGAAAGAATTTTGTCTCATATAAATACAATTAGAATGTTAGGGACTCCCGAGCAGCCTCAGCGAAAGCTTTAACAGCCCCATGGTAACGACGGCTTCCGCGGTCAAAACGTACGCTTGCAATACCTGCAGCCTTACATTTCTCACCGAAGACCTTACCTAGCTTAGCTGCACCCTCAACATTAGGCTTTAGCCCTTCTGAGCGTAAATCTTTAGTGAGTGATGAAAGCTGTACTAGCGTCTTACCTTCGTCATCATTGATGCACTGTGCGTACATGTGCTTGTGTGTAAAACTCAAAGAAAGCCGAGGGCGTTCTACGGAGCCACAAACCTTTTTGCGAACTCTCCAACGGCGCTTTTGTAAAACTTGTTTTTTCTTTTTAAGATTCATAGCTACCTAAAATTATCCTGTTTTCTTACCTTCCTTACGGCGAACAAACTGACCCAAGATACGAACTCCTTTTCCTTTATAAGGCTCTACTGGGTAGTATTGCTTAATATCTGCAGCAACCTGGCCGACCATGTGCTTGTCAGCACCTTCTACCTTAAGCTTGGTATTTTCTTTAATCGTAACCGTAATACCTTCTGGAAGAGGATACTCAATTGGATGAGAGTAACCTAAAGCTAGGTCTAAGATATTACCCTTAAGCGCAGCACGGAAACCTACTCCATGGATTTCTAAGTCCTTAGAGTAACCCTCAACAACACCTTTCACCATATTGAAAATGATGGCACGTGCTGTTCCCTGCATTGCACGAGCCAAACGGCTCTCATCTGCAGGTGTTACAGTCAATACGTTGTCAGCCACAGTTAGACTAACAGACTTGTTAAATTCTTTTTCAAGTTTTCCTTTGGGGCCTTCAACCATTACCTTATTACCATCGATGGTCAGTGTGACCTTCTCTGGAATCGCAACAGGAAGCTTTCCAATTCTACTTTTCTTTGCATCACTCATGCTAACGTCCCTAACTTTCTTAAATTATTTCCTACCAGACCTTACAAAGCATCTCTCCGCCAACACGCTGACGACGAGCTTCTTTGTCTGTCAATACACCCTTAGAGGTAGTCAAAACAGCTACACCCAAATTATTCAAAACACGTGGTATTGATCGTGAACCGTAGTACAGACGACGACCAGGACGGCTATGACGCTCGATTCCCTCAATAGCAGGTGTACCCTCTACATACTTAAGCGTCACTTCTAGAACCTCGTGGCCCTTTTCGTTCTTCTTCTTAGCAAAGTCTGCAATGTAGCCTTCTGACTTAAGCGTCTGAGCAATCCCTTCACGGATCTTAGACCACTGCGCATCACACGTACCCTTTTTGGCGCTTAGTGCGTTACGAATAATTGTTAAAAAATCACCAATAGTATCCATAAATTTCTCTTTCTTTAGAAGGATGACTTCGTTACCCCTGGAAGCTTTGCATCAGAAGCAAGCTCACGGAAAGTAATACGAGAGACACCATAACGTCTTAGGTATGCACGAGGACGGCCCGTAATCTTACAGCGATTACGCACACGTGTAGGCGAAGAATTACGCGGCAGTTCCATCAACTCACGCTGTAAGCTGAAAAACTCTTCATCAGACAAGTTGGGGTCTTTAAGCTTCTTTTTAAGCTCAGCACGACGTGGCGCATACTTTTCAACCATGCGGATACGTCTTTTGTTTTTCTCAATTGCAGATTTTTTTGCCATAGTAAAATAGTTTAGTTTGATGAAGCTTTGCGGAAAGGCATACCCATAAGCTTAAGAAGCTCACGGCCTTCATCATCATTGTCAGCTGAAGTTACGATTGTAATGTCCATCCCTAGGTTGCCTTTACCTCCTTCAACAGAGATTTCAGGGAAGATAGAGTGATCAACAACACCGATGTTGTAGTTGCCTGAACCATCTAACTTACTGGATACACCACGGAAGTCACGCACATTAGGCAAGGCAATGCTCATAAATCGAAGTAAGAAATCATACATCTGATTCCCTCGGAGGGTTACCTTTACTCCGTTGATCATCCCCTTACGTAGCTTAAAGTTAGAAATACTCTCACGAGCCTTCGTGGTAACAGGCTGCTGCCCTGTGATCGAGCTAATATCCTTAATGACATCCTTGATCCAACCCTTGTCAGCTGAGGCATCGAGGCCGGAGTTAATCACAACCTTCTCGATAACAGGAATCTGGTGCCGGTTCTTGTAGTTCCGGCTCTTGCGAAGCTGCTCCATCACAGTCTCCTCGTAGTGTTTCTTTAGTAAAGGCTTGTACATACCGCGTGTGTTATAAATTTAAATAAATAGTTATCAATAAAGTCAGGTCTATTTCAAGGATTATTTGCTCCGTGCATCAAAACGCTGAGCCAGCATGACGTTTGAGAAGTCAATAGCCCGCTCACGCTCTACGATAGAGCCCTCAGGGTTGTCCTGAGTCGCACGTTGGTGCTTCTTACCCATCGCTACACCTTCAACAACGATACGGCTACCATCTTTGGAACGCTGTAAAACCTTGCCTCGCTTACCTTTATGAGCTCCAGCGATCACAACCACTTCTGCTCCACACTTAATTTCTTTTGATGCTTTAGCCATATTATAGTACCTCCGGTGCTTGAGAGATAATCTTCATGAAATTCTTCCGCAGTTCTCTAGCTACAGGACCGAATACACGCGTTCCCTTAGGACTGTTCTTCTCATCCACAAGAACCACTGCATTTTGGTCAAAACGCAAGCTGCTGCCATCTGCACGATGGGTTGGGTATTTCGTACGCACGATAACGCCACGGATAACAGTCTTCTTAGGGATGGATGACTTTGGTGTAGCCTCAGTCACAGAACCAATCACAACATCTCCAATTCCTGCCGTGCGCTTGAGCTGCCCCAAACGACGAATCATCTTAAACTTTTTAGCGCCCGTGTTATCGGCGACATCTAAAACACTTTCCATCTGTAACATGGTGAATCCTCTCTTAAATTGTCTTCCTAATTAAGCCCCGATAATAGGTGCTTCCTCAAGCACTTTTACCACACGAAAACGCTTGGTCTTACTCAAGGGACGTGTCTCCATAATTTCAATTTTGTCCCCTACCTTACAGACGTTTTTCTCGTCATGGGCAGTCACCACAGTCTTACGCTTAATCTCTTTGCGGTAAAGCGGATGAGGGGTCTTATAAAAATAAGTTACTTTAATGGTCTTATCACCAGAGCGACTGGTCACAACACCTACTAAGTCTTTACGTTTGTTTCTTGTTTCTTGTTCAGCCATCACTTAAACCTTCGTTTTGCTACGCTGCCTGACTAGCAGTCTGCTCTCCCTTTGTCTTTTCCAAAGAAATTGTCTCTAAGCGTGCGATTAAACGACGCAACTTTCTGATTTGGTCAGGGTTTTCTACCTGGCCGGTGGTCTTCTTTAGACGCAGATTAAGCAATTCTTCACGCTTCTCGCGCAAAGTCTTTTGCATTTCATCTACGGAAAGTTCTCGAACTTCTTTAGCTTTCATAAAATTTTAATACTCCTCTAACTCTTCTCGACTAATGAACCGGCACTTGAAAGGTAGCTTTCCGTCAGCTAAGCGCATTGCCTCACGGGCAAGACGTGCAGACACGCCGGAGATTTCAAATAAAACAGTCCCAGGTTTAACAACAGCGACCCAGTACTCTACGCTTCCCTTACCTTTACCCATACGCGTTTCCGCAGGCTTCTTGGTAATTGGCTTATGAGGGAACACACGTAGCCATACTTTTCCTTTTCTCTTAAGGTAACGGTTAATCGCAACACGAGCTGCCTCAATCTGAGATGCTGTGAAACGGCTACGTTCTAGCGATTGAATCGCGTAATCACCAAAGGCTAGGCTAGAGCCTCCCTTAGCATTACCTCGGATACGCCCCTTATGTACCTTACGGTACTTTGTTTTTGATGGAAGTAAATTAGCCATAAATTATAACTGGTCCTCCGTTTCTTTGTAAATCCAGCACTTAATTCCTGTAATACCGTAGGTTGTCTTTGCTTCAGCAAAACCGTAGTCGATATTATCACGCAAGGTATTCAGAGAAACCTTACCATTTTCTTGAGATTCGGTCCGAGCGATGTCAGCCCCAGCCAAACGGCCTGAGCACTGAATACGGATTCCAAGAACACCAAGACTCATTGCAGTCTGTACGGCCTTCTTCATCGCACGCTTGAAAGAAATACGACGCTCGATCTGTACAGCAACCCCTTCAGCAACTAGCTGCGCCACGATGTCAGCCTTTTTGATTTCTTGGATATCTACCAAGACGTCCTTGCCTGTTAGTGATTGAAGATCTTCCTTGAGCTTATCTAGCTCTTGTCCCTTACGACCGATAACAATACCTGGGCGTGCAGTGAAGACTTTCACACGCACACGGTTACCTGAGCGCTCGATAAAGATACGCGCTACAGCCGCATAGCGAAGGCGTTCTTTAATAAGTTTCCGGATCTTGTAATCTTCTTCTACAAGAATAGGAAACTCTTTCTTTGGAGCTACCCAACGAGAGTCCCAGTTTCTACGAACTGGTAGTCGAAAGCTTTTTGGATTTACTTTTTGTCCCATTTAAACGCGTCCTTTATCGTTTTGATTTTTGAGAAAGAATAATGTGAATGTGGCTTGTCTTCTTTGTGTAAGGGTGTGCTGCACCACGGCCAACCGGACGGAAACGTCCAAAAGTAGGGCCTTGATTAACCACCGCAGACTTCACAACAAGGTCATTCGAGGAAAGGTTATGGTTATTTTCAGCATTAGCGATCGCACTCTTAAGCGTCTGTGCAATCAGCCGAGCTGACTTACGTGGAATGGCGCCTAGGAGGTCAAGTGCTTGAACAGCTTCCATGCCCTGGATAGTGCGTGTCACTTGTCTCACCTTCAGTGGCGACATGCGCACATATTTAGATAAAGCGTGTACTTCGTTCTTGTTCATTAATTTATCCTAAATTTACTTTTTACCAATACCAGCATGGCCCTTAAAGGTCCGGGTTGGTGCAAACTCCCCCAGCTTGTGACCGACCATGTTTTCGGTCACCAAAACCTCGATGAATGTCTTCCCAGTGTGGACATTAAACTTTAGCCCCACAAACTCAGGTGTAATCGTAGACCCACGAGCCCAGGTTTGAATTGGCTTGTGTGAATTTTCCTTCTGAGCCTTCAAGACCTTGTCCATCAACTTAGGATGAACATAAAATCCTTTTTTAAGTGAACGTGACATATTCTAAAATTACCCTTTTCTAACTTTCTTACCGTTACGACGGATTAAAATCATTTTGTTGGAAGCCTTAGCCTTCTTACGGGTCAAGAAACCTCCCTTAGCGAGAATACCCCAAGGAGATGTATTGTGACCTCCTCCAGAAGTACGGCCTTCACCACCACCATTGGGGTGATCCACAGGATTCATAGCCACACCACGTACACGTGGGCGCTTACCCTTCCAGCGGTTACGTCCTGCCTTACCGAGCTTCTGTCCTTGGTGTGTAGCATTCCCTACAGTACCGATAGTGGCACGGCAATTAGAGTGTAAAAGTCTGATCTCACCACTAGGGAGCTTCACGGTGGCGCGCTCGCCATCAATACCCATAAGGTCTACCCCTACTCCAGCACCACGTGCCATACGAGCGCCTGAACCTGGCTCAAGCTCAAGAGCATGAATCCGTGTTCCAGGAGGGATCAACTTAAGCGGCAAGCACATCCCAGGAAGGTATTCTTCTAGTGGGCTGTTTGTGCTAATAATCTCGTCCCCGACCTTAAGGCCTTGAGGTGCGATAATGTAGCGCTTTTCACCATCACGGTAAGCTAGCAAAGCGATATTAGCTGTGCGGTTAGGATCGTACTCGATCTCTTTAACGCGTGCTGGAATCTCGAGCTTGTCCCGACGGAAATCAATGTGGCGGTAACGACGCTTATGTCCTCCCCCACGACGGCGGGAAGTAATGCGTCCGTAACAGTTACGGCCCTTAGGACTGTGCCTAGACTCTGTCAAAGAACGCTCAGGCTTACTGCGTGTAAGTTCTGTGCGCTTATTTTCGACAAGAAAGCGTTGTCCTGGGGTTAGTGGTCTTCTGCGTTTTAGAATAGCCATGAAATTTACTCCTTTTAGGTATTAAGCTGTGTAATTAAACAAGCTCAATAGTACTCCCTTCTTTTAGGGTTACGATTGCACGCTTCTGGTTACGGGTACGTCCATAAACACCACGCTGTGTGCGGCTGCGCTTACGCTTACCCTTCTTGTTAAAGAGATTCACCCGCGCAACCTTAACATTGAACAAGGACTCCACAGCATGAGCAACCTCAATACGGTTAGCTGCTGGGTAAACCTCGAAGGTGTACTGGTTAAAGTTTGCAGAAAGCATGGTTGCCTTCTCAGTGACTAAAATTTCTTTAATTACTTTGTCTGCTGGTAACATCGGTCAATCCTTCCTTATTGGGCATCTCCTTGAGAGCGAGCTATAACCTTATCAAAGCCGCGTTCACTAAACAAAACCTTGTCATAACGGACCAAGTCCCAGGCATTCAAAGATTTTGCATCAATCATAAACACACGCTCTAGGTTACGTGCAGCTAGTAGCACGTTATCCTCGAAAGCTTCGTCCACCAAAAGGATAGTTCCCTTAGGGTGAATTTCAGAAAGCACTGTGTTAATTGCTTTTGTCTTAGGCTCTGCGGCTGGAAAAGCCTCGATAAGATCTAGGCCTCCTTCTTCAGCACGCTCGAATAACGCACGCTGGAAAGCCAAACGCTTTACCTTTTGGTTAATCTTTTGGCTGTAGTCACGAGGCTTAGGACCGTGAGTGATAGCACCGCCACGCCAAATAGGACTACGCTTAGCACCCGCACGGGCTCTACCGGTTCCCTTCTGAGCGTAAGGCTTCTTGCCGGAACCACGCACTTCACTCCAACCCTTAGTGCTTGCATTTCCTTGGCGTAAACCTGCCATCAATGCAATCACTACTTGTTGTAATGCTTGGCGACCCTTATTTCCTTCAAAGACAGGAATCGTATTAAACTCCTTGTCTTTACTGCTTTTGCCGTTTTCTGAGTAAATCTTTAGCTTCATCTTCTACTACGCCTTTTGTTTTGCTTTTTTAGCATCGCGGAGCATCACCAGACCACCCTTAGGCCCTGGCAAACTTCCTTTCACCAAAATCAAGTTTTTATCTTCAATCACCTTAACGATGAGTAGATTTTGGGTGGTACGTCGTACATCTCCCATGTGACCTGGCATCTTACGGTTCTTACGAACACGCCCTGGCCACTGACACTCACCGTAAGAACCCCCACGACGGTGGAACATAGATCCGTGAGATGCAGGACCTCCAGAAAAGCCGTAGCGCTTCACAACACCTTGGAAACCACGTCCCTTAGTAGTAGCAACCGCGTCTACAGTCTCCCCAGCTTCAAACTGAGAAACAGTGAGAACATCTCCCACCTTGTGGCCTGCTTCAGCTGCGGTACGGAATTCACGCAGCTGGCGGACTGGATCTAGGCCAGCCTTCTTAAAATGACCCTTAGTCGGGTTATTGAGGCGTTGCTCCTTCTGGGAGCCAAAGCCCAACTGAATGGCGTCGTAACCTTCGCCTTCTTCGTTCTTAACTTGAACAACAGGGCAAGGTCCTGCCTCTAAGACAGTTACAGGTATCAGACGATTCTGCTCGTCGTAAACCTGGGTCATGCCGACCTTTTTCCCTATTAGTACTTTTTTTGGATTATTTTTACTGCTCATGATGCTAAGCGGCAGGTGGATTGAGTTTCTCTTTTCTATAACGACCTGCTTTAGTCGATATTGCTATATCAGATATAGCGGCTTTATTTGAAATGAAGAACCTAGAAAATCAAAAACCCTACGAAAATCAATTAAAAAATTTAGATTGTTAAACATTAATCGTGATATCTACACCAGAAGGTAGATTTAGCTTCTTCAGCTCATCTACAGTCTGTGGCGTAGGCTCCACGATGTATAGGACTCGGGTATGCTCCCGAAGCTCGAACTGCTCCTCTGACTTAGTGTCAATATGAGGGGAACGGTTCATGGAAACCTTCCTGATATGAGTCGGAAGTGGCACAGGTCCAGCAACTTGTGCCCCCGAACGCTTTGCCGTCTCTACGATATCAGTAGTCGCTTGATCAACGATCCGATAATCATACCCCTTAAGACGAATGCGAATTTTAGATTTACTATTACTCATAGAATAAAGAACAAAATATTAACTACGTGCTGGAGCGCGAGAAGCGGTCTCAACAATTTTATCAAGAAGGCTAGCCGGTACTTGGTCGAAGTGTGAAGGCTCCATGGAATAAGAGGCACGCCCCTTAGTCAAAGAACGAACATCTGTAGCATACCCGAACATACACTCTAGTGGAACGAAGGAGCTGATGGTCGTCAGGTTATTCTTCGTTTCCATGTTTTGAATCTGTCCACGACGGCGGTTAAGGTCACCCATAACGTCTCCTTGAGACTCTTCTGGGGTCACTACCTCCACCTTCATGATAGGCTCAAGCAGGATAGGACCTGCATTCTTCATGGCATCCTTAAAGGCAAAGATACCAGCCATCTTAAAGGCCATTTCAGAGGAGTCCACTTCGTGGAAGCTTCCGTCTACAATGCGGATTGTGAAATCGATTACAGGATAGCCCGCAACAACACCGTTGTTAGAACCCTCCATAATACCGTCTTGGGTAGGCTTAATGTATTCACGTGGGATCACACCACCAACGATCTCATTAATAACCTCGATACCCTTACCCTTTTCAGCCGGCTCAATCTTAATGATTGCGTGACCATACTGACCACGTCCACCTGTCTGACGGATAAATTTACCTTCACCATCTGCAGCCTTCGTGATGGTCTCACGGTAGGCAATCTGAGGACGCCCTGCATCTGCTTCTACCTTGAACTCACGGAAGAGGCGGTCACGGATAATATCCAAGTGCAACTCACCCATACCTGCAAT
>DFOT01000012.1:12844-14543 GCA_002376875.1 Opitutia bacterium UBA3534 | reverse complement strand
AAGTGCAACTCACCCATACCTGCAATGATGGTCTGGCCTGTTTCATTATTAGATGAAACCTGGAATGTTGGGTCTTCTTCAGCCAAACGCTGCAAACCAACAGAAAGCTTTTCCTGATCGGCCTTAGACTTAGGCTCGATAGACATGCTGATAACTGGCTCTGGGAATGTAGGAGGCTCTAGGCGTACTTCGAGGTCTGGATCACATAAGGTATCACCCGTAACAACCTGCTTAGCGCCGATAATAGCACAGATATCTCCAGCGTAAGCTACATCGATATCTTCACGGCTATCAGCCTTCATGACCATCAAACGACTCACACGCTCTTTCTTACGTGTACGCGGGTTGTAGATAGTCATACCCTTTTCGAGCTTTCCACAATAAATACGGAAGAAAACAAGTTTACCTACGTAAGGGTCAGTCATCAACTTAAAGGCCAGACCTGCCAACTTAGCGTTGTCATCAGTCTTCACCTCAAGCTCGCCTCCATCGTCATCAAATCCCTTCATTGGAGGAAGGTCTAATGGACTTGGGAGGTAATCTACCACCGCATCCAGAAGCATCTGCACACCCTTATTCTTAAAGGCACTTCCAGGGATAACACCGATAAACTTAATAGACAAAGTTGCCTTACGGATACCTTCGCGCAATTCATCTTCAGCGATGTCTTGCCCATCTAGGTACTTTTCAGCAAGTTCGTCGTCAAAATCAGCTACCGCTTCAATAAGAGCTTCACGGTATTCTTGAGCCTGGTCTTGGTAGTCAGCAGGAATTTCTTCTGTGTTGAAGGCCATTCCGCTGGCATCACTCTGGTCATAAATATAGGCCTTCATCTTCACGAGGTCGATGAGTCCCTTCAAATTCTCTTCCGCACCAATAGGAATCAGCAAAGGATGGGCATTCCCCCCTAGCTTCTCGCGGATATCATTCACGGCACCGTAAAAGTCAGCACCGGTACGGTCCATCTTATTAATGAAAGCCAAACGCGGTACAGAGTACTTGTTCATCTGGCGCCATACTGTCTCGGACTGAGGCTGAACCCCTGCCACAGCACAGAATACACCGATAGCACCATCAAGCACACGCAAGGAACGCTCCACCTCTGCGGTAAAGTCTACGTGCCCAGGAGTGTCAATAATGTTAATCTGCTGATCAATACCAGCGAAAGGTCCTTCTTTAGTCTTCCAACCACAGGAAATAGCAGCTGAGGTAATAGTAATACCCCGCTCACGCTCTTGCTCCATCCAGTCAGTAACCGCAGTTCCTTCGTGAACCTCACCCATCTTATGCACTACACCGGCATAAAATAATACACGTTCTGTTGTTGTTGTTTTACCGGCGTCAATATGGGCAGCAATACCGATATTACGGGTGTACTCCAAAGGCGTTTTACGCTTAGGAGAGTTAGCCGGAGAAAGTTCTTTATTTTGAGTCGTCATAGAAAAACCAATAGCTTATTGATTACCAACGTAAGTGAGCAAACGCACGGTTAGCCTGAGCCATGCGGTGGGTATCTTCCTTCTTACGCACTACAGCACCTGTGTTATTGTAGGCATCGATGATTTCCTGAGCCAGAGCTTCCCACATAGGGGTTCCCTTACGGGCGCTAGCCAATTGTAGCATCCAACGGAACACAAGGCTCTGCTGGCGCTCGTGGTGGATTTCAACAGGAACCTGGTAAGTAGCTCCACCAACTCTT
>DFOT01000012.1:10384-12548 GCA_002376875.1 Opitutia bacterium UBA3534 | reverse complement strand
CCTGGTAAGTAGCTCCACCAACCCGGCGGCTCTTAACTTCAAGCTTCGGACGTGCATTTTCTAGAGCACCTAGGAGCAGATCAACAGAGTCTCCCTTGCCAAGCTTTTCACTTACACGCTCAAATGCCTGATAAACAATACGTTGCGCTACAGAACGCTTCCCTTGCTTCATTACCATATTAATAAGCTTGGTAACCAAAGGACTATTGTACCGTGGGTCAGGTAAATTTACTTTTTTCTGGGCTCTTCTTCTTCTTGCCATAACGGGTTAAATATCAATTACTTCTGTTTAGGTCTCTTTACTCCATACTTAGAGCGGCTGCGTCTACGCTTCTCAACGCCTTGACAGTCCAAAGGTCCACGAACGATGTGAAAACGTACCCCAGGCAAGTCCTTCACACGACCACCACGAATCAAGACCACACTGTGCTCCTGAAGGGAGTGGCCTTCATCAGGAATGTAAGCAATAACTTCCATCCCGTTGGTAAGACGCACTTTAGCTACCTTACGGATAGCAGAGTTAGGCTTCTTTGGTGTACGTGTCATTACTTGCACACAAACCCCTCTCTTAAAGGGATTTGCGTCCAAAGCACGTGACTTAGACTTCTTTCGGATGTTTTTCCGAGGATTTTTGACAAGTTGATTAATCGTAGGCATGAGCAAATGCTTTTTACAGAAAGTAGATGAAAGTAGGCTTTAGAGAGATTAAATCAAGTTCTTTTTTTAAATCTTTCTCATAAAGCCTTGGTTAGATTTATGCACAAGGCGCAGCTTTTTCCTGAAGACCCTCTGACTCAGAGCTTTCTTCATCAAAACTACCCAATGTACTGATTCCTAGGCGACGGTACGTCAACAAACCGGTTCCGGCTGGGATGAGGTTACCAAAGGCCACATTTTCCTTAAAGCCTTGTAGCGGGTCTCGTTTACCCAGTGTAGCCGCTTCGGTGAGCACACGTGTGGTTTCCTGGAAGGAAGCTGCAGAAATGAAGCTATCGGTCTCCAAGGATGCCTTAATAATACCCAAGAGGATAGGCTCCCCTTCGGCAGGCTTACCTCCAGCCTCAACGATACGCTCGTTTTCAGCCATAAAGTCAGCCCGGTCGATCTGCTCACCCCAGTAGAACTCAGAGTCCCCACTGTCGGTAATACGGACCTTCCGTAGCATCCGAGAGATAATAACCTCAATGTGCTTATCGTTGATCACAACACCCTGCAGGCGATACACCTTCTGAATTTCAGAAAGGAGGTATTCCTGCACTGCGTTAGGCCCTAAGATCTCCAAGATTTCATGAGGATCTGCAGACCCTTCAGTAAGGTGCTGACCTTTGTAAACAAAGTCTCCTGGGTGAACAATAATATGCTTACCATGAGGGATGAGGTGTTCTTCCTGCTGTTCGTTTTCTGGATCGGTAATAATCAAACGCTTCTTACCACGCAGCATACCGTTCATAGAAACAACACCATCGATCTTGGCCATTTCTGCGGCATCCTTAGGACGACGCGCCTCAAACAACTCTTCAACACGAGGTAGACCCCCAGTAATGTCTTGAGTCTTAGAAGCAGAACGTGGCGTCTTAGCCAAGAGCGCACCCGCAGAAATAATGTCGCCTTCATTCACAACAACCTGAGCTCCTGTAGGAATTCCGTAGGTAGCAATCACCTTAGAATCCTCAGCCTTAGCGCCCTTAGTGTGTTCGTGAATTTCAATCGTTGGGTTCAAGTCTTCCTTGTGCTCGATAACAACCATCGCTACACGCCCGGTAGACTCGTCAAGCTCGCGCTTAACCGTCACCCCAGGGATCATGTCGCGGAAGACAATACGCCCAGCTTTTTCAGAAAGAATTGGAATATTGTGTGGGTCCCACATGGCCAACACTTCACCCTTCTTAACTGTTCCTCCATGAGGAATCATTAAGACAGAACCAGCAACAATGTTGTAGTTCTCCAGCTCCTTATCGTCTTCATCAACAATAATAACAGAACCGGTCTTATTAAGAACAATGTTAGCCCCATCAGCGGTCTGCACCAAACGCAGCCCCTTGTGCTGAACAATACCTTCATTACGGACCACAATTTCAGGATTCTTAAAGACCTGACTTGCAATACCTCCAATGTGGAACGTACGCATGGTCAACTGAGTACCTGGCTCACCAATAGACTGAGC
>DFOT01000012.1:0-10069 GCA_002376875.1 Opitutia bacterium UBA3534 | reverse complement strand
AATAGACTGAGCAGCAATAATACCTACAGAAGCACCGCGCTTAACCAATTGGTTTGTGGATGGGTCAATACCGTAAGCCTTAGAAGGGATACCCCACTTATGGAAGTAAGTCAGCGGAGACATTACCTTCACACGCTCGATACCGAGGTCTTCGATTTGTGCGGCAACCTCTTCGGTGATAAGTTCTCCATTCTTTACGAGGAGTTCATCTGGGTTCAGTGGGTTTCTAACGTCCTCACTTGAACAACGTCCGACAATACGCTCAGACAGTCTAACGATCTCATCGTCACCTTCAAAAATAGCCTGCTTCCAGATACCGTCACGTGTACCATCATCATCTTCAGTAATGATACAATCCATCGCAACGTCACAAAGCTTACGCGTTAGGTAACCTGCATCAGCAGTCTTCAGCGCCGTATCAGACAACCCTTTACGCGCACCGTGGGTTGAAGTAAAGAACTCAAGAACTGAAAGACCTTCTCTAAAGGAAGAAAGAATCGGACGTTCTAGAATTTCCCCCGACGGCTTAGCCATCAGACCACGAATACCACAAAGCTGACGAACCTGCTGGCGATTACCACGAGCTCCGGAGTCCATCATCAAGAAGACAGGGTTAACCTCTTCTTTACCTTCGTTGGAGTCCAAGCAGTCAAACACAGACTTAGCGATGTCATCAGTAACACCGGTCCAAATATCGATGATCTTATTGCGCTTCTCCCCAGGAGTAATAATACCCTTACGATACTGAGCATCTACCTCATCGATCTTCTTACGTGCATCCTTAATGATAGACTCCTTGTTCTCAGGAATAATCATATCCCCGATCCCGATAGAAATACCCGCTTGTGTTGCTGACTTAAAGCCAAGCTCCTTCAGACGGTCCAAAGTCTCAACGGTTTCGCGCTGACCTGCACTCTTATAAGTGTTAAGGATCAAGTCCCCTAGCTTACTCTTCGCTACTGGGAAGTTAATGAACCCAAGTTCTTTAGGCCAAATCGTGCTAAAGAGAATACGCCCTACAGTAGTACGTAGCACTTTACGCTCTTTGTTACCAAAGATGGTCTCTTGCCCGTAGTTAGGGTTAATCATGTTAACCCAATCATGCTTACTGAGAACCCCACTTGCTTCAGCAGCAAGGGCTTCTTCAACACTGGCAATCAATGGCAAACGCTCATCCTTAGAAGGCTTCGAGCGTGGCCCTAAAGTCAGGTAGTACGCACCCAAAACAATATCCTGGGATGGTGTCAAAATCGGCTTACCACTTGAAGGAGAGAAGATATTGTGCGTAGAGAGCATCAACAACTTACACTCCATAATAGCCTCTAGAGAAAGCGGTACGTGTACTGCCATCTGGTCACCATCAAAGTCCGCATTATAAGGCGCACAAACGAGTGGGTGAATACGGATAGCATCACCTTCAATCAAGATAGGCTCAAATGCTTGGATCGACAGACGGTGCAAAGTAGGCGCACGGTTCAACAGAACTGGGTGCCCCTTTGTGATCTCTTCCAAGATATCCCATACTTCTGGGGAGCGCTTTTCGATCATCTTACGCGCACCACGTACGGTATGAACAAAGCCTAGCTCCTTCAAACGGCGGATAATAAAAGGCTCAAAAAGAACAAGTGCCATCTTCTTAGGCAAACCACACTGATGCAGCTTGAGCTCTGGCCCAATAACGATCACAGAACGACCACTGTAGTCTACACGTTTACCCAACAAGTTCTGACGAAAACGTCCTTGCTTACCCTTAAGCATATCACTCAAAGACTTCAGAGGACGGTTTCCTGCACCGGTAACCGCACGACCGTGACGTCCGTTGTCAAACAGAGCATCCACAGACTCCTGAAGCATACGCTTCTCATTGTGAATGATCACGTCAGGCGTCTTCAGTTGTAAAAGATTACGCAGACGATTGTTTCGGTTAATCACCCGGCGGTACAAGTCATTCAAGTCACTTGTTGCAAAGCGGCCCCCATCGAGTGGCACCAAAGGACGCAAGTCCGGTGGAATTACAGGGAGTACCTCTAGAATCATCCACTCAGGACGGGTGTTTGACTCAATAAACCCGCTCAACACCTTAAGGCGCTTAGAAAGCTTCTTCTTTACCTGCTTAGAGCGCGTCGCATGCATTTGCTCGTGCAACTCATCAACTACAGGCTCTAGCTCCATCTTAGAGAGCACATCACGAACAGCCTCTGCACCCATCTTGGCAACAAAAGCATCGTCTCCGTACTCATCTTGGGCTTGCAAATATTCTTGCTCAGTAAGCAACTGCTTTTCCTCTAGAGGGGTCTTACCTGGATCAATCACCAAGTAGTTCTCGTAGTAGATAACACGCTCTAGGTTACGAGCAGTCATATCCAAAAGCAGACCAAGGCGACTCGGCATACTCTTGAGGAACCAAATGTGAGACACAGGCACCGCAAGCTCGATGTGACCCATACGCTCGCGTCGTACACGTGCTACAGTAACTTCAACACCACAACGATCACAAACAACACCCTTAAACTTGATACGCTTGTACTTACCACAAGCACACTCGTAGTCACGCACAGGACCAAAAATACGCTGACAGAAAAGTCCGCCTGGCTCTGGCTTAAAGGTACGATAGTTAATCGTCTCTGGGTTCTTAACCTCACCCCGAGACCACGAACGAACCGTGTCGGATGAAGCAATAGAAATGCTTACTGTGTCAAAGGATTGGTCATCCCCAAATCCTAGAAACTCTTTTACATCTTCGGTAGACATGATTTCTTATTCCGCCTGGTAATTAAAATGATTCTTGAAAACTGAACTGATCTCGATCTCCTAAGCGGACATCAAGGCAAAGACTTTGCATCTCCTTCATGAGAACGTTAAAGGACTGAGGCGTCCCCGCATCAAGCGAGCTATCCCCTTTAACCAAGCCCTCATAAGTCTTGGTACGTCCTTGAACATCGTCGGACTTAACCGTAAGGAGTTCCTGAAGGGTGTAAGCAGCTCCATAAGCTTCGAGCGCCCACACCTCCATTTCTCCGAAACGCTGACCCCCGTACTGAGCTTTACCACCCAAAGGCTGTTGGGTAATCAAGCTGTAAGGACCCACCGCACGTGCGTGAATCTTGTCCGCAACCAAGTGGTTAAGTTTCATCATGTAGATGTAACCCACAACCACTTCTTGGTCAAATGGCTCACCAGTGCGTCCGTCAACCAGCTTACTCTTACCGGATACAGGCAAGTTAGCTTCTTTGAGGTATTCACGGATACGTGACTCAGCAATACCATCGAAAATAGGTGTTGCCACCTTAATGCCTAGCTTGTCACACGCCCAACCTAAGTGCGTTTCTAAAACCTGTCCGACGTTCATTCGACTTGGTACCCCAAGCGGATTAAGAACGATCTGAATTGGCGTACCATCAGGAAGGAAAGGCATATCCTCTTCAGGAACGATCTTAGCAACCACACCCTTATTTCCGTGACGACCAGCCATCTTATCTCCGACCTGGATCTTACGCTTTGTGGCGATATAAACCTTAACGTTTTTAATCACACCACTCTCGTCCAAATCTCCGGACTCAATACCGTCGATACGACGCTCACGCTCTTCATCAATCTCATCGAACTTCTTTTGGAAGACGTCCACGATTTCCATAATCTTAATCTTCACAGGGGAAGGATCGATTTGGATCTCGCGTGATACAGATGCCAAGCGACGCAAGAGCGTCTTAGTAATCTTGCGGTTTGCTGGGATAATAACTTCCTCAGTCTCACCATTCATTACATCTAGAGGAATTTTCTCCCCGAGTAGAATATTTGACAAGGCTTCTGTAAGTTCCTCACGGATTTTATCAGACTGGGCCTTAAATTCTTCGTTAATCTTCTTAACCTGACGACGACGGTCTGACGGAGAAAGCTTTTCTTTATCCTTATCCACACGGCTAGAAACCTTAACCCCACGAACAATACCGTAACACCCTGAAGGCGCAACCAAAGAGGTTGGCTTAACATCCGCAGCCTTCTCACCGAAGATCGCACGGAGTAGTTTTTCTTCAGGAGCTAGCTCAGTCTCACTCTTCGGAGTAATCTTACCTACAAGAATATCACCAGGCTTTACCTCAGCACCTACACGGATAATACCATCACGGTTTAGGTTCTTGAGCGCTTCTTCACCCACATTAGGAATATCACGTGTAATTTCTTCAGGCCCTAGCTTTGTATCTCGAGCAGTTACCTCAAACTCCTCAATGTGGATTGAAGTAAACACATCCTCTTTAACAAGCTTTTCACTGAGAAGAATAGCATCCTCAAAGTTATATCCGTTCCAAGGCATGAACGCGACCAAGACGTTACGTCCTAGAGCAAGCTCACCATCATCCGTAGCAGCACCATCAGCAATAACGTCTCCTATCTTAATAGGCTGACCCTTCTTCACTAAAGGCTTTTGGTTAAAGCAAGTCGTGTTATTAGAGCGCATAAACTTACGCAACTCGTACACATACACACCCTTATCATCATCTGTCTTAAGGACTTGTGAATCTGTGTTTGGCATTTCCCCATCTTGGGTAATCACCACACGACGCGCATCCACAGAAGCAACAATACCGCTGTGCTCAGCTACTACAACCGTACAAGAGTCACAAGCAACCTTAGACTCTAGACCCGTTCCAACGAATGGAGCCTCAGTCTTTAGTAGAGGCACCCCTTGACGTTGCATGTTAGAACCCATCAACGCACGGTTAGCATCATCGTGCTCCAAGAAAGGAATAAGACCCGCAGCAATCGAAACAAGCTGCTTTGGAGATACGTCCATGTAATTCACAGCTTCAGGATCTGCTTCATAGACCATATCACGGTGACGTACTGCCACACGGCCAATAAAGTTACCCTTAGCATCAATCTCAGAGTTTGCCTGAGCAATAATGTGGTTCTCTTCTTGGTCTGCGTTGAGGTACTGTACCTCATCCGTTACGCGGCCTTTCTTAACCACACGGTAAGGAGTTTCAATAAAACCAAACTCGTTAATCTGAGAGTAAGTACTCAGAGAGTTAATCAAACCAATGTTTGGACCTTCAGGCGTCTCAATGGGACAAATACGACCGTAGTGAGAAGGATGAACGTCTCGAACCTCAAAGCCTGCTCGCTCACGGTTCAAACCTCCTGGCCCAAGAGCTGAAAGACGACGCTTATGCGTTAGCTCACCCAATGGATTGATCTGATCCATAAACTGGGACAGCTGAGAACGCGCAAAGAAATCACGAATAACTGTGCTCAAGGCCTTCGGGTTAATCAGCTTTTGTGGTGTAATAGAGTCTACACTTTGATCATAAAGAGTCATACGCTCACGCACCAAACGCTCGGTACGTGCAAGCCCCAAACGACACTGGTTCGCCAAAAGCTCACCTACGGTACGCACACGACGACTACCCAAGTGGTCGATATCGTCAATCACGCCATCACCTTGTTTTAGGCGGCAAAGGTAACGAGTAGCCTCAACAATATCTTCAGGTGCGATAACACGCACATCGAGGTCTGTGTTAAGATCAAGCTTTTGGTTGATCTTGTAACGCCCTACTCGGCCCAAGTCATAACGCTTAGGGTCTTGGAAGAGGCGCTTAAGCAAAGCTTTTGCATTTGCAATTGTAGGAGGCTCCCCAGGACGCAAGCGCTTGTAGATATCACGCAGTGCTTCTTCTTCATTGCGTGTTGGGTCCTTCTTAAGAGCACGGATAATTGCACCTTCATCAACAGAAGTATCAATCACCTTAAAGTCGGTAATGTCTGCCTTATCAAAAGAGCGCAGGATGGTCTTAGTCAGTGGCTCAAAAGAACGTGCTAAAACAATTCCCTTTTGGGCATCCACGATATCTTCTACAAGAACAAAGCTGGAGATGTTTTCAATCTTCGCAGCCTTGCGTACTGTCATCTCATCGATTTGGTAGAAGAGGCTAAGGATATCAAAGTCAGTACTGTAACCAAGCGCACGCAACAAAGTCGTAATAAGGAACTTACGGCGACGACGGCGACGGTCTAAGTAAACATAAAGAAGGTCATTCTGGTCGAACTGTACCTCTAACCAAGTTCCGCGGTCAGGGATAATTCGGAATGAGTAAAGCATTTTACCGCTTGTGTGAGCAGCCTCTTCAAAACAAACACCAGGAGAACGGTGTAGCTGACTCACGATCACACGCTCGGCTCCATTGATAATGAAGGAACCTTGTTTGGTGATCATAGGCAATTCGCCCATGTAAATTTCTTCGTCTTTAATCGACTCCTCTTCTCTGAGGCGTAGCTTTACATAAAGGGAAACTGAATAAGAAATCCCCTCACGCAAACATTCTGTCTCGCTCTGCTTAGGCTTAACGATGTTGTAAGAGACGTACTCGAGTGTGCAACGAGAATCATAGCTCTCGATAGGAAACACTTCCCGGAAGATAGCTTCAAGCCCGACAGGTTCTCTCTCCTGTGCAGGGACATCGATCTGCAAAAACTCTGTAAAAGAGTCTATTTGATTCTTAATCAGGTTAGGAGGTGTGATCACCTCTTTTAGTTTCCCAAAGTTAATGCGCTTTGACATAGGGTGTTTTCAATTAAAAGGTACCGGATAAAAAGCTTAGACGAAAGGCACGCACAGCGTGTACGAGCCTGGAAAACAAAAAGACACAATCAAGCAGGCTCTTCTTTTGGAAGGCCCGCTTGATTGTAAAATTTTGGAAATGTAAGGTAGTTATAAGTATAAAGTACAAACTTACTTGATTTCAACTTTAGCGCCAGCAGCTTCAAGTTTCTTCTTAACTTCTTCTGCTTCTTCTTTGTTGACCCCTTCCTTGATAGGCTTAGGTGCGCTCTCAACAAGTTCCTTAGCTTCCTTAAGGCCTAGACCTAGGATACCGCGGATTTCTTTAATAACGTTGATCTTCTTGTCACCAGCTGCTGCCAAGACTACATCAAACTCAGTCTTTTCTTCAGCTGCTGCGGCTGCATCGCCTCCACCTGCACCTACAGCTGCTACAGCAACAGGAGCAGCGGCACTTACGCCCCACTGGTCTTCAAGCTCTTTTACGAGCTCAGCGATTTGTACTACAGACTGACTTCCGAGCCAGTCAATTACTTGATCTTTAGTGATATCTGCCATCTTATTTGTCTCCTTGAACGGTTAGCGTCCTTTTGAACATTTAAGGGAACTATGCCCCCTAACCTGAATTCTTTGGATGATTTATTTTATAGTTAGTTAATTAAAAAGTGAAATACTACGCAGCTTTTTCAGACTTAGCCTTGAGTACGTTTAGCAAGCTTTCAGGTACTGCATTAAGCACACGTACGCATTTCTGTGCAGGCGCATTGAATACAGCCAAGAGCTGAGAGCGGAGAACTTCCTTGCTTGGCAAGTCTGCTAAAGCCATCACATTTGCAGCAGAGAGAAGCTCGTTCTCAAGAACTCCTGCCTTAAAAGAGGCCTTCTCTTCCTTAAAGCTCTTCTGGAAAGCCTTGATAATCTTTGCCACTCCTGAAGGATTCTCTCCTCCAGTGATGATCGCGGTGTGGCCCTTAAGGGCTGCCCCATCAAGTTCAGGCAAACCACGCTTCTTAGCCGCTACCTTAAAGATACGGTTTTTTACAACGTGGTACTCAGCACCTTCCTTAGATAAGTTTTGACGTAGCTCAGCTACTTCAGCAACAGTCACGCGCTCGAAGTCTGCCAAGAATACGTAATCTGACTTACTTAGGTGTTTTTCGGTTTCTTCTACCAAATATTCTTTTTCAGGTCTCATGACTTATCTTCCTTAAAGTTTTGCGAATAGTTCCTCTTCAAGACGAAGGCTTGGGCTCATGGTAGCGCTCAAGCTTAGGCTCTTAACAAAACGGCCTCCCTTGAATGCATCTGGACGAGCCTTACCTAGAACAGAAACAGCTTCTTTAACATTTTCTACCAGCTGCTCTGAAGAGAAGCTGCGCTTCCCAACGATAATAGAAACATTACCGGTCTTATCCATTTTAAACTCTACACGACCCTTCTTAACCGCATCGATTACCGCAGGGATCTTTTCCACCTCAGCAACTGTGCCCGATTTTGGGTTAGGCATTAGACCTCTAGGACCTAATGTACGTGCAACCTTACGCGCTTCTTTCATAGCTGTAGGTGTAGCCAAGACGATATCAAAATCAAGCCAGCCGTCTTCGACTTTCTTGATCATGTCCTGTAGACCTGCGTGCTCAGCACCTGCCTTAAGGGCAGACTCTGCATCCTCAGTGAAAACCAATACACGAACCTTCTTACCACTACCGTTTGGTAGGTTGATCGTTCCACGCACCATCTGCTCACTTTGCTTAGGGTCTACCCCTAGACGCCCTGAGAGTTCAACAGTTTCGTCAAACTTAGGAGCAGGCATCTTTTGCATAAGCTCTACAGCTTCAGGAAGGGCGTACCCTTTCTCTAAATCTACAAGCTTGGCAGCTTCTTTGTAACGTTTACTTTCCTTAGCCATTATTTTTCCTTCTTATTAATCTATAACCTCTAGTCCCATGTTCCGAGCTGTCCCCATAATAATGCGTGCAGCAGCTTCAGTATCCTCTGTATTCAAGTCCTTCAACTTGGTTTGGACAATCTCGTCAATCTGCTTACGGGTTACCTTACCTACCTTATCGCGGTTAGGTACGCCAGAACCCTTTGCAATGCCAGCAGCCTTCTTAAGAAGAACCGCTGCAGGAGGGGACTTAATGATAAAAGTAAAAGAACGGTCTGCAAACACAGTGATGACCACTGGCAGAATCAAACCTGCACGCTCTTGAGTCTTTGCGTTAAACTCCTTACAAAACCCTGCAATGTTAACTCCGTGCGGTCCCAAGGCCGTACCTACCGGAGGAGCCGGATTTGCAGAACCTGCAGGCAACTGCAGTTTAATTTCAGCTATAACTTTTTTCGCCATAAGATTATAATTTTAAAATATTTAGTCTTCGCTACGGGTTACTTGCCAGTATTCAAGCTCCACAGGCGTGAAACGTCCAAAAATAGAAACAGATACTTTAAGGCGCCCACGTTCAGGATCAACCTCATCAATGCGTCCAGTTAAGTTCAAGAAAGGCCCATCGGTGATCTTCACCTCTTCGCCAGCCTCGTACTCGACACTTGGCTTCTCCTTACCTTGAGCATCCTCAACCTGCTTAAAGATACGGTCGATCTCTTCTTTCTTAAGAGGAACTGGATTATCTCCACCTACAAATCCGATAACACCCTCGATTCCGCGGACGAAGTACCAAGGCCGTTGCAAGACTTTGTGGTGCTCATCGTACAGGCGCATGTTAATAAAAACATACCCAGGGTAAAACTTACGCGTTTTAACACGCTTACGTCCGGACTTCACCTCTGTCACCTGCTCGGTAGGCATCAGTACTTCCTTGATGAAGTCTTCCATCTCTTCAACGACAATAAACTTATCCACATACCGCTTCACCTTCGCCTCTTGGTTAGAGAGGGTCTGGACAGCGTACCATTGAAAATTATCTGTAGATGTAGTGTTTGACATCGTTTTCTATAAAATTAAAAAGCCCTAGCCCACAACAGGACGGACCCAGGAAGTAAATAAATTCAGTACTTGGAACAAAGAGAAATCTACAACGCTCACGTAACAGCCAAGAATGAGAATCCCAATAATGACCACAATCGTAGACTCTTTAAGCTCCGAGCGGGTTGGCCAGGAGGCTTTTTTTAGTTCTACAATTACTTCACTCCAAAAGAGTCTTACTGATTGAAAGGGATTTTTCATTTTTTCGTGGCAGGAGAAGAGGGACTCGAACCCCCAACCTACGGTTTTGGAGACCGTTGCTCTACCAATTGAGCTATTCTCCTAGCATTGAGATTCCATAATAAAAACGGTTTAGAATAATCAAGCCGAGAACCCTCATTTTCAGGTTCTCGGCGAAAGTTCAAGACAATATCTAGGTGTTACTTAATGATAGATACAATCTTTCCTGCACCAATCGTACGGCCACCTTCACGGATAGCGAAGGTACTACCTTCTTCCATAGCGATTTCCTTTTGCAGCTTGATTGTGATCTCCACGTTATCACCAGGCATCACCATCTCAGTACC
>DFOT01000005.1 GCA_002376875.1 Opitutia bacterium UBA3534 | reverse complement strand
TCCTAACGGTTTTTAGCTCGCCTTTAGCTTCCCTCATCGGCCGGCTTTGCCGGACTATGCTGGGCTAAGCTAAAGAGCGCCCTGCGAAGCCTTGGCGAAGCAGGGTTATTCGGATGTTTAAAATTACACAAAAATTTTCTCAAAAAAAATTTACCTCCGATAACAGGCTCCTAAACACTCCTATCTATCTTTCCTACAAAAAACTTTATATTATCTCCAACCTTCATCATACTCACTCACAATGAAATTTAAACGTCTCTCACTCTCATTAATTTCAGCCACTACCCTGCTACTGGCAACAGGCTGCTTTAAGCGCACACCCCCTGTGGAAACAGCCACCCAAAACCAAACACTGCTTTTAGGCAATTTTGGGGACCCTGCCTCACTAGACCCCCAACTCACTACCGGAGTAACCGAACATAATATCCTCAGGGGCTTATTCGAAGGCCTTACCATCCCTGATCCCAAAGACCTTCACCCCACACCCGGTGCAGCCGAAAGCTGGTCTATCTCCGAAGACGCCAAGACTTATACCTTCAAACTTCGCAAGAACGCTCGTTGGTCCAACGGAGACCCCGTCACCGCGCACGACTTTGTCTTCTCTTACGAGCGCATCCTTTCGCCCGAATTTGGAGCCGAATACGCCTCCATGCTGCATGTCATTAAAAATGCAGAGGCTTATAACGAGGGCGACCTAGACGACTTCACCCAAGTCGGCGTCAAAGCACTCGACGAGCATACTCTAGAAATTACGCTCGAGCACCCAACACCTTATTTCATCACCATGCTTGCCCACAATGCCTGGTTCCCTGTACACCCCCCTACCATTTTAAAATACGGTGACAAACACGACCGAGATACCGCCTGGACACACACCGGTAATCATGTCGGTAACGGCCCTTTCATGCTAAAGGCCTGGCGCATCTCAGACATTGTCATTATAGAAAAAAACCCCCACTACTGGGATGCTGAGGTCGTCAAACTCAAGGAGATCCACTTCTTCCCCATGAATGGCGACACCGAAGAGCGCGCCTTCCGTGCAGACCAGCTCCATATGACTGAGGCTGTTCCTGGGGAAAAAATTGCAGAACTCCAAGCAGAGAATGACCCTTACTTGTGCGTGCACCCCTACCTCGGGACTTATTATTATACGTTTAATCTAAACGTCCCTCCCTTTAATGACAAACGCATCCGCAAGGCGCTCAGCTTGGCAATCGACCGTCAGGCTATCGTGGATCACGTCAATAAGCGCGGCCAACTCCCTGCGTACTATTTTACTCCACCCAACACAGCCGGCTATACTTGCACCACTAAACTAGAAGAAAACATTGAAGAAGCCCGTAGACTCCTAGCAGAAGCAGGCTATCCCAATGGGGAAGGCTTTCCTGTGATGGAGCTTCTTTACAATACTTCCGAAGGCCATCGCAAACTCGCTCAAGCCATCCAAGAAATGTGGAAAGAAAATTTAGGCATCGATATTACTATGCGCAACCAGGAGTGGAAGGTCTTCCTAATCTCACGTCGCCAAGGAGACTTTCAAATCATGCGCGGTGGTTGGATTGGAGACTATCTAGACCCTAGCACTTTCCTAGAGCTCTTCTCTACAGACTCTACCCAAAACTTCTCTGGCTGGAGCAATCCGGACTATGATGCGCTCCTCGAAGAAGCCGCTAAAACACTCGATCAAGAAGAGCGCTACGCCCTCTTCCAAAAAGCCGAGGCTATCTTCCTAGATGAGCTTCCTGTTATACCATTTTATTTTTACAATAACGCTCACCTAAAACATCCGGACGTCAAAGGCTGGTACCCCAATATCCTAGATGCGCACCCTTATAAATACGTCTACCTAGAAGCAAGCACCACCGACGATGTTAAAAAAGACCACTAAACTCATACCGTACCTAGCCATTTTTTTAGTGGGGGCTGCTTGCAGTAAAAAAACAACCCCGGTAGAGGAAGCTCTTGAAACACAAACCTTACTAGTAGGCATCGGCGGTGACCCTCAATCGCTAGACCCTCATGTCGCAGTAGGCGCTCCTGGCAAAACGGTCATTTGGGGCCTTTTTGAGGGCTTACTCACCCAGCACCCCCAAAATTTACCGCCAGTACCCGGAGTGGCTGAAAGCTGGGATGTTTCCGCAGATGGCAAGACCTACACCTTTTTCTTGCGCGAGAACGCACGCTGGTCCAACGGGGACCCCGTCACCGCGCACGACTTTGTCTTCTCTTATGAGCGCATCCTCTCTAAAGAATTGGGCGCCCCTCAGGCCTACTCACTATTTATCATCAAAAATGCCCAAGCCTATTACGATAAAGCGCTGACAGATTTTACTAAAGTAGGGGTCACTGCGCTAGATGAGCACACCTTAGAAATAGAGCTCAACAACCCCACCCCCTATTTCCTTGATCTGCTGATCCAAAGCATTTTCTTCCCCGTACATAAGGCTACCATCCTTAAACACGGAGACCCTAAAAACCCCAACAACCCGTGGACACGCCCCGGGCACTTAGTAAGCAATGGCCCCTTCATGCTTAAGTCTCGCAAGACTAATGACGAGATCATCGCCACAAAAAACCCTCTCTACTGGGATGCTGAGCATGTACGCCTCAACGAAATCCATTTCTTACCCATGAGTGTCGAGGCTGAAGAACATGCCTTCCGCGCAGGGCAACTTCACCTCACCTATTGGGTGCCTGAAGCAAAAGCACAAAAGCTACTCGAGCAAAAAAGCCCCGAGCTTGTATCTGAGCCGGCCCTGATTGTCTACCACTACTGTCTCAACACAAGAAAACCTCCTCTAGATGACAAACGTGTGCGCAAAGCCTTAAGTCTAGCGATTGATCGCGAGAAAATAACTAAGGCAATCATCCTCTCCCAAGGTAAGCCTGCTTATAACTTCGTCCCCTACGAAGCAGGCAACTTCATTTCTTCAGCTCCTGTTAAAGAAGATATCGAAGAAGCAAAACGCCTTCTGGCCGAAGCCGGCTACCCGAATGGCGAGGGCTTCCCCCCGATTGAGATTCTTTATAACACTGCCGAGACTCACCGCAAAGTGGCCGAAGCCGTCCAAGAGATGTGGCACAAGAACTTAAACATCAACGCACTGCCTGAAAACCAAGAATGGAAAGTCCTCCTTGCTCGCAGAAACACAAGAGACTTCCAAGTAGTCCGCACATCTTGGATAGCGCACTACGTCGACCCCAATGCGCTACTAGAGCTATACCTTTCCGATTCCCCCATTAACGAATCAGGCTGGGAGAACGCCCAGTATGATGCGCTCATTAAACAGGCTGCTACAGAACGTAACCTAAGCAAACGCAGGGCTCTTATGCAAGAGGCTGAAGCACTCCTGCTTGATGAGGCTCCTGTGATCCCTATCTCTTTTTATAACATGACCCAGCTCAAGCACCAAAGCGTCCGCGGCTGGTACCCAAATCTATTATGTACTCACCCTTATAATGACATCTACCTTCAAGCATCGAAATAAATCCCTCTTCCTCTCAACTACTTTAACACTACTCATACTCATAAGCCCAGGCTGCAGCAAAGGGCCCACTCCAGTTGCTCAAGCCACCAAGGACAAAATCTTGCTGATGGGTAACTCTGGGGACCCTCAATCGCTAGACCCACACATCACCGCAGGCTACCCCGAGAAGAAGATCCACAGCGGCCTCTTCGAAGGCCTCGTGCTCATGCACCCTGAGGACCTCTCCCCCATTCCGGGTGTTGCAGAAAGCTGGGATGTGTCCGAAGATGGCAAAACCTACACCTTCCACCTACGTAAAGAGGCACGTTGGTCCAATGGAGCCCCCCTCACTGCTCAAGACTTTTTGTTTTCCTTAGAGCGTGTACTCTCCCCCAACATTTCGGCTCCTTATGCCTACACGGTTTTCCTCCTCAAGAATGGACAGGCCTACCACAATGGCACACTGACAGACTTCAGCAAAGTAGGAGCCAAGGCATTGGATGAGCATACCTTACAGCTCGAGCTTGAAAACCCAACACCCTATTTCCTTCAAATGGTTTCTCAGCATGCGTGGTACCCTGTGCATAAAGCAACCATCCTCAAACACGGAGACCCTTACGCCCCTAATAACCCTTGGGTACGCCCCGGAAACCATGTAGGCAATGGTCCCTTTGCGCTCAAAGAGTGGAGAGCCTCTGATGTGATTAAAATCGAGAGAAACCCTCATTATTGGGATAAAGAAAATGTACACCTCAATGAAGTACATTTCTTCCCGATGGATCCAGAGACTGAAGAGCGTGCATTCCGCTCCAACCAACTCCATTACACCTACCGTGTTGTCGAAGACAAACTCCGTGACTTATTCGCTAAAGAGGCCCCAGAGCTTGTCTCTACGCCCTCTCCTATTTTCTTCCACTTCATCCTGAACACCCAAGTCCCCCCGCTTAACGATAAGCGTGTACGCAAGGCACTCAGCTTAGCAATCAACAGGAAGGCACTTACTGCGCGCATCACAGGGCCTAATGATAGCCCTGCTTACAATTTTATTTCTCCTGTAGTAAGCAACTACACCCCTGCAGTAAGTGTTAAGGAGGATATCCAATACGCTAAAGCCCTCCTTGCTGAAGCGGGCTACCCTAATGGCGAAGGCTTCCCACAGGTTGAATTACTCTACCACACCGCAGAGATTAACCGGAAACTTGCCCAGGCCATTCAAGAAATGTGGAAGAAAAACCTTGGTATTAATATCACCCTACAAAACCAAGAATGGAAAGTAGTCCTAGCGAATCGTGCCAAAAAGCAATTTGAAATCCTCCGGAATGCGTGGCTGCCGCGCTACCTAGACGCCAATGCATCCTTAGCACTCTATACCTCAGACTCTACCCAAAACCATACAAGCTGGGCACACCCCGGCTATGATGCCCTGCTAGAGCAAGCCGCTGCTGCCAACAACCCCGAAGAACGCCTAAGCCACCTCCAAGCGGCTGAAGCCATCCTCCTAGAGGAAGTACCGATCATCCCTATTTACTTCATCAATTCAAATCACTTTAAGCATGCGGATATCAAAGGCTGGTACCCTAACGCCCTTGACGAGCACCCCTATAAGTTTATTTACTTAGAAAACACCCCTAGTTGAAAACATGCTCTCTTTTATAATAAAAAGGATCCTAGAAGCCATCCCCGTGTTGCTGATCATCATCACAGCAACCTTCTTCATGATCCGCCTAGCCCCTGGTGGCCCCTTTGATGCGGAGCGCGCCCTCACCGAAGAAGCTATGGAGCGCCTCAATGCTTACTACGGCTTAGACAAACCCCTGTTCGAACAGTACACCCAATACTTAGGCAACTTATTCCGGGGTGACTTAGGCCCATCACTCAAGTACCCAGGCTTTACTGTTTCAGAAATCATCTTCGAAAAAATCCCGATCTCTATGGAGCTGGGCTTGTATGCTTTTTGCTTAGCGATGCTCTTCGGGGTAACCGCAGGGGTGTGTGCTTCCTTAAGGCCTAACACGTGGCTTGATTATAGCACGATGAGTTTCGCCATGACAGGCATTTGCTTACCGAGCTTTGTCCTGGGCCCTTTACTCCTTTTGGTGTTTGCCCTGCACTTTGAGTGGTTCAACGCCTCAGGCTGGATGAGTGGGACAGACAAAATCCTCCCGACGATTACTCTTGCCGTTTACTTAGCAGCAACCCTCGCACGGATCACCCGGGGCAGCATGCTCGAAGTCCAAAGCCAAGACTATATGCGCACCGCCAAAGCCAAAGGCCTCCCGGGCTGGCGGGTTCATTTCATCCATGGCCTCCGTAATGCCCTACTACCGGTCGTCTCTATTAGTGGCCCTGCCTTGGCCGGTTTGATCAGTGGATCCTTCGTGGTCGAAACGGTCTACCACATCCCAGGCTTAGGGCGTTTCTTTGTGCAAGCTGCTTTCAACCGGGACTATAGTATGATCTTAGGCACCGTGCTTTTCTTCGCAGTTCTTATTGTGATGTTTAACCTCTTAGTCGACATTGTCTTGGCTTGGCTCAACCCACGTATCAAAATTACCCAAAGCACATGAACGAAGCTGATAGCATTTCCCCTTGGGCCCAAAGCTGGTACCGCCTAAAGCAACACCGCATGGCTATGCTGGGCCTTATCCTTTTGAGCATTATTGGCCTCTTGTGCCTAATCGCCCCATGGCTAACCTCTTACACCTACCGCGAACAAAATATCGACCTGGGGGCGATCCCGCCGTGTGCCGAGCATTGGTTAGGGACAGACACCCTGGGGCGTGATCTATTCACCCGCATCCTCTACGGTGGGCGCATATCCTTCATGGTCGGCCTGATTGCTACAGCCGTGTCATTGCTCATCGGTGTTCCTTATGGGGCCCTATCAGGTTACTTAGGGGGGCGCACGGATCGTTTCATGATGCGTGTGGTAGAGATCATTTACTCTTTGCCTTATACGATTTTTGTAATCCTCTTGATGGTGGTTGTAGGGCGTGGGTTACTCCCGCTCTTACTCGCTATCGGGGCGGTTGAATGGCTTGCTATGGCCCGTTTAGTCCGTGGTCAGGTACTCGCGGTTAAAGAGCAAGAGTTTGTCCAAGCTGCTCATGTACTGGGCCAGTCGAACTTTAAGATCTTATCCAAGCACATCATCCCTAATGTACTAGGGACAGTCATTGTGTGTGCAACGCTCACGGTTCCTAGTGTGATGTTGTTAGAGTCTTTCCTAAGTTTCTTAGGGCTAGGGATCCAAGCCCCAATGACCTCCTGGGGAGACTTAATTAAAGACGGCGTCGTCACCCTAGAAGAATACCCATGGATGCTGATCTTCCCTAGTATCTTCTTCTCGGTAACCTTGTTCTCCCTAAACTTCTTGGGCGACGGCCTAAGAGACGCCCTAGACCCAAGAGTCGAAGCGGCCCGATAAAAAAAGCCTTAGGAACTCCCTAAGGCTTTTTGAAAAACAATGTGTTATTTTAATTAAGCACTCTTAGGCTTAAAGACACGTACAAGAAATTGTACGAACTTCACAGGGATCGCAATAAGCGCCACTACAAAGGCAAGATCGAATACCCAGTCTACAGTCTCGAAATTACGAGTGTAGTAAGGAAGTACAAAGATGAGTAAGAAAATGATCAGCAAAGAAGCTGAATTAACTAGTTTACGTTTGTTTTTTAAATTAGACATGTAAGTTAGGGTAGCTAAAAACCGATAATTGTCAATAAACAATTACCATAAACCCCTATCAATTTAGAAATCAAGGGGTTAGCCCCCTATTCTGGGCTTTGTCCTAGGTTTTCTAATACCTGCTGGGCCTCTGGGAGGCCTTGGGCTGCGGCTTTTTGGATCCACTTTATGGCCTGGGCATCGACCTCTACCATGCCGGCTTCGCTCTGGCTGGGTTTGCTGGACTCATCTAGGATCATCCCCCCATACTGAAGCTGCGCCTTGGCGTTGCCCTGCATAGCTGCTTGCTTTATCCAGCGCTTAGCTTCACGCGGGTTCTTCCCTACGCCCCAACCTTCTCTATACAGAATGCCTACACCGTACTGAGCTTCTGGATGCCCCTTGCGGGCAGCACGGTATAACCATTTAAACGCATTATCATAATCCTGTTTCTCAAAATAATGAGCCCCCAGGTCTGTTTGAGCATTGAGATCATCTTGGTCGGCGGCACGCTTCAGCCAATAAAGCGCCCCCTCTTCCTCCCCGCGAGACTTATTCAGCCTTGCTAGTAAAAGCTGTGCATGCACATAACCCTGATCTGCTGCCTGGAGTAAAAGTTGAGTCGCCTTCTCGGGGTCTTTCTCTAAGCCCTCTCCATTTGCATAACGAATTGCTAAATTAAAAAGCGCCTCATTATCCCCACGAGCCGCTTTTCTATCTAAAGTATCTAGATCATCAATACTCTTTACAAAATCCTCAGCCTCCAACACTAAGGGTACCCCTAAGAGGAAGGCACACAATAAACTTAGGAAAATCGTCCTAGGGGCTTGTTTCATTACTTAAAAGCTCGTGCAAAGCCTTACGAATACCCACGATGGTCTCATCGGGCCTACCAGGCTCAAAATGTAAGCCTAAAATTTTTGCACGCTCGTACCAAATGAGTGCCTCCTCATAAAGGCGCAAGGCTTCTTGCTCATTTTTTTCGAAGTAAATCCCATGTTGATACATCCTCGCTAACTCATACTGTGAAGACCCAAAGCCGATTTCATCCCCCTCTTCCCAATACTCTACCGCCTTCTTATAGCTTTGCTCTACTCCTACACCATCATAGTAAGCATGACCCATGCGATGTACTGCTGGAGGGTAATGCTTCTTGGCTGCGCGCTTCCACCACTTTACAGCCTCCTCATGGTTTTGCTCCACCCCAGTACCTTGGAAGTACATGAGGCCCAAGCTACTCATCGAAGGGGGAAACTCTTTCTGTGCGGCCTTGCGCCACCACTTAGCTGCCTCTGCGTAATCTTGCCGTACGCCCTCACCCGTATAGTAGGACCCACCAATATTTTGCATAGCAACTAAATTGCCGTTCTTGGCTGCGATCAGGAACCACTTTGCAGCCTCCACATCACTTTGCTCGATGCCTTCGCCCTTCTTATAAAGACCACCTAAAACTGTCTGCGAATCAACATCACCATACTCAGCTGCTTGCTTAATAATACTGAAACGCGCCTGCTTATTTATCCCCTGGTACTGAGGAGACTTAGATTCTGCAAGCAGAACTAGCGGACTACACAGTAGGCTGCAAAACAGTAAGAGTTTCCTCTTCATGTATTAGCGTGCTTTCATCGACTCTATTTTCTCGAGTCCTCTTTGAGCAGATTCATGACCTTGGGCTGCTGCTTGCCGCCACAAAGCCATGGTTTGATTGCGATCTTGAGTGATCCCTAGACCTTTCCAGTAAATCACACCTAAGTTATACTGAGCATCTGCATCACCTTGGTTGGCCGCTCTGCGGTACCATTGGATAGACTCCTCATAACTTTGAGGGAAGCCGACCCCTTCACGGTAAACAGCACCGAGCAGACGCTGGGCTTCTACGCCGCCTTGCTCAGCCATATCAAAGATCTGGTCAATAATAGCCTGGGCCTGATCGCTGCCTTGGTCTGAAGCGCGCTTCAGCCATTGCATTCCTAGAATAGGATTCTTTTCTACCCCTTGGCCATTAAAATACATAGCACCTAAAAGGTACTGGGCGCCTGGGTCCCCGCCTTCTGCGATTTGAGCCAACTGCTCAATCGTTAAGGTTTGCTGCTGCTGACCGGTACGCAAGCGTTGGAAGAATTGATCGACTTCAAAATCTAAACGATCGCGCAAGGTTTGTGCCTGAACAGGATCGATATCAGAACGCTTTAGGATCTGATTTACCTGCTGAGCAGCACGAGCTAAGCGCATGTATTGGCTAGCATCCACGCCTTCTTGCTCGGAGGCTTGCATGAGCCAATCGGCACCTTGGCTGTAGTCTCTATCGAGACCGCGCCCACCAATATAAAGTAAACCTAAAATAACCTGTGCCTTAGCCAGGCCATTTTCAGAAGCGCGCTTAATCCACTGCGCTGCTTCTTGGTCATCTTGCTGAGGATCCCGACCGACAAAATACATCATCGCTAAAGCATGCTGTGAATCTACAAAGCCTTGCTCGGCTGCTTTACGAAACCACAGTACAGCCTCTTCATCATCCTGAGGCACAATACCGCCCTGTAGATAATAAGCCCCTAAGTCATTTTGAGACGCAGCAAAGCCCTGATCTGCTGCCTTGTGCAACCACATGATGCCTGCTTCTGGGTCTTGCTCTGTGCCATCACCAAAAATATACATACTCCCGACGATGTGTTGGGCTTCGGCATCACCCATCTCGGCAGCCTTTAAGTATAGGGGGAATGACTCAGAGGGCTTGTTGTTAAGCGCTATGGCCTGGTTCATAATAGCATCCACACTATTACCGGGGACCATATTTTGAACGATGGGGATTTTCTTGAGCAGCTCCATTTCAGGATCTATCTGTGTAAAATACCCATAAGTAGCCGCAGCGAGGATTAGAATAAGCAGTATTACGCGCATGATGTGTGTTCTTTTAGTTAAAGCCAGAGGGAGCAAGGCTATAGCTTGCTCTTCGTTGATTAATAAAATTATATCAATTTAAACCTCAAAAGTAAAGTCTTGAATACTTATTCTTAAAACCGTTAGGCCATTACCCCCTAACGGTTTATAAATCAGGCACTAACAAAGGCTTAAGTTCTGCACTATTTTAGGGATTGTCTCTAAATAGCCTGGTGGGATAATCCTCCTCAGTATGCCTTTACCGCTTGAAGATTTTTGTGAAGATATCATTGCTAAAGCCCAGCGCGGGCTCGGCATTGGACATAAGGGGTTAATCGAAAAAACAGGCATTACCCCAAACATACTTAAAGACCTGCAAGCAGGTTTATTTAAACCGGAATATACTGAAGACCTCCGCAAAATTGCCCTCGCGCTAGAACTTAACCCTGATTGCTTACTCGCTGCTGCAAAGAAAGCGTGGCACCCCAGTATAAAAGCCCCGCTAGAGCTAATGACCTTCACGAGTCCCTTTGGGGGAGGCATGACGGTAAATGCCTATGTTGTGTGCCACTTACAAACAAAAGATGCCGTACTCTTTGACACTGGAACCCGCCCCACCCCTATCATTGAGGCCATTAGGCACCGTTCACTGAACCTCAAAGCTATTTTCCTGACCCACGCCCACCCAGACCACGTTGAATCCCTCAGACACCTACGCAGACAGCTTGAAGATGTGCCTGTTTTTATTCATGCCAATGAGGCCATCCGAGGCGCAGAAGTATTTGCAGAAGGGTTCCGTTTTTCGGCGGGTAGTTTTGGGGTAAGAGGCCTAGAAACCCCGGGGCATTCGCCGGGAGGGACGACCTATGCTATCCGGGGCCTCAAAGTCCCCATGGCTATTGTAGGAGATGCCTTATTTGCTGGGTCCATGGGAGGTACAAATACGGAAAACTTTGAGCCTGCTAAAGAAGCCATCCGCACTCAAATCCTTACGCTAGAGCCACATACACTCTTATGTCCCGGGCACGGCCCGCTGAGCACAGTAGCCCTAGAGCAGATGCATAACCCCTTCTTTGGGTAGACGCTTTATTAATCTAAAAAGCCCCTTCTGAAAACAGAAGGGGCTTTTTTTAAATTAATTACTTAAGCGGACTAGTTAAGCCTCTTGGTTGTGTGGGGGGCTCTTCTAGGCTTGTTCTTCTTGATCGCATTTCTGTGGGCTGATTTTCTGCGCTTGTTTTCTTTAATCATTTTGCTTGTGTGAGCAGCGCGCCTGTTTTGGTTCTGCTGCATTTTGCCCATAGTTGCTTGGCGACGGTGCTTGCGGTCTTTAATTTTCTGTGCGTTCATCTCACGCCCGCTAGACTGCCTTTCTACAAAACGTTCCTGGACTGCATCGTGGTTGTCTTGGACATCTTGGACGCGGGCCTCATGACGAGCGAAACGCATTTGCTGGCCTCTTGATCGTCTTGCGCGTATGCGCTGTTGTGGTGTAGCAGGAGCTTCTTCAACTGCTTCTACACGGGCTTCATGACGGGCCTGAAGTGTTTCACGGCGGTGTTGGCGTGCTTGCCTCATCTGCTGCATCTTTTCTTGCTGCATATCCATATGCTGCATCCTTTGTTGCTCTTGCATACGACGTGGGGCTTGGCGCTGACCCTGGTAAGCCATGCGTTGGCGGCCATTACTACGATTCGCTTGGCGCATCTCACGCTTTTGCTCACGCGATTCTTGCCAGATGGCACGACGCCCTGACTGCGCTTGAAGGGGTAGAACACTCCCTGTTAGAAGAATAGAACAAAGTAAGATTCGGGTTTTCATCATGATAGTTTTTTAAAAAATTATTGTTTGCGATTACTCATGTAATTTTCTGCCCAGGCGCGTGCTTCAGCTGGGGGCATATTACGGTAAGGCTCCCCCCGTTTACGCTTGGCCTCTTCTTCTCGTTCTTGGGCGCGTTTACTTTTACGTTGGAGTTGCTCTTCGGTCAATTGAAGGGGTTGTGGGGGCATCACAGCAGGCAAGTCATTTGTAGATTGGTACTGCTGGGCATTACGATTATTGGAAGCCTCTTGAGTTTGCTTAGTACTCTGGGAGGCTGTGTTAGGCTCGTCATACCACTGGCCTTGTAAAGGGGCACAGCATAAGACAAGCAAGAGACAGGGGGTGAAGGGGCGAAAGTTCATGGGTGAAGTGAGGTAAGAATCAGAACGAACTCTATTCTAGTAGACCACCCTGCTGTGTCAAGAAAGCATCAAAGCATTAAGAAGACCTTAAGCGTGTTGCTTTCATTAACTGGATGCTGCAGAAACTAATAGATTTTGAGGGCATTAGGCTTGAAGGAAGCCGATGTCATACTGGAAGTATGGCTAGGATTATCTTCCTGTCTAAGGCCTCAAAAGGCTTTGTTTATGCAGTATTTGGGTGATGAAAGGGACACCTCAAACAAAGCGTGTTGCTTTCATGGCCTTTTTGGGGAAACAGATGCGGGAAACCGCGTCGTTGAAGTCATCCCCGCCACTTAATATTTCAATCTCTAAACGTAGATAGTAAAAAGGTAAAGGGGCTTCAAAATCTTCGGGCATGCGCACGGCGTCTTTCTCGGTGGTGACAACCATATCTACCCCAGCCTCTTTAGCGCGTTTAAAGAAATATTCCAATTCCTCACGACTAAAGCGGTGGTGATCTAAGAAGCGCTGGTTATAAATAGTCTGAGCGCCTAGGTTGTGCAGGAAGCTCTCAAAACTCTCTGGGGTTGCAATCCCACTAAAAGAAGCGACTCGGGCACCGTTTAAAGAATCCAGCCTTAAAAAGCCTTCTCGATTGACTGCCTGTAAATGCTGCGGACGGTGCGCGCATTCGATAATTTCGGCGTCGGGCTTGTGACGCTTGATGGTGGCTTTTAGCGCTGGGTCTTCCTTGCCGTCTGACTTGGTTAGAAAGACATAAGAAGCACGCTTTAGGTGTTTAATAGGCTCACGCAGGATACCACAGGGCAAAAGCTGGCCATTACCAAAAGGGTTTGTTTTATCGATCAGGAGCAAATTTAGGCGGCCTTTGAGGGGTAAGTACTGGAAGCCATCGTCTAAGACTAGAGTATCTACCCCGAAATGTTTAATCGCGTAATAGCCGGCTTTAAAACGGTTCTTGTCTGCCAGGACTACGACTCCAGGGAGATTACGCGCTAGCATATAAGGTTCGTCCCCGGCTTCTTCGGAGTCTAGCAAAACACGCTGCCCATCGCTCACAATTTTTGGGGGAGGTACCTGCCCGTGGGTCATCCAACGCCAAAAGCGTTTATAAAAAGGTTCGGCCTTACTTTTATACCCCCGACTCAATATAGCTACCTTACGGCCTTGCTTGGCTAAGCTGCGTGCGAAGGTCTCTACGATGGGGGTCTTACCGGTTCCTCCTACGGTTAAGTTCCCTACGACCACAACTAGGCAGCCTAAGGGCTGAGCTCTTAGGATTCTCTTCTCATAAAGAAAGTAACGCAGCTGGACCACTAGGCTGAAAATATAAGAAAGCCCCCCCAAGAAAAATTGGAGTAGCCTTACCCAAAAACCATGGCGGCGACCGTAAATGACATCCACGACGAACTGCTCCCAATATTGGAGTCTCCGCTTCATCTTACGCTCAAACCTTCTGATCCATAAAGATCTCATTAAGTACTATTCCTATATCATTTAGGGGCTTGCGTCAATAAGCGAAAGACTGTGATTGCCTTAGAGAACTACCAGGGTTACCCTAGGGGCAATTACTCTACTAACATTAAAGTATTATGCCTCCTAAGCTCTTCATTCCTGGTCCTATTGATGTTTCAGCGGAAACTTTTCAGGCTATGTGCCAAGCCCCTATTGGGCACCGAAGTCCCGCATTCTCAGAGCTTTACAATTCATTACAACCAGGGCTTAAGGCGCTTGCAGGCACCCAGGACCCTGTATTCGTAAGTACTTGTAGTGCTTGGGGGAGCATGGAAGCAGCTGTGCGGAACTGTTGTGAGAAAAAGGTCCTGAATTGCATGTGTGGGGCCTTTTCGGACAAATGGCACGATGTTTCGCGGCGCTGTGGGAAGGATGCCGAGGCTTTGCAGGTTGAATGGGGGCAAATTATCACCCCTGAAAAAGTTCATAAGGCCTTGAGCACAAACGCATTTGATGCGATTACGATCGTTCACAGCGAAACCTCTACGGGGGTCCTTAACCCGCTGCCAGAGATCATGGAGGTTGTCCGGCAGTTCCCTGAAGTCATCTCCATTGTGGATACGGTGAGCTCCTTCTCGGGTATGAAGCTCGAAAAAGACGCTTGGGGCATCGATGTGATGATCACAGGATCCCAGAAAGCACTGGCCCTCCCCCCGGGAATTTCCTTAATGGCAGTCTCTGAGCGAGCTCTTGAAAGAGCCAAAAGCATCTCCCAGCGGGGTTATAGCTTTGATTTTATCGAATTCCTTAAGAACCATGAGAAAGGAATGACCCCGGCTACACCGGCGATACCCCTTTTCTATGCACTCCAGCATAAATTGCAAGAAATTGATAAAGAAGGACTTCAGAACCGATTTGAGCGCCACAGCAAGCTCAACCAGAAAGTCCATGACTGGATCTATGCACAGGGGTTTGAGCTATTCCCACCCAAGGAACATGCGACTAAGACCCTGACTTGTGTGCGCAATACGAGAGATATTGATATCATAAAAATCAACCAAGAGCTCATCAAACGATATAACTTTACCATCGATGTGGGCTACGGAAAGCTGCGTGGACAGACATTTCGGATCTCCAACATGGGGGACGAAACTGACAAAACAATTCAAGAACTCCTTGACTCTCTGGAGGTTCTGTTAACAGAATAGCCCCTTCATTCAAATGAAAGAGGCCCCAAGAGTCTAGCGACTCTCAAGAAAGAACTTGCTTCTGCTCATTTAAACCGACTACATACCCCCCTCCTATAAATCTTATAGAGACTAATAATTTTATGAAGACATTGATCATTGCCGAGAAGCCAAGTGTTGCCGCCGATATTGCTAAGGCTTTAGGGAAATTCCAAAAGAAAGATGATTACTACGAAAATGACACTTATGTCATCAGTTCTGCAGTAGGCCACCTGGTAGAACTCTTCATGCCCCAGGATATTGACGATAAGCTCAAGAGCTGGAGCCCCAAGACACTCCCTATCCTTCCTGAGAAGTTTGACCTCAAGCCTATCGAGAAGACCGAGAAGAAATTTAACGCCCTCAAGAAGCTTATAAAGCGCAAGGACGTCTCGGAACTTGTGAATGCTTGTGATGCGGGCCGTGAGGGTGAATTGATTTTTACTTATATCTACGATCTATCAAAATGTAAAAAGCCATTTAAGCGCCTTTGGCTGATGTCTATGACTGCAGGCAGCATTCGTGATAGCTTTAAGCATTTGCGCACTCAAGAGGACATGCTCCCCTTGCAATCTGCGGCCCGTTGCCGATCAGAGTCTGACTGGCTTATTGGAATCAATGGGACTCGTGCGCTTACGGCCTGCATCTACGGAGGCCCTCGCCTTGGGAAGGTCGCCACAGTAGGGCGCGTACAAACCCCTACCCTGACTATGGTGGTAGAGCGGGAGAAACAAATTAAGTCTTTCAAACCCAGAGATTATTGGCGCATTATCGGTGACTTTGGCCTAAAGGCAGGAGATTACGAAGGGCTGTATCAGAAACCCAACTTCAAGAAAGGGAATGACGAGCACGACCGCGTAGACCGTATCTGGGACAAAAGCGAGGCAGAGAAGATCCTAAAAGAGCTGCGTAGCGAAAAAACCGGTACTGTTACTGAAGAGAAGAAACGCTCTACCCAGGCAGCACCCCGTCTTTACGATCTCACTACACTCCAACGTGAGGCAAACAGCCGTTTTGGGATGGCTGCTGGACGTACCCTGCAAATTGCGCAGGCCTTGTACGAAAAGCACAAGATGATCACCTATCCGCGTACCGGCTCTAAGGCGCTACCGGAAGACTACGGGGACACTTGTATTAAAACCCTCCAGAAGCTTCATGGAGACCTTGAGCCCCATGCCCAAAAGGTTATTAAAGAAAACTGGGTAAAGACCTCAAACAAGCGTATTTTTAATAATAAGCAAGTGACGGATCACTTTGCGATTATCCCGACCCCCGTTGAAGGGCACAAGCTCGCCCCGGATGAAGCTAAAATTTATGACATGATCGCGAGACGCTTTATCGCGATCTTCCACCCTTCGGCCGAATTTGATGTCACCACACGGATGACTACTGTGGGTGAGCACACATTTAAGACAGAAGGAAAGGTCTTGGTTAAGCCAGGATGGCTTGCAGTGCATGGTAAGGCTACCTATGGGAAAGAAGCCTTGCCTGAGGTATCAGATAAAGATGGCTCCCCCGCGCAAGCAAAGATTAATGACCTGGAGCTGACTGAAGACACGACCAAGCCCCCTGCTCGTTTTACGGAAGCCACCCTTTTGGGCGCGATGGAAACAGCTGGGAAGCTTGTAGAAGATGAAGAGCTTGCTGAGGCTATGAAGGATAGCGGCCTAGGGACACCTGCTACCCGTGCCCAAATTATTGAACACCTCGTACGCGAGCGTTACATGGACCGCTCTGGCCGTGAGCTTATCCCTACAAGTAAAGCAGAGAACTTAATCGAATTTCTAGAAGCCGTACCGATCGAAGGGCTAACTTGCCCAACAATGACCGGAGAGTGGGAACACAAACTCCAGCTGATCTCTGAAGGGAAACTTTCACGCGAGGACTTCATGAAGGGGATTAGCAAGCTGACCGAAGATATGGTTGAGCGCTCTAAGTCTTTTGATGAGACAAAAAGCAACGTCCGCGAAACCTCTTTAAAGTCTCCGATTGATGGAGCCCCTCTTATTGAAACCATTCAGGCCTACCGCTCTGAAAGCGGGGACTTCTCTATCCGTAAGATTATGGGGAACCGTAAAATGGAAGAGGCTGAAATCCGCACGCTCATTGAAAAGCGTAAGGTCGGGCCCTTGGATGGATTCCGCTCGCGCAGTGGCAAACCTTTCTCGGCGATCCTAGAGCTTAATGATGAAAACAAGGTCCGCTTTGTTTTTGATAATGGCGATGGTGACGACAGTGGCGCAGACCAAGACCTCTCGGAATGTCCGGTAATTGGTGAGTGCCCGAAAGCAAAGCGTGGGCTCTGTGATGAAGCGAATGGAAAAGTACGCGAGACTGTGAATGCTTATATTTGTGAGCATAACAAGAAAGACTCGAAGTGTAACTTCCGGGTAAGTCGTATTTTGCTAGAGCGTACGATCCCGCCGGAGCAATTTAAAAAGCTACTCGAGACCGGAAAGACAGACCTGCTAGATAAGTTCCGCTCGAAACGGACGAAGCGCTTCTTCTCGGCTCACCTTATCCTTAAGGATGATGGTAATATAGGTTTTGAATTTGCGCCTAAGAAAGCAGACGGTGATAAGAAAGCGGCGCCCAAGAAGAAGGCAGCCACCAAGAAAGCCGCCACTAAAAAGGTAGCTACTAAGAAGGCTACCAAGAAAAAGACTACTAAGAAAAAACAAACTGCCTCTTAAGGCTTCATGTTAACCTAACGCCCTACCCCTATGAACCCAAAAGAACTTGTTAAAGGCTTCTTTAAGAAGTGTGGCTACACGCTAATTAAAAGTGACTTTTTTCCCACGAGTGATAACTTGGCGATCTTCAAGCAGCACTATCCGAACCCTAAAGAGTTTAAAACGATCATAGACTCTGGGGCGAACATTGGGCAGTCTGCCTTGGCATACTCGAGGGACTTTCCGAAGGCTAATATTTATTCTTTTGAGCCGGTTAAGGATACTTTTGCTGCCCTTAAGAACAATACGAGCAACTGCCCGCATGTGCACTGCATCCATAAAGGACTCGGGCCGCAAGAAGCCTCCTTGGCTATCAGCATCAACCCAGACTCCCAGCAAAGTTCTTTAGCCAAAAGTGACCCATCTCTGCCGAGTGAAACAGTACAGATCACAACCTTGGACCAGTTTTGCCAAGAGCAAAACATTGACCAGATTGATCTACTCAAGACGGATACCGAAGGCTTCGATCTTGAGGTGCTTAAAGGGGCTAAAAATCTTTTAAAAGAAGGGAAAATTACTTTTATCCTCAGTGAGGCTGGTTTCCATAAGCATGATAAACAACATACAAATTTCCATGAACTAAGCCGCATGCTTGAAGGTGGATTTGATTACGGATTCCTAGGTATATACGAGCCGATTTATAATGGGCATTGCCATTTATCACACGCTAATGCATTATTTGTTAAAAACCATGGTCCTCTTGGATAGGAGGGTTAGAACCATTAACAACTTATAAATCATGCCAGTCGCCACACCTAAACAATTCGCCGATCTTCTCGATAACGCACAGCAGAATGACTACGCCCTGCCTGCTGTTAACTGTACGTCGATCATGACGATTAATGCAGCCCTTAAAGGATTTGCAGACAATAAATCAGACGGGATTATTCAATTTTCTACGGGAGCTGGGCAATTTGCCTCTGGCCTAAATAATAAAGATGCTGCTTATGGCTCTATCATCCTAGCTGAAGCGACCCACCGCTTGGCAGAAAAGTATGATGTCCTTGTAGGCCTGCATACCGACCACTGCCAACCTCAAGTAGCAGAGAGTTTCTTGCTGCCCTTGATCGAAGCAACTAAACAGCGACGTGCTCAAGGCCTAGGGAACCTCTTTACTGGCCATATGCTAGATGCATCAGCCCTTCCGCTAGAGGAGAACATGAAGATCTCCCAGGAGTACCTCAAGCTGTGTGCTGAGCAAGAGCTCATCCTAGAAGTAGAAGCCGGTGTTGTTGGCGGAGAAGAAGATGGTGCTGCAGGCAGCGAAGACACCCCAGACGAGCTGCTCTACACCACCCCCGAAGACATGCTTGCAGTGCACGATGCCCTCAATGGCCTAGGCCGCTATATGTTTGCTGCAACCTTTGGTAATGTGCATGGGCACTACAAGCCAGGAGCGGTTAAGCTACGTCCTGAAATTTTGAAGCAAGGCCAAGATGCTGTTATGGAAAAATACGGGAAGGAAGCTGCCTTTGACCTGGTTTTCCATGGTGGGTCAGGCTCCCCAGTATCTCAAATCCGTGAGACCTTGGGCTATGGCGTCATCAAGATGAACATCGATACCGATACGCAGTACGCCTTTACCCGCCCGATTGCCCGCCACATGATGGAAAACGTGGAAGGGGTCCTTAAGATCGATGGAGAGATCGGGAATAAGAAAGTCTATGACCCGCGCTCTTACCTCAAAAAAGCTGAAGAGGCCATGGCTGCTCGCGTAGGAGAAGCCTGTGACAATCTTTGCAGCGCAGGAAAAAGCATTTTTAACACTGCAAGCGTTTAGGGCTCTTACATGCTCAAGCTACCCCGAGGTCCTTTTGAAGGTTACATCTTTGACTGCGATGGTACGCTTGCGCTTTCTATGCCGATACACTTCCGGGCTTGGCAGCATGCGCTCAAAAAGCATGAAGCCTGCTTTGAATTTACTTGGGATATCTTTCACTCCCTCGCTGGGCTGGGGCTACACTATACCGTAGAGGTACTCAATGAGCGCTTTGATGACATCTTAGACCCGGATGCTGTACTTTGGGATCAGGAGAAATTTGTTGAAGAGCACATCCACCAAGTAAAGCCGAATGAGGAAGTCGTGGCGCTTGCCCGGAAATTAGCGGCAAAACACCCGGTCTCTGTGGCTACAGGAAACAACCGCAAAGGCGTGCATGCGATTCTTGAGGCTATTGGTGCAGCAGACATATTCGAGATCGTCATCAGCCAGGATGATGTTGAGAATAGCAAGCCTGCCCCAGATATTTTCTTGTTAGCAGCTGAAAGAATGGGCTGTGCGCCTAAGCGTTGTCTTGTATTTGAAGATAGCCCTTCGGGCATTCAAGCCGCGCAGAATGCAGGAATGAAGTATGTTTGGGTGAAGCCACAGTTGCATGGGTTGCATGAAAAGAAGAAGGAAGAGGAAGAGGAAGAGGAAGAGGGAGGCCTTTAGTGGGCGAGATGGGGAGATGCTTTTGGGGTGGAGATGGGTATATTGAAAGCCTTTATTACCGGGCTGGGGCTCGGGCGTGGGCTCGGGCTCGAGGATAATGCTAAATGGTATAAAAAGAAGGGAGGTACTTGCTCTAATAAAAAGAGAACTTACCCCTTGAAATCGCCCAAGAGCCACAAGTTAGCAAATGAAGTTCATATAATATTTCTGAACACCACTTGGCATTATATTCGAGCCCGAGCCCACGCCCGAGCCCCAGCCCGGTTTTCCTATCCCCTACCCCTTCACTTACGGGAGCCAAGGATATCTCTGAAAGTCTGGCTTGCGCTTTTCTAAAAATGCCTGCTTCCCTTCGGAGCCCTCTTTAGTTTGGTAATACAATAAGGTAGCATTCCCGGCGAGCTCTTGAATCCCTGCTTGGCCATCAGTCGCTGCATTAAAGGCTGACTTCAAACAACGAATCGCTAGCGGACTTTTACTTAAAATATCTTTTGCCCACAGAACCCCTTCGGCCTCAAGCTCATCAACCGGGACAACTTTGTTCACCAAACCCATATCGAGTGCCTCTTGTGCATTATACTGGCGGCACAAGTACCAAATCTCACGCGCTTTCTTTTGGCCTACGATGCTGGCTAAGTAACTAGAGCCAAAGCCCCCATCAAAACTCCCGACCTTAGGGCCTGTTTGCCCGAAGATTGCATTGTCTGCGGCGATCGTTAGGTCACACACCACGTGCAAGACATGGCCACCGCCGATGGCATAGCCAGCAACCAAAGCAATCACCACTTTAGGCATAGAGCGGATGAGCTTTTGCAAATCAAGCACATTTAAGCGAGGTACACCTGTACCATCGATGTAGCCAGACTCCCCACGGATGGATTGATCCCCACCCGAACAAAAAGCATACTTGCCATCGGTGTGTGGGCCTGCACCTATCAAAAACACGACCCCTACGCTTGCATCCTCACGCGCATCCGCGAAAGCATCGATCATCTCAGCAACGGTTTGAGGACGGAAAGCATTACGCTTGTGCGGGCGATTGATAGTCACCTTTGCCATGCCATCGGCCTTCTGATATATAATATCTTCGTAAGTGTTTACTGTTTCCCACTGGAGGGTTGCTAAAAGGGTTTGGGCTTCTGTGGTCATAAAAGGTTCTAAAGATTAAGCAAATAGCCTTAACAAGTAGTAAAGAATTTAACGATTTCTTCTTTGAGTGCTAGTACGCCTGAGATACCGTACTTAAAGAAAATATAAAGCACGTAAGAATACAAGGCTAAGCTTAGTAGTGCTACGAAAGCAGCCCCTAAGCCAAAAAGGCCGTCATCCTCGGACAGGCCAATCCCCATCAGGAAGATCACAAAGGCCGGTGCAGTATTTGTTAAAGGAATAGGTAGAATCATCAGAAACGCCATCGCGATAACGAGTAGGCCCATAATACGATTCCCGGTGGTACCACAGAAAAGCCCTAGACGCGGGCGAATAAAACGCTCGATCTTATTTAAGAACCATTGTGAGCTAGCGACCATCTTCTTTACTAAAGAGCGCTTGAGTTTCATTTTTTTGGCGCGCTTAGGCAGCCACGGGCGCTCGTACCCCCAGACCATCTGCAAACCCAGCAAAGTCATGAGGATGCCAAAAGGAGTACTGTACCCTGCCGCAGGAATCGGCAAAGCACTTGGCAAGGAAAGCACCAGAAGTAATAGCCCAAAGCCTTTATCCCCGACTGCATCAATGATGCTCCCTAAAGTAATGGCGCGCTTGTTTGTATCCAATACAAGCTGCAAGCTTTCGGACAGGCTTAAAGGAACGGCTTCTTTTGAATTCTTTTTTGTCATAGCTTTTAGCACAATAACGAACCAAAATCATCCACCTGTGCACGAAACCCTCCGGGCAAGCCTTTGTTGATGACAGCTACAGCATCATGCGTATGCAGAGACTCGAAATGTGCACATACAACCTGAAAGTCTTTAATGCGCTCGTCAGAATCTAAGACCTCGTAAATAAGGCGTGCGGCATCTTCTACAAACTTTGGATACTGCCCGTTAAGTTCGGCAAAAGCTTGTTCATCCTCGCGCTTAACCATGACCTGGGTTTCCGTTTTTAGCGCTGAGAGCAAGTACTGCTGGAGCTCCTTAAGGTCCAAGTGTTGGCCTGGCTTAATTTCAACCGAGACACGGGCTTTAGAGCGTTGTGAGTGCGGGATGCCGTAGCTCCCCCGCTCCTGCCGCGCGTGCTCAGCTAAAGCAGCAGAACAAGGACAGGCCGAAGAGTAAACAAAATCAAAATGTATAAACCGACGGAAGCGGTTAAGGTCATCGATGACCCCCTCGAAGATTACAGGGTAATACTGGTAGCCAGTAAGCTCACTCAGTAAGCTCTCTTGCTCGATCGGGTAATTGAAAGAGAGCTTTAGGCGCGCGCGGCTGGATTCTAAATCTTCCTTAAGCGCAAGGAGGACTTCCTCCAGCAGCTCGGGAGTAAACACACGATCTTGGAAATCATAAAAAGTACGCAGCAAGCGTGACATGTGTACGCCCTTTTCATCCGCGCCCAAAGAAACCGTCGCACTGACTTGGGTCTCTAAGGAAAGCTTGCCCCCCCTGGAGCCTAAATACAAAAGCGGTAGGCGAAAGTTAGAAACGCCTACCTGCAAAATCGGCACATTAGCCCCTGAAATAGCCCCTGCCCCTTTCGCTTGGATATCGGGCATGGCTGGAGTTTCTGAAACAAGACGCTCAATAGTCTGGGTGTCGCTCGGCATGGTACTCCTACCCTACGATACCCAAGACCTAGGGCAAGGCCAAAGCGCTGCTTAGGCCATTGGAAATGGGTACTCCACTATAGACTCAACCTGCTCCCCTGTTTCAGGGTCTATGAAGCTGAATACCGTAGCTTTTGTTAGAGGAACTCCGGGGCCACGCTTCACAACAGAAGATACTGATTTAAAGCTCTTAATAGATCCAGAAACCTGGGACCCAAAGAAAGGCCTAGACACTTCAGGCTCTTGAATCTGACACGCCTGCACCTGCCCATAAGTAGTAACCATACGCTCGATTTCTGTCTCAATCTTATAGATCTCATGATTCAGCTCAGCCCCAGACATCTTAGCAGCCTTTTGGGCAAACATGGCTTCACTCTCTTGGTACGCATGCTCAGCTACACGACGCACCTCTGCGGTAGTTTCCTTGTCAAAGTGCTGGTCTAAAGCCATTGAGTTTACGTAAGGACCAACAGCTGCCTTATAAACTTTGAGCAAACGCTCTAGTTCTTTAAGTTGAGCAGCTTGCCTATTACTTCTTTTTACCTCATTTTTCTCATAGATCTCTGATAGGCGGCGGGAGGGAGGGATTTTAGACTCTGGTTTTTCGCACTCAGAGAGAGCCCGCGGTCTACCCTTGGTACAAGCAGCTAATTTACCATAAGCAGCGCTCATTTGAGTAACCTTGGCAATATCCCTAAAGACTTTCTGAATCTTCCGCGTGAGCTTCTTTTTGCTCATCGACTCGACATTTTTAAGCGACAAGGGAACTGTAACTTTATCGGTGTAAGCTTCACAAGCATGCATCTGCTTACCAAGAGAATGATACGCTTCTTTTTGCTTCTCGATGGATCGCTTCAGTAGAGACCTTAACTCCTTATGAGCTGGAGTGTTCTTACTAGAACCGCATAGGAATGAAAAGCAGCTATTGCTGCTGTTGGCATGAGAGTCCTCTTGCCTAAGTATTACTAGATTGTCCATTTTACTTGATAATATATAATTAGTTGCAGGTTTAAATCGCAGTTATTATCAGGCGAGTAAAATTCTAAAACAAGTGAAAAAACAAATGCTTTAATGGCTATTATCCTGACTGTCAGTAATTAATAACCAATTAACGAATATTGGGGACTCAAAAAACAAGAAAAAACTCGTCAAAAGGGCCTTAATAGCTACACTCAAAGCCCTTATGTCTAGTTTTACACGCACAGGCAATATCCTCGATTTCAAGGAAGAGGAATTCGGTAAGCACCCTGAGCTGGAGAGCCACCTAGCGGCTATGGCTGTAAAGGAACTTAACCAAGAGTCTGGCAGGACCCTCATTATCGACTACAGCACAGGCAAGCGTAAGCCCATGAAGGCCGGTACGCTCTTGGCTGTTGCTATGGTATTAGGCAAACGGATTAAGCGGACTGTGCCCGAGAAGCGTGTGGGGATTGTCTTGCCCCCTGGGATTGGTGCTTTTGTTGCAAACTTGGCAATTACCTTGATTGGGAAAATCCCTGTGAATTTGAATTTTACCCTAGGGACAGAGGCGATCCAAAGCTGTATTGATAAAGCTGGCGTAGAGACCATCATTACGGCTAAGCAGCTGATGGATAAAGTCCCCCACTTCCCGTGGACGGATAGTGTTATTGATTTAGCCCCTACGATCCAAAGCCTATCGAAGGTAAAGATCGCCGCGATGTTAGCCTGCGTAAAACTCCTGCCGACTGCGATTTTCACAAAGCTCTTTAAGATTCCTACCCAAGGAGGTGACCAAGAAGCCGCATTGCTGTTTACCTCGGGCAGTTGTGGGATGCCTAAAGGAGTACCACTTACGCACCGCAACATCATTGCGAACATCCTACAAGTGAATGATTGTGATCTTTTGGGCCATGATGAAAACATCGTCGGGTGCTTACCCATTTTCCATAGCTTTGGCTTTACGGTAACGATGTGGCTGCCGATGCTAATCGGGACGCGTATTATTACGCTACCCTCCCCGCTGGAGCCGCGTAAAATCGCGGATGCGATTGAGGCTGAGCAAGCCACGATCCACATTGGGACGCCTACCTTCTTCCGCCCTTACTTGCGCAAGGTAGACCCAGAGAAGCTCCGCTCCCTTAAGGCAGTGGTAGCGGGTGCGGAGAAGACACCTCCTGGCTTCCCTCAAGCCTGGGAAGAGCGCTTTGGGTGCCCGTATCTTGAAGGGTATGGCCTCACCGAAACCTCCCCAGTAGTCGGCGTAAATCTTTTAAAGCACCCGCATAAGACAAACCCAATCCCTGGGTATGAATCTGCACGGGTAGGTTCTATTGGGCGCCCTTTCATTGGACTATCATTACGCGTCCTCAACCCAGAGACCCTCGAAGAGCAATCCCCTTATGAGCAAGGACTCCTTTCTTTGCGTGGGCCTAATGTCTTTACGGGCTATCTCAACAATGAAGAAGCTACTGCGAAAGCTTTTGAAAACGGCTGGCTTGTTACTGGAGACCTCGCCCGCTTTGATGAAGATGGATTTCTTTATGTTGAAGGGCGTTTGTCACGCTTTTCAAAGATTGGTGGAGAGATGGTCCCGCATATTGCTGTAGAGCAAACCTTGCTGCGTGTTTTGGGGATGGAAGATGAAGCCCCGCAAGCGCTTGTGGTGACAAGCTCCCACGATAAGGCTAAAGGTGAAGCACTTGTGATCTTGAGCACACGTGATCTTGATCCAGAGCTGATCCGCGAGAAGCTTTCTGCAGAAGGCTTGCCGAACCTATGGATCCCTAAGCGTGTTAAGCAAGTAGGCGCAATCCCGATGCTTGCTACAGGCAAACTGGACATCCAAGGCTGCCAGCGCTTAGCTAAAGAAGCACGCGTACTGCAGGAAGTTTAAGGATTCCACTCCTCATCGCTAGTGACCTCATCATCAGAGTCACTGCCTTCGCTCTCGATATCGCTTGCTCTTTGCTGAGCCGTATCGAACATACTCTTGGCTTTTTCTCCGGAAAACTGCCCAGGGAGTTGTTCCGGCTTCTCTTCAGGTTTTTCTTTATCAGTCTTTTTCAGCGCCTTCCTTGACTGTATTTGCTCTAGCAAAGCGTTCCGGTCGTAGGGAACTTTCTTGGGCTCTTCCTTGGGCTTATCATCCACCTTAGGTGCTTCTTCAGAAACGGTAGGCGCTGTTGCAGAAGGTTGCGGAGGAGGTGCTGGCGGTGGCACAGGAATATTAGCCGCTGTTGAAGGCTGCTGAGGGGGTGGCATACCCTCATCCTCAGCGACTGCTTTAGCATCCTGAATGTCTCCATTTGTTTTGAGCGGGATAGCCGGCTTTTGCTCACCTGAGAGACGTTCTTTTACTTTTTGCTGAATGCCTGACATGTGCTTGAGTTCCACATCAATTTTGCTCACTTCTTTTTCAAGCTCGTCAATAGACATCTCTGAGGCACTGCGCTTGAGTGTTTGCCTATTTTCATCGAGTGACTTCCTAGCTACGTCTTCCACCGCTTTAGTAGCTGCCTCATCAAGTTTTTGATCTGCCTTCATCGCAGCTACGTAGTTGGGTAATTCTTTTTCGTACTCTTCTAGCTTTTGTTCCAAGCTGCCTACTAAGCTATCTCTTGTATCTCTTAAATTACGCTCTGCCTGCTCAAGAACATCCCCCGGGCGAGAAGAAGGGCCGACAGACTCTATAGAAGACTCATAGTCGGAAGCGGGCCTTGGTTTTATGGCTTGCTCCTTATACTGGGACTTTACATCTGAAGGCGGTAGAACACCTTTGCCTCGTGCCTCTTTGAGTTGCTCTTTAGCTCTGCCAATTTCTCCAAAAGCAGAATCGATTCCAGAGACTTTATCAATGTCGGTGTAAACTTTAGCAATAGCGATCTTCAAGTCCCCCTCGGTCATGTCTTTGATTTCTCTCGGGGTGGTTTTATACTGAAGGACCTTCTCGGCATGCGCACGGTCACCCCCCATTTGAGAGGCCAAAGATGTATAAACATCTTTTTGTTTCTGAATGGCAGTCATTAGCATCTTCTCGAGCTGTTCCTTTTGGCTGGGCTCTACCTTGACACTGTGGCCTGCGAAGCTACCCAAACCAACTAAGCTTAACGCCTTATTAAACGTCTGCGAAATTGCATTTCCTATGTTTCCTATAACGCTCATGTTATTTCCTCCGTTTTTATACGTCCCTAATTAAATAAAATTAAAAGTCTTTGATTTCTCGTTCTGTGTTTTTAATCTCCTCGATAGTCCCTTCTAACTCTTGGATGGTTAGATTAAATTCATCCAGCTTCTCTTGAAGGAGAATGGTTTTCTCGCGTCGACCTTCGGTGACCAAAACGAGTACTTCTGCTGACTGGTGGTCTTTCATTAATTGATTGAGCTTGTTTCGAGCTTCAGATTTTAGATCGTGCAAGGCCTTAGCTTGTGGGCTGGGCACTCTCGTAGCGTTTTGCCCTTGTCCTTCTCCTTCGCGGGGGGAAAGCTTCACATCCGTAAGGCGTTGTTGTAGTGGGATGAATTTTTCTTTCAGAGCTATCAACTCAGGCAAAAGGACCTTATAGCCCCCTTCTTGCACATGGGGCCGAGGTTTAATCGCTTGCTCCTTAAGGCCTGAAGAGACACGGCCCCTTTTGGCGCTGGCTTCTTCCTTATGCGCAGACGCTCGCTTAGCTGCCTCAAAAGCCATCTTCTTATGAGGGTCGTGGGCCACTTTCCGGCCAAACAGCTTTTTTAAACCGACAGCATCAAGCACCTTCCCTAAAGTTGTTGTGATTGCATGCGTTACTTTTCCTATAGCACCCATTCCGTTTCCTCCGTTTTTCTTGTAACAAACGTAAAGCCAAAGCTTTATTTGATAATTGATTATATTAAACTAATAATAGAGAATCAAGACTTTTCCCTCAAAATAACTATTGACTCAACCTCCTTAGATATCCGATTATTGTGCCCGTTACGTAAGTCATTGCTAATAAATTAGCGAATGCAGCGCTTCGAAGGCCTAGGCCCTCTCTTTTCTCAAGCTAGTTACCGTAACACTTTTTTAATCAACGACTTCTACACGGATTCTCCGTACCTTGGTAGAAAACACCCACAAGTATACATCCATTCACTAATTATTATATGAGTGAATCCAAAGATCCCTCACCCTCTGACAATCAGATTAAAGTCGAAGGCATTTTAGAGCTTTTGAGTAATAAGTCCGGACAGCTTTTGGACCCTAAGCGCTGCGGGAAGACATCCCCGCATGATGCCTACGTCCCGAAGGAACTGATACGACGCTTCAAGCTTAAGGCCGGCAGCTATATCACGGGCAATGCGCATAGTAACCAGCGCCATGCTAACCCAAAGGTTTGCTTTGTAGAAACCGTGGATGGGATGACCTTGGATGAGCGTAAAAAACAATACAAGTTCACAGAGCTTACGACCATTTCCCCTGATGAGCAACTGCACCTAGAGACCTCTGGGGGCCCTATGACTACACGTGTGATTGATTTGTTTTGCCCCATCGGTAAAGGCCAGCGTGGCTTGATTGTGGCCCCGCCACGCACAGGTAAGACAACGCTTTTACATGATATGGCATCAGGCCTTAAGGAGAACCACCCGGAGTGTCACCTAATCATCCTACTTGTGGATGAGCGCCCGGAAGAGGTCACTGACTTCAAACGCTCTGTAGATGCTGAAATTTTCTCTTCCTCTAATGACGAGGAACTCCCCCACCACTTACGCATTGCCGACCTTGCCTTAGAGCGGGCGAAGCGACTGATGGAGACAGGAAAGGACGTTATCGTAGTAATGGACTCCTTAACGCGCCTGTCCCGTGCTTATAACTCCGCTAAAGGAGGTTCAGGCAGGACAATGTCTGGGGGGCTTGATATCCGCGCCCTCGAAAAGCCACGCCAATTCTTCTCTTCGGCCCGTAATACTGAGGAAGGAGGCAGCTTGACGATTATTGCTAGCGCCCTGATCGAAACAGGAAGCCGCATGGATGACCTGATCTTCCAAGAATTTAAAGGAACCGGAAACATGGAAATTGTCCTGGACCGTAAGGCCGCAGAACAACGCCTCTGGCCCGCTATTAATATTAACGCATCAGGTACACGTAAGGAAGAACTGCTCTTAGAGGCAGATACACTCGAGAAAGTACGCTTTTTCCGCCGGGCACTGGCCTCGATGAAGCCTGATGAAGCGACGGAAACACTCCTGGGCCGCATGAGCAAAACCAGCAGTAATGCTGAATTTTTACGCTTACTTAACGGTTAACGCTTTCAGGTGTTGACATCTTTCCATTTACTGGGCACTAATGTGCCTCTTTTCTTGATACTTCAGTGTGAATATAAGCGTAGCCGAAAAACCTACTAGCGTAATGCAAAACTTTGCCGATCAATGCTTGGATCTTGCCCGATCACTCTTGGGCCATAATTTAGAAGCCATCAACGAAGATGGCACCATCGCACCCGTCGATGGAGAATGGAGCCGCCTTGACGAGCCTGGCCACGCAGCACTTGCCATTGGTGAGTTCTACCGAGCCACGAATGAAACAACCCTCGAGGGTAAAGATCTACTAGACCTTGCCGCGCGTTGTATCACCGCACAGGTATTTGATGAGTCAGAGTCTGACAATGGACTCGCTTACAGCGCTTTAGGTATCCTTTCCTTTGGCCCCGCTAAAGACCGCAACCCAGTTTGGGAGCGCTTGATGGACCCAACACGTGAATGCTTGGACAAGCGCCTACTTGCGCGTACCGATGCAGAAGGCCACCTACAAGCCTTCAACATCGCCAAGGCAGTAACACGTTTCAGCATGGGGCTTTCTAAGAAAGATGAGACGGGTAAGCTTATTGACCGTTTTATTGAGCGTATTAACGCTAATAGTACAACTGGCTTTTGTGATGATAACCCTGAGGGTATCGGAGGAGTCTTTGATATTTACGGAATTCTCTCATTTGTTGTAACACGCCAGGCACTGCAGTTGCACTGCAACTCACACCTGCGCGACCGTAAGCTCCCGAGCTTGCGTACCCATGCAGAGAAATACCTAAAACTCCTGCCTGATCTTGTCCGTGCGGATGGCCTGGGCTGGACGCATGGCCGCGGTGTGGGTGCTTACGGGCAAATGCACTGCATCAGCCTCATCCTCCAAGCGATGCGTGATGGCTGGATTACCGCCGAGAAAAAGCCTTTGTACCTGGATGTACTGCGTCGGTTGTTCTACTTCTTCTTTGTGACCTACGTCGACCAAGAGCACGGCTACATGGTCATCCGTGATGCCGAGCGTAACACGATCGACAACCACACCACCCGTATGGCGAACTTTGATGCGGCACGTTACTTGTGTCAGTGGTCCCGCCTGGCTAAGTCTATCGGGGGGAGCTTAGAGCCTACACCAGTTCCTAGTAAAACTGCAGGCCGTTTTATCTTGTGTGACAAGGGCCACAAAAAAGAACAAGGCCTCTTTATTTACCAGCATGCTCATAGTGGGCTAAATCTACACCTGCCTCTTATGGGGCCTGGTAAAGAGCGCAGCTCAGACTCTTTGGCCTTCCCGCATTGCCCGGGTGTCTTTGATTGGCCAGTAAAAGCCTACCTCCCTGTGATGCTCCCGGAGCTTACCTTTGGAGAGCATGTATGTGTCCCTGCTTATTACGGTAAGCGAGTCACTACAGGCCTAGGCCCCCGTAACTCTTTTGTATTCCGCTACGAACAGCCCGAGCTTATCACCAAAGAAGGCACCTTGGTTCCTGGTATTGGTTCTTGTAAGGTTAGCTGGACTTTCGAGGGGAATAAGATCACGAGTGAATTTACCTTCATGGTCAAAAACCAAGTATCGCTCAATAGTATGCGCTACGTCCTGGCCTTGGGTGCACCCCACTCTGAATACCGTATCGGTACGACCTTCTGCTTGGGTGAAGAAAGCCTGCGCGCTGCTGTGTTGCATGATGATTTCCAGGCAAACTGGGCAGCTACAGAAACAGTGACCGAGGACCCAGAGCTACGGACTTACTACGGAAACCTGCACTACCTGCAGATCCTGAAGCGTGATCATGCTCTTGTCATGCGCCCTGGACAGCAATACCGCCTCACGGTAAGCTTTGACCCAGACATCGCCTTAGCTGACGAGTAAGCCTTTTTACGAATTAAGCAGGCCCTCTTGGGCTAAATTAAAAACACTATTATGGACAGTGTAAGCCCAAATGCAGACCTTAGAGCGCTCCTAAGCGCCCTTCAGCAACAGCCTAAGGAATCTGGCGGAGAGTACTATCACCATAGCATCTACAAGATCAGGAAAGATAACACTTACAGGGTGTTTACAGTCACCCAAGGGAGTGCTCCTGATAAGCTTATTTTTAAGACTTATGCTACCCTTAAGGGAAGGAATCTGCTCACCCCCCAGAAGCCTTTTTCTGAGCACACAGTCAAGGAAATCATAACCCCTAGACCCGACCCAGAAGACTTCCTGTCGATAGGTCTAGTCTGTGAACTTAGCGAAAGCGCCCAGACGACAGAAAACACTTGTGAGCGCCAAGAATACCTGATTAAGGCCTGCTTCCTTCTAGAAGGCGTTATATTAAATGACGCAGGGCAAACGAATGTCACAGCCCAAGCCCTGTACCTACTCGAAGACATATATTGTACTTACGAACATCTCCTGGGCCGAGACGACACACTGCAGTCAATAAAAGAGGCATTCCTTAGGTACCACCAGACTTACTATATAGTACCACGAGAAATACTCACTCAGAATAAATTAACTACATGGGTACATCTTAAAAAGAAAGGACTTTATAATAGTCAGGTTCTTAAAGAGGCTTTTAGCTCAAAAGGAGGCCCTGGAATCATTACCTCCTATCACATTAAAGCACACTTCAATGCTTATGGGCGCCTGCTTTCATTGACCCATGCCCGTGGGGAACTTTCTTTTACCAAGCTCCTTAAAAGACTCGAAATGCTTAGGGAAGAAGCCTCTCAAAAGCTTCATTCAGACCCTGATAAGATAAGATCAACCCTCTACCGAGAGCGGGTCCTTTCAATAACTGCTGCAGCTGTAGCCATCGCGCGTAAAGACAAGAGAGCAACAGTCGCAACAAGTACTGCAGTTGACCTACTAGAGGGCTGCAAATACCTGCTAGAAAAAATAAACCCAGATACGAATGCAACTTTTGGGAGCGAAACCGAAATCACTCACTTAAATAAACTCATTCAAGAATTTAATACTGCAGAAACCCCTTCAACGTAATTTATCTTATGGACAGACCTCCATCACCCCTTCCACCTTACGAACAATACTCTGGCTATGACTTCTGGGGAATAACTGAACTTAGTTTTACTCCTGCCTTTGCTCCTCACATCCCAAAAAACTACAGCTATTTTGGTACGCTAGAAACCCCTAAGCCGGCAATAGCCTCCCGTGCTGTGACCACAAGCAACGAAAAGAAAAACACAAATAACAACAAATCATAATCTTTAAAAAATTTTACCCCTTGCCACCCCTGTCCATCTGTGCGTAAATAGACTTCTAAGATGCCGACAAGCACAAGTGGAAAAAAACCGACACCAGTAAGATCCAAAGGGAAACTCTTTGCATGGTGTATCTGGGCGACTGTCGCCCTTTTTTATTTTTACGAATTCTTCGTACGTGTGGCTCCCGCCGTTATGGAAGAGGAGTTACAGCAGGCCTTTCGCATCAATGCGACTGAGCTGAGTGCCTCGATGGCAGTTTACTATTATATCTACGCTCCTTTACAATTAGTTGTAGGTATTCTATTCGACCGCTATGGTGGGCGCTTCCTATTAGTCCCTGCAAGTTTAGTCGTTGCGTTGGGGTGCTTTCTGTCAGTGATACCCATGGACAACGTCTGGATGCTTACCTTCGGGCGCTTCTTGATTGGTCTTGGGTCGGCCTTTGGCTTTATTGGGGTGATTTATATTGCCTCGGTCTGGTTCCCGATGCGGCGCCTCGCCTTAATCTCTGGAATGACCACCGCCTTAGGGATGGTTGGGGCGATGGTGGGCGAAGCGCCCCTGTCTGAAGCTGTCGACTGGTTTGGCTGGGAAAATTGCTTAATCGGAGCTGGTATTGCCGGAGCAGGCTTAGCCTTGCTGCTATGGCTTGTCGTCCCCCCCTCCCCCCCTTGGGAGCTTAAGCGCCGTAAGGCTCATTTCAAGCATGCCGAAGAGCATGGCATTGTGGCTGGGCTCTGGGAAGTCCTCAGGCACCCACAAACCTGGATCATCGGGACCATTGGAGCAGCTCTTTATTTGCCGCTGACTATCTTTGGAGACCTCTGGGGGGTGCAATATATTGTCAGTATTAGCGGAGCCAAAAAATCAATGGCTGCCGGAGCAGTCTCGATGCTCTATGTAGGCTGGCTTTTTGGTGGCCCGCTAGCCGGTTATCTTTCGGACCACTGGGGCAAGCGCAAGCTCCCCCTCTTGGTGAGCTGCGTGCTGAGCATAATCGTCATGAGCACAATGCTGCTCTTGCCGGAAGTCCCCCTGAAGGCGGTCTACATACTCCTGCTGCTTTTAGGCCTGTGCTCCTGCTCTCAGGTAATTGTCTTTATTGCTAATATGGAAATCCACCCCCAATACCTCCGGGGTACAGCTGCCGCGGCCATTAACATGGTGGTGATGGCTGTGGGCGGGATCCTCCAGATGCTTTTTGGCTACCTCTTGGACTTCAAAGAAGCTAGCTCGACCACTGAGATTATAACCCACTACAGTGCAAGCAGTTACCAAGTAGCTATGCTTGTAATCCCAGGGATGATGCTTATTGGACTGGTCTGCTGCTTCTTTATGAAGGAAAACTGTGGCCAAGATTAATTATTGACAAACCGTTTTCATAAACATACTATACGGACTTTAATTTTTGCCAATTATGGGGAAGTCACAAGTTCAGAGCATAGAGACGTTTGAGGGGACCCTTACCTTTGAGGTCTTCCAGGAAGAGTCAGGAGGCTTCGCGGCAGCATGCTACCAAGAAAATATTTATGCTGACGGGGATTCCCTCGAGAACCTTTATACCTGCATTAACCGAGAAATTGACAAGCGCTTCCAGGATAGACCAAAACCTGAAGCCCACCAGGTGCAACTTATTGTTTACAAGGCGTAAGTTTCACTCTTTGCTCAATACTATCTTATATGTCCGTTGCTGAAGCACCAAGCCCTCCTGTTTCGCGAAAGCGTAAGCCCAAGAAACAAACAAAGAAAGTGAATGAAGTTGCCGGCTGGCGTTTGTTAGTACTCTTTCCTTTGGCATTTTTGATGCGCTTGTGGTGTGCTACCTTGCGCTTCAGGTTCCCGGATGAAAGCTCTCGGCAAGCAGTTGAAGATACAAGCAAGCCTCTAGTGTGCTTATTTTGGCACAACAGGCTATTCATTGCGGCAGAGGCTTACCGTCGTTTCCGTAGCAAGCGGCGCATGTTTGGACTCGTCAGTGCGAGTAAGGACGGTGCGTGGTTGGCAGGCTTCTTTAAATTAATTGGCATTGGAGCTATCCGTGGATCAAGCAGCTATGGGGGCACGCAAGCAATCCGTGACCTCATCAGCGCATTGAAGGATGGGCACGATATTACCATTACCCCAGATGGGCCCCGAGGCCCGCTTTATGAGCTTAAGCCTGGAGCATTCTTAGTTGCCCGTAAATCACAAGCACCCTTGCTCTTAGGCTCTTGTAGCTTCAGTAGTGCCTGGCGCCTCAAAAGCTGGGACGGATTTTACCTACCTAAACCCTTCTCAACTGTTACCTTTCATTGCAAGTGCTACGACAGCCTTGATACCTTGCTTGAGAAGTACCCCGAAACAGGAGGCGCTCAACTCCTTAAACAAGAGCTTATGTCGATGACCCATGACGACGACCCCCGGGATACGTCAGGCAGCTGAGCAATCCGCAAAGGCTAGTTTTGACTTTGATCTATGTGCTTCGCCTCAAGAACGACTGCCTCATTACAAAGCGTTTTTATCTGCTCAGCTTAAGGCCTTGCGTCTAAAGCATGAAAGCATCGAAGCGGGAAAGCAAATCTGTCAAGACTACACCTACATCATGGATGTGCTCATCCGTAATATCTTTGCGTGTGCTTTGGCAACCTACAAACAGACCCATGAAGAGGCTTGCCCAGAGGTTAGCCTATTTGCCGTAGGCGGGTACGGGCGCGAAGAACTCTCCCCGCATAGTGACATCGACCTTGTTTTACTATGCCCGAAGATTGAAGAGGAACATGCCCTTAATGCCCTCAAAGAGACCCTAGCCAATGCTATCCTCTACCCCATTTGGGATCTTGGCCTGCAGGTGGGCTATGCTCTGAGGACGACTCAAGAATGCCTTGAGCAAAGTAAAAACGACATTGCCACCCTTAATGCCCAGCTGGATGCGCGATTAGTCTGTGGGTCTAAGGCGCACTTTGTGAACTACCTCAATGCCTTTCAAAAGCATTTTAAAAAACAAGATGTTCATGCTTACGTGCATGACTATTTAGAGCAACAAGAGTACCGACACCAGAAACATGAAACGACTGTATTCCTCCAGGAGCCTGACATTAAGTATGGTACAGGGGGGCTAAGAGACCTCCAAGGCATCCAGTGGATGGGGCAAATGCTTTTGGGATCTTCACGCCTAGATACCTTACGCAAAGAGGCTTATCTAGAAAAAGATGAAGTCCTGCAGCTCAAGCAGGCATATGACTTTTTGCTGCGCGTGCGTAATGAGCTGCATTTCCAGAGTAAGCGCTACAATAATATTCTAACTTTAGATAAACAACCCAAGATAGCTAGCAAACTTGGGTATAAAGGCCCGGCCTTAAGCGCAGTAGAGGCCTTCATGAAAGACTACTACACACATGCTCAATTCATCTACAGACTCTCTCAACACGTAGGACGGTCTTTTGCTAAAGCCAAGCCTGCAAAAACTAAAAAGAAAACAACACCAAAACTTTCTGAAGGAAAGTCAACAGCAGGGTTTATCCTTAAAGACCACACCTTCAGCACGAATAACAAAAATGTATTTAAGGAAGACCCAGAGCGCCTAATTCATATCTTCCGCTACTGCCAAGAACTCGGAGCCCATCTAGACTTTGAGCTGCAACGCCTCATTACTAAAAACTTGAACCTTATTACGGACGAGCTGCGTAATTCTGAGCAAGCGAATGCAACGTTTTTAAACATCTTAGAAGGCCATGGACAGGTCTACCCGATCCTCTCGACTATGCATTCATTAGGAGTGCTAGAGCGTTTCATGCCAGAGTTTGGGAAACTCTCCTGCCTTGTACAGCACGAGCTTTACCACCGTTATACGGTTGATGCCCATACTTTAAATGTTATCAAAGAACTCGACCAGGTGGTTATTAATGAAGGCAAATATGCCCGTAACTACCATGAGGCGCTTGAAGCGGTCACAAACCCTACCTTATTGTATTTAGCTGCGCTATTCCATGATATCGGGAAGGCCTATAGTATAAAGAGGCATGCCTTACGAGGGGTTGCTATTGCCAAGCCTATACTCAAGCGCCTAAAGATCTCCCAAGAAAGCCAAGAAGAGATCTTGTTTATTATAGAGCACCACTTGCATATGGCACGCATCTGGCAAAAAGAAGACATTGATGATGTGCGAACAACTCAGGCTTTTGCTTCATTTATAGAAAACCCTGACCGCCTTAGACATTTATACATACACACCTTTTGTGATGCACGCGGAACCACACCCAGCTTATGGAACCCTTATAAAGACACCCTACATACGCTCTTATACCGCCGCACGCTCAATGAATTTACCGATCAGTCTGAGCTTGAAAAGGAACAAGCCCAGCGCAAAGCAAATATATTTGAGGACCTCTTAAACAGTACCCAAGAAGTCATCACTCGTGAGGAAATTGAAGCACACTTTAACTCCCTCCCGAGTAGTTACTTTAGCTATAACACCCAAGAGGAAATTGAGCAGCACATCATCATGGTGCATGAACTCTTACAGCACATTGAAACGGCTCCTCAGGAAGAAGCACTGCTGCCAGTCATCCATTGGACAAAAACCCCAGACTCTAAAATAACAACGGTGCATACCGTTTCTTGGGATAGACCCGGGCTATTTTATAAATTAGCCAGTGCTTTTTGTTTATCAGGCTGGAACATCTTAGGGAGTAAAGCGATCTCTAGAGACGACAACATTATTTTAGATACCTTCCACCTAGAGTGCCTCTCCCAGGATCCTGCTAAACAAGAAAAAAGTAAAAAGCTCTTTCAAAAAAAAGCCCGTGAGGCCCTTATTGAAGGAAAAGATTTAATCCCTGAGATCATTTCACTCCAAAAAAAGAAAAAATCATTTTTCACGAAGCCTGACATTAATATTGAACCTAAGGTCGATGTGGTGTCAGTAGCTTCTCGAAACCAGGTTATCGCCCACATTGAAGCCAAAGATCATATAGGCTTGCTCACACGCCTCTCAAAAACCATGCTCGATCATGGTTTTGACATCAGCTTTGCTCGAGTCCTTACCGAAAATGACGTTGCTCAGGATACTTTCCATCTAAAATCTTTAAACCCCCTAAAAACCTTACAAAAACACCAACTTGATGCTTTGCGCGAAGCCTTATTTGTCATCGGGTTGCCTGAAAAATAATAGCTATTATGGGTAAATCAACCAGAAACCTATGGACTGAAAAGCTCAGCAAGGAGCCCACCGAAAATGTTCCTCACTGCCGTGAAGATGCCTTGGATATTGGACCTTCTTTCAAGGGCACTGTATTGGGGATAGACCCAAGTTTACGCGGGACAGGACTAGCTCTACTCGATTTTAACACCAAATCTGCCCCTCATTTGATTTATAGCGAGACCTTACGCCTCAAGCCCGAACTGACTATGGCTGAGTGCCTGGCCTCGATCTTTGTAGCGGTGACTCATATCCTAGAGACCCGTTCGGTAGACCATGTTGCCTTTGAGCAAACGATCTTTGTACAAAACCAAAACACTGCCCAAGCCCTGGGAGCGGCAAAGGGGGCTGCGATGGCTGCGGTAGGCCTAAAAGAAAAGCCTGTCTTTGAGTACCCGCCTCTACGGATCAAGCAGGCCGTCGTGGGCTTTGGAAAAGCGAGTAAAGAGCAAGTAGCTAAAATGGTGATGCAGCTCCTTAAGCTTGATAATGAGCTACCTTTTGATGAGTCAGATGCTGCAGGAGTTGCTGTGTGTCATGCCTTTACGCATAAAGAAAAGAAGGCAGTAGCTTGCTCCAAGGCATAAAAAGATAACATAATATCATTATATTGTAAATATCTAAGACTTGCTTATTGGCCACAGCTCTGTTGTTATAACCGGGAAATAGGCTTCAGGGGAGGGGTATGTTTTTACGTTCTTCTTTTTTTCGGCCTGACCAACAGCATAAGGAAATTGCTTTCCTTAAAACCATCGAATCAAAGGCTATCCAATGAATATTGTAAAAAACATCTTCAAGAGACTACTGGCTCTTATCGCTATCGCCTACGTAGGCTACGCCATTTTCGCACTATTTTTCGCCCACCCATTAATCTTCCCTGCGCCAAAGCCTACTTACCAGGACTCTAAGCATATCATGAAGCTCACGCTAGAAGATGGCTCTGAGATTTCTGCACGCTACTGGCCTAACCCTGAGGCAGAGCACACCCTCCTTTATAGCCATGGTAATGGCCAAGATATCGGCATGATCACCCCCCTTATGGAGAAGTACCAGGCCGCAGGCTGGGCAGTCCTAGCGTATGACTACCCTGGCTATGGAACTAGCCACGGAGAGCCTTCTGAAGAAGGGTGCTACCAAGCAGTCAATGCTGCCTATGCACACCTCACCGAAACCTTGGATATCGACCCGAGTGAGATTGTTCTTTACGGGTACTCTTTAGGGAGCGGACCCTCTACAGACCTGGCTAGGCGTGAACCTGTAGCCGGACTTATCGTTGAAGGTGCTTTTGTGTCTATCCATGGTGTATACACCCGCTACAACCCGCTTCCTTGGAATGTCTTTAATAACATTTGCAAGCTTGAGGAAATCGAGGTGCCTTCACTCTTTATCCACGGAACTGAAGACACCGTCGTAGCCTTCTGGAATGGGCAAGCCCTGTACAAGGCTTCTCAGGCCCGCAAGATGGCACTTTGGGCCGAAGGTGCAGCGCACGGAAACCTCATCGACCTAGAGGGTGAGCGCTACTGGAACACGCTTGAAAAGTTTAAAAACTCATTGTAAGATCACCAGGGTATGAGTACTGCCCTGTTGATTATCCATGAGAACGTAGAGGAAATGGAGGCGATTACGCCTTGGGACCTACTCCGCCGCGGCGGAGTGGACCTCACCGTTGCCTCCCGAGAAGACTCCCTAACCGTTAAAGCCAAAGAAGGGGCAACCCTCACTGCGGATGTTTCCCTAGAGGAAGCCCTTAAGAAAGACTATGACTGCATCATCCTCCCCGGGGGGCCTGGAGTCATGCAGCTTAAGGATGACGAACGGGTATTGGACGCAGTCAAAAGCTATGCCGCCCGAGAGAAGCTTGTTGCAGCAATCTGTGCGGCGCCCCTGGTCCTCCAAAATGCGGGTGTACTCGAAGGCAAAAGCTTTACAGCACACTTTAGCGTACAAAACACCCTACCCGCTTTAGAGATGAACGCGCCCGTTGTCGAAGATGAGAATCTTGTGACCTCCCAAGGGCCCGGTACGGCAATTCCTTTCTCCCTGAAAATCCTTGAACGCCTCGAAGGCCAGGACGCCGTCGAGCAAGTTAAAAAAGCCATCTGCCTACCCTCATGAGTAACGGTAATACCCATTTTGATTTTATAGTTATTGGGGGCGGTAGTGGTGGCTACGCAGCTGCAAGAACCGCCCATGATCATGACAAAAAAGTGGCTATCGTCGACGGGGCTGAGCAACTCGGCGGGCTTTGTATCCTACGTGGTTGCATGCCCTCTAAGACGCTCATTTACTCTGCCGAGATTGCTCACCTGGCTAACCATGCAGAGCAATTTGGCCTAGATATTCCTTCGGCCAAGGTAAACATGGCGGCCCTCCAAGCCCGTAAGCAAAAGATTATTGGAGAGTTCACCGACTACCGAGTAAACGAGCTTGAGTCAGACCGCTTTACGCTCTTTCGCCATCATGCAAAATTTATTGATCCTAAAACAATTGAGCTAACGGACGGAACTAAGCTGACTGCAGATAAGTTTATTATCAGCACCGGCTCAAAAATTAATACCCCACCAGTCCCTGGTTTGGCCGAAGCGCCTACACTCACCAGTGATGATATCCTTAGCCTCGATGCGCTACCTGAAAGCATGATCGTTTTGGGGGGTGGCGTCATTGCCTGCGAGCTTGCGCAATTCCTTTGCCGAGCAGGCGTGAAGGTCACCCAGATCCAACGCAGCCCCTTTATCCTCAAAGAAGGCTCCCCTAAGGCTGCTGCGGCACTTCAAGAAGCTTTACGGGCAAATGGCATCGAGCTGTTTACTGACACCACACTGAAGTCCATTGACTACCAGAACGGGCAAATCACAGCGAGTTTCGAGCATGAGGGCAAGACAGTGATGCGTAATGCGCAAGTGCTCTTTAATGCGATGGGGCGCAAGCCTGCTACGGCCGAGCTTAACCTTGAGGCTGCTGGGATTGATCTACTCAAAAGTGGGCACATCAAAACGAACGAGTACCAGCAGTCTACTAATAAAAATGTTTATGCTGCGGGTGACTGCGCAGGCCCGCACGAAATTGTGCATATTGCAATCCTTCAAGGGGAATGCTCAGCGCACCATGCTTGTGGTAAGCCTGCTACACCTGTGAGCTACCGTGACCTCACCAAAGTTATTTTTACAGACCCTCAAGTCGCCTCAGCAGGCTTGAGCGAGAAAGACCTCAAGGCCCAGAGCATCCCCTATATTAGCGCAGAATATGCCTTTGAAGACAACGGGAAGTCTATCCTTATGGATGCGCTTGAGGGCTACGTGCAAATCTTCGCACATAAAGAAACAGGCCAGGTACTTGGGGCCGAATGCGTGGGTAAAGACGCTAGCGAGCTCATCCACTCTTTAGCAGTAGCTGTCACACTGAAGGCTACTGTGCATGGATTACTCAAAGTACATTGGTACCACCCTACCCTCGCAGAGATTTGGACTTACCCGCTTGAGGAAATTGCCGAACAGCTCAGCTCAGACAAGGAGCACCCAGCCTGCATTATCGAGTACCATTAGGATTCAGCTAAATAATCAAAATTACCACCAACCATCATAAAGAGGATGGAAAGGAATTGTTTCATATTCCATAGAGTCTGATTCAGAGTCAGTGTCAGGTTCTATCACTCCATCAACCAAACTTAAGAAATTCTCTCCTCCTGGGCTGAGCGCATAAGGTTCTTCCTCCTTAGCAATAACCCAAGATAGATTTTCGTCATATTTTTGCTGCAACACATCAAAAGCTATTAATTTCTTTTGCTGCACGAGCTCCTGCACTTGAATTTTTGCTAAGCGTATATGAGCCATGTTAGTAGTCTTAAACCCTGCCTTACAGACCATTTCTTCTAATGCCCTAGGGTGGCCTTGGTATTGTCCATGGGCGCGCATACGATCCCACAAAGACCAATCACTGAAAATATTTTTAGCGATAGACTCTATTTTCACATGCTCTAGCTTGAGCCAATCCTTATTTTCTGTCTCAAAATCAAGGCCGTTTTCTTCGCACAAGACAAAAAATAAGCTCATTAAAAACAAACTCTTACACGAAGACCAAGCACAGTTCCCCACTTTTTGTTCTCCTTGAGTGACCTCATAGAAAGGAGGATAACGCCCTACCCATTGCTTCCAGGAAGACTCACTAATTTCAAAACCACAATTAAAAAACAAGTCTTCAGAAAATTCACTTTCGCATTCAGTTTTTCGCCTAATTGTCTGTGAGGTGAGCCTAAACATTCGGCTTCGTGAGGCATACCCACGGTTACATGCGGCCTGATAGTTGCCATAGTTGACGAAGCCAACGGCATGATTATATGTTTGGGCATCACACTTCATGATAAAAGGAATTGCTAGCTTCTCTCCCTTTTTAACGGCAACAGCTAGCTCCGAATTGCTTAACGCATGTGGCTGCGTTAACATCCTCAAGACAGATTCCTTTACCTGAGTAGAAAGGCTTAAAGCATTTGTCTTAAAGTACTCTGTGATGGACTCTACCAAAGCAATGCTCATTAAGTTATCGAATTCACTTCCTGTAAGTGTATCACTATCCACCCCAGCCAGTTTTTCGATACTACAACGGTGTGCTAGGAGCTTGCGCTGCAAAGGCTCTGACTGCTCGATAGCTTTTTGGTAATAACGGATAGCCTCCTGCTGTGTATAGGCACTTTTGAAGAGCGCTTCAGTAACATCAATCAATGCTTTTTGGGATAAAGCCGAGACTGAGTCTAACAAAGGCTTTAGACAGAGTGCGACCTGCGGATGTTCCCATCGACTTAGATTCTTTATCAGTCTTAAAGCAGATGAATAGTCTTCTTTAGTATAAGCCACTGACTTACACTCTCCCTCAATCACTTGAAGCACGAGTGATTCGTGCTCAGGGAATGGAGACTGAATTAAGAGCTCGGCTGAGGCTAATGTACAGAAGCGCGCATTCATTAAAACCACAAGCCTGTCCCATAATAAATCTTTCTTCTCGGGAACATGATCCCACAAGAATTTAATCGCACAATAAACACAACCAGACTCCCTATTTAAGGGGTGTTCTGTTATCCTCAGGGCAGCTGAAGTGAGCTCGTCCTTAAGCAGATCAACCCCATCTTTTCTCATAAACAGGAGGATTAAATCAAAAAGATCTTCTTCATCGAGGTCTTGAGCACAAAGGAGAGACTTGTAGTGGGCAACCCAGCCGCTAGGAATACCCTGCCCTTCTTCTCTGGACAAAAGAGCATTCAAGGCATTCAAGCGTATTTTAGAAGGCAGGGTTAAATCTTCAACTAATGGGAACAATAGAGTACCGCCATACCCAGAGACAGAAGGATCTTCAGAATTCAGTAGAACATTGCAAATAGCCGAAAGCGCACGACACCTATAAGGAGAAGGAATGCTAGCATCATAAATAACCTCCAAGAGAGCAGTCACAGTGACTATGTCCTTAGGGTTTTTGAGTAAAGTCGTTTCACAGAGGCCTATAAAATTTAAAAGGGTCTGCCCCTTACGATCAGGCAACTGCTGATACAATGAAGGCAGCAGCCCTCCAAAAGCCTGCACTGTTGGCATATTTCCACTAATATCCATACCCAAAACTGATACAATGATATCGAATTTGGTCAAGGACAAAAGCTTTGATAGCCTGGCCTTATTCATGCTAAGTTCTTTGTATGTCGACAAACAAAGCAATCAAGCCTGATAAGTTCCTGGTAGACCTCCTAAATGCGCGCTCCCCTTCTGGGTTCGAGTTTGAAGCGCAAGCTGTTCTAAACAAATACCTTAAGCCCGCTGCAGACCGCTACGAAAAGGATGCTCTAGGTAACCGCATCGCGACCCTTAACCCCAAGGGCGACCCGATCATCATGCTTGCTGGTCATATGGATGAGCTGGGGCTAATGGTCCGCTATGTTGACCCCAAGGGATTTATATACTTTGACACCATTGGTGGCCATGACCTAAGCATCATCTCTGGACGCCGCGTTTGTATCCTCACCAGTAAGGGCGTTGTCAAAGGCGTTACCGGGAAGCGTGCTGTACACCTCATGGATGCAGAAGACCGTAAAAAGACCCCAAAGCTCCATGAGATGTGGATCGATATCGGTGCGAAGAGCGACAAGGAAGCCCTGAAGCTTGTGTCTATTGGAGACCCTATTGTTTACGACCATGGCTTTGAGTTGATCCGCGGCAGCATTGGAGCAGCCCGTGCCTTTGATGACAAGGCGGGGTGTTATGTTGTGTCTGAAACCTTACGCCGCCTTTCTAAGCTTAAGAAGAAGCTCGCTGCCTGTTTGGTCTCTGTGGCAACCGCTCAAGAAGAAGTTGGCGTGCGTGGAGCAACCACGTCAAGCTTTTCGGTAAACCCGCACATTGCTATTGCTGTGGATGTGGGGCATGCTACCGACCACCCGAATTGTGATCCTAAGCGCTTTGGTAAGTTTGAAATGAGCAAGGGCCCTATTATTAGCCGCGGGCCTAATACGAATCCGATGGTCTTTAAAAAGCTTACGGATTGCGCGAAGAAGCTTAAGATCCCTTACCAAATAGAGGCGGACGCTCGCCCTACAGGAACAGATGCACGTGTTATGCAAATGGCACGCCAAGGTGTGGCTACCGGGTTGATCTCCATCCCGCTGCGCTACATGCATACACCGAGTGAAATGGTAGACTTAGCTGACGTAGAAAACGCGGTTAAGCTCTTAGTCGGCTTTGTGCAGAGCTTTAAAAAAGGCGAGCACTGTCACTTCTAGTCTTCTAGAGCGTGTTTCAGTGCGCCCTGGAGCTCTGGGTAGACATAGGTAAACCCTAGGTCAGAAAGCTTTTGAGGCTTTAAAGGATGGTCTGCGAGTAGTAGCTCGCGCGCCATCTCCCCGATGAGCATGCGTAATAACCATGAAGGGACACGCATCCATACACGCTTCCCTAAAACGGAGGCAAGGGTTCGGGCAAACATACTATTGGTAACGGGCTGAGGTGCTACCGCATTAATCGGGCCTGACCAAGCCTCATCGACTAAGCCATAATGAACCATCCGCACAACATCGTCTAGCGCCACCCAGCAGACACGTTGTTTTTTGCGCCCTACACAGACAGGAAAAGCACGCTGAAAAAGAGGGACCATTTTAGCAAGCACCCCTCCCCCTGCACCAAGCACTGTTCCAAAACGAAACTGGATAACACGTGTACCTGCTTCTTCCAGAGGGATTGCTGCGGCCTCCCAATCAGAACACACATGTGCTAAAAAACCATCTCCTTGAGGGGAGCTTTCTGTTAGTGGGTCGGTAAAAGGGCCCGGACCATAGTAGCCTGAGGCCGAGGCTGCAATAAAGACTTTCGGACGGACCTTGCACTGCAATAGTTGCTCACAAAGGAAGCGAGTGCCTTGTATTCGAGTGAGCGCGATCTGCTTTTTCTTATAGGAGCTCCACCAACCAAAGACAGGCTCCCCAGCTAAGTGGATTACAGCATCGAGATTCTCTAAAGCTTCTGTGTCGATCGTTAAGGCAATGGGGTTCCAATGAAAGGTATCGGGCCTCTTCGTATGGCTTAAAGGGATAACGGTATGACCTTGAGCACTGAGGGATTCACTAACCGCACGCCCCACCAAACCGGATGCACCGGTGACAAGAATACGAAGGGGCTTTTGCGTAGGGAGTTCCATAAAGGTTTATATTATCATAAAACCAGATACTTATTGCTTCAAACAAAAAACCAAGGCTTTAGCGGCGGGTAAAGGCTCTCGCCATGAGCGCACATAAGTGCGTGACCCTACTACGCTAAAGCTACGAAGGGCACAGTTAAGAGAACGCAGGCAGTAACGCTAACTTAACAGATCGAACACTTGTTTTGTTCGATTTGGAATTACAAAGTAATTTCAAATATTATTAGGCCAAAGGCGGGATGAGCTACAAGGCAGAGGTGAAGGATTTCGCTGTGAGCGCACACAAGTGCGTGATCAAGAAAACGTAGCCTCTAACGCAGTAGATCGCCCGCCTTTGGCCTAATAAGCGCTCTTGGGGGGGAAGAATACTTGCCAGGCCGTGCGAATAATGAGGCCGATGTCCATGCTGAAGCTCCAGTTGTCGACGTATTCGAGATCGTAGTGGACACGTTTGTGGAGCATGTCGAGGCGTTTGATTTCACCGCGGTAGCCGCGGGTTTGGGCGAGGCCGGTGATGCCGGGTTTGGCGAACTGGCGTTGGCGGTAGACGTCGACGTATTGGGCGAAGATATCGTCGTGCTCGCGGAAGTGAGGACGGGGGCCTACGACACTCATATCGCCGATGAGGACGTTTATAAACTGAGGGAACTCATCGAGGCTGGAGCGGCGTAGGAAAGTACCGAGGGGGAAGATGCGTGAGTCATTGGCGCTGGCTTGAGTACCCTCAGAAGCTTTGCTGGGGTCTTGGTAGCGCATGGTGCGGAACTTGTAGATCCAGAAGGTCTTCCCGTTGATGCCGCAGCGCTCTTGCTTAAAGAAGAGAGGGCCGCGTGAAAAGAAAAGGTGGATGAGGGAAACAAAGAGACACAAAATAGGTAAAACAAAAAGAACGACAGGTAAGGATATGGCTAAATCCAGCATGCGTTTAGTAAACTGATTGACGGGATTGCCTAAGGGGTCTTCTTTGAGGGCAAAAAAGGTGTGGGGGCCTTCTTGAATAACGTGGAGCGGGCGCTTAAAATATTGCTCCCAAGGGTTATAAATAAGGACACGGCAGCCTTCTTTCTCACAGATTTGCATGATCTCGTGGACTTCTTCTTGGGAGTCATGCGTGCCTAACAGAACAATTTGGCTGACATTACGCTCGCGCATCACACGAGGTAAATCTAGCAGACCGCCTAAGATAGGCGTGTGTAGAGGAATGGTGCTTATGCCTTTGTCTTTTCCATCAAAAGTGATCAGCCCGATGATGTTAAAGCCTAAATGCTGACTCTCATGGAGCCATTTCTCGACTCGGGCACACATCTCGGGGGAACCTACTAATAAACAGGCCCGTATGTTTTCCCCACGAAAGACCAGGCGCGATAAAAATACGGGCAGCTTGCTATTTAAGAATAAAAGGATAACCCAACTTAAAAGGACAAAATAACCGATGAATAAACGACTGATGTCTTTATCCTTTGTCGCGAAAATGATCGTCGTCATGACGAGCAAGAGGACCAAGGTCTGCCGGTTGGTTACATCCCAAACATCTGCCCACCTAACTTTACCCAAATTTAGGGTGAGGTATTGGGTTGAATTAAAGGTTATAAAACTACTAGCCACAACGCCACCCAGGAACAGGGGCAAATTAACCATGTGGTATTCGATCGTGCCTAAAAACTCCGCTGCGACAACAAGCAATAAGCAAAAGAATAAGGGTTGCCAAATAAGGAGGATAAGGCTGTGAAGTGTGTAAAGACCTTGAGAGCGACTGGGGACCATAAGGGTAGATGGGATATACTATTATTAATAATAGCATATTACCCACCCCATTGGCAATCCCAAAGTGTATCCCTAAGTCCCGCTAGTAGAACAAGTTCCTATCTAGGCTACGGTAGCGGATCGCTTCTAAAAGGTGCGGAGTCTGGATGCGCTGAGAATCCTCTAGGTCAGCAATGGTTCTGGCGACCTTTAGGATCCGGTCGTAGGCACGGGCCGACAGGTTTAACTCAGAGAACGCCTTCTGGAGTAAATCCCCCTGGGACTTATCGATTGAGCAGTACTGGCGGATCTGGCCATGGCTCATATTCGAGTTACAGGTTGTCCTTGTGTTATTGAAGCGCTTCTTTTGACGCCCCCGAGAGTGCTCAATACGCTCGCGCAAGGTCCCCGAGCTCTCGCCGGATTGCTCAGAACGTAACTCCTCGAGCGCTAAGGCTGGAGCATCAATATGGATATCAATACGATCAAGCAAAGGACCACTAATACGAGAGCGGTAACGTTGCACTTGCGGAACCGAACAGCGACACTCGCGCTTCGGGTCCCCCATGTAGCCGCAAGGGCACGGGTTCATTGCAGCTACGAGCATGACTGAGGACGGCAGTGTAATTTTACCCGCACTACGAGAGATTGAAACCTCCCCCTCCTCTAGAGGTTGGCGCAAAACCTCTAGAGCCGAGCGCTTAAATTCTGGAAGCTCATCCATGAACAACACACCATTATGCGCTAAGGAAATCTCCCCAGGGCCCGGGATACTCCCCCCGCCTAACAAGCCTACATCGCTAATCGTGTGGTGTGGGGAACGGAATGGGCGTTTGAAAGTCTTCTGGGCATTACTCAGTGTCATCCCAGCTGCGGAATGAATCCCCAAAATTTCGAGGAATTCATCCAAGGAGGGTTCGGGCATAATCCCTGGGATACGCTTGGCCACCATAGACTTCCCTGAACCCGGTGGGCCAATCATTAGTAGATTGTGCCCACCGGCCACAGCGACTTCTACAGCACGCCGTAAAGCGCGTTGTCCCTTAATCTCTGCGAAGTCTACCGCTAATTCTTCAGGGATCTCTTGACGAAAGGCACTGTCCTCTGGCCCCAGGGGAGCAATGTCTTTCTCTCCTAACAAAAAGCGTACAGCCTCGTCCAAGGAGCGTACCGGGTAAACAGGTACATCTGCAACTAAAGCAGCTTCATCAGCACTTTGTGGGGGGAGTAACACCCCTTTTTTCTTTTGTTTGCGCGCTAGTAGCGCTAAAGCTAAGCCCCCGCGGATGGGGCGAGTCTTCCCGGATAAGCCTAACTCCCCCGCGACTAAGTACCCCTCGAGCACTTCCTTGGGAATTTGGTTACTTGCTGCCAAAAGACCCAAAGCAATCGGTAAGTCATACAAAGGCCCCTCCTTACGGATATGGCCCGGAGCTAGGTTGATCGTGGTACGAGTCTCTGGGGGGCGGAACCCTGTGTTAGAAAGTGCAGAAAAAACTCGATCTTGGGACTCTTTGACGGCAGTATCGGGCAGTCCTACTAATATGAAGCGTAGTTCGCCCATTTCACCCGTGTTCACCTCAACCTGAACCGGATGGGCTGAGACTCCTTGCAGGGCACCTGATGAGACTATAGATAGCATAGGTCCTATTTATGCATGAACATTTGTTCATGTAAAGAAAAATCTTAGGATTTAGTCAAAAAAGCTAGACATATCCATTAATAATACTATTGTCTCATTAATTAAATTAATAGCACAACATCATGGACCGCCTTCAACAGACACACGTAAGCACTTACTCAAACCAAGAACCTAAGCCTTCCAACTCAGGGCACAGTGGCCTATCTCCTGAAAACAGCAGAAGCGTAAACTCTAGCCCTGAGCAAGTACGCCCCTCCCATGGCAGACGAGGAAGCATTCACCGTATGAAAAAATTTGGGTCTTCGTTAGCCATAGTCACATTATCTTTTGGCAGAAGGAATAGTAAAGACATAGAAGAAAAACCTTTCACCCTTGGGTCACGTTCTGTTCGCCTTTCTACTAGTGCCCCGAATTCTCCGAGAGAGCGCAAGAACTCAAACTCCGACCTAGAACGGCGCTCCTCCTCAGGGAACCCGAAACAAAAGGTTATCAATTTAAGCCCGAAGACCATGAGCTTGAGTTCGCTTAAGAACGCACCGCGTCTTAAGCCTGCCTCTATCTTAAAGAAGGGGATTCATTTCCAAACGCCTACCAAGGAAACATTTCAAAAACCCTCTAAGCCAGTAATCGGCAGACGCAGTATACTGAATCTCACACGTGAGGAAGCTGCGCAACTAACACCAGAACAAGCCCAAAAATTAGGCTACAAAAAGGTACTCGAAACATTAGCGCTCATCATAAGCAAGATGGAAAAAGAGCGCGCGCAACACCTGAAAACCCAGCAAGGACAGATTGCACACATTCTTAAAAATCCTGACAAACTCCAGGAAGAATATATTGCACAGCTCGTACAAACCTCTAACGATTTCTTCCAGTCAACCCATAAAGCCTTTGAGATTACCTTGGCCAATATTCACTATAATCATGATACGGTTGAATTTCTCCTCACACAAGGGGCACCTACAAGCAAAGAAGCCATAGAAACAGCACTTGCAATCCATGAAGGCAGCATAAAGCTTGAGGAAAAAGTCAAAGTTTACTCAAGCTTAGGTAAGGCACCCCATGAAGTCATTAAGAGGCTTAAGAACAAAAAAATCCACACAGAACCAGCCGAGAAAAAGCTAAAGAAGCGCGCACCCGAACACCGTGTTGCGCCTGTTATAGACGACCTCTTCATAAACCCAATAGAAATTGATGTTCAATGGGCTAAAGACCAAACAGATACAGAAACAGATGGCCATAGGATCGCTTTTCGTTGCCTTAATAAGGCTCTTTATCACTCTACCCAAGAGCTAAAACAGCTAGAAGAAAAAACTCTTAACATTCACTCACCTGAGCGTCAGGCACTCATTACAGCGATCTCAATAGATTCTTCTGATACTGCAGAAGAGGCGCTATCTGCCTATGATAAGAAATATGAAGAATATAGAAAAACTGAGATCGAGCTACTCAAAGAGCAAATTGAAACACTTCGAGTTAACTATTTGCTCATTATTAAAGACAAGCTAGTAAATTTGAAGAAGCAACTTCCAGGAGGCATGGGGGCATTTATCCGGCGCAAAGTGTCAGACCTTGGCTCAAAAATCCTGGAAGGCTCAAATACCCCAGAGACTAACAAGCGGATCCTGCTTGAGGTTGAGGTTAAGCAACTCGAAGGTGTGTACGAGGGAATCGAAAAGGCTCTAAAAGACAGTGGTTACCAATTCGCCTAAAACAGAGCATTGCTTGAGGCTGATCCTTTCACCATAACTTATTGATCATTAACAACTAAAAACAGAATCTCCGAATAAGCTGGTATTATTTATTTATTAATAATATAATATTAAAAGTAAAATAATAACTAGGAGAGCTGAGCTATGCCAAACATTCGACCAAACAACCCAAACCGGCCTTCAAATGAGGGGCAGCAACCTGCAGAAAGACCACAACGGCGAAGCAGACCACTACTGCGCAGAACAAACTCTAGTGCGCCCAGAAGGGTCACCCAGCGTATCCAAAGAGAGTCTTCACTTAGAAGGCTATCCAGGCAACTTTCTGGTCAATTTTCAGGGTTCACGCGGCAAGTATCCCGGACCTTTTCACGCCAAAGCAGGAATAGTCAAGAATTAGCAGAAGACGTCCAGGACAAAAAAGTAGAAGAACGTAGAACACAAAAACCAAAGAAAAACTCCTTCAACCCAATAAAAAAAGCGAAGCAACTCAAAAAGAGAATGCTAGCAAACCCCACTCATGACATGCTCCTAGAAATGTCATCTGAGGAAATGGAGACTTACGGCAAAGAGTGGATTTTAAAGGTATTCAATCACTACATTGATGGCATGAAAGCTCAGGTTGAGGAAAGAGAGGTTATCCTAAAGAATAGATTCAAAGACCAAGAAAACAGGATCAACGAACTTGAGGACAGAATCATAAAAACTGAAGATGATCTCGCTAATGTTGAGGGATCTGACGAAGAAGTAGAGGCCCGCATGAAAGATCTAGAAGCTCAGATTAAATCATATGAGCGCGAGATCTTCGACATTGATGGTAATATGACTACTATAAAGCAAGATGCTAGGCTTAGCCCTGAATACAAAGCATTTGAGAGAAAGCTTCATAATCTTCAAAAAAAGCGAGATGAGCTTGAACATGAGCTCAATCCTCCTGAGCGTTCTAAAAAAGATAAGAGTATATCTTTCAAAGAGGAGGAATAACAAGCAAGCGGCCCCCTATCCGCCCCTGACTCAGGGAAATTGCTGTTTCTGGGCAAAAAATCCTTGCCAAAAGGCTCCTGAATTGGCTTCCTAAGTACTTCCTATTTACGGAACTTGCCAGGGTAGCTCAGTGGTAGAGCAGAGGACTCATAAGCCTTTGGTCGGGAGTTCAAATCTCCCCCCTGGCACCACCTAAAGAGAGACGGATCTCAAAAGCTCTGCAACCCCGACCATTCCCCTAAAGCCGGCTTATCTTTCGCCCTTATATTCGGGAAATTCAAAGCAAAGAGCGTATACTCCCCCTCTACAGAGTCACATGTAATCCCTCCGCCTAGGCCTTCTAGCACGAGCTTACAAAATGGCAGGCCAATCCCAGTACCGTGGCGCGTTTGGGTGTAGAAGCGGTCAAAGATCCGAGGGAGCACTCTAGGGGCAATCCCTGAGCCAGTGTCCTTAACGTACAGGGTGCTGACAGACCCTGAGGATTCTGTCCATAAGTGGATTTCCCCCTTATTTGCTGCGCGCACGTAATAAATGGCATTCTTGAGCAGGTTAAACAAGACGTGCTTGATCAAGGTTGAGTTGCCCCGGAAATTAAAATCATGCGCGCAATCCCAGTGGATTAATTGACGCTCATTCGGGAAGAACGGATACTCCTCAAGCGCAGTGTCCACACATGCCTGAATCGAACAAACCTCTCCTTCGGCATCCAGAGGGAGCGGCTTTAGGTTCATCAGGAACATATCAATCATCGAAAGGGCCCCCTGGATAGTCGTCTGCTGATCCTCAGGCAGTTCCTTAAGGTAGGCTACTTTATGGGGCGGCAGTGTCTGGACGGGTAAGCCTGCTTGCTGGGCCTGCTTGTACCCATCTAGCAGAGGTGTAAAACTCTCCTGCACAGAACGCGCACTCTCTGATAGGGCGATCAGCGGCGTGCGCATTTCATGAGCAATCACACCGCCTAAGGTCTTGAGTGTTGTGTAGCGCTCATCCTCAAGCAACTGGCGATTACGCGAAAAGATGAACCCAATGAGGGTTGCGAAGGTATACATGTAAACGGCCATGTATAAGGTTTCTGTATCCACAACTACAGCACCGCCCCCAGTAATCTGAGTATAGAAGCCCCACCCTAGGAATACCCCTGTACTCAAGATCAAGAAGAAGCTCAACCAATCCACGACCAAGGCTAAGAGAAACAGTGCCAGGGACATGTTCATCAGCCAAGTCGTAGAGCCCCCATTACTGAGCAGCATATAGGTCGTAAAAAAGGGCAAGCAATACACGAGGGTTAGGTGCCAGTACAAAGGCAGATACCTACCCCACCGGCCCCAAAGGTCGCTACTGAAAATAAGAGGCACACAAAGCCCCCCTGCAATGATCCGCAGGCCTAAAGCAATATCATCATTGTAGTTCTGCTGACTCCACATGAAGTACGGGATGACATAATTGATGACCCCAAAAATCCCAAAGACTTTATACTGGGCACCATATTTCTCAACCCGGCTACGTGAGAGCCGCAAAGGTCCTTTAAGAATCTCAAGCAGGATATTCATTAAGCTTTTGAGGGACCTCACAACCACTTTCTTGGCCCTCGCTTTCAAACATTCGAATAATAAAAAATGTAGTGGCATTAAAGAGCATTGCTGGAATCACGCCGTCAAAGTGTAAATAAGGCTCTAGGAACTGATTCCATAATAGCAGGGAGATAACCCCGACAAAGAAACCACCCCAGAAGCAACGTGGACTCCCCTTATAACCCGCTAACCCAATAACAAGGGCTGGAACAATAGTAGGGACCCAGAAATTCCGAGTGTATAGCAATATATCTATAATCGTAGAAAAGTTTAAAGACACTACAACCGTAGAAACCCCGAGCAAGAAGGTACTAATCCTGGTGATCTTGAGCTCTGAAGCATCAGACAAAGGCTGCTTCCTGAGAGGATTAATAACATCATGAATTAAGGAAATACCGGCAATATTAAGTTCTGAGTCTGCAGTAGACATAATCACGGCCATAATACCGGCAATGGTTAGCCCCTTGATACCAACAGGAAGCATCACATCAATCATATAGGGCATTGCTGAATTAGGGTCCATAGTTGGCTCCAAAGAAAGCACAACTAGGCCGATGAGGCCCACTACTGTAAAAAATGGAATAGAAATGATACCCGTTAAACGCGTTGCAATCAGGGCTTGCTTTTTATCCTTAGCAATAAGCCAGCGCTGCATAAAGGAAGGATGGAAGGACCCTACGAGCAAGAACATAAAAAACAACATCACATGGTCCCAGAAATTCTCTTGGGATGGAGATATGGTGAGGTGCTCTAAAGGCACATTGGCTAATACATTAGTGATTCCGCCCAGTTTACCTGCACCAGCAGTACAAGCAATAGGAATAGCCACGATAAGCACTGCAAACTGCATAACATCTGTAGTCACTACAGAGCGCATACCCCCGAAGGCTGAGTACGCTATAACAATTCCGCACCCAATAAGAATGCCTAACTCAACAGAGATCCCTAGAAAATAGCTAAAGACATGCCCCATTGCACTCACCTGCATGCTTACGAAAGCAATCGATACAAAGGTTGCTGCTAAGCCTGAAATCACTCGGCATTCTTTACCATAAAAACTCCCCATAATCCCTCCAACAGAGATCTGGTCTTCGAATTGAGCAATCTTACCCCCTACCCAAGGCGCAATCAGCAGCTTATTTAGCCCAATGGCATAAGTAACGGCAATAAAGATAATGCCCACACTAAATACTTTACCAGCAACACCAAAAGTGGACCCTCCACCAATCATCGTTGCTGTAAGTGTAGCTACAATCGTAGCGGCAGAATAATTACGGTGAGATACCGCATAATCCTGGATGTTCTTAATATTTCTCCCAGTCCAAATCCCAACGAACAGGGTGGCTAAGAGATACAAAGCTATAATAGAGATATCAATCATAAGTAATAATGTTAAGTAATTAGCATAGATAATAATTAATAACCCAAAGTCAATGAAATATATCTATATCACTCAACAGCAAATAATAACAAAATATCATAACCTCCTTTGGCTTGCGCTTTGCCTAAATAATAGGATAATTAGGAAGACGTCTATGTTCTCCAAGTTACTTACACTGATTGGCTTCCTAAGCCTAAGCTCTACCCTAATTGCCCAAGACCGCACCAAGCTTGTGGAGGTTATCACGGCAGAGCCTGTAGGAATTACCAAAAAAGTCAAACTCATCGGTACCATCAAGGCTAAGCAAGAGTCCCACCTCTATTCCAAAATCCCTGGGATTGTTGAGCAAATTTATACTCAAGCCGGCATGCCTGTTAAAGAAGGTGAGCTGCTCGTTACCCTAGAAAATGAAAATCTAGAGAAGGTCTACAAACTCTCTATTGCAAATGAAGACCTTGCCCGGAAGCACTACGAACGTTCTAAAGGGCTCGAAGGTAAGGGCTACCTAAGTACCCGCGGGCTAGAAGAGCTCGAGCGCGACTGGATCATGGCACAAATCGCAACCGAAGAGGCGAAACAATCTTTAGAACAAACATTAATCAAGGCGCCCTTCGATGGCTACTGTGGAAGTTTTAAAGTCACCCAGGGTGCTGCAGTCAAAAAACGAGACGAGATCGTAACCGTGTATGACCCGTCCGAGCTCATGGTAGAATTTGGCATCCCCGAGAATCTTATTTTCAAGATCCGTCCTGAACAAGAGGTCTATGCAGATCATAACAAAGGCGTCATCACCTCAGTCCAGCAAGCTATTGACCCCACAACACGTATGGGCCTAGCGCGGGCTAAACTCGAGGCTAATGGCGTTGTCGTCGGGATGACCGTTGATGTAGAAGTGGTCACTGACCAGCGAGACAATGTCTTGGGCTTACCGACCGAAGCGATTTTCCTAGAAGACAGCGCGCCCCATGTCTACCGTGTCGTAGAGGGGAAAGCAATCCTCACCCCCATCACCATAGGCTTACAGGGGAATAATTTTGTTGAAGTCACCGAAGGTTTAAATACTGGGGATATTATTATTATCCGAGGGCACTTTATGCTATACAACGAGTGCCCTGTAAAAATTTACGATAAGCAAGGATGAATCTGTGCGAATTCTTCATACGGCGCCCTGTCTTTGCTACCATCCTTAATCTGCTACTGATTATTGTAGGAGTCCTCTCCTATCAGCACCTTACTGTACGGGAATATCCCCAAATCGTTACCCCATCGCTCTCTATTAAGGCAGTCTACCCGAACGCGAGCGCTGAAGTTGTCGAGTCCTCGGTCATCTTCCCGCTTGAGGATGCCTTAGCTGGGTTAGAAAACCTGGAAACGATCCGCTCAAATAGTGTAACAAACCATGGCAAGGTGACCCTAATATTTAAACCAGGGACTTCCCTAGACACTGCCCTGTCTAACGTACGTGACCACCTTGCACGGGTTAACTCAAAGCTCCCCAAAGGCCTCAAACCTCTCACGGTAGAACCTAAAGGGAGTGAAGACGAACCCTTCTTGCACCTTACCCTAGCCAGTGACACAGCCTCCCACCCAGAGCTTACCCACTATGCACACCTCAACCTAAAAAATACCCTGCGCAGTGTCAAAGATGTCGCCTCCGTAGAGATCAAAGGGCCCCACTACACTATGGCCGTAGCACTAGACCGGCTGAAGCTTTTCTCCTATGGGATTAACCCAGATGAAGTCATTAACAGCCTTAAGAAAAGCCAAGCATCCCTCCCTGCAGGAAAATTCCAAGGGGAAACACCTATCAATCTCACCCTCCCTCTTTCAAACGTTGAAGATTTCCGCAATACCGTCATCCGTGAGCAAGAAGGCGCTGTCGTTTTATTAAAAGATATTGCTGAGGTCACCCTCCAAGACGAATATAAAGAACGCGTACGTGTTAATGGCCAACCGGGGGTAATGCTAGGCATTGTAAAATCAAGCGATGGTAACCCACTTGAGATTTCCTCCACCATTCACGACCTCTTACCTGACTTGCAAAAGCAACTCCCCGAGGGGATGAAGCTCTCTATCTACCAAGATGATGCTAACTTCATCCGTACCTCGCTAAGCAATATCGAAAGCGCGATCTTTGAAGCTACGGTCTTAGTGATCCTTATTATTTTCCTATTCCTTAGAAACCTACGCTCTACACTTATCCCTCTGATCACTATTCCTATTTCCTTAATAGGAACCCTTGCCCTACTGCGTTTGTTTGGGTTTTCTATCAATACGATCACACTGCTAGCCATGGTACTATCTGTAGGGATTGTGGTGGATGATGCCATTGTTGTGCTCGAAAATATTTACCGCCACGTGGAAGAAGGGATGGACGCCTTTAGTGCTGCGATTAAGGGGAGCAAGGAGCTTGTCTTTGCCATCATCGCAATGACGCTTACCCTAGCTAGTGTGTATGCCCCCATCGCTTTTATTAAAGGCGCTATTGGTCAGCTTTTTATTGAGTTTGCCCTCACTTTGGCTGGAGCAGTGATTGTGTCGGGAATTGTTGCTCTGACCCTCTCCCCTATGATGTGCTCGCGCATCCTTAAAGCAAGTGAAACGGCCCAAGATACTCCTAAACACGGCTACCTCACACGGCTTACCCAAAGCTACCAGCGGTTTTTGAAAAAGCTGCTTCTATTCCCTAAAAGTATCCTTGCGGGTGCTTTAGTGCTATTTGCAGGGTCTGCCTTGCTCTACACCCTTTTGCCAGATGAGCTCACCCCTCCGGAAGACCGTGGGATGGTCGGAATATATATCAGCCCGCTAGAGTCAAAATCTACAAGCAGGCTAGACGAGCGTGTGCAACCCATCGCCCACCTCGTACGCACTCTAGAAGAAGTCAAAGGCACAACGACTTTTGTTGGAGAATGGGGTGCAAGTATTATTGCCCCGCTTACAGACTGGAAAGACCGCGATCGCTCTTCCTTTGAGGTTGTTGAAGAATTACGCGAGCGCTTCAAATTAATCCCTTCCTTGGGAGTTTGGCCTTGGACCCCAAAAGTCAGCTTACCTGGGGTAAGTAAAAAAAGCAAACGCCCCTCAGAGCTATCCCTTTCCATCAAAACCCTAGGCAGCTACCCAGAGCTCTATAAACACCTCGAACGCCTTAAAGAAGCCTGCCTCCAGGAAGGCTTCTTAGAAAACTTTGACCATAATCTAGAGTTAAACCAACCTGGCTTCACTGCTGAGATAGACCGCAGCGGAGTTGCCCGCTTAAACATATCTGCCGAGGCCTTATCAAGCGCTCTAGAAACGATGCTTAGCAGCAATGAGGCACTCCAGTTTAAAAAAGACACCGTCCTATACGACGTCACGCTGAAGGCTAAAGAAAAACCGCTCTACCTTTCTGAAATTTACCTCACTACAGACGAGGGCCAACGGATAGCTTTGAGCTCCTTCATAGATCTTGTCCCTGGCATCCTCCCTGGCCAACTTAAACACTACAATCAAATGCGTGCAGCCTCCATCAGGGCTTCCTTATACCCTGGACAAACCCTCACCGAAGGGATGGATTACTTGAGCACTAAGATAGACACCATCCTGCCCGATAGCTTCCGCACTGAATATACCGATGCAGCTAAAAAGCGCCAAGAAAGTGCCAAAACAATGACACTGCTTTTCGCACTCGCCCTTGTATTTATTTACTCCATCTTAGCCATCCAATTTGAAAGCTTCCTGGACCCACTGATTATTATGCTGACAGTGCCTCTAGGCTGTGGAGGGGCGCTGCTGACTTTATGGATCCTGGGCGAAAGCATAAATATTTTTACCCAGATTGGGCTGATCACTCTAATCGGGCTGATTACTAAACACGGTATTCTTATGGTAGAGTTTGCTAATCAGCTCCGTGAGGCTGGGAAGCGCACGCTTGAAGCCATCCTAGAAGCAGCAGCCTTACGCCTACGCCCCATCCTCATGACGACAATCTCTACGATTTGTGGGGCTATTCCCCTCATTGTAGCATCAGGCGCAGGCGCTGAAGCACGCCAGGCAATCGGGTACGTGCTCGTGGGCGGCCTCCTATTCGGGACACTGCTAACGCTGGTCATTATCCCAATGACCTACTTGTTAGTGAAGCGCGAGCAAGCTTAAGAAGCGCCGTTTCCGTTGCCGTTGCCGTTTTGGCTTAGCTCCAGAGAAGACTCATCTTCTTCGTCCTTCTTGGGCTTTGGCTTGGACTTTTTCTTCTTGGGGGCACCCTCTTGCTCGAAGCATACTTTCTCTTCATCTGGGCATTGCAGTGCCTTCACGGGCTTACCGCGTACGACATCACCACTAAGGATAGCCTCAGCCAAGGAGTCTTCTAGTAGGCGCTCTACAGCACGTCGTAATGGACGCGCACCGTACTTCTTGTCATAACCTTTCTCGATCAGCAAGTCGCGGACCTCATCACTTACATCAATCTCAATCTCTTGAGACTTCAGGCGGCTTTCAACCTTACTAAGTTCTAGGTCTACGATCTTAGACATACTATTGCGTGACAAAGAATGGAACACGATGATGTCGGTGAGGCGGTTCAAGAATTCTGGCTTAAAGAACTTCTTGGCTTCATCCAAGAGCTTTTCACTTTCCTTCTCTCTGTCTTGCTCGTCACTGATACCATGGCCAAACCCAAGAGAGGTTTCCTTCATCATGAGCTCTGCACCTACGTTAGAAGTCATGATCAGAATCGTGTTACGGAAATCAACCACACGGCCCAAACTATCAGTCAAGCGCCCATCTTCGAGAACTTGTAGCAATAGTTGAACCACATCAGGGTGCGCCTTTTCGATCTCGTCAAAAAGAACCAAAGAATAAGGCTTGCGGCGTACAGCTTCGGTCAGCTGCCCTCCATCTTCGTGGCCGACATACCCTGGAGGTGAACCAATCAAGCGTGAAATTGCAAACTTCTCCATGTACTCAGACATATCGATCTGAATCATAGCGTCTTGATCCCCGAACATGCGTTCAGACAAAATACGCGCTAGGTAAGTCTTACCCACACCTGTAGGCCCGAGGAATAAGAACGAACCAATGGGGCGACGTGGGTCCTTAAGGTCCGCACGTGAGCGACGCAAGGCCCGAGCAATCACCTTAGTAGGCTCTTCCTGCCCGATCAAACGCTCTTGTAAATCGTGCTCAAGGCGCAAGAGCTTCTTGCTCTCTTCCTCTTCCATGCGGTTAAGCGGAATACCTGTCCACTCTGCAACCACGTGCAGGATATCATCCTCGGAAACTTCAACAGTGACCTCTTCTCGGCTTGCCTTCCAGTCTTCGATCATCTGCTCCTTCTGAGCCTGGAGTTGCTTTTCCTTATCACGGAAAGAAGCGGCCTCTTCAAACTGCTGGTTGCTGATGGCGTCTTCCTTTTGCTTGCAAACCGCTTCGATCTCCTTGTTCATAGACTCTACCTCAGGCGGGCGCCCCATCGAGCTGATGCGTGCACGTGCTCCGGTTTCATCCAGAATATCAATTGCCTTATCTGGCAAGTGGCGGCCTGTAATATAACGATCAGACAAACGTGCTGCAGCATGCAATGCATCTTCAGTATAGTTGACCTTATGGTGGTCTTCATACTTAGCCTGAATTCCCTTAAGGATTAAGATAGTTTCATCCACAGAAGGAGCATCTACCTTTACAGACTGGAATCGTCTGTCTAAGGCACCATCCTTTTCGATGAACTTACGGTATTCGGCCAGAGTAGTCGCACCGATACACTGCAATTCACCACGGGATAACGCAGGCTTAATGATGTTCGAAGCGTCCATTGCCCCTTCAGCCGCACCCGCACCCACGATCGTGTGCAATTCATCAATAAAGATAATAATGTTCTTAGCCTTACGGATCTCGTCCATAATAGCCTTGATACGCTCTTCAAATTGTCCACGGTACTTCGTACCTGCAACCATAAGAGCTAGGTCCAAAGTCACTACGCGCTTGTCCATCAAAAGCTCGGGTACATTGCCTGAAGCAATCTCTTGAGCAAGGCCTTCTACAATAGCGGTTTTACCGACACCTGCCTCCCCGATGAGTACAGGGTTGTTCTTTGCACGGCGGCACAAGATTTGAATGACCCGCTTAATTTCGTCCTTACGGCCAATAACCGGATCCATCTCGCCTGAACGAGCCATCTCGGTTAAGTCACGCCCAAAAGCCTTGAGGGCAGGCGTCTTGACTTCCTTCTTCTCTTCCATCCCTGCAGGACCTGGGTAAGGCCCAAGTTGCCCACCCATTCCCATAGGCTCGATACCGCCTCCGATTTCTCCACCAGAGTAGTTAGGATCAAGTTCAGCTAAAATCTCATTACGGCAGCGCTCGATATTAACCTCGAGCATCTTAAGCACCCGAGCGGCCACGCCTTCACCTTCTCTTAAAAGCCCTAAGAGGATATGCTCCGTACCGATGTAAGAGTGATTCAGCGCCTTAGCTTCCTTCCCGGAAAGCGCCAAGACCTTCTTAACTCGCGGTGTATAAGGGATGTTCCCCACACTCTTGCCTTCGGGCCCTGCGCCTACTTGCTTTTCTACAGCAGTGCGTACGGTTTCTAGGTCCAGCCCCATCTTCTGTAGGACATTGACCGCAACCCCCTGGCCTAAATTAATCAGACCAAGCAATAAGTGCTCGGTTCCCACATAGTTATGACGGAAACGATCCGCTTCCTTTCGAGCCAAGGCTAAAACCTGTTGAGCGCGGGGTGTAAAGTTATTCATGGGTTCCATAGGGCGTAATGATCAGAGGTTAAACGGTATGAAAGGGTTATGCAACAGCATCAAAGTTTAGGGTGGCATCCCCAAAGTGATCACGCAGCATGACAGCTCGGGCTGCATCACGGGCCTTGGGGTCTTCAGCACCTTCAGTCATTAACTGAATGTGCGCAGGTTGGCATTCGATAAAGAGACGATCCACCACAGCACGGTAGTCTTCAGGAAGGATTCCTAAATCAACAGCTAAACGCATTAGGGATAGAAAGTTCATCGCTTCGCCAGAGTGGGTGTAGTAACTGTGGGTTAAAATGCCGTAGGCACGTCCTATTTTATCTAGGAAGCTCATTCTGTCATCTTCAAGTAACTTTTGACGAGCATTTTGTTCTTGTTCGATGACAGTATTGAGTACGCCGGTCAAACGCTTGATGATATCTTCTTCGCTCTCACCCAGTGTTTGCTGATTAGAAATCTGAAAAATACTTCCACTGGCATCAGAGCCCTCACCAAAAAGACCACGTACAGCCAAGCCTAGTTGATTAACCGCTTTGACTACTTTTTCCATCTGTTCGGCAATCACCAAGCCTGGCAAATGCATCATCACCGAAGCACGCATACCTGTTCCCAAATTAGTTGGGCAAGCGGTTAAGTACCCCCAGTCTGGCGAGAAGGCATAATCTACCTGCTTTTCAATCTCGGTATCTACGGTATCAATCGCCTTCCATACCTTCTTAAAGTGAAAGCCCGTCTTTACCATCTGAATTCGCAAGTGGTCCTCCTCATTAATCATGATGGAGCAAGCTTGGTTTTTGCTTATCACAACCCCAGCCCCTTCAGGCGAGGCCAAAAGCTCTGGGCTCACTAAGTGGCGCTCGACTAAGGCTTGCTGATCAATCTCATCAGACTCTCCTAAGGAAATGCTTGCTCCTCCCTTCATCTCGGGGAGCCCCCCTACTACCTCTTGGCACTGGGACAATATGGCCTCACGCTGTGCCACTTCGGCACGCCCTGGGAAAATAGCTTTCAGGTTACGTGCTAAGCGAATGCGCGTACTTAAAACAACCGGGACTGCCGCCTTGGTACTATGGGTAAGTTCTGACTTTGCTGTTATGAGGGAGCGTATACTCATGAAATTCCTAAGATTCTGTTGTGGGCATTTGATTTTCTAAGACACGAATCTCATCTCTGAGGCGTGCAGCATCTTCGTAGCGCTCCTCAGCGATAGCGGTCTCTATTTGCTCATCTAATGCTTCAACTTGTTTTTTAAATTCTATTCTAGTCAGGCCACTGACAGGGCGCTTGCCCTTATGGATAACCTCTTTGTGGATGTTACCTAAGATAGGCTCTATCACAGACTTAAGAGCAACGTAACAATCCGGGCACCCTAAACGCCCATGCTTTTTAAACCCTTCAACCGTGCATCCACAATGAGTACAATGCGGCTCCTGCGACGACTCTTCCATCCCTTCTAAGGAAAGGTCTAGATTTTGGGCGAGCATATCTGCTAAGGAAAATCCGGCTGAACTAGTGACACCCTTTTGCTGGGCACATTCTTCGCACAAATTTACCTTATGGATTTTGTTATTTACAATCTGGGTGAGGTGGACCGTTGCCAGCTTACCACAGATATCGCATTTTAGTGATTCGCCCATTGTGGTTTATTTTGACCTGTATTATTACTGTACGATACTAGCAATAATAGTGCCAGTCTTTAATCCAATAAGGCTTCACACAGAACTACTTACCACCCCAGGCAAGACAATCGAGAATCATGTCGCGACCTGTTCGCACAGACCATATCAACCGAAACAGATTCCTCGTTTTCAATCTGGTCATTAACTGCAGGATCTCGCACAAGATCACTCGTGTAGGCAATAAAAGTATCGTAACCAAATGACTTTAAATAATCGAGAATAGCCTTTGGGCTCACCCCGAAATCTTTTAGCCAATCACTGCATAGCTCTACATGAATCAGGGGCTGAAATTCCTGCAATAACCCTCCTGAGCCCAGGAAGGCGGCATGTTCGGCCCCCTCTAAATCCATCTTAATAAAATCGAGCTTATAAATCCCTTTCTCTTGGGCGTAAGCATCCAGGGTTGTCATGGGGACGGCACACTTCTGCACATCATCCTGCGCATCAGACCAAGACCCCTCTTCATGCTCTCGCAAAGAGGCCTGCTCGTCATTGCCCTGGGGGATGAACATGGTTACCTCACCTTCTTTTTGGCCAAGCGCTACTGCATTCAAAAAATAGTTACTAGGGAGCTGCTCTGCTTGGCAGCGATCCTCAAGCATTTTAAAAGTATTAGGGATAGGCTCGAATGCATGCACCTGCCCTTTAGGCCCTACCCAGCGTGAAAAGAAGCACGTGTAATGACCTTTATTAGCTCCAGCATCAAAAAGGATGTCTCCTTTTTTACTTAAGCAAGCAAATACATACTTCTCTCGGTTATAATTCGGTTTTAAACGCATCGCTTTTTTATACAAGCTAGGCATTTTAACTAAAAAGCGTTCTACAGTTGGGTTCATTTTTGGTTTTGTTGAAGATTCATCCAGTTTTTATAGAGTTGCTCAAGCTTGTCGACCTGCGCACTCCAGGTGAGTTTTTGTACTTTGTCATACCCTGCACGTGCTATTTTTTCTCTAAGCGCTTCATTATCTAAAAGTTTTTTGATGGCCTGAGACATCCCTTCTACGTCCTGAAAGTCACAGGTCAAGGCGTCTTCTCCATCCTTAAGATCTGCCCCAAAGCCAGTCCTAGTGCTTACTACAGCGCACCCGCAAGCCATCGCCTCAGCAATGGCCATCCCAAACCCTTCATATAAAGACGGGAAGAAAAATACTTTTGCTTTAGCTAACTGCTGCTGCATTCCTTGACGGGATAAAGACGGGTAAACAAATACACGGGGCCTTAGTTCAAACGGAAATTCCTCATGGATTTTGTCCTGCTCTTGAGAGGTTCCAAAAATATCAAAGGCCAAGCGCAGGTCTTCTTGCAATAAGCGGGTCATCACAGCGACAAGACTTTTGGTATCCTTGCGCCCGATCCAACTCCCAATAAAGGCTACCCGGTGTTCACGCTCTGTCTTACAGGGGGCCTTTAAATATTCTGGGTCAATCCCTGGGGACACAACCGCGACCTCATCAGGTTTAAATAACTTTTGCTCAAGAGCATAATCAATATCTGCCTGACAAATGGTTACTAAATAATCGGCGCACTCAAAGGCACTCCAGTCTAAATGACGGTAAATTTTAGCGGTATAAGCTTTAAGACCTGTAGGCTCTGGCTCGTAAAGTTTCTCTTGTTCTTTAGCGAGCAATTCTAGCCCATTGGTGTGTGCAACAATGACAGGGCGTTTTTTTGCCTGATGTAAGGCTCGTACGGCCCAGCCAAATTCCCCCCCGTAGAATTCAACCAAATCATAATGCTTAGAGGCTAAGCGTTCCCGCAAGAAGCCACGCGCGCCCAAGGCCTGACGTAAGCGCCCTGCTTTCTTGAAGGAAGGATAAAGGGTAAAGTCCGTAGGGCAAAATAGGTCTACCTCGTGCCCCCGCTCCCGGAGGCCCCGCGTCCAGCGGATGGCTGTCTTACCAGAACCGAGGCGTTCGTCCAAAATACAGTTGGTCAGGGATAGGATTCGCATGAGGGTATTTTTTTATTTTAACTTTGCCATCACCATAAAAGCAATTAAGTTTTCTTCTTTTCCCCTGGGCTCTAAAGGGTTAGAAGGGAGAAACCCAGATCATGATTTGGCTGTATCGCATCTTATTCCTCCCTTTACTAATAGTAACTCTACCTTATTATCTCAAGCGAATGTTTAAGCGGGGTGGCTATATTCGCGATTTCCACCACCGCTTTGGCCTTATTGGGTCCCCAGGCCCGAAAAACCCTCAGGTGAAGCGGATCTGGCTCCAAGCGGTTAGCGTGGGCGAAGTCCAAGCCATCAGCTCCCTACTCGAAGCACTTGAGGCTCGAGATGATGTAGAGGTCATCCTGACCACAACAACAAGCACTGCTTATAAAATAGCAAGAGAGCGTTACAGCAAAATCACCCTACGCACAGGAACCTTCCCTCTAGACTTTTGGCCTTTCAGTGTCCTTGCCTGGAGGCAGCTCCAACCTGATTTATGCTTACTGATGGAAGGTGAACTTTGGCCCGAGCATATCCACCAAGCTCACCGACGCGGGGTCCCCATCATGCTCATCAATGCGCGCCTCTCGAATCGCTCCTTCTCGCGCTACAAGAAAGCAAGCTGGATTGCCAAAGGCCTTTTGCGCAAACTCGACAAGCTCTTAGCAAGCTCCCAGTATGATCTGGATCGTTACTTAGCAGTAGGGGCAAACCCCGCCACAAGTACTGTAACAGGCAACATTAAGTTTGATGTCGCACAAGGCCCCAATCTTTCTGAAGAAGAAAAAGCTGCACTCAAAGCAGAACTCGGCTTTGCTAAGGATGACTTGGTCTTGCTAGGCTCTTCAACCTGGGACGGCGAAGAAGCCATGCTCATTGATACACTCCAACAAGCACTACTGCGCGACCTCCCCTGCCGCCTGCTCTTGTGCCCGAGACACTCCGAACGGCGCAAAGCGATCATTGCTTTATGTAAGGCCGCAGGCCTATCCTGGCATTTACGCACCGACGCTAAACAAGCCCCAGACAACACACGTATTTACATTGCCGATACAACCGGAGAGCTCAAGCGCCTAACCCAAATCTGCGACCTCGCTTTCGTAGGTAAAAGCCTAGCCCCAAATAAAGGCGGGCAAACACCAATCGAGGCTGCAGCTGCTGGCAAAGCTGTCGTTTATGGCCCAGACATGAGTAACTTTGGGCCCATTTGCCGCTCCCTTAAAGACGCTCAAGCAGCACTCCAGGTATCCGATAAGGATCAAGCAGAACAAACCTTACTTGATCTACTCGAGCATACCAACAAACGTGCTGCTTTAGCCAATAAGGCAGCCCAATGGCATACCCAGAACCAAGGGGCCACCCAAAGAACACTCGAGAGTATCGACCTGGGCTAAAAAGAATTTCGCAAGGACGCTTGACAGTGACCTGATGTTCAGATATACATATTTACATCATGAAAAGTCTCACGTCACGTCAGGAAGAAATCCTCCAATACCTCCAAACCCACTTTACCCAAAAGGGCTACTGGCCCAGCATCCGGGACACCCAGCAACACTTTGGCTTCAAAAGCACTAACGCTGTAGCTGGCCACTTACGCGCCATCGAGAAAAAAGGCCACCTCGAGCGCATCCCTGGGCATGCTCGTGCTTACCGCATTGTAGAAATGCCTACGGCTGTCCCCTTTAATGATAACACCATTGATGTCACAGATGTCCCCGTCTACGGCAGTATTGCTGCAGGGTATCCAGACCGGGTAGAATCTGGCGCTGCAATCGGCCAACTCCAGGTAGATGTAGAGACCGCTGGCCTAAAACGTTCAGGCGCCCCTATTTTTGCTCTCAAAGTAGATGGAGAAAGCATGATTGAGGCCGGCATTATGGACGGAGACGTTGTCATCATAGAACAAAAAGAAGCCCGTAATGGTGATATCGTAGCCGCCCTTATTGATAATGAAACAACCCTTAAGCGCTTTATACAAGAACCAGGAAGGCCTCCCTACTTAAAATCAGAGAACGTTAACTACCCAAGCTTCCACCCTGTGACCGAATTAATGGTCCAAGGTGTTGCTAAATCTGTGGTACGTAGCCTCTAACTATTTATGCTACAGCACCACTATCAGCCAGAATAAACTATTTTCTGCAGAGAAAGGGTTGACATCTACGTAAAATCGAGTTGTCTTGTAAACCTCTTTAATTGTGGTGGTTGTAGCTCAGTTGGTTAGAGCACTGGATTGTGATTCCAGGGGTCGCCGGTTCAAGTCCGGTCTGCCACCCCACTTTTATTTATGAAACCGCCCATGCAACGCCCAAACCTCTACCTGGTTGGTTTCATGGGCACCGGGAAGTCTGTCATTGGTTGGCGTGTTGCCAAAAAGCTGGGCCTGAACTTCATCGACTCAGACAAAACAATCGAACGTCTTTGTGATGCAACTGTCTCCGAAATTATTGAAAATGAGGGTGAGGCTTATTTCCGTAATCAAGAGCGTGAGTTCATCACCTCAGGGCACCCTAAAGAGGCTTGCTTAATCTCTTGTGGCGGGGGCTTAATCACCCAAGAAGGCATCATCGAGGTCATGAAACCTAAGGGCATTACGCTTTGCCTGACTGCATCCGCTGAGACCATCCTGGAGCGCACCCAAAACTCCCGCACACAACGCCCCCTCCTGCAGTGTGACGACCCAAAAGCACGCATCGAAGCCCTCTTGCAACAACGAGACCCTCTCTACAAGCGGATAGGCTTATGCATCAGCACAGACAACCGCCAAATCGCTGAAATCGTAAGCCAAATTACCAAAATTTATACGCGCGAAGCAAAAACCTTCCAGATCCCTCAGGAGGTAAAATACTGAGCTAGGTGCTCTAGCAAAACCTTCGGAGGCCGTGTAGCCTTTCCTGCTGGGGTCATAAAGCCATGCTCGCTCTCACCCTCAGCAAGACGCTCATCCCCGCGCAAAACCTCGTACTGTACATGCATTCGTCCCCGAGGCATCTCAGGAATACTTGTTTTAATCGTGAGCACATCATCAAAATAAGCAGGTTTACTATAGCGGACCGAAACCCCAAGGACCGGTATAAAAATACCCTCATCCTCCAAGCGCTTATAAGGATAGCCAAGCCCATCCATCATCTCTACCCGAGCTACATCAAACCAAATTACGTAATTTCCGTGATAAGCAAATCTCATTGCATCAGTTTCGGCATAACGAACGCGGATTTGGGTCTGAGATCGAATCATAAACCCACTCTATTCTCCAAAAATACACTTGCAAGGCTATCTTTGCTTGATGATTGGCTATTTTCCTATTAAACTTAGGTTAACATCTCTGGCCTCCTATTAAGGCTTTTCTTACCCCAACCCCACTTCCCCTATGAACCTTAAAAACTTTAGCGTAAGGGCTCGTTGTTTTCTCGGAAACTCTCTGGTCATTATAGTGTTCTCGATTGCACTGGTCATACTCACCCATGGGACTGACCAAAATCTAGAGCGCCTCATGGAACAAAAGAAGGACATAGAGAACGAAGAGACGCTACTCGACCAACAGACCCATATTGTTAATGCGCAGCTGAAGAGCCTTAAGGAAAATCAAGCGCTCATCACCCAGCGAGAAGTTCTTGAGGAACATCTGGCCTTAATCGTAGAAACCGAGGATACCTTCCAAGACCTGCGCTACTGGCTCATAGACCTTGCTGTGAGTCTTCTTAATGAATCTGAAGATAACGCAGATGCTAGCCAGGAAGAGCTGTTAGCCCACATAGAAGAACTCGAAGCAGTCGGCATTGAAGGAGTTCACTCTCTTGGCGTACAAGTTGAAAAACTCCATGACCTATTTATTGAAGCTACCGACGCTTATGCAGATGATCGTCGCGTACTGGGGAATACCCTAATCTCCAATGCTCGCAAAATCTCGAGTGATATCACTCAGCAAATCAATACAATCAAAGAGGATTACCAAGCCCAACTCCATACCTCTAACCAAAAGGTAGACAAAGCCATCGACAAAATCGAATTACTGGGTGAAGAGTCCTTAATTCTTAATCAAAAAATCGAAGAAATTCGTGTTGCTGTGAGTAACTCTATGCAGGCCTCCGAGGCAGGTGCAGCTGAAGCTAAAGGAGAAGCAGTCTCACTCTTGATTTTTGGTATCTTGTTTAGCCTAGGCATAGCCTGGTGGCTCAACCATTCGATCACAAAATTCCTCATCGAGCCAATTAAACAGATCATGCAACACATGAAAGGTCTCGAAGCAGGTAAATTTGATCAAACGATTGAAATCAATAGAACGGATGAGGTTGGCATGCTCTCCAAATCTGTCAATGCAATGACAGTGCGCTTGAGTGACATGATCAAAAAGCTCGACACGAGTGAAAGCTTACGACGAGTGACAGACACGATCATCGAAGAAACCCATAAGATTTCATCCGCCTCCACTGAAGCAACGGCCTCAATTGAAGGCATGTCTACTTCGATCACTGAAGTTGCCCGTAATTGCGCTAAAGAATCTAAGATGGCTACCGAAGCACACGAACAAGCTCAAGATGCTCGCAAGGTCATGACCGAGCTCAGCGACGGCGCTCAACAAATTAATAAGATTGTTGAGATCATCCATAGTATTGCTCACCAAACAGATCTCCTTGCAGTCAATGCAACTATTGAAGCAGCCAGAGCTGGTGAAGCCGGTAAAGGGTTTGAGGTTGTCGCTAGTGAAGTGAAGAGCCTAGCTAAGCAATGTACGGATGCTACCAAGGAAATCGAAAGACAAATCCAGGCCATTCAGTCCAGCACAAAGACTTCCATCGACTCTATGGAAAACATTTCCCAAACAATTGAAACGCTCAATACCCTCTCTCAAGGCATTGCTGTAGCAATTGAGGAGCAATCTTATGCAGCCAACGAGATAACCCAATCCATGTCACACGTATCCCATGCGAGTCAAACCTTAGCAAGCCAAGCTCAATCATCAATCAGCGCCTAAAACAGTGAGGCAAAAAACAGTACATATATTCCTTATTCTGATAGGACTGTTCTGCAACCAAACGCCCCTTCTAGCAGATCACGAAAACGAAACCTTCTTACTAGACATAGCCTACTACTTTAGAGCGGCTCATAATGTAATTGATCACCACCAAAAACACATAAATAACCCTGATATTGGGGACAAGCACCTCACAGGAACTGTCATCGTAAAACAAACCCAAGATAACTTTGAGGAGATCACAAACAAATCCTTCATAGAAACATTCAGGCAAGGTGAAATGCATAAAAAGGGGTTTAAGGCTTTTACAAAAGCAATCAAAACAGTAATGAACGAGTCACAGGAACAAATTAATAAAATAGGAAAGGCAGACAAAAACCTCCTTCCAGCTATTTTTGTTCGTAAGGTTGCTGAAGAATTTGAAAAAAACATAGACGGGCAAGTCTCGATCAAACTAACAGCCCCTCATGAGATCATCTTAAATAAAGACAATAGCCCAGATAAGTTTGAAGCAGACGTTATGGAAAACAAGTTTCAGTCTGACAAATGGGAAAAAGGCATGCATGTATTTAAAGAAAAGGTACTCGTAGATAATCACCACGCAGACCGCCTTGTCTTACCCGAGTACTATCAGGAGTCTTGCCTAGACTGCCACGGAGGCTCTCCTCAGGCAGTAAGCCCTCAGGTGGTAAAAGGACATTATGGAAATGAACCTTCTACCCAAACAGCTACAGCCCCAGAACCCCGTAGCAAGCTAGGTACACTCGGAGGCGCTATTAGTGTCATCGTTCACCATGAATATTAACCCCCCTTTCAAATATCAACTCTTCTTACCCAATGAAAAAAACTATCCTACTGTTTCTATCAGTGCTCTTCATTCCTCAGATTTCTCTTTTAGCTAAAGCTGAAAATGAAGTCTTCGCCCTAGACCTTGCCACTGCCTTCCGTGCTGCACGGAAAGTCGTCTCTGATAAGCAAACCCACATCAATAACCCAGATATTGGAGACAAGGGCCTAAGTAGTGATTTTGTTGTCGCCCAGACTAAAGTAAACTTCGAAGCCGCTACAGGCCACGGATTTGATGACACTCAAAATCAAAATGAACTTTACCAGAAAAGCTTTGCAGCCCTACTTGAATCCATCCAGCGCGTTATGGACCAAGTACAGCCCCTGATTAATGAGAAAGGAACAGGCTTTAAAGGATTCCTTCCTGCGGTCTTTGCCCGTCAGGTTTCTGAAGAATTCCGTAGTGCTATGAGGGGGGAAGTTTCTATCAAACTCACAGCTCCTAAGGACTATGTGCGTAACCGTAAGAACCGCCCTGATGCTTTTGAAAATAAAATCCTCGAAAAGAGTTTCAGGTCCTCAGGCTGGGAAACAAACAAACATGTCTTTGCAGAAGCAGAAACAGTTAAAGGCCAAACGGTAGACCGCCTTATGCTCCCCGAATATTATGGCCAAGGCTGCCTGGACTGCCATGGTGAGCCTAAGGGCGCCCGCGACATTACCGGAGGAAAGAAAGAAGGCGGTAAGCTCAATGATTTAGGTGGAGCTATCAGTATTATCGTCTATAACTAAACATACTATTTGATATTCAAAAAGCATCTAAAACAGGTGCATTTCATCAAGGCCTTTACGGACTCAAAAAAAATTGAAAAATGAGTCTGTAAAGGCCTTGACATTCATTAGGGAATCCACGATTCCAGACTATCAAATCAGGCAAATATTGTAAGTAAGCGTAGCTCAGTTGGTAGAGCATCACCTTGCCAAGGAAGGGTTTTTGGAAACACTGAAGTGCTTAAGAAAAAGAAAAGATTTTGGAGGGTGCTGCTAAGAATTTCAGTGAAGGAGTACCTGAAAGGTACTTCAAGCTGAGGGTTCTTTGTCAGCAATGCCAAAAGCTGCTTTTTATTAAGTATTTCAGTGTTTTTAAAGACCCTCCAGTTAATGTCGAGGGCTCGAATCCCTTCGCTCGCTCCATTTCCTCTATAAAGGACCTCCAGAAAATTACGGGCTCAAAAAAAATAAAAAATGAGTCTGTAAAGGCCTTGACATTCATTAGGAAATCCACGATTCTGCTCTCTCCTTTCGATCAGGTATCGTAAGCGAGCGTAGCTCAGTTGGTAGAGCACCACCTTGCCAAGGTGGATGTCGAGGGTTCGAATCCCTTCGCTCGCTCCATTTCTACCCCATTTTCCCTTCCAAGCGTACGCTTTTAATGCTAGAGTAGTAGCCATTATGCAAGCTTGTGACCTTTTCGAACTGCCTAGTACTTTGCCTTTTACTGATTTTTTCAAGGCGGATGCAGCCCCCTGGGAGTGGTTGCCAAAAATAAACGAAGCGCTTGCCTCTTTTGATTTTTCCAACCACCAAGGTCATTCTGAAATTCCTGCAGGGGTTCATGTTACAGGTGATGTATTCATCCACCCGACAGTCAAGCTCCCCCCCTACGCAGTGATCGAAGGGCCTACTTATATTGGGGCGAACACAGAAATCCGTCCGGGGGCCTATATCCGTGGGAAAGTGATCATAGGAGAAGGCTGTGTCCTTGGTAATGCATGCGAATACAAGAACTGCTTACTCATGGACCAGGTACAGACCCCTCACTACAATTATGTAGGAGACTCTATACTAGGCACAGGTGCTCACCTCGGTGCAGGTGTCATTTTAGCCAACCTACGCCTAGACCAAAAAGAAGTTGCTGTGAAAACCGAAAAGGGCCGTATCGACACTGGACTGCGCAAGCTCGGGGCTCTTATGGGTGAAGGTGCTGAGGTAGGCTGTAATGCCGTCCTACAGCCTGGAACCATCTTAGGCAAAAAATCGATAGTATTCCCTACCCTAGCGTTCTCAGGCACCCTATCCAAGAACACACAGGCTTATGCATCACAACAGATGCAAACAATGCCCCGTGGGTAGATTAAGACCTATTTTTCTCGGTCTTATTGAATCATTAAGGGGTTGGAGAAATAAAGAGATTTTAAATTTATAAGCCTTGAAGGCGGACGACGCAATACTGGGCAAGTCTGGCTAGAACGGCTTCTAGACTTAGAATTTAAAAGCATTTATTTATGCGATGGCTTAATTATTCAACAAGACCTATTTTTCTCAAGGATGTCCCGAAGCTCCTGAGGGTCTGCTTCCTCTAGGGCCTTACCGCGGTGACGCAAATCCTCAAACGTTTTAATCAAAGTCTCTGTCATGCGTCCGTGAGTTTCTTCAGAGCCTCCTACCACAGAGAATTTCTCGGCCTGGGTCACACGCTTGTGCCCATCTTCATTATCTAGGCCCACCCCCAAGAGGTGCTTCATCTGTGCTGCTTGCTGCGGGGGCTGCCCTGCTGATTCAAAATTTTCAGATAGTCTATTGTTGCTCATTGTCCTGGTCTTCTTCACCGCTTAGGGCTTCATACTCTTCTACTGAAAAGCGCCTACAGCGGATATCCTCAAAAAGATCATCTTGCTCGAGATAAATTTCTTTTAGGCGGCTAAGCTCTAGCACTGCTAAGAAACTCGCCACAATCATATTTAAACTAGGGCTCTCGGGGATCAGGGTAGAAAACAAAAACTCAGGCTCTTCCTTGAGGCGCTCTAGCGTATGCTGCATCCGGTCACTAATAGTAACCTCTTCGTCATGAATTTGCCCGACTACAATTTTCTCGGATAAGCGATACAGGATCTTATTAAAGGTATCCCACAGAGCCATCTTATCAGTGTTCTTAAGTGGGCGCTTCACTACAGTATCCTTCTCGCGGAAATTCCGCGCTAAGTAGCCTTGGCGGCTTTCGATAAGGTGAGCAAGCTCATCAGTGGCTTCCTTGAGCTTTTGGTATTCTAACAACTGCTGGACAAGCTCCCAACGCGGATCAGTACCGTCCTCTTCCTCCTCCTCTTCTTCCTGGACTGCTTGCTCGTCCTTGGGCAAAAGCATACGGCTCTTGATAACCATCAGGGTGGCTGCCATCACAAAGAACTCCCCCGCAACCTCGAGGTCCATCTGCTCTTGGGCGTATAGAATATCGAGGTACTGCTGAGTCACTGTCTCGATCGGGATATCGTAAACATCAATCTCGTGCTTACGAATAAGGTACAGCAAAAGGTCTAACGGCCCTTCAAAAACCGAAAGTGAAATGGGCTTGTCGACCCGAGGTAATAATGCTTCTTCTACCATAATTTATTAAGCCCCTAACCAATTAAACTGAATAGACCCACGAACATCATTCGGACGCTTTTTGTGCGAATTCACGTGCACGCGGTACTCTACCGTCCAGGCAGGATTGAACATAACTTGATATGAATAAACTTGTTTAGTCATACGACGAAGGCGAGCATCAAAATACCAGCGCGCTTTAACTAAATGACGCTTGTTCAGCTGATACTTGCCCCCTAAAGCATATTGGTGGATCTGATTCCCCCGCTTTGCATAGGTTTTTAGCTCCAGCTCCCAGATATCGCCATCACGGACTTTAGTACTGGTATAGATTTCTCGAATATTCATTCTCTCCGGATCAAAGCGCTGGTAAAGCGAAAAATTGAACCAATAGACCGGATTTAGCCCCATTTTGACGAAAAAGTCAGAAAAAGCATGCTGATTTGTCTTTTTTGAGATCCTGATATCTTGATAAAAGTCCAACGTTGCGAGCTGACGGGCCCCATATTCATTAGGCTTTCGCGTCAGCAACACATTCTCTACCCCTAGGCGAACCAGGTGCGTACGCTGGGTGTCATCAATATCACGTAAGGTCTCTAGGTCGATCGGGTCAAGATCTGGGTTCAGTAGGTCTGAGTCAATCACCGGAGGCTCCCCACTCCCAAAACGGCTCTGAGGAATATAACGATACTGAACCAAAGGCCGCACTTGGTGGCGCAAGCCATCAACCTCCCAGAACGCATTCTGGTAATCCCACTGGCCGTAAGCATGGGCCTCAAGATCAAAGCCTAATTCATAGTAAGCACGGGTGAAATTGTCCCCGTCGGGTGTTTCACTTGCATCCGCAAAATGTATCATCCGGGCCCCTGCCATAGGGACAAAGGTCAGCCAATCATTAACTGGCTTGGGGCGCTTAAGCCCATAATAAGTATCAAAACGATGGCTCTTGCGGTCATGAGAGCCCTCAGGCGTGGCCTCTCGGAAGTTCGTATAACTAAAGTGCCCATCATGGTAGAGCTTCGTTTTCCCAAGGCGGGTAGGCAAAGCATCAAAACGCAACTCTGGCAAACGCTCCTGAATTCCATACTGGAAAGGATTAGGCCGGAAGCGCCCAAATGTAGACAAGTAGTAATTATCCCCACAATAAGTAGCCTCTGCAAAATTATCAGGCTGCTGGTTCTTTTTAAACAAACTTGGGCGGAAGTCACGCTGGACCTGGCTATCGCTCCACCAGTCAAGCTTGGCCGTAATATCCGTACGCTCTCCCAAGGTTTGCTTATGGCGCCACCAAACAAAATAACGCCCTTGAGGTATGTGTCCATCCGCAGAGGTATAAATCCCATTATCCCCATGGTCTCGAATACCCCCTATGAGGAGCTTACCCCACTTATGCGTATAGTCATTACGCACGTTATACCGCAGGGCTGGTCCACCAAAAATCCCACGCCGCTTGTTATAATCGAGCAAGCCCCCAACACGAATATCACCCTCAGTCCCAGCAAATTTTAGGCGCCATTTACGCAGGAAAAAGGTATTGCGCACATAAGACCCCACACGAGTACTCGAACCATACTCACTCGTAAGGTCAAACGGGGATTCTCCAAACGATTGCTGATAACGCGGCAAATAAAATAAGGGTATACGTCCTACACGAAAGACGGCATCCTTCATAAGCATGCGGTCTTCATCTGGATAGAGCTTCAGCTCTTTAGATTTAATATTTAAGGCGAAGTTATCGACCGCTCCATAATAAACAGTCGTATCATTCACAACAAATGCATCCTCCTCAGAGTCCAACAGATCTGCCTTCACGAAGACATCCCGCTGGCCTAAATGAAACTTAATAGCCTTTACCTGGTGAGTCTTCAAATTATACCGAAGTTCCTGGGCCACTACACGGAATTCCTTACGGGTGAACTCTACATTCCCCACCGCTTCGATTTCCATTGTTTCCCGGTTAAACCCAATCGCATCTGCCTTGAGTAGGAGCCCCTCATCCCTGAGGGTTGCATTCCCCCGGGCCCAAATTTGGTCGGAGTCTCCATCGAATTCAATCGGGTCTTCAGCCGAGAGTTGAGGCTGTGAGGCCCAAGCCGGAAGCCCCAAAGAAAGTAAAAATAAAAATACAAGTGCTAGCGTGCGCATAAATCCCAATTACCTAACAGTATACCTAAGAGCAGGAAAGCGGCACAAGGCTTTTTATCTTGCGTTTGGGCTCATTCCCTAAAGCCTTTTATTATGCCTACATTACAACCCCCTTCTAAAACAAAAACAAAACCTACCCAGCCCCAAGCTGCGATTGTAGGTGATATGGACATGGGGGCTCTGCTGAGCGGGCGCCACTCCCACCCGCATAGCTTACTCGGGATGCACCCCGTACGGCATTTAGGCAAGAAAGGCTTGGTAGTGAGAGCCTTCTTGCAATACACCGAGACCTGTGAAATCGTAGACATTACCAGCAAACCTGAGAAACGATACCCTTTACGCAAATTAAATGAACTCGGGTTCTTTGAAGGCTTCATCACAGACCGCACAGATGTTTTTGCCTACCGCCTGAGGATCACACGCAGTAACGGAGAGGTCCACCAAATCTACGACCCTTACAGTTTTTTGCCCACCCTCTCTGATCATGATTTGCACCTTATTAACGAAGGCTGTGATCATTTCGTGTATGACAAGCTAGGCTCACACTACAGAACGCGCGAAGGGGTCAAAGGGGTAAGCTTTGCGGTCTGGGCCCCGAATGCGCAACGGATTTCTGTGGTGGGTGATTTCAACCATTGGGATGGGCGCTACCACCCGATGCGAGCCTTAGGCGCCTCTGGCATCTGGGAGGTATTCATCCCCGGGCTCGAACCAGGGATGAAGTATAAGTACGAGCTCATCTGTAATGATGGCCAACTGCGCATCAAAGCAGACCCTTATGCCATGCACTGCGAAGGCCCCCCAAACAATGCCTCTATCGTAGCCGATATTTCGAACTACAAATGGAAAGACGGAGCCTGGCGAGAAAAGCGCGCGCAAACCGCCTGGCATCAAAAGCCTATCTCTATTTATGAAGTTCACCTAGGTTCCTGGAAGCGTGTTGTTGAAGATGGCAACCGCCCACTCTCCTACCTCGAGATTGGGAAAGCCCTGGCCGACTACGCTACCGACATGGGCTTTACCCACGTAGAGTTCTTGCCACTTGCAGAGCACCCCTTCTCGGGCTCTTGGGGCTACCAGGTTACGGGTTTCTTTGCCCCAACGCACCGTTACGGCTCCCCAGAAGATTTCATGGCCATGGTGGACCACCTCCACCAAAACAACATTGGCGTCATCCTCGACTGGGTGCCAGCACACTTTCCACGTGATGCGTTTGCCTTAGCAGAATTCGATGGCACCCACCTCTACGAACACGCCGACCCCCGCAAAGGTGCTCACCAAGACTGGGGGACTCTCATCTTCAACTACGGCAGGCATGAGGTTAAAGGCTTCCTAACGGCCAGTGCACTCTCTTGGCTGGACCGTTTCCATATCGATGGCTTCCGCGTGGATGCAGTCGCATCGATGTTGTATTTAGACTACTCACGCGAGGAAGGCGAATGGGTCCCGAATGAATACGGAGGTAAAGAAAACATCGAAGCGATTAATTTCTTACGCCACGTCAATGGACTCATCCACCACTATTACCCAGGTACCTTAATGATTGCTGAGGAGTCTACCTCCTTTGGCGGCGTTACTAAGCCTACCCAAGAAGATGGCCTAGGCTTCGACTTCAAATGGAATATGGGCTGGATGCACGATATCTTGCGTTACTTCTCTAAAGATGCCATCCACCGCAAGTACCACCATAATGACCTCACATTCGGGATGCTTTACCAAAGCTCGGAGAACTTTGTCTCGGTATTCTCTCATGATGAAGTCGTTCATGGGAAGTGCTCGATGATTCAAAAAATGGGCACCTGGAACATGAGTGATAAGGCCCAGACACTACGTGCGCTTTATGCCTATATGTGGATGTGGCCTGGTAAGAACACGCTCTTTATGGGGTGTGAGTTTGGGCAGTCTAGCGAGTGGCACTACGACACTAGCCTAGACTGGCACCTACTCGAACATATGGACCACCTCGGCATCCAACGTACCGTGCGAGACTTAAACCACTTTTACCAAAACCACACCGCCTTAGCCGAGCGTGATCACGATGCACACGCCTTCCAGTGGATCAACCCAGATGATGGCGAAGGCAGCGTGATTAGCTTCGTGCGGTTTGGGCATACGCCTCAAGACACCATTGTTGTGGTTGGGAACTTCACCCCAGTCACACGCTACGGGTACCGCGTAGGCGTGCCTCATCATGGGAACTGGAAGGAAGTGGTCAACACCAACGCTGCCCACTACGGCGGAAGTGGCGAGGGGAATCGCGGCGGCTTCTGGTCTGATGAAATCCCCTGCAACCACCGAGAGTTTTCACTCAACCTCACTCTACCCGGGCTGACGACACTGGTGTTTAAGCTCGAGTAATAACCCCTTAAAAGTGCCCACTATGGCTGATTTACAAACAAATACCTTCATACTCCCAAGCCCAGAGGGCCTAACTTGCATTAACTTAATCAACCCTGAGGGAGAGCCCCAACCTACCGAGGGGCTAGCTGCACGCATTATTAAGCAGCTCTCTTTCGAACCCAGCGCTGAAAAGAACATTCTTAACTGGTACTGCACTTCAGAAAACGCCCTAGAAAAGGAGTTACCCGAGATCGTCAAAGGCCTCAGTGGCTATCAAGTTTACCTTAACTCAACCTACAGTGTAGACTGGAAAGATGGTATTCTGGAGGCTGTACCTCCTGGAACACAGGGGAAATTATATACATTCCCCGAAGGGAAAGCAGCTACAACACAAGGCTGGTATATAGCCTCCCTCGTAAAAGAGGTAGGAACAGGGGCCAACCCCTACATCATGCTAGATAAAAAGATATCCTCTGAGGGGAAGGAGTCTATTGAAGTCTGTATCATGCATAGCCGCGATCCCAAACAAGCTTTTAAAGAAACCGCAAGAAGAGGTGACCGCAAAGACTGCCATAGATACGACCTCATTGAAGGCATCAACCCTCGCAAGGAAGGCTCTCTCAAAGAGCGCTACGACTGTAGAACTGTCATGCTTAAACGCCCCAAAGGTGGAGAGAAAGAAAAGCCGATTAACCTTATTAGCACCCAAGCGCGCAAGGCAGAATACTACCTGAGCGATAAAGAGGCACACTGCCCCCTTCGAACTAAAAAAAATAATGAAGATACAAGCGTCCCTCTGCGCTGGAGTGTACCTGCTTCGATGCAGCTTGAAGATGCTGTGCGTATGGCTAGAGATCCTGAAAAGACAAACATCATCGAAGTCCAAGAAGGCGGCAACCTCGGCCGCTACTACGAAGGATTGGCCAATAAACATACAGATAAGCTAGAAAAATGGGCTAAACGCATGGACCGCTGGAAAAAGGTTGAAGTGCACTACTTCGGAGACTCTGAGCGGATCCAAGCCCAGCGCGCTGAAAATGAAGAGGGCATTTTGACAAAGGCGAATACCATACATCCAGGCCAGTTTGTGACGGTTCTTTATGGCCAAGGACTTGATCTAGGCCGCAATGAGGTTTGCGTAGCAGATAGTATTGAAGAGCTCTTAGCCGAGGTATGCACACGCACTAAAGAACTTGATGACGATGCCAACAGCAAATAAAGTTTTTTACTAAGCCTCAAGATCAATCTGGTCTAGCATCTGATCCATCAAAGAACCGCGGTAGCCCACAATAGGCGTCAGCGTTTCCTGGTACATTTTAGAGTTCCTTACAGCTGCATTCACTTCTGCAGCCAGACCAAGAACACGCGATTGATAGCCAGGGGCCACATTTTCATACCGATTAATCTTTAATAACCCCCGCAGCTCTTTGAGCGCATAAGCATCCTTTTTAGCGCTAGAGTCAAAAGAGGTCACCCCAGATCTTGCTTTGACTAGGCCCGCATCTACTTTTGCTTTAAGGTCCTCTATGGAGCCATACTCTTGCTCGAAAGGAAGTTCCCCTTCCAAGGCGCCTTTTTTCCTGAGAAGGATCACACTTTCAAGTAAGCGTGAGAAGTATTTAGAAGAACGATATGCAAGCTCCCCAGATGAGGCCCCTTCGCTGCTATAATGGCCAATCTCTTTAATAAGATCCCCCAATTGTTCATTGTGGGAGTGTAAAAGCTGTTGTGGGTCGAGGTGCCCCAAAACTTCTTCTAAGCGCCCGGACTGACTCCCCGCAACCACATGCGTAAGGGCTCCTCCTGTATGATACGCTTCAATGGCATAGAAGGCAGACTGTCCAATCGCTCGCTTAATTTCTGCCTTTAGCTCATCCTCTCGGTCTGAGCCCTCAGGAAGCCTCACAAGCTCTTGTTCAAGGCTACGCGCTTTTTTAATAGACGCTATATAGTGATCATTAAAGATGTCGAGCATGTCAGCAGGATTATCATGCAAGGCCTTCCTCATCTTAATTGAATTAACGAGCTCTTCCTCTATTATTGCTCGCGCCCGACTGCGTACAAGAGGATCTGTTCCTCGCTGAAAAACATCGGCGGCACTACGCATAACACTAGAATCTTCTGTAGAAAGATCTTGCTCAGAACCCAGGCCCGTAATCCCTTTTGCATCGAGGGAGGACAGAACACTTTTAACATTATCACGATACCTTGTATCTGCTTCTTCATAACGCTGCTTAACATCTTCAGCAACAGCACTATCTTCGATCCCATCAAGAAGGTTCTCCACAAACATATTCCAGCCTCGCTGGTCCATAAACCGTCGTTGCTTCATCAAAGACATAATGTCTTGATCCGCTAACCATACAGATCGTTGCTTCCCCGACTTAGGAGCCCCTACTGGCTGAATAGCTTGGTTTTCTACCTCTCCTGCCGTTAAAGGTAAGTTTCCTTTAACCGCAAGGTAATCTTGCATATACAGATTCGTATCAAAAACAATACCTGAAGGGTTTTCAAAGTCACTCTGGATTCTTGCATTAAATTTCTCTGCAACACGCACATCTTCTTTAAGCCCTTCTTCATTGGCCTCCAGGGCTATAGTAATGTCAAAGTCTGAGGTTAAATTCGTTGAGCCTCCTGAGAATGCCTGCAGACCAGGGTTCTCTTGCTTTAATTCTTTTAAGACTCCCATCACATACTCTTTACGGTAATCAACCATGCGGCTAAGTACCGCTTTGCCTTCAGGATCGGTTTCTTTGAAGTTAGCATGCATGGCGAACCAATCCGCATCCACCCCATCCTTAAGAAAAGTACGACAGTCCTCATTACACCACTGTGCAGGATCTTCCGGAATACCTAAATCTTTAGAACTAGGGAGATCTCGCTTAAGTTCTGCTTCTGCCGGGTCTGTCCGACGTAAATTATCAAAGGACAAATTAAAAGACGGATTGGATATAGTAGAATCTGTAGACGTTATAGGGTGAGCTTGCTTGGGAGGTTTTGCTGCATTCCTAGACTCTAAGCTAGGCATCTCAGAGTCTTTTTCAGGTGCCTGAGCAGCACTCGAAACTTCACTTCTTTTTGATCTCGAAGAAGTCGTATGCTTTACCATCCGCTTAAAGAACCTCCCCATTTTCCCTAAAGCATTGCTTTTACTAGAACTTGAGGACGCTCCTGAATTTGATTGACCTATTCTTCCTCCATCCATTGCATTCTTCCTTTCTTTTACCCTTCTTGCTCAGCTGACCATTCAAGCTTATTCAAGACTCGATCAGCCAACGACCCTTTATCTGTAAACTCTTCTCTTGCCGTGGAGCGATACTCCTCAGAGTTGCGTACCGCTGCGTTCACTTCAGCACCTAGGGCTAGCATGCGGTAGCGGTATGAGCTGAACACATTGTCATACCGAGGGTTAATCTTGAACAAACCGCAGAGTTCTTTTTCAGAAAACTTCTCTTTTTTTTCATTAGACTCAAAAGACATAACCCCCTTGCGTGTCTGCAATAGCCCCATATCCACCCTGGATTTGAGTTTCTCAATAGAGTCATGATGCTGTTCAAAAGGAAGCTCTCCCTTAAGTACTCCTTTTTGCTTTAATAAAATAACTGTTTCTAAAAATCGAGACAGATACTTAGCAGAACGATAAGCAAGCTCACCCGAAGAGGCGCCTGCTTCAGCATAATGCTGGATATCCTTTAACAAATCACCCAACTGCTCATTATGCGAATGCAAAAGCTGTTGAGGATCTAACTGCTTAAGGGCTTCTTCTATATTGCCCGACTGACTCCCTAGTACCACATGAGTAAACGCCCCCGCAGACTGATAAGCCTCGTTCGCATAAAACAAAGCCTCTCCATAAGCTCTACTGATTTTTGCCCTAATGCCATCAGACTTTTTAGCTTTAGCCCTTAGACCTGAAGCACTCATATCCTCTGAGGGCTCCTGCCATAGAGCTTCTAGCTCTTTCTCTAAAGCATGAGCTCTTCTTGTCTCAGAAACATAAAAGTCATTATAAACTTCCAATACGACAGCAGGATATTCCTTATGCGCTTTGTCTAAACGAATAAAGTTAAGCATCTCTTCGGTAAGATTTGCTTGTATAGTACTCCGTAAAAGCGGGTTCGTTCCTTTTGAAAACAAATCCCCCACACTACGAAAAACACTCGACTCACTTGTATCTAAATCACTCTCTTCAGCTAAAATATTAACACCTTTATCGACTAAAGCATTTAAAATACTTCTTGTTTTTTCTCGATAGCCATCATCTGCTTCATTATAGCGGCTCCTCACATCATTACGTATCTTTTCATCCTCAATATTGTCACACAAGCTACCTACATAGTCATTCCAGTCACGCTGATCCATATAGCGCCTCTGCTTCATTAAAGACATAATATCCTGATCTGCTAGCCATATACCATGGGCATCTCCAATGGGCTGAGCCGTTGCCTTAATCTCCTCACTCTTTACCTTATAAAGACCTTCATGATGGATAGCTTCACTACGCAATGGTAAATTACCCTTCACATTAGTATAGGCCTGCATATATAGATTAGTATCAAAGACAACACCAGGCGGGTTTCCAAGATCAGTTCTGATGTCTCTATTGAAGGTATCTACAATATCTACGTCCTCGTTTAGGCTCTCTTCATTCATCTGCAGCGCAATCGTAACGTCAAAGTCAGACGTTAGGTTCGTGGATCCTGCCGAGAATGCCTGAAGGCTCTCATTCTTTGCTTTTAACTCCTGCAAGGCTCCCATAACATACTCTTCACGATAAGCCACCATACGTGTCAGCACTTTCTTTCCAAGTTCATCTTCTTGCTTAAAATTAGCATGCATCACAAACCAATTGGATAAGACGCCGTCTTTAAGAAAAGTCTTACAATCTTCGTTACTCCACTCAGCTGGCTCCTCTGAGATCCCAAGCTTCGGAAAACTAGGGAGGTCCTTACGCTCAAGCTCTTTCTTAACAGACTCATGATTGTCTATCCTATCTAAAGGCAAAGAAAAGGTGAACGATGCCGTAGGCGATGTACTCGCACTTCCCGCAAGCGGCACGGGCTTAGAAGGAGCAGGCCTGGCCTTAGATTTAATGGGGCTCTGTCTAGGGCTGCGTCGCTCCTCTTGCTTGCCCGCACGCTCACCCAAAGAAGGGCTCTGTTCTTCAGAAGGCGATGGATTCTCGTGTGAAAAGGCTGTAGTCCCACCTGGATCCTCTTTTTTACCAGAAGAGTGCTTCACCATACGTGAGAAAAAACGACCTACCTTTTTCTTTAGAGTATCTTTAGTAGTAACCTCTTCCGAAGAGGATGATCGCTTCGGTGGAATTTTGCCGCCTGTATCCATAAATCACTTAAATTCAATAATATAATATCAAAACAGGGACTCCTTTTCAAGAACAGAGTCCCTAAAGATCTCAACCTATTGATATTAAGCTGATTATGATCTTTTCTTAATGACTCTATTCTGGAAATAAAGCTGCTGATCCGCCTCTGTAGGCTGCTCTCCTAAGCAAGCCTCATGCAGCCGAGTTGCTGCGTTGACCTCCAGGGCCAGAGTCAAAATACGCTTCTTGAACACCTCGGCTAAAGGTTGCTCAAGAGGGATCTTAAAGAGCTGTTGCATTTCCCCAAGGGCGTAATTCTCTTTGAGTGCCTCAGTAGAAAAAGCTACCTTACCCTTCCTTAAACGAAGTAAGCCTCCATCAATACGTTCCTTGAGTTTTTCAATGGTGCCATATTCTTTCTCGAAATCAATAGAATCTATAATATTTTTATGTTTAAGGATCGCGACTGTTTCTAAAAGGCGTGATAAATACTTAGAGCAACGGTAGCACAAAACGCCTCCAGACACTCCCTTTTCACTGTAGTGATGAATATCCTTTAACAAATCCCCAAGCTGCTCGTTATGAGAGTGCAAGACTTGGGCAGGCGACAACTTTTCAACCATAGCCTCAAACTGGCCGCCTTGGCTCCCCATCACTACATGCAAGACAGCGCCCTCAGACTGGTAAGCCTCATTCGCAAAAAATAGAGCCTCCCCCATTACTCGCTTAACCTGGGCTTTGAGCACCTCACTCTTAGCCATAAGTTCGCGTGTATCACTTCCATTGAGTGAGGCTAGCTGCTGCTGAAGGTCACGTGCTTGCTGCATCTTGTCGAGGTAAAGCTTATTGCATACTTCTAACAGCGCTTCGGAGTGATGTTCGATTATACAAGCCATCCGCTTTGCATTTAATAGTTCTTCTTTAAAAATATTTTTAGCGTTATCTTTTACAGAGCTTGATAAAGTAGGCGCTAAGTGTTGCACAAAGGTATTCACCCGGACTTCTTCTTCAGGCGTTAAGTCTATTGACGGCGGGTCAATCTCTCGTGCTTTAAGCATCTCCAAAATTTGAGCAACACTGATCCGGTAATTTGCATCTGCTTCGTCATACTGCTTGCGCAGTAAACTTTTTTGCTGGAGGTCTTTTACTTTAGCTGCCAAGCAATCCACATAAGCACCCCACTCATCTTCACGCATAAAACGGCGTTGCTTCATCAGTGCCATCACATCCTGGTCTTCCAAGCTCATACCACGCATGAGCGCACCTGGGCTCTGTGAACCTTCAATAGGCTCTCCTTCACGTGTAGAGTCTATATTTTCACTCAACGTGATGTGGTCCTGCACATACATATTTACGTCAAAAACAATCCCTGGAGCCTTACCAAACTCCTCCCGAATAGTCCTATTAAAGACACGCACAGCCTGCACATCTTGTTTAAGGTCTCCAGACATCCCTAAGGTCAGGTCATAGTCTGATTCCAGACCTTTACTCCCCACACTGAAGGCCTGTATCCCTGGGTATTGCTGGGAGAGGCGCCCTACTAGGTTATCTACATAATATTTGCGAAAAGCAACCATCCGACTAAGCACTGCTTTACCTTCGCTGCTGCTTGCCTTAAATTGCTCACGCAAAGTAAACCAATTACTATTAACGCCCTCTAATAAGAATGTTTTGCATTGGGCCTCTGTCCATAGATGAGGATCCTCTGACAAACCCAAAGCATGGCAGAGGCTTAACAAACGCCCTACACTATTATAGCTGTCTTTTTTAAAAGGAAATTCAGGCTCACCGTGCTTGTTGATGTTCTCTTGGAGGATCTTTTGCAATTGCCTCATCCCCTGGCCACATACCCAATCATTAATTTCTTGGAGATTAGCCATGACTTGCTGTGCATCTCGGCTCCAAGAGGTTTCCTTCACCCAAGACAAATGCCTGCCCGAGAACATTACAGTACGCTCCGTAGACAAATCAGGCTCTTGATGAAATTGAGGTAAATCCATCGCATTTTGCACACCTTGGGGAGGTGGGGGGTTAGCGGAAGCATCAGACATCACAAACTATAGCAATATTAATAAATTATTATTAATATTAAGCCATAAGTCAATCTCTGAATCTCATTTAGAAACCGTTAGGCTCCAACAAGAAACACCCTAAAAGAGCCTAAAAAAACCCTGATTATTTTTTGAAAAAGCCCCCTACTCTTGTGAGGCGTCTAAACAGCTTAGCGCCTTTACGTAGCTACGCTTTTCTAGGTAATGCTTGAGCTTAGGCGGCAATGCCTCCCCCTCTTCTTTGACGAGAGTATCTAAGAACTGCAAATTATCTACAAGTTGCACTTGCGTCATTTCTGCTGTGGGGTCAACGAGCATCTGTAAACAATGCTTCAGCTGGTTTTCTTTAGTTAAATCCATAGACTTTTAGCTTCATTTCAGAAGCTATATTTGGTTTGATAGGGAGATTATCCCAACACATGAAAAACTTGAGTATAGCCAATACCTGGAACGCAGCCCTCATTGATGAAAATTACGAACGTTGGCTCGAAAATCCCAACAGTTTAGATTTACATTGGCGAGCTTTTTTTGAAGGCTTCGAGCTAGCCCGTTCTACCCCAGCAACCAAAACCACGAAGGCTGCAAAGGCGGCCCAAACAATCAGTGGCAATGTCGTCAAAGAAGCTAAAGTCATTGGTGCGATCTACGCCTACAGAAACCTTGGCCACACCCAAGCGCACCTCAACCCACTCGAGGAACCTCCGCCCGAGAACCCTCGCCTAAATTTTGAATACCTCGGGTTCACTGAAGAAGATCTAAACCAATCTTTCCATACAGGTAATTACCTAGACGGTATAACCCTACCTCTAGGAGAAATTTTAGAGCGCCTTAAGACAACCTATTGCTCTAGTGTCGGGTGCGAGTACCTACACATCCAAGGAACAGAGCAAAGGCGCTGGCTCCAAGACCGGATAGAGTCTACAAATAACCAGGCAGACTTTTCCCCCGAGAAGCAAATCCGCATTTTGCGCAAAGTAATCAAGGCTGAGGCCTTCGAACAATTCCTCCATGCCCACTTTATCGGGCAAAAACGTTTTTCCTTAGAAGGAGGAGAGGCAGTAATCGCAGCCCTAGATAGCGCTGTAGAAAACGCCCCGACCCTCGGCCTAGAAGAAATCGTTATGGGCATGGCACACCGTGGCCGGCTCAACGTACTAGCGAACATCATCAATAAATCTTACGATTATATCTTCAGGGAATTCTCGGAAAACTTCATTCCAGAATCAATCGAAGGGGACGGAGATGTTAAATACCACTTAGGCTACCAATCCATACGTAAAACCGAAGAAGGCCACGAAGTTGAGTTACGCCTAGCAGCCAACCCAAGCCACCTAGAAGCAGTAGATCCGATCGTCCAAGGACAAGCCCGCGCGCGCCAACGCATCCGTGATGACGTCGAAACACGCAAAAAGGTACTCCCCATCCTCATCCACGGGGACTCTGCCATTGCCGGACAAGGGATTGTTGCAGAAACCTTTAATATCTCCCAGCTTGCTGGCTACGAAACAGGCGGAACCTTACACTTTGTCATCAATAATCAAATTGGGTTTACGACCAACCCTACAGAATCGCGCTCGTCACTGTACTGTACAGATGTTGCCAAGATGGTTGAGGCCCCGATCTTTCATGTGAATGGAGATGACCCAATCGCTTTAGTCATGGTCACAGAGCTCGCCCTCGCCTATCGCCAAGAGTTTCGCGCAGACGTCGTTATCGACATGTATTGCTACCGGAAATATGGCCACAACGAAGCGGACGAGCCAAAGTTTACTCAGCCCACCCTGTACGCTCAAATCTCTAAACACAAATCTGTGAGCCACTACTTGGCCGAACAACTCATCGAAAAAGGGCTCATCACCGACAAAGAGGTCAAAAAAATCCGGAAAGACTTTGAGACTCAGCTCAAGAAAGACTTTGAAGCAGCAAAGAAGCACGAGGCCAAGCAACTCAGTATTCTAGAAGGCTCAAGCGCTGTCTTCCAGCCACCCTATTCATTTAAGCCAGCCTCTACAAAGGTAAGCAAAAAGACACTCACCCAAGTCGCCAAAGCACTGACCTCATTCCCTGAAGAATTTAAGGTTAACCCTAAAATCAAGCGCCAGATGGACACGAAGTGGAAAGCCTTTCAGTCCGGCCAAGGGATTGACTGGGGCTTCGGGGAGACCTTAACCTACGGCACCTTATTAGCTGAGGGCATCCCTGTACGTCTCTCCGGCCAAGACTGCGAACGCGGCACGTTTAGCCATCGCCATGCAGTGCTTTACGCGACAGACTCTCGGGAGGCTTATGTCCCCTTGCGCAACATCAACAAAAATCAAGAGATGTTCTGCGTTCATAACTCAAGCCTGTCAGAAGCTGCGATCCTCGGTTTTGACTACGGCTACTCGCTAGACTACCCTCAAATGCTTTGCATTTGGGAAGCTCAATTCGGAGACTTTGCTAACGGCGCCCAAGTCATCATCGATCAATTCATTGCTTCAAGCGAATCTAAGTGGCAGCAAGTCAGTGGGATTGTCATGCTCTTACCCCACGGCTACGAAGGCCAAGGCCCTGAGCACTCTTCAGCAAGACTCGAACGTTTCTTGCAAGCTTGTGCAGAAAACAACATACAAGTATGCAACGTTACCACACCCGCGCAGCTTTTCCATGTCTTGCGGCGGCAAGTAAAGCGCTCTTTCCGCAAACCTCTGATCATTATGACGCCAAAAAGTTTACTGCGTCATAAAGAATGTGTGTCCAGTGTTGATGACTTCGTTAAGGGACACTTCGAGGAAATCCTCCCAGACCCGAACCCACCCAAAAAGACCGACCGCATTATCTTTTGCTCCGGGAAACTCTTTTACGAATTACTCAACCACCGCACCGAGAAAAAGCTAAAGAACACTGCGATTATCCGTATCGAGCAGCTCTACCCTCTCCACGAAAAAGCAATCACCAACCTCCTCAAAAAGCACGCGGGCTTCAAAAAGATTGTCTGGGCTCAAGAGGAGCCTAAGAACATGGGCGCCTGGAGCTTCATTGCCCCCGAACTCGAAGCACTTTGTAAACAAAAACCTCTTTATGTAGGCCGCAAACCCTCAGCAAGCCCTGCTGTAGGGACTTTAGCTAAACACAAGCTAGAGCAAGCCTCAGTCATTGAAACCGCCTTCACTATTTAAAACTATGACCACACAAGTCAAAATCCCAGCAATGGGTGAATCCATCACAAGCGGCATCATTGCCGTATGGCACGTTAAAGACGGTGACTACGTCGAAGAAGGAGACCCCCTCTTCGAACTAGAGACCGATAAAATCTCTTCAGACGCTGTTGCTGAAAAAGCAGGCGTTATTACCTGTACTGCAGCCGAAGGCGATGAAGTAGAGATCGGACAAGTCGTCGCCAAGATAGATACCTCTGCAAAAAAACCAGCAGGCTCCAGTAAAAAACAAACCAAAGAAGAGCCCCCAGCTGAAGCGCCTAAGGAGACACCAGCGGCCAAAGCCCCACCTGCTCCAGCTGTTCCTCAAGAAAACACCCTCTCCCCTGCTGCGCGGCGCGTTGCCACAGAGGGAGGTATAGATCCTGCCTCCGTCCAAGGGACTGGTAAGGGTGGCCGCGTTACTAAAGGAGATCTTCTAACAGGCACCCCCACGGGTCCACGCACTACGCGCAAGAAAATGACACCGTTACGTAGGCGTATTGCCGAACGCCTTGTTATGGCACAACAAGAGGCCGCCATCCTCACTACTTTCAATGAAGTAGACATGAAGCCGGTCATGGATCTTCGTAAAAAATACCAAGAAGAGTTCGTGGCTAAATACGGCACGAAGCTTGGCTTCATGTCTTTCTTTGTAAAAGCGGTGGTCAAAGCACTCCAAGAAATCCCACAGCTGAATGCTCAAATTGATGGGGACGAGATCGTACAGAACAATTACTACGACATTGGCATTGCAGTGGGCGCCCCTAAGGGTCTTATCGTTCCTGTTGTGCGCAATTGTGATCAGCTCCGCTTCCATGAGATCGAGCTTGCTATCCGTAGCTACGCCGAGAAGGCCCAGTCTGGAAAGATTAGCCTTGAGGACCTCGAAGGCGGTGTCTTCACGATTTCTAACGGTGGCACCTATGGCTCTATGCTCTCCACCCCTATTCTCAACCCACCTCAAAGTGGAATCCTCGGGATGCATGCTATTAAAGAGCGTGCTATGGTTGTGGATGGGCAAGTCGTCGTCCGTCCGATGATGTACCTTGCCTTGACCTACGATCATCGCTTAGTAGATGGTAAAGAAGCTGTCGGCTTCCTTATAGCCATTAAGGAAGCACTCGAAGATCCTGTACGTTTAATGTTCCGTATCTAATTTTATTTTTCTATGTCTGATTTCGATCTTATTGTAATTGGTGCTGGCCCTGGGGGTTATGTTGCTGCTATTCGAGCATCTCAGCTTGGGCTCAAAACAGCCCTTGTCGAGAAAGGGAAACACCTAGGTGGCACCTGCCTCAATGTGGGCTGTATCCCCAGCAAAGCACTCCTCCATGCGACTGAACTGTATCATGAAATGCATGACAAGGGCGCAAGCTACGGTATCACCGCAACAAAGCTTTCCATGGACGTCAAAGGCATGATGAAGCATAAAGATGATGTGGTAAACCAATTGCGTAAAGGAATTGAGTTCCTAATCAAGAACAATAAGATCACCCTCCTCTCAGGCACAGGGAAGATAACTAACGCCAATACCGTTTCAGTAGGCAAGAAAAGCTACACAACAAAGAACATTCTCATTGCCACAGGTTCAACGTCCGTAGAGCTTCCGTTCATGAAGTTCGACGGCAAGACGGTTATTTCTAGTGACGAAGGGATCGCCTTTGATACTGCGCCCAAAAAGCTCGTAGTAGTCGGTGCAGGAGCCATTGGCTTAGAGCTCGGCTCAGTTTGGGCACGCTTGGGGAGTGATGTTAGCGTAGTGGAGCTACTCCCCCAAGTGGTTTCGACCTACGATAATGACATTTGTAAAATGGCCGAACGCTTATTCAAGCGCCAGGGCATTAAGTTTTTCTTAAACCACAAGGTCACTGGCCTTAAGCAAAAAGGTAAGAAGACTTTCCTCACGGCAACGCATAAAGACAAAGCAATTGAGTTTGAGGCAGACAAGATCTTGGTTGCAGTAGGGCGCAAACCTTTTACCGAAGGCTTGGGCTTAGAGTCCTGTGGTATTGAGCTTGATGCGCACAAGCGCATCCCTGTTAATGCTCACTTTCAAACAAAGGCGCCTAATATCTATGCGATTGGTGATGTAATCCACGGTCCAATGCTAGCGCATAAGGCTGAGGAGGAAGGCATTGCTGCAGTGGAATTGATGGCTGGTAAAGCAGGGCATGTAAATTATGAGGTGATCCCTAATGTAGTTTATACCGACCCAGAAATTGCTAGCGTAGGGCTTTCTGAAACTGAGGCTAAAGAGCGCGGCATTGAGGTGAATACAGGGAAGTTTCCTTTTGCAGGCAATGGGCGTGCGCTGGCTGCCTGTGCGGGGGATGGGCTGGTTAAGATTATTGCTTGCAAGAAAACGGATAAGCTCCTCGGTGTGCAAGTTATCGGGAAGAACGCTTCCGAGCTTATTGCTAGTGCTGTAGTACACATGGAATACGGAGGCAGTGCCGAGGACATCGCACGCACGATCACTGCGCACCCAACCTTGAGTGAAACGCTCAAAGAAGCAGCTATGGCTGTAGATAAGCGAGCTATCCACGGCGGGTAACAAACCCACCTAGGGTGTGTCGTCAATTAATAGACTTTGAGTCGAGAATGGGAAATTCTGAGAACCGGAAGAGCAAATATACAAACAGTACATGCGAACCGGAAGCGAAAGAAAACTCCATTTGCAGGCCAAAAGACTTCATTAAAGAGATACCCTAGAATTAATCTAATTTTTGGTTTTACGCTTCAGAGGCTTGCAAAAAATAATCAAGCTTGCTAGTTTACGGGGTAAGATGACAACCCTAACTGAGACCCTCTCTAACCCTCAAACTTATAACCAAGCTCAAACCATGAAAAAGCTACTCGTATGCACTGATGGTTCGGATTATTCCGATATTTGTTGTCAATATGCCACTTGGCTAGCTCGCCTGCTTGATGCAAAGATCGACGCTGTTCACGTGACAGAATTTGCTCAGATGCTTGAGCCGACATTGGCTTTAAATGTAGGCGGTGGCTTGGGTATGGCTCCTGTTCAAGAGCTTTACGAGCAGATTCAAAAGCTTGAAGACCAGAAGTGTGAAAAGACTCAAGAAGACACGCTCAAGCTTTTCCAAGAAGCTAGTTTATCAGATAGGGTTAGCTATCACCAAAAAACCGGTGATTTGGTTGAAATCCTAGATACCTTTGAGACGGGTGATGATAGTTGCGACATTGTACTTTTAGGGAAGCGTGGGGAGCATGCAAACCTAGCCAAGAGGCACTTAGGCTCTTCATTAGAGCGTGTGATTCGTTCGAGCAAGAAGCCTTGCTTGGTAACGCCTCGTAGATTCCGTGAGATCAAGAAGATCGCTATTGCTTGTGATGGTGGCCCTAGTGTTGAAAAGGCTGTTGAGTTCTTAAAACGCACCCCTGCCCTCAAAGGGTTTGATTTAACCCTGATTAGCGTGGATGACAACCTCCCTGAAGGGAAGGCTCAGCAAAATTTAGCAAAGGCTGAAGAGCCCTTAAAGGCTGTAGGGTATTCACCTAAGACAAAGCTTCTCCAAGGCCCTGTAGAAGAGATGATCACTGACACGGTTGAAGATGAAAAGATAGACATGCTTATCATGGGAGCCTATGGACACAGCCGCATCCGCGAGATGTTGATTGGCAGTACAACTACGATCCTACTGCATTCCTGCCAAATCCCACTGATGCTGTTCCGTTAAAGAACTGTTAAGCATTAATACTTTATCCGTCTACGTTCGCTTACGCTAAAGCTTCAGCGTAACTACGCCGTGATATTAACGACCCTAAAAACCTAACAGACCCGTACCATCAACCCTCTTTCAGGATGGTCAGGAGTAGGTGATTCAGGGATGGTCCGTCTACGCTCTTCAAGCTACGCCGTGACACCAACAATCTCAAAAACGTAACAGACCCATACCATCAACTCTCTTCCAGGATGGTCAGGAGTAGGTGGTTCAGGGATGGTCCGTCTACGCTCTTCAAGCTACGCCGTGATACCAACAACCCCAAAAACGCAACAGCCTCGTACCATCAACCCTCTTCCAGGATGGTCAGGAGTAGGTGGTTCAGGGATGGGATGCAAGGCTTGCGGTGAGGAGCGTACAATAGTACGTGACTCGAGCAAACGCAGCAGGCCGCCCTGAGGCGCCTACTCCTGACCATCCTGGGCTTGTAGGACGTTGCCTACGTGCTCTAAGTAAAATTTCTGGAGGAGGTTGAAGACGGCTTTGGGTTGGGTTTGCTTGAGGGCTTTGGAGGCGAGGGTTTGGACTTCTTTGATGGTCATGTTGCGGATGAGGTATTTGATTTCGGGGAGGCAGGCGGGGATGGTGCTGAGGTCGTCGACGCCGAGACCGAGGAGGAGGGGGACGTAGAGGGGGTCGCCGGCCATTTCACCGCAGACGCTGACTTTGATGCCTTTGAGGTGGGCGGTGTCGACAATATTTTTGAGGGTACGGATGACAGCGGGGTGATTGGGCTCGTACATGTGGGCGATGCGGTCGTTAATACGATCGACGGCGAGCATGTATTGGATGAGGTCGTTAGTCCCGATGCTGAAGAAGGAACATTCTTCGGCGAGCAGATCGGCAGTGCAGGCAGCACTGGGGGTTTCGATCATGGAGCCTATGGCGATGTCGGGATCAAAAGCGATTTTCTTCTTTTTGAGCTCGGCTTTACACTCTTTTAAGATTTTGTTGGCCTGGGAGAGCTCGGCGTAGCTCGTAATCATGGGGTACATGAGCTTTACCTTGCCGAATGCACTTGAGCGCAAAATAGCACGTAGCTGGGCTTTAAAAATGTCTACGTGGTCTAGACAAAAGCGAATGGCACGGAAGCCCATAAAGGGGTTGTCCTCATCTTCAGAGAAGAAGACTCCACTGATCTTTTTGTCCCCACCTAAGTCTAGAGTTCGGATGGTGACAGGCATGGGGTACAAGGCTTGAACAATCTCTTTGTAGAGCTCGAATTGTTCTTCTTCGGTAGGGAAATGGTCTTTACGTAGGAATAAGGCTTCAGTACGCAAGAGCCCTACCCCTTCAGCACCAGACTGCTTGACAGACTCTAGGTCATCAACCCCTTCAATATTGGCGAGGAGCTCGACATGTTTACCATCCTGAGTCTGCGCAGGCAGGCCTATGACAGACTCAAATACCTTCTGGATGCTCTCACGCTGGAGCTTTAGCTGGCCATAACGGTAGAGGGTTTCCTCAGTCGGGTTAATGATAACAACGCCATCATAGCCATCAATTAGGAGCGTGTCTTCATTTTCTACTTTTCTAGAAATATCGTGCAGGCCAACGACTGCCGGGACTTGCAAAGACCGCGCCATGATTACGGCATGGCTCGTGCGCGAGCCTGCATCCATCAAGATCCCCAAGACTTGCTTACGGTCTAAAGCCGCTGTGTCGGAGGGGGATAAATCCTCAGACACAAGGATCTTCTGCTGGGTTAGGCGGCCAATCGTAGAACTACAGTGCCCCAAGAGGTTATTGAGAAGCCGCTTCGTCACATCACGAATATCGGTCACACGTTCTTTGATGTATTCATCATCAATGTGCTTAAACGCCTCTAAATAGCGCTTAGATACCGAGTGAAAACAATACTCGATATTGTAGGAAGTATTGTGGTGCTCTTGGATGGTCTCTTCAATCAGGGCCCTATCCTCTAATACGAGTAAGTGGGCATCAAAAATCTGTGCTTCAGCCTCACCCAATTTTTCAGCCACTTCATGGCGTACATCAGCAATTTGGGTGCGCGTGCGCATCAGCGCATCTTCAAAGCGTTGGATTTCACCCGCCTGATCAGGCTCTTCTACCTTATAGATAGGAATCTCCAGTTCCTTCTGAAGAAAAACAAACGCGCGTCCATGAGCAACTCCTGGGGAGGCTGCTATTCCCTGTAAAACAATTTCTTTACGCGCCTTCTTCTTCGCCATAAGCAGCAGACTCTAGGCTGGCAGTGCCTCCAAGGTAAATACCTTTTCTAAAATGGGCAAAGGGGTGTGAATCACAGAGTTCATTATTACAGAATAATAATTTTAAGTCGTTATTTTAAGTATAGAAATTTTAATTGTAAGGATTCCTGAGCATTTGTAAATCAAAAGCTTACATAGAATAACCATTCAAACCCTGAAGGGATTCCGACTACGCTATGATTTTGGCTTCAGTCATAAAAATACCTTCGCCTAAGGCTTCTCGGATCATTTGCTGAAGGTCTTCTTCCCCCAAATCAGTATCGTCTAAGAGGACAAAGCAGCTACTGCCACTCCCGCTCATTAGGCAGAAGCATCCGGCATTACGCAGTGTGTCTAAAAGACTCTTCAGCTGTGTGTGCTTGGCCAACACAACCAATTCCATGTTATTATAAAGCTTAGGTTCCTGTTCCCAGGCTGCCAACAAGGCCTCAGCCTGAGCCTCAGGAAGATAGTCTGTACCCCGCTCTTTCATTTGAGCATAGGCCCAAGCAGTATCCACGGAAAAATCTGGCTTAAACAATAAAAGCCGTTTTCCTACCACTTGAGAACATATGGCTGCAGGCACCTCACTGACCTGCTCTCCATAACCGCGCATAACAACAGGGTCTGATTCTAAAAAGAGCGAGCAATCTGCCCCTAAGCTTGCAGCTATCTGCTGGAGCTGGCGATCACTCAGGGGACCTCCACAAAGCTCATTGAGGGCTTTTAGGGTAGTTGCTGCATTACTACTGCCCCCACCTAGACCCGCACCCATAGGGATCCGCTTGGTAAGATCAACCAGAACGCCCTCTTCGAAAAGATGCTGTTGGCGGAATGCCTCAATGGCTTTCATAATCAAATTATCCTCCCCCGTAGGGACGGCAGAGTCATCACAACGCAGTGTATCGGCCTCAGCAGCCCAGGTGAGGCCGACCGACACAGTATCCCCAAAGTCAATCGGACACACTAAACTAACGAGGTTATGATACCCATCCTCTCGAACACCAGTAATAGCCAAAAGCAGATTAACCTTAGCCGGAGAAAAAAGCGTGATAGAACGTTCCGTTGTCATTGAGAGGATTCTTTAAATTCCTCGCTTTTTAAAGGCTTCATTGGCGTAACAAATAAAACTCCCTCTTTTACCTTCAATTCCACTAAGTCACCTTCATAAAGGCCTACAGACTCAGCCCAGTCGCTATCAAACTCGATGGCATATTCGTTCCCTATTTCTATAATGCGTCCTCGTGCCATTCTCCTAAAAATACTGAATCTCTTTCAGGCTGTCAACGAGCCTATCTTCTTATAAATCAAAGATAAAAAGGAATTTCATAAAACCAACAACAAGAATTAACCACTCACCTCATTCTGATCTGCAAAAAAAGCTTTTCTGATACTCCCCTATCCTCCACACTGGGGGAATGTCAAAGCCATCTTGCCAGCTTATCCTCGCTTTAGACCTGCCTGACCAACAGCAGGCCCTCAACTTCCTGGACAAAACCGGGGGGCAATTACAGTGGGTCAAAATTGGCCTACAGCTGTTTACCAAACACGGGCCAGATTTTGTCAAAGCCGTTGCTGACAAGGGCTATAAGATCTTTCTAGACCTCAAACTGCACGACATCCCCAACACCGTAGCCTCCTCAGTAAAGAGCTTAAGCCAGCTCCCGATTGAGCTGCTGACCCTCCATACTGCCGGCGGTTCGGAGATGATGCGTGCTGCAGTACAAGCCGCTCAAGAAACCGCCCCGAACCTGAAATTACTTGGGGTCACCGTCCTGACTTCAATGGATGAGGCCGGGCTCCAGGAGTTATCAATAAGCCAATCTCCCCAAGAGCGTGTTGTCCATTTAGCTAAACTCGGGGTTGAAGCGGGCTTACCTGGCTTGGTTTGCTCAGCGCTTGAGCTCCCTGTCTTACGCAAAGAGCTTGGCCCCTCCCCCCTACTCGTGACCCCAGGGATCCGCCCAGCCGGGAGTGCCACTGACGAGCAAAAGCGCGTCACCACCCCTAAAGACGCCGCCCAACAAGGGGCCTCCTTCATTGTAGTAGGCCGCCCTATCCTCAAAGCTCAAGATCCTCAAAATGCTGTCGAAACAATCTTGACGGACCTGCATTTACCCGCAACGATCTAGCATTATGTCAGTTGCAGCCCTACTCCTAGCTGCCGGCAGTTCACGCCGGATGAATAACCACGTTAAAGACAAGATGCTTGTCTCTTTGGTGGGTAAACCTGTATTTCAATACTCTGTTGAGGCCTTCCTGAAGAGCGAAGTTGCCGATACGTTTGTTATTACCTATCGGGACCCTGCCCAAAAGCAAACCCTCGAGAACATCGTAGACAGCCTAGCCCTCCCCGAATCGATTTCTGTATTCTGGGCCCAAGGTGGCAAAGAGCGCCAAGACTCTGTCCTTAACGGTTTGAATGCATTGCCTGAAACAGTCGAGACGGTTTTCATCCATGACTGCTCCCGTCCTTTAGTCAAAGCCTCTACCCTCCAAACACTTTTAAAGACCGTCCAGAAAGACAAGGCCGCCGTCTTGTGTCATAAGGTTGTCAATACAATCAAGCAAGCCCCTGAGCGCCTTGAGGACCAACCTAACTACCTTACAGATTTGCCGCGTGATGAGCTCTGGGCGATGGAAACCCCCCAAGTTTTTGACCGCACATTAATTCATGAGGCTTACCAAAAAACAGCAGGCAGCAACGAAGTCCTCACCGATGATGTCTCTGCAGCAACCTTGAGCCACCACCGCGTAACACTCGTACCGAATTTAGACGCTAACCCCAAACTGACTATCCCTGCAGACTTTGCTTATGCAGAGTTCCTCCTACAACAGACAGGGCCTATTCAGTTTGCAATGCATGTACTCGAAGAGCCTACTGCCAAAAAGTCTGTACAACAACCTTCACGCACACGCTCTTAAATGCTAAAAATTGGATCTGGATACGACATACATCGCTTAGTAAAAGGTAGACGCCTCGTACTTGGGGGTGTTGAAATCCCGAGTGACAAAGGTCTCGAAGGCCACTCTGATGCGGATTGCCTTACCCACGCTATGGCAGATGCGATTCTAGGTGCCTTAGGCCTGTCTGACATTGGGCACTTTTTCCCAAATACAGACCCAAAGTGCAAGGACATGGACTCTCAGGAAATCCTCAAGCGCGCTTCCGAAGAGGCCCAAAAACAAGGCTACGCTGTTAATAATATCGATGCTACCGTCATTGCAGAGTCCCCTAAAATTGGCCCTTACATTGATGCAATGAAAGCCGCCCTGTCCAAAACACTCGGGATTGCAACCGAGCAGATAGGCCTCAAAGCAACCACCAATGAAGGCGTGGACGACATCGGCCAGCACAAGGCTATCGCAGCACACGCTGTCTGCTTACTCCAAAAGTAAGCATTTCTAAAATTCCTCTATACCAACACCTTAGAGGAAAAGTGTTGATAATACAGTAATGACTTATTATAATACTTAATAGATTTTACCCTCATGGATCTCGTACAACAACTCATAACCACTGCGGTTGGCCCCAAAGACAAAACACAAGACTGGGCAAAAGGTCTCGCTCAAGCCTGCGGCAAACAGATTTTTTATGACGCCCAAGGCCATGCGCACTTCGTCAAAGTAGAGGCCCACAAGCAGCGCTTACAAAATTTACGCACCAGCCTAGAACAACTCACTAAGGGCGACGACACCGCATCGGGCAAAAAGATGATTGCTGCGCTCCAAGAAGATGAATCCGGGACCCAATACCACCCTGCGGATTCTCTAATCATCCTGCTCAAGCAAGCGCGGGAAGAAGTAACCCAACTCACAACGCCCACAGCCACTTTTACTCCCCCAACCCCAACACCTACACAGGACCCCCCGAAGGAGACAACACCCCCAGTCCCAAAAGAAACACCTCCACAAACCAAAGAGCCTAAAGAACCAACAACCCTCAAGCTCCCCGAGAAGAAAACCACGCCCCCCACACCACCTCCTGCAGCAACAACCCTAAAACTTGCTCCGGCAACGCCTGCAGAAAAACCGGCTGAGCCTAAACCCGAAGCTTCTACCTCTACTGATCCTGAACCCGAAAGCCCAGCGCCTCAAACGCTTCGCTTCAAAACACCCAAAGAGGAGAACTGATCACCATGGAGCCTTTAGGAACAGAAGGATTTATCCGCAATCGTCTCAAAGAGATTTTCCTAAAGTTAGAACAGCTCCAACAAAAATCCAGCGCTCAGGAATTTGCCAAACCGATCCTCAAAAAATACGGCAGCGCTTTAGGCTTAAAAGACCTCCCGCCCAGCAAACAGCTCTATAAGATCGAAGAGGTCATCAAGCATCCTTACGGCCCTATCGACCACCTCAGCGACACACCGTTGATAAGCGTCGAAGAGCGCGCGCTGTACATCTGCAACCTCAAGACATCTCCCCACGCACAAGACCAAGCCCTAGGTAACGAGCTCGAAGACACTTACAAGTTTTACCTGGGCCTAGCCCAAACCAGCAAAGACGCCGAAGAGGTCCTAATGACCCTACTCCAAATGGGTGGGTAAAGCAGGAAGCCACCAGGGTCTTATTGACTAACCAAGGAAGATAGCTGTAGCGTAGTACTTACGCTATGAACCTCAAGACTTCTACCCATTCCTACTCACTCAAAGACTGGCTTTTGATTGGATCTTCAATTTCTATGTCTATGGGCCTCTACATTAGTTTTTATGCCTTTGAAGATCCCTTCCAGCTAACAAACGAAGCTATCTTTATTAGCCTAGCCACAGCATTTCTTTTTAATCCTCTATCGCTTATAGTATTAATATCCTGGCAAACGCTTGCACCAGGTTTGCGCTTATTCACCGGGCTTTTTATCGCTACCTGCCTTTTTATTGGATCTCTCTTAATAACCTCACTTCTGCTAAATTATCTAGATCCTTCCTATGAGCTCTTGGCTATATTGCCATTCCTCAGTTATCTCCTCTTCATTGTAACAATAGGCACATATCTCTTCATAAAGACACTAGAACAAACACAAGGATTTTCAGAAAGTCTATTAGCTTACCTAGGGCTTTTATTATCTATAGGCTTAATTACTAGCTTCATGCTTTTTATGGAAATTCCTTTATTCAGCGCTCAGATAGCACATAAAGTATTTTTAGTATCATTTCTAATACTCCCCTTAATGGCTGCATGCATGATTCCCTGGAAAAAGACCTCCTTTCCTGCAGTACTTACTCTAAGCCTGATCTTGAGCTCTTTAATCTTCTCTGAGGTTCGACTTCTCTATTAACATGAACAAAACCTCCATCTCCCAACTTCCTGAATCTTTCTGGTTAAAGAAACAAGCTTTTCTAATCATTTCTAGCATACACACACTCACTCTAGCTTACTGTTTTTATGTATTCTTTATAGACCCTTTCCAGAGTCCTAGAGTTGCACACATTGGGTTTGAATATGCATTAATAATTGGAGCCATCATCTGTCCTCTTGTCTACATCCTAACAACACCATGGCATTACATTACAGGATGGAAACTAGTTGCATTCACTAGCTGGTGCTTAGTCTGCCTAACTTTTGTAAGCTATTTTGAATACTTGCTCTATACCAACTCATTCATAATGAGCAAATACTACTAATCAAATCCTCTGGATACTCCCATTCTCAGACAGCACCCGCTACTAAAAGCTTGAAGATCTCCCCTATTTCCCGAAACTCTACTCCTTATGGCAGTCGCTTTTCATATCGCACAGTTTCTGGAAGATCATTTTCAAAAAGTCGCCTCCTCGCTTGAGGGCTTTGGTGACGGGTTTACTGCTGATGTGCGCCCTACCGAGCCTCGATTTGGGGTATTTCAGGCCAATGGCGTACTGCCCTATGCCAAGAAGACCAAGCAAAACCCACGGGCCCTTGCTCAAACATTGCTAGATGCACTTCAATTGCCTACAGACCATTTTACAGCTGAAATCGCTGGGCCTGGGTTCATCAACATCAACCTCACCCCGGCCTTTTATGCGGACTGGCTAAAAACCTTTAAGGATGAAGCTGCCCTACAACAAGGCGCTAGCCACATTGATGAAGGGCTCAACGTCGTGGTGGATTATAGCTCGCCCAACACGGCTAAGCAAATGCACGTGGGCCACCTACGCTCGATGGTCATCGGGGAGGCTATCCAACGCCTACTACGCTTCTGTGGTGCTAATGTAACCCGGGACAACCACATCGGGGACTGGGGGACTCAATTTGGTATCCTCATCATGGCGATTAAAGACGCTGGCTACAACCTCGATGAAGAACACCCAAACCTCCTCGAAGAGCTCGAAGCCCTTTACAAAGCCGGTACCCAAAAAACCAAAGACGACCCAGCCGCATTGGAGCAAGCCCGTAACGAATTAGTAAAGCTCCAACAAGGCGATGCTGAAAACATGCAGCTGTGGGAGAAAATCAACAGCCTATCCTATGAGGCTTTTGAAAGTATTTATAAGCTCTTTAACGTAGCGTTTGATTGTGTGTTAGGGGAATCTTTTTACCGCGACAAGGTTGACCGTATTTATAAAGAGCTCGAAGAAACTAAACTCAGCGAAGAAAGCCAAGGCGCGCTCGTAGTCTTCCACCCAGAGCACCCACGCTTCGCTAAGCAGCCGTTTATTATCCGTAAGTCTGACGGGGCAACGAACTACGCCACCACAGACTTGGCAACAGCCCTCCACCGCCTAGAGGCCTTTGAGGCTAACGAGATGATCAACGTAACTGACGGGCGCCAGCAAGACCACTTCGAGCAATTACGCCTCACGGTAGAAAAGTGGTTCGCGGCCAAAGGCTACAAGCCCTGCAAACTGCGCCACGTTTGGTTCGGGACTATTTTAGGTGAAGACGGCAAGGCTATTAAAACCCGCTCTGGGGAGCCTATTAAATTAAAAGAGCTCGTGAGCGAAGCGGTCGAGCGCGCGTACAAAGTCGTCGCTGAGAAAAGTCCAGAACTTACCGAAGACGAAAAACGTGAAATCGCCGAGAAGGTCGGTATCGGTGCCGTGCGCTACGCTGATCTCTCCCAAAACCGCACGAGTGACTACACCTTCAGCTGGGAGAAGATGCTCTCTTTCGATGGCAACACTGCTCCCTACTTGCTCTACGCCACCGCACGCCTGCACGCAATCTTCCGTAAAGCGGGCCTCAAACCCGGGGAAGGTGAAGACGCCGCAACAAGCTTCGAGACAGAAACCGAGCTAGCCTTAGCCCGCAAGCTCGTACTCTTCCCGAGTGTCCTAGAGCTTACGCTAGAAGACTTGCGCCCACACTTTTTATGTACCTATTTGTTTGAGCTATCCGGGATATTTTCCTCATTCTACAACGCAGACAAAGTAGTAACAGAAGACCCAGGCACCCAAGCCAGAAGGCTCATGCTGTGCGCACGCACTCTTAATACACTAGAGACAGGCCTCAAACTCTTAGGGATTGAAACGCTCGAGCGTATGTAGGTAGAGTCGAAGGATATAATAAATTATCCTGAACCTCAACCACCCCGTCAATGGAACGTAATGTTTTAACACCTCTAACTTGCTTTATATTAATTACCGGGTACCTGGTATGCGCATGGAACTTGCCTCATCTAAATAACCTCGAATGGCCCGATCTCATTTTCTGGTTTTATCTCACGTTTAGCATAACACCTATAGCACTGCTGTTTCTTATACCGTGGAAGACACTCCCTAAAGCATTCTCACTTGCATTTCTCAGTTTACTAGGAGGCTTCATCACTACTGGCATTATTATTAATGTATGGATGTTTAATTACCTCAGGCTATACCCCTACCTAGATCTCCTTGTCCTTATTTGCCCTATAACATTCGTTCTGTTCAGTAGGCATTTCACTCCTTCATCTACAAGAACAACTAGCCTAAAAGAGAAACTCCTAATCACCACAGGGCTGGCTATGGCAATGAGCTCCTGCCTACTCATATACAACCGCCTAGACTTTTACCCTGTCAGGTTCCCTCCCCTAGATACAAGTAGCGAAGTAGTTGTATCCTTAACAACAGTTCTTTTTGGGCCACTAGCACTCACTTACCTAATTCCCTGGAAAAAACTTCCTTATTCGCTGTATATTGGTACAGGGATTATCCTAATCCCCTTACTTTGCGTGGGAGCAACCACCATCTATTCACTCTATTCAGCATATCAAGAACTCTTATATGGCCTATTTTATAGCAAACATACACTTCTCCCCCTAACCTTAAGTATGCTATCTGGATCTACCCTTCTCTTTACGATCCATCGAAAGGAAATCAATTATCTCACACAAGTGAGTGCGCTAGTCTTTACCTTATCAACCGCAATTTTTATAACAAATTTTAATCAAAAGCCTTTTGAAATAAACTCTTGGGTTTTGTTTCAACCAGAGGATAACAAAACACAAATTCAGGCGCTGGACAACAATAACGCTGCTGTTTATTTTTCCTTCAGCTCTGCCCAAGACCCTGTTTCTGACTACATTATAACAACTATCAAAGAAAAAGGTTCGATGCGCCTCAGAGCTAAAGAACTCAACCACCACACAGACTTTACACTACTACCCTCTAAAGAAAAGAATGCCTTTTATACAGTTTGTAAATCACAACAAGAAGCAGAAGCGTTAGTAAAACAAGTAAAATCTTGCTCAGTCTATGAGTAAAAAAAGCTAATAGCCTAGCTTCATCATTTTATCTACAACCTTACTAAACATTTTTTGCTTTGGATGCTCAAAATGCTTCCCTGTATACCGTCGTGCTGTCCAAATCCAGGAATCAGTCTCATTTTCTCTAAAACCAAAGTCATTTACTACAATCTTTCCAGGAGGAGAAGTTCCCTTCGCAGTGGAGGAAGATGCTGTCTGCAATCTGTCGTTTTTTCTTACCACAATGCCTACATGGCCCGTTCCGACACCTACAATACCCCCACATTCTCTGAAAAACTTTACTCGAGTACCCGTCCTTGCAAGAATATCTCCAGGAGCTATTTCTGAAAAAGGAATCACCTCCCAACCTTCTGTCACATAACCAGGGTCTGCCCACTGGCCTGCGGTTATAGGATCCTCACGACCTCCAGACACTGAAAGTGTTGGCATCCGCATCCCTGCAGCTTTCCCCAATTCATATACAAATAAATTGCATTTTAAGGCTCCAGCACGAAAGCCTCTGCGCTTTCTATTTTTTGCCCAACAAACTGCGCCTTCTTCTTCCTTAGCAAAAGTAGCCAAATCTTCACGCTTTCCTATCAAATTCTCAGGCTTAGGTGAAACTGTAACCGCTTTATCTTTGGTAGTAAAACGACCTAATTCATCATGATAAGGATTCGCGTTAGCAGCAGTAAATGATTTTGGCCTAGGGCCATAAGGATCAACAGCAATCAAGATCTCTCGACCATCAATAAATTTACTACCAATTATAATAGGCAAAGGGTGCAGGTTTTCCATAACAGATTATTAAAAAAGGGTTATACATAGAATTAGCTTAAGTTTTAAGCAGCCATCAAATAGGTTTCAGCAATCCTGTCAATGAAATAAATGCACTAAAGTGAAATTAATTCACAACCATCGACCTAAAAGGCCCCCAACAAAAATCAAAAAAGGCGTACCCTCACACCTGCTTCTCAACACGCTTTTCCCAGTCTACCACTTTCACGAACTCTTTCCCGGGGTCGCTCAGGGTATAGGGGCAGTCTTTGCCGCTGCGGTCCCACTCACGGTGGTGCAGGTACATCTGCGTGATCTCCTCAAAGGAAATGAGCTTGCCCGCGTTAATCAAGGCATCCACCTCCTCTAAGTCCATACGGCAATACGCCATATTAGTGAGCTTCATAGCCGTCTTAAAAACCATCTCTGGCTTTGCATCCGCACACTTACGGTATTCATTAAACGCATAAACACGGTCCCAAAGTGTCCAATTATGGTAACAAGTCTTCGCATCCTGGAAGAGCTCCTCAATACCCTCCTGAGAAAGTTCGCCTAAGCCCAGCTTACGCACATCTGCCAAAGCAAAAAAGCAAGCAGCTAACAGAGCGGCTTTAAGGCTCACCCAAGAACCATTCCCAAACTTCTTGCGCTTCAAGGCAAAACTGAACTTAGGCGGGTTCGCCTTTTGGAACTGGTGACACTCTTTTGTGGTTAACGAAGCTTCTTCTATGAGTTTGCTCAGCAGGCTTTCCTCGAGCTCACTCAAGGGCGCTATAAATTTAATCGATAAAATCGGTCGGTCTTCCTCCTGGTAACAAAATGCAGCCCAGGCTTTGTGGCTCACTACCGTGCTAAAATGCGTCTGCAACATTTGCTCCACAGGCACTTGCAGGATAAAGTTCTCCCCAGCTTTAATAGCCTGCCTTAATACCACTGGATCCTTAACAGGGTTGACCACTGTATTGAGGAAAGCTAAAACCGCTTTTTTGAAAGCAGGCTTAAGGGTCGTATTTTCCTTAAAGTAAGCCGTGGCTGATTCTACCAAAAGCCGGGCTTCTAAATCACTATCTCCTAATTGCTCACTCAAATCATCTCGGCAAGTCGCCAAGTGACTAATCCCACAACGGTGCGCTAGCAAACGACGCTGCGCACACTCAGACGGTGGAACCATTTTACGAACCTTGGCCATAAATAACTTATAGCAAAAATAAGGCAACAGGTCGATAGTATTACACCGAAAAAGCCCAAGGGCTTTACTCCTGAGCAGCCATAAACGCTGCAAAGCTCGGAAACACCATTGCTCCAGCCTCGACGGCATCAGCCTCTTCGCCTTCTTCAGAGCAGTTGCCAGAGTTAATATAAACGCGCTTAATCCCCGCGTTTTTACCTGCGTTTACATCCGCGATACGATCCCCCACAATCACACACGCCTCAGGGTCTAAGCTATGCTTTGCAATCATCTCTAGAATGAACTTGGGAGACGGCTTGCGATACACTTGTTCTGCATCAGGGGCCTCAGGAGCGATACACACCTCAGCAAAGACATCCTCCCCCAAACCAATAAGCTCGATGAGTTTCGTATTACACGCTACAGCATCCTCTAGGGTATAATAACCCCGGCCAATACCACTTTGGTTCGTAAACAAAAATAATAAATAACCCAAGTCCTGGGCCTTTTTTAAGGACTCTGCTACACCAGGAAAAAGTTCTACCTTCTCAGGGTCTGACAGGTACGGGACATTTAGCATTAACGTGCCATCCCGATCTAAGAAGAGTGCTTTCATAGAGGATTACTTAAGCCAAAGAGGATTCGAAGTGCAACACCTCGTCAATGCTGGCCGTAGCCGTACCGAGCTTACCCACAACCACCCCTGCTGCACTATTAGCAAAGTGAGCAGCCTCCTTAAGGTCTGCGCCTGCGGCTAAAGCTAAGGTCAATGCAGCCACTACAGTATCGCCTGCTCCGGACACATCAAACACCTCGCGCGCATAAGTCGGGATAATGCCGCTTACCTTACCTTCATGGCTGAGTAACATCCCCTTAGGTCCCAAGGTAATCACAAGGAACTTAGGTTGGTGGCGCTCCCAAATAGCTTGGCACACGGCCTGTGCCGGGAAGTCTTCATGCGCACGCTGCTGCACATCGGCTAGCTGCAAGGCTTCTAAGCGGTTAGGCGTCATCAGATCAACCCCCTTGAACGCTAAGCGCCGTGAAGGTTTAGGGTCTACCGCCAAAATAAAGTCATGGTCTTGCTTAAGCTCTAATAGCCTATGGATGAGTCCTTCAGAAACAACGCCCTTAGCATAGTCCGACACAATCACAGCCTTAGCCGTCTTAAGCTCGTTCTCGAGGTATTGGAGGCTTTCTGTATCCTCAAGTCCGTAAAGATCTGGGTTTCCTTCACGGTCTAGGCGGCATAATTGCTGGCGGCGGGCCATCACACGTGTCTTCAGCAAGGTCGCTAGGCCTTTCTTCTTCCAGAATGAGTCAAACTGTACACCTGCCTGTTCAAGCATAGAGGCCACTTGGTTCCCGGCCTCATCATCGCCTACCCAACCCAAAAGCTCTGCCTGACCCCCGAGGCTTTTTACATTAATCGCCACATTCGCCCCCATGCCGGCCATATAGCTATCATCTTCCACAGCTACTACAGGCACAGGCGCTTCGGGTGAAATGCGCTCAGCATCTCCCCAGATGTAGTGGTCCAAGACAATGTCTCCAACTACAAATACCTTTTGATCAGCGATTTTATTGAGTAAGGCCTTCATTTGGGTTTTATTGACAAGAGGCTCCAATTTCCTTTTAATAAAGGGGTCATGCAAGCTAAAAATCTCGTCACGCCCCGCGCTGTATTTATAGACCTCGTTCTCACGGCGATCTTTTTTGCCTTCATTACCAGGGTCCTGATCCCCCATGTTCCTGCCCAAACCGAGCAAAATCAGCTTATTTTTGCTATGTATGGGGGTAGCTGCTTGGCCGGGCTATTCTGGATGACGGTTCAGTGCATCCGGGTCACACTCGTCGACCAATGGCGCCGTCGCCACAAAAACGACTAAAAATACCCCTGGGGTCTCTCATAAGGCAAATGTCTCTAAACTCCTGATTTAGAGGAATTTTAGTATTGCACTAGCAGTCCTTTTAAATTTAAATAGGCGCTCAGCTGTCCTCTTATTGCTTTATCTCCGGAAGCTGCGGGCCGCTGCGACTCCCCTAAATTCATGAATACCCCAAAATCCTCCCCCTACTCCATTATCTTACTGAGCATCCTTTTTCTGTTTGCAGGTTGCAGCAAACAGGAGCAAGAAACGATTCGTATCGGTGTTAACCCTTGGCCAAGCCATGAATACCTCTTCCTCGGGAAAGAAAAAGGCTTTTTTGAAGACGATAATTTATCCATCGAGCTTGTAGAATACAGCTCTTCGGGGGACTTGTTACGCGCATTTGAATGGGGTCAAGTCCAAGGCATGGTCTGTACCGCTACCGAAATTTTGTTAGCCAACTCACACACTTACGACCCCCTTCAGGTATTCCTAGTCATGGCCTACACCGAGGGGACTGAAGTCATCCTAGGCCCGAAAGATTGTACCTCCTTAGCAGATATTAAGGGCCGCAAGATCGGTGTGGACACAGGGTCTTTAGGGATCTACGTACTCGCGCGGGCCCTCGAACAAGAAGGCCTCAAGCTAGGTGACATCAAGATCATCCCCGTCAACCCAATGTACATGCCTTCGATGATTAAAAACGGAACGATCGAAGTTGCCGTGTGCTACCAGCCCTTCTCCCACCAAATTCAAAAAGAAGGGGAATACAACGTGCTCTTTGCAAGTTCACAAATCCCAGGGGAGCTCTTCAACATGCTCGCCCTCAAGAAAACAACCCTAGAGAAAAACCCAGGGCAAGTCACCCAGCTTATGAAAATCTGGAAACGCATCCTAGATTTCGAGAAGGCAAATACCCAAGAAGTACATGCCTTTATGGCTAGGCGCGAGCACACGACACTAGAAGACTTCGAGTCTTCCCTAGAGAAGATCAAAGTAATCACCCTCGAAGAACAACCCCCTTTACTTGCCCCCGAAGGCCTCGTAAAAGCTAGCCTGGACCGGACAGAATCCACGCTACGCTACATTGGCCTACTCGAAGAAGCCATCCCTACCCAAGAACTTATCACAGAATCTCCTTTAAGTATGGCCCTATCCTCCTCTTCTTCGTTATAACACTAAGCTCATGAAGTTACCCTCCTTCTTTGCTAACCTATCCCTCAAACCCAAACTCCTAATCCCCTTCTTCCTCGGAGGGGTCATTGTTGCTGCGGCAAATGGAATGTGGAACTACTATACCTTCGTCGAGGAGATGAAAAACCACGTTTCCAAAAGGTCCATCCAGCTAGCCCACTCTATCGGGTACTCCGCACAGATTGACCGTAACCCTAAGGAGCTCCAGCGGATTGTAGAGGCCCTAGGGGGAGAAAGCGACGTGAGTGAAATCATCGTCATGACTGGGGACCCTCCCCGAGTCATTGCTAGTGACCATAGTAGCTGGATTGGTGGCTCCCCAGAGGACCTTCCCAGTGAAACGACGGCGCACTCACTCATGAAGGCCCTTAAGGAAAAGAGCACCCAAGCGGTCTTCCAGTGGGATAAATCCGTCTTCACCTACACCCTTCCCATCAAAGTACACTCTAGCCAAGAGCAACACTCAGGCCTAATAAAAACCCAAAAAGGTGTAGTAGGGGTAAAGATTGACATTCGCTCGATCCAAAACGAACAATTCGAAGAAGCCTGCCAAGCAACTGCGTTCTCTCTAGCAAGTATCCTATGTATGTTACTCTTGGGGTATTGGCTCGTTTCTGCTTTAGCCATCCGCCCCCTACAGTCCATACGTGCAGCCATGCTCGAACGTAAAGGCGGTAATGCCCAAGCGCTAGCCCCCATCACCGCCCATGATGAGATCGGCAAACTCGCTGCGAGTCTGAATCTAATGATTCAGGCCCAAGAAGAAAGTGAAGCACTCTTCCGTAAGCTTGCCGACACGGCCCCAGTACTCATGTGGATGACCGACGTAGACCGCCAACCCTGTTACTACAATAAAGGCTGGCTAGAATTCAGAGGGACAACACTCAAGAAAGAAATCACAAGAGAACGTATCGAGGGTATCCACCCAGAAGACCAAGAGCGCGTCATTCGTATTTTCTCGGAAGCATTTGAGGCCCGTAACCCTTTCTACATAGAGTACCGCCTCCTTCACCACGACGGAACTTACCACTGGGTCTTTGACCAAGGAGTCCCCCGCTACCTATCCGGTGATATTTTTGAAGGTTATATCGGGGGTTGTGTAGATATTACTGGGCGCAAAGAAGCTGAAAAAGTCTTGGCCGAAAAGACCCAACAACTAGAAACATTTTCAAACAGACTTAAAGAGCTCCACCGCATTAACACCACGAAGCTCCCTAACTTGGAGAACCTCTACAAAGAATATCTCGAGGTAGGCTGTAACCTCTTAGGCCTGTCTAATGGGTTCATTTATAAAATCGAGGAGGACCAATTCCGCATACTCGCGGCTAAGACCGAATCTAAGGCCGCAAAGGTAGACCAAATTTACACCCAAGAGGAAGAAGACTCCAACCCCCTACCCGAGCAACTTCCTTTCTGCCAAGCAGTCCTACTCGCTCAAGACACCCTAGACAGCAATGACCCTCAAGGGGCCACCGCACTCAAAGATGCTTCCCGCACCAGCTACCTCGGGACTCCTATTTGGGTAGATAATAAAATCTACGGGATCCTAAGCTTCAATGACTCTACCCCAAGAACCAAGCCTTTTGCCTCTTACGAGAAAGAGATGCTCAAACTCATGGCTCAAGGGTTAAGTCACTTCATCGTCTCTGACCGCATCGAGAAAGAACGCGAACGCTCTCGAGAGGATCTGCGTCAATACGCCGAAGAGCTCGCTATCGCACGGGACCAAGCCCTACAGTCTACAAAGACAAAGTCAGAGTTCTTGGCCACGATGAGTCACGAAATCCGCACCCCCATGAACGGCATCATGGGCTTCACCCACCTGCTTAAATGCACAGACCTCACCGAAGAGCAACGAGACTGTGTCGGTAACATTGACTCTAGCGCCACTATCCTGCTAGAGCTCATCAACCAAATCCTCGACCTTTCAAAGATTGAAGCCGGGCGTATCGAGCTAGAAAACACCGTATTCAACCCCATCGAATGCGTAGAGGAAGTCATCGATCTGTTCTATCCCCTGCTCCTAAAGAAAGAAGTAGGTTGCTTCTCTAACATTCACTCTAATGTTCCAGAACAAGTCCTCGGGGACCCGGGGCGCTTCCGCCAAATCCTGATCAACCTGATCGGTAATGCTGTCAAGTTCACCAAAGAAGGCTTTGTAGACATTCAGGTTAACGCCCTATACAAAGAGATTGATCAGTCCTACAAGATTATCGTCCACGTAAAAGACACAGGGATTGGTATCACCAAAGAAAAACAAACCAGAATCTTCGAACCCTTCTCTCAAGCAGATAGCTCTACCACCCGAAAATTCGGCGGCACCGGCCTAGGACTATCCATTGCCCAATCCCTCATCGAGCTCATGGGGGGTGCTATCTCCCTAGAGAGTGACATCAACAAAGGAAGTACCTTCTCCTTCTCTTTCTTAACCAAAGCTGCCGAAAAAACCACCGAAGACCCCCAAGCAAGCCTAGCCTCCCTCTACTTCCCTAGTAAAACGCTCCTAGCCATCACCCACAGCACTCATGACAGCAACTACCTAGGTTCTTTGTCTACGCGCTGGCACCTCAACTTCTCTGCAAGCACCCACTGGCCTCCTCAACACCTCAAACCCAAGCTACTGCTTTTAGATGCAGACTATATCGTCAAAGAAGAAATCTTCCTCTCCCCGGAGGACGTTGGCAACAGTGCCCTCATCGTCTTTGGCTCAGCCCATCAAATACAAAATGCCCAAAACCATAATCTCCCCGAGAATACCATTTTTCTCAACAAGCCATTCCGTTTTGAGGCCATCCGGGATATTTTCCTTAAGGCAATCACTGACACCTCCCGCACGTTAGAAGCCCCCCCTCAAACAGAGTCAATAAACACAACCCTAGAGCACTCCTGCCGCATCCTACTGGCCGAGGATAATGAAACTAACCAAGACGTCATCCGGCGCCTACTGAAACAACAAGGCATCGTGATCGAAACCGTCAGCAACGGAAAGCTCCTGCTCGAACGCCTAGAGCTCGAACCTTTTGACATAATCCTGATGGACATCCAAATGCCCGAGCTCGATGGCCTAGAAGCTACCCGCCTAATACGCGAAGGCAAAGCAGGCCCGCGCAATAAAAATATCGCTATCATCGCGCTCACAGCCTACGCCATGACCGGTGATAAAGAAAAATGCCTACAAGCAGGCGCCAATGCGTATTTAACAAAACCCATCAACCCAGAGCTCTTAGTCAAAACAATCCAAGAACTCCAAACCAAGCCGGAGGCAATTGTATCGTAAATGGCGACTGTACTAGCATTAACTATCGGAGAAAGCGAATGGCACCGTAGTGCTTACGAGGATTTTGCTAAGTGTGTCCCCTTGACCAAAATCAAGAAGCACGAGATCGTCTCAGACCCCGAAAAAGCAGACATCATTCTTTTTATTGAAACCGGGGCCCAAGGCCACCACTCCGAACCCATTAGAGCCCACCCCTATTTCAAAAAATACCAAGAAAAATGTTTTGTATTTGGATCAATAGACCACTACATCCCCTTTTTACCTGGCTTCTACTCATCCGTCGAAAAACGCTGGTACAACACGAACCGCTTACGCACAGGTTTTTATTTAGGCGGCAGTGGCAATAAGCAAATCACAAAAATGCCCTGGAAAGAGGACTTGCCTTATCTCTTTTCTTTTTTAGGTACCGCCAGCAATCATCCTGTTCGTGAAGTAATTATGCAGCTCAGGCACCCGCGTGGCTTCATAAAAGATACCTCCGGAAAAGTCATCAAAACCTTTGTCGGCGGAAACAAAGAAGAGCTCAACACACTCTACCAAGATTTCAATGCAGTCATGCAGGACAGTAAGTTCATACTCTGCCCCCGTGGCGCTGCCTGCTCTTCATTGCGGCTTTTCGAAACCATGAAGGCCGGTCGTGTCCCTGTCATTCTTTCCGATTCATGGACTCCGCCAATAGGTCCGGATTGGGACAGCTTTTCTATACGCATCCCAGAAGCAGATGTGGAGAAAATCCCAGAGATCCTCGAAGCCAAGGAAAAGGACGCTAAGGAAATGGCACGTAAGGCTCGTCAAGAGTGGGAAAAATGGTTCTCAGAAGAAGCACTTTTTAACACTATCGTAGACGGATGCCTCGAAATTCGTAAGCTCCGGGTACTCCCTGAATGGCTCAGTTACCGCCTGGCCTTCCTTTATTTCCTGACGCCCTTCCATTTCAGAGATTACTTAAGAACAAGGCCTTACCTCCAATTCTTAAGGCGCAACCAAGGCTAGCCCCCAGGGTTAAGGTTGACAAAAACACCCACACAAAACCTAATCGGTAGCACTATGGGATCATTTAGAAATGTTTTGGTAGCTGGGTTTGCAATGTTCGCGATGTTCTTCGGTTCGGGGAATCTTGTCTTCCCGCTTTACGCCGGCACCCAAACCCTCCACCAATACCCATTCGCCATCATGGGTCTTCTGCTAACTGCAGTGGTCGTACCTTTCTTGGGCCTCATGGGGATGGTCATGTTTGATGGTGACCACAAGGAATACTTTGCAAGCCTTGGGCCCAAGGTCTCCTTCCTACTGATCCTCATCATCCTTTCCTTACTAGGGCCTTTCGGGGTTGTCCCGCGCTGCATTACAGTTGCTTACGGGGGTGTCCAACTCCTTTTCCCAAATCTTTCTCTAGATCTGTTCGGGCTCATCTTCTGCCTATTCGTTGCCAAGATCATTTGGTTGCATGATCGCATCGTAAGCATCATCGGCAGTATCCTTACGCCCTTACTCCTTTTAGGTATTGTCTTGATCATTGCCGCAGGCTTCTGGCAAGACTGCACCCCCCTCGATCAAGAGGTCCCCGAGCACGCTGCCTTCCTCCTAGGCTTTAGGCAAGGCTACCATACAATGGACCTACTCGCTGCTTTCTTCTTCTCAATCACAACAGTAGAGTACATGAAAAAGCAGCTCAAAGGCGCTGGCGGCAAACGCGCTATCCTACGCCAGAGCCTACTAGCAAGCTTCATCGGTGCAGGCTTGTTGGGCTTAGTTTACGTATGCTTTATCGCCCTAGGGGCTCAATACGCTAGCGAGCTTGTGAACGCTCAGCCGGAGCAATACCTTACGCTCATCGCCATGCAAACCTTAGGGGGCATCGCCAAGCCCGTCGTGAGTATCACCATCGGCCTAGCCTGCCTCACCACCGCAGCCATCCTCACAACTCTTTTTGGAGAGTTCTTCAGCGAGGAGGTCACTAACGGCAAGCTCAAGCGCACGCCTGCCTTATTGCTCAGCATTTTTACAGCCTTCCTAATTTCCCGCATAGGGTTCGCGAGTATCAGCGTATGGCTCCAAGAAATCCTTGAGGTCGTTTACCCAGCACTCATTGCCTTGGCCATCGCCAACCTACTCGGTAAACCCAGCGAGAAAAACCGCCGCAAGCCCGTCTTCTGGATCATCCTAGGGATATCCATAACACTCAAGGCACTGATGCTTACATTCGGCTAAAGTAAAAGGTCGGTGCCATACTAAAAAGTTCACCTGCCATACCTCTACCTGAAATCCGCCTTTTTTCAACCTGCTCAAAGCACTCTTCTTGCTCCACAGGGGGGTCAAGCAAGGCCCATAGGTTGTAACCCACCTCATAATTCCCTTTTTCATTGGCTTGAGGCAGGTATTTATCAAGCTCCTCAAAAGCATGAAGGATCTTCACATCCCGGCGCATAAACATCCAGCTCAAGGTCTCTTCTTTAGAGAACCCACATTGAAGGACATTCAGTTTTTTCAAGGTACGGCTCTTTTCTAAAAGCGCTCCCACTCCTACAGAGCTAACGCCCTTACCATCGAAAATATCTACCTTCTTAATCTTCGGGCAATACTGCGCAAGCGCCTGCAGCACCGCATCACCCCCCTTGCCCTCTCTTACTGAAAACACTCTCAAACCTGGGTTCGCTTTTATAATACTTACCAAGGTCTCACTCGTAACATTCATCTGCAAGCCACTGAGCTTCAGTACCTGCAGCTTATTCAAAGTTTCCAGCCCCGTCCCCCTAAAGGACTTATCTAATGAATGAGTAAGTGAACAGTGGGTCAGTTCCTTGCAGTTCGCGGTAATCTTGTCCAAATGCTTCTGAGTAATTCCCCCACCTTTTCTTTTACGATAGCACATATGGATATCAAGCACCTTCAAGTCCTTTTTCTGGGCTAAGGCCTCAAGCATTGCATCTGTAAGGGCAATATCGCTTAAGTACACTTCTTCAAGCTTTGCACACTCCCGGAAAATCTTAATGAAGACCTCTTCAGAGATCTGTCGATAATCACAACGAGAGCCAAAACGAAAGATTTTTAAATGCTTAGAAAACTCTGGAATTCTCTCTAAAGACGTTTCCGTTAAGTCAATAGCTCCACGCAAGTCAATTTCCTCAAGCGCTGGCCAAGCCTTCAGCAACTCAATCAACTCATAACCCCGAACCTCCGAATGTGCTAAAGGTAGTCGCCTTTTAAATCGTGTATAGATGTCGTCTTCCTCGACACAGTTATAATCAGCCAATGCCCCCCACATCACCATAGAGGCTAAAGCATCTGCACTCGTATTATTCCAACGGAGACGACGGTACTGCTGCAGCACCGTGCTCCCTATAGGGTTAGCCTCCTTAGCCTCTATCCGAATCATCCTTTGCAGGAAGCTGTTTTCAGTCTCGAAATCTGGCAATTGCCTCACATGAGAAGATGCTCCTAATATATTACAGTCCATAGTGCGTAGAATCTAGATGCAGCCCCCCGAAACGCAATTATATTTGAAATACCCCCAACAGCACCCTTATAGTAGCCAGTATCTATTTATTATGAACTCAACTGAGATTCGAAAATCATTTCTGGACTTTTTTAAAAACAAAGGGCACCAAATCGTGCCTTCGGCTTCGCTCCTACCCACCTCGCCGAACCTTCTTTTTACCAACGCAGGCATGAACGCCTTTGTCCCTTGTTTTTTAGGGGAACAAAAACCTGTCCACTCGCGCATCGCCGACACTCAAAAATGCATCCGCGCAGGGGGCAAACACAATGACCTAGAGGATGTCGGGTTTGACACCTACCACCACACCCTTTTCGAAATGCTGGGGAACTGGTCCTTCGGGGATTATTTTAAAGAAGAAGCCATCACCTGGGCCTGGGAACTACTCACCGAGGTTTGGAAGTTTCCCAAAGACCGCCTGTACGCCACCGTCTACCAACCCGCAGAAGGCGAACCAGCTGACTTTGATAACGAAGCCTACGATATCTGGAAAGCCCTCTTCGAAAAAGAAGGCATGGACCCAGAGGTACACATCTGCATGGGCTCCAAGAAAGACAATTTCTGGATGATGGGGGATACCGGCCCCTGTGGTCCTTGTAGCGAGATCCATATGGACCTCACCCCAAAAGGCGACACCAAAGGCAGCCTCGTCAACGCAGACTCTCCCTACTGTATCGAGCTGTGGAACTTGGTCTTTATCCAATTTAATGCCGAGGCTAACGGCACTTTTGCTCCTCTTGCGGCTAAGCACGTAGACACAGGGATGGGCTTCGAGCGGATCGCAGGGATCATGGCCACGACCAAACAGTTTACCGACTATTCCCGCGCACCTTCGAACTACGACAGCGACCTTTTCACTGATATCTTCTCTTTTATTACCGAGAAATCTGGCCACACCTACAGCTACACCATCCCTGAAGACCGCGACAAACTCTCTAAGGGAGAGCTGAACGACTGTATCTTCCGCGTGATTGCCGATCACATCCGTACACTTTCATTTTCAATCGCCGACGGTATCCTCCCAGGCAATGAAGGCCGGCACTATGTCTTGCGCCGTATCCTACGCCGCGCTGTTCTGTTCGGCAAACGTCTCGATCTTCCGGAAGGCTTCTTCGCAGATCTTGTTAAACCGCTGATCGACAAAATGGGCCCTATCTTTCCCGAACTTAAGAAGCACGAAACCCTCATCCATAAGGTAATCACGAGTGAAGAAAAAGCATTCGAACGCACCCTAGGCCGCGGGCTACAACTCTTCGAAAAGCTCACCCACGAGACAGACCACCTAAGCGGAGAAGAAGCCTTCACCCTCTACGATACCTACGGCTTCCCGATCGACCTGACTCAACTGATCGCTCACGAGCGTGGGGTCCAGGTGGATGTCGACGGCTTCGAGAAGGCCATGACCGAACAGCGCGAACGCGCCCGCCTTGCTCAACAAAAAGAAGTCATTGCTCTTAACGAAGGTGAGGCTGACGCCGATGCCACCCTCTTCCACGGTTACGACTTACGCCACCTAGAGAATTTCACGACCGAGGTCACCCAACAACAATCCAACGGGGACAAGCACTTCATCGTCGTCAAAGAAACCCCCTTCTACGCAGAAATGGGGGGGCAAGTCGGCGATACCGGAGAGGCCTTGATTAACGAAACAGTTTACAAAATTGTAGATACCCAAAAAGACAAGGGCGGGCATGTCCTCCATCAATTAGCGCAAGCGCCTAAGGGAGACCTCACCGGAGAGGCTGCGATCCTTTCTGTCGATGTATCACGCCGTGCGGCTATCCAGCGCCACCACAGCGCAACCCACCTCCTTAACTGGGCACTGCGCGAAATCCTCGGAGAGCACACACGCCAAGCAGGCTCTTTGGTCACTCCTGATATTTTACGTTTCGACTTTGCTCACTTCGAGGCCATGACCCAAGAGCAAATCGCCGAAGTGGAGGCCATGGTCAACCGCAAGATCCTAGACAATAACGAAGTCACCTGGTACGAAGTGCCTTTCGCTGAAAAGCCTGAAAGTTGCCAAGCTGTCTTCGGGGAAAAGTACGGAGCAATCGTACGTGTTGTCGATATGGGTGGCTACTCCATCGAATTATGCGGAGGAACCCACGTCGCCCACACCGGTGAAGTAGGCCTCTTCCAGATCTTGACCGAAAGCGCAATCTCTGCAGGCACCCGCCGTATCGAAGCCGTCGTGGGTGAGAGCGCCTACGCCGTTGCCAAGAAGCGCGCGAACACTTTAAAGACCGTAGCACGCCAACTCTCCTGCCATGAGGATGAGCTCCTAGAACGCTTCACTGACTTGCTCGAGGAGCGCAGTACCTTACAAAAGGAATTGCGCAAGTACCGCCAGCAAGCCTCCGCTAGCCAAGGGACCGACCTCGCCTCCCAAGCCGAACAAAAAGGAGACCTCAAGTGGGTTGTGAGCAAGGTAGAGGTAGACGCACCGAATGACCTACGCGGCCTAGCGATTCACATTTCCAAACAAATCGGCCCTGGTGTCGTTATCCTCGGGGCAGCCTTGGGTAAAAAAGTAAATGTAGTTGCCCTAGCCTCTCCTGAAGCAATCGAAGCGGGCCACAAAGCGGGCGATATTGTGCGCACACTAGCAACAGAACTCGGCGGTAAAGGGGGCGGTAAGCCTGACTTTGCAATGGGTGGCGGTACCGAAGCCAATAAGCTTGAGGAAGTCCTCAAAAACTTTGCGGCCACGTGAGCGTCTGCACGCAAAATATTTATATAACACTTCAGGCCAAGGCCAACACCAACGGCATCTTAAGCTATGCAGACTACACACGCATTGCCTTGTACGATCCTATACACGGGTACTACGCCAAAGACAAACAGCGCGTAGGGCTTACTGCAGAGGCTGACTTTTATACAGCTAGCTCACTCAACCCAGTCTTTGGAAAGCTCCTGCGCAGTGCTGCCAAGAAACTCCTTGGGGCTTCTTTTGCTGATCATACTTTTGTAGAGATCGGGGCCGAACCTGGACGTAACTTATTTAATGAAGGCCTGTGCTACCATTTGGGCGACACCGTCACACTCCCCCAAAAAGCAATCGTATTTGCTAACGAACTACTAGATGCCCAGCCCTTCAACCGCTTTGTCTTTAAAGAGGGCCGCTGGCAGGAGCTCGGTGTACGGGTTCACGCAGAACAGCTCGAAGAAGTCACCTTACCAGAACCGACCGAAGCTTTAGAAAGCCTCCTGCCTAGCCTACCTAAAAACATGCCCGAGGGGTATTTATTTGATATTTCTTTAGAGGCAGAAACACTCTTAGAAAGCTTGCTCAATACTTCTTGGTCCGGCCTCATCATGCTCTTTGATTACGGGAAGACCTGGCAAGAACTCCTCACAAACTCACCTGCCGGAACCGCCCGGGCTTACTACAAACACACACTGAGCAATAAACTCCTAGAACGCCCCGGCGAGCAAGACCTCACCACGCACGTCTGCTGGGACCGCTGCGAAGGTCTCTTACAAAACGCTGGTCTAAACCCCACAAAGCTAGAACGCCAAGAAGCATTCTTTGTGAACCACGCCCAAGAGGCCATCAGCAAGATCATCACCGACAATGCACAAGGCCTTAGCCAAGAGCTCCAAAGTTTGAAAGAGCTCCTCCACCCTCACCACATGGGGCAAAAGTTTCAAGTCCTTTGGGGGAAAACGCAGTCCACAAATTAATGCATTGAAAATGCAGCACCAAACTATAAGATAAGCATCAATACTTATCTTATACTTATGGAAAATGTACTAGCTTCTTCCCCTAGCACTCACCTCGTAGAATCTAAAAAGGAAACACCGCCTCCATCCATCCAGCAGGACGTGCAGCAGGTCAAGGATTCCTATAACCCTAAGGCCGCTGCTCCAGCGCAAATAAATACCCCAGGGCAGCCCATTCAGCAGAGGTCTGTAAAAGACGACACTAAGAACAACACCTGCTTGCATAAGGCTATACAAGAGAACAACCTCGAGGCAATACAAGCGCTTATAGATGCGGGCATCGATCTTAATACTCCAGATCAAGATAATCAAAGCCCTTTGCATAATGCTGTAACAAACGGTAACCCTAAAATTGTAGAGCTCTTGATAGGTGCCGGGGCAGATATCCATGCCGAAGATGAAGACGACGACACCCCTTTATATGTGGCCGCACTCCATGGTCATACTAAAGCGGTAGAACTCTTAATAAAGGCTGGAGCGGGTTTTAATACCCCGAATGACTGTGGTTACACTCCCCTGCATTACGCTGCATATCATGGCCATATTGAAACAGTGCACTTTTTACTAAACGCCAAGGCGCATGTTAATACTAAAAAAAATGATTGTGATACCCCCTTACATAGCGCTATAGACAGGAAGCACACCCAGATTGCAAAGGTCCTAATAGGTGCTGGGGCAAACATTCATGCTACGACTGATTTCGGCGCAACCCCCTTGCATTGTGCCGTAAGGCGAGACAACACTACAATCATAAAAGCCCTAATAAACGCTAAAGCAAACATACAGGCTAGAAACATACGCGGCGATACGCCTTTGCATGTTGCGGCATTGAATGGCAACACTGAGGCTGCACAACGTTTAATAAAGGCTGGGGCTAATATTCGTGCCATAAACCTGTATGATGAAACTGCTTTGAGGCAGGCTAAGGTGAAGGGCTATACTGAAGTTGTAGAGATCCTAGAGGCCGCAGCAGAGGAACAGGCCTTGGCTGAAAAGGAAATACTCGAAACTGCGGCACGCAAGGGCCACACTCAGGCTATTCAGGCCTTAATGAAGGCTGGGGCGGATATTTATACTATAAATGCCGATGGCGACACTCTCCTGCATCTCGCTCTACGTCATGGCCATATTGAGACGGCACACTTTTTAATAAACGCTGGGGTAGATATTTATGCTAGAAACATTAATGGCAACGCTCCCTTGCATGAAGCGGCACGCAAGGGCCACACCAAGATTGTACAGCTCTTAATTGAGGCTCAGGCGGACATTAATTCTACGAATGCCAATGGCGACACCCCCTTGCATTATGCTGCATACGATAACTACACTACGATTGCACAACTTTTAATTAAGGCTGGGGCGGATATTAATGCTACAAATACCGATGGTGACACTCCCTTACGTGTCGCGGCAGACTATAATCACACTGAGACCATTCAGCTCCTAGAGGCCGCAGCACACGAACAGGCCCAGGCTGAAAAAGAAATCCCCAAGCCCTCTAAGTAACCCTTGGGGTTTACACATACTAAGCAATCCCTAAGCCTGCTATCAAAGCCCTAACCGCTTCCTTATCAAGGTCTTGAGGCAAACACGAAAGCATTCCATTATTCTATTGACACACAGGTATCAATAAATAGGATAAACATCAATACTTATCTTATAATTATGGAAAACACACTTTTTGCCCGATCTAGCACTGAATTCGTAGACCTTAATAAAGAGGACACACCTTCTCACGCCGGAGCAATGGCTCATTTAGCCGTGCAACAGCTTGAGGGTGAAAACCATCCGAAGGCTGCTAATCTTATACAGCAAGCTGATGCCTCAGAGAAAACAAATAGCTCAGGACAGTCCATTAAGGAGAGATCTGCAAAGATCGATACTCAAAACACTATGAGCTACACCCGCCTGCATTTCGCAGCAGCCAATGGCAACATTGATACTGTACAACACTTAATCGACACTGGGGCAGATGTTAACAGTAAAGGCAATAATGGTGCAACTCCTTTGCATTTTGCGGCAGCCACTGGCCACACTAAGATTGTACAACTCTTAATCGACGCTGGGGCAGATATTAACGCTAAGGATGATCTTGACAGCACCCCCTTGCTTTTGGCAGCAGACAAGGGCCACACTGATAGTGCACAACTTTTAATTAACGCTGGGGCGGATATTCATACTGTGGATAATAACGGCAACACCCCCTTGCACTCAGCAGCCGCTCAGGGTCACACTAAAATGGTCCAACTCTTAATCGAGGCTAAGGCCAGTCTTAATACTAAAAATAACTATAGCAATACTCCCTTGTATTTAGCAGTAAACAAGGGCCAGACTGATAGTGCACAACTCTTAATCAAGGCTAAGGCGGATATTAACACTACAGGACAGTATGGTTACTCTCCTTTGCATTGTGCAGCAGGCAAAAACTACCCCAAGAGTGTACAACTCTTAATAAAGGCTGGGGCGAACCTTAATATTAAAGATAATAATGGCTGCACTCCTTTGCGTTTAGTAACAGATAAGGGCTACACTGATTGTGCAGAACTCTTAATAAACGCTGGGGCGGACCTTAATATTAAAGACAACTATGGCACTATCCCTTTGCATTTAGCAATATACAGTAACCACACCAGGATTGCACAACTTTTAATTAACGCTGGGGCGAACCTTAATATTACAGATAATTATGGCCTCACCCCTTTGCATTTCGCTGCATACAAAAACAACACCACGATTGCACAACTTTTAATTAACGCTGGGGCTAACCTTAATATTACAGATAATAATGACTGCACTCCTTTGCATGAAGCGGCATCAAAGGGCCACACCACGATTGTACAACTCTTAATAAAGGCTGGGGCGAACCTTAATATTACAAATAATAATGGCTGCACTCCCTTAGAGCTGGCTATACTTAATCGTTACACAAAGATTGTAGAGCTCTTAATAAAGGCTATATATAGACCTAATATTACTAGCCCCACAGAACCTAAAAAGAAAACACCTCCTACTGCTGCGCAAGAAACAGTTAAACAGGTTGTGCAACATATTAAGGATGGAAACAATTTTAAGGCTGTTGATCTCATACAGCAAAATTGGTCCCCAGAACTAGAAGACGGCTTAAAACAGGCCTTTCAAAGTGGATCTGTAAACATCAACGCTAAGAATACTATTAACGAAACGCCCTTGCATAAGGCTGCACGTGCAGGCTACATCCAAGCTGCAAAGCTTTTAATCAAACTGGGGGCGAATATCCACGCTAAGAGTATTTTTGAAGACACTCCCCTGCATTGCGCTATAGACTATGGCCGCGCTGTCTTTGTGCAGCTTTTAATAAATGCTGGAGCAGACGTTAACGCTAAAAATACTGAGGGCTACAGCCCCTTGCACTTCGCCGCAGCCAATGACTATGCCGAGATTGTGAAAACTCTCATAGACGCTAACGCAGCTGTTAATACTCAAGATAATGATGGCGACACTCCCTTGCATTCCGCCAGGGCCTATGGCCACAGTGACATTGCACAACTTTTAATAAAGGCTGGGGCAGACATAAACGCCACGAATAATGATGGCATTACGCCCTCGAATTTAGCCAAAAAATTAGGTAAACAACCTGCTGCTGGCGGATAAAAACCCCAAGCGCTCTAAGTAGCTTTGGGGTTACGTAAAAACAGCTCTGTATTGCAAAAGATACGCAGCTGTTCCGGGAAGCTTCCTTCATTAATTATTGCCTGGAACTTATCCAAAATCTCAGGGCTTATACGTATCGGGTTAAAACGCAAAAGATACAATAAAGCTTCACGATTCACAGAATGCTGCTCCAGGAAAAACAAAATCTGATCTGGCCCCAAACAAGGGTGCCCCTCTGACATATCCTCTAAAAGCCCTTTACAAACCGAAGCAAAGTCTGCACCGCTTCCGCCTGAGGTTCCTATATAAATACTCACAAGCTCAGGGCTCCACTTATGCTGATCAATCACCAAGCTCGCCATCAAGACCTTAAGGTCTGCCTCGTTAAGATAGCGGAATAAAATAGTAAACTCTGTTTCTACATCCCCGGGATAGATCCGCAAGTAAGCAAAAATTAAGGCAAGATAATAGCACGAATAATCCTTATAATTACGGCGCTCTTTCGCTAAAGTCATTAAAAGGCCTTCCATCCTCCTTAAGCAAGTAGGCTCCATTAAGTCACTCGTCAGCGCAATATACCGAAGAGCCAGCAATTGATTAGATACAGAAACATGATGATCTTTGTCAGTAACCCACTCCCATGCTTGCATCGCATCCTGAGTATGACCTGGCACACGCCCTTGGATTTTTAAGAAAGCTAGGGTAATCCAGGCATAGTCATTCTTTACTTCAAATAAGGCATTAATATCCTCAGCACTCCACTCTATCAACCTAGCCTGAAGGATGCTCAAGATTTGTAAAAATGCGTTACGGTATTTATCTCCATAACAATGAGACTGGGAGAAATCCTTGATCGCCCCACTCAGGCTCATCTTACTCCCCTGGCCTAGGGCCTTAGCCAAGATACTCTCGGTACTCACCTGCGCTACAGTACGCCCCTCTAGCGGGGCCCCACTCTCCTGAAGGGTGGCAGGCGGGTGGATTGAATGGCCAGTACTAGCCGAGGGCTGCGGGGGCATTTCTGAGGCCGTGGAGCCTCCTGACGGGGTTGATCTAAGGGCTTCCATCCCTGAATCTTACAAGCCCCTCTCCCTAGGGTCAAACTCAGTGTTTTTGATAATAAAAAATTAATAAAAAAGGCTTGCCTTCCCTCCAAGAGCCACTAGCTTCATTTACTCAATCGATTAAATATCATGTCTAGAATTTGTGCCATCACAGGAAAGCGCCCTACACGGGGCCGTCGTATTCACCGCAAGGGTCAGTCTAAGATCAGTGGCGGAATTGGAACCCACGTTACCAAAGCTGTAAAGCGTTGGTTTAAGCCTAATGTACAGCGCGTACGCGTACGCCTTGCAAATGGCTCCATCAAACGTATGTGGGTATCTGCTAAGGCACTCAAAGCAGGCAAGGTCGAGAAAGTCGTCTAAGCCCTTTGTTATCACTTTTCAAAACCTCAAGTATTTATTCGCTTGAGGTTTTTTTTACCCCATAAATGTCTTGTTAAATGCTTAAGGTGCTGGAAGAATAATTAGCCAACAAGACCACCCCACAATGTCTTCTGTCGATACCCCCACTAAAGAGACTCTAAGCCTTCAAGCCTTTGAAGACTTAGAAATGGACCAACAACTTTTACGCGCCTTCTCCACTATTGGCGCAGGCGGAGCTACCGTAGGCGAATGCCTCGCAGTAGCCTCCCACATCGAAAGCCACCAACCCGAGACCTGGGTCACCCACTGGGAAGCCCTCGCCGAGCAGCTAGAGTCCGAAGCACTCCTGCATGTCAAAAAAGGCCATACCGTATCGGCCGCAGATCTTTACACCCGCGCAAGTATGTATTACTACTGCGCCCTTTACTTCGAAAATATCGAGAGTCAACGGCGTCAGGCGCTTAATGTCCAAAGCCGGCAAGCCTTCCTAGCTGCGTGCCCCTTCCTCGAAACACCGTGTGAGTTTATAGAAATCCCCTTCGAGGACACGCTGATGCCCGGATACTTTGTCCAGCCTGACACACGGGTAATAGAACGCCCTACCCTTATTTTAGTAGGTGGGTTTGACTCTAGTAATGAAGAGCTCTATCTAATGTTCGGTAAAGAAGCCGTTAAACGCGGCTTTAATGTACTTGTCTTTGAAGGCCCTGGCCAAGGGGGCTACCCGATCAAAGATAATAACGAGCCGTCTTACTTCATCCCCGATTACGAGCGCGTCCTTACTGAGGTAGTGAATACCTTGGTCGCACGGCCCGAGGTAGACCCTCAAAAAATCGCCCTGTGTGGCATCAGCCTCGGAGGCTACCTAGCCACCCGCGCAGCCGCTCATGACTCTCGCATTGCCGCACTGATTACCAACACCCCTATTTGTAATCTCTGGAATTACTTTAAGGCCTTTTTCCAGCAAGACGGCATCGAGCAAATCCCGGACTTTTCCTTAGAGGCACTCCGCAAGCTCGAGGCCGATAAGATCAGGCCCATGGAGAAAAACAACTTAATGGCCATCTTCACCCGCTTCGGCGCAAAGACCTTGTACGATCTTATGGAGTACCTCCAGGCCTTCATCGTCAGCCCTCAAATGCTGACTGAGATCGCCTGCCCGACACTAGCCTGCCTAGGGGAGCAAGAAGGCCAAGCGCCCAAGCAGCAGTTCACTCACTTCTGCCAATTTATCCAAGGCCCCCTCACCCAAGAGGTATTCACAAGCGAATGGGGCGCAGAGGCACACTGCCAGCTCACCAATACAAACTACTTTGGCATCAAAGCGTACGACTGGCTTACTGAAACATTGAGTTAGCTCAAAGGGGGTCTACCAGTTTAACAAAGTCCTCTAGCACCTTGTAAGGCCCAACGTAAGTATCACCTACGTAAGTGCGCAATAGCACATTCCCGGCGCGGTTCAGCACAACTAAGTTAGGGATTCCACGCGCTGCTAAATCATTCACAATAGGGATGTCCTTACGCTTACTGTAATCTACGGCTAACCAAGGCATGTGCGCAATTTCCATGTAATGTAACATCTTGTCTTCGGTATAATCATAACCGACCAGGATGACTTCAAAATTATCGATCCCCTTCTCTCGAAGCTCGTTATAAGCCTTCACAAATACAGGGGTGAACTTACGGCAAGGGGGGCACCAATGGGCTGAATAGTAAAGCAGGTAGTAATCTTTAGTGCCATCAAGGCTAGTCGGCACAAATGAAGACCCTTCGGGTACTACAACATGATCCTGGAGCTGCTTCACAAGCGGGGAGGCTGCCCAAGCAGACGTTATCGTAAGAAGGAAAAACAGAGGGAGTAAGCACTTTTTCATAAGGGGTAATACCAAATTGATGATAGATCATTTTTATATAAAAATTTTATGTAGTCAAACTCAGAGTTCTTTGGTAAGGTAATTTTATACAATTACTGCTTATGAATTACCCCACTCGTTTTTTCTACCTCACACTCGCACTCGGTTATAGCTTACTCTTTTTGGGCTGCGGGCACGTCTCTTATGAGGAGCCTAAAACAGCCCGCTCACGTACCGAGACGATTGACTTCCCCAAAACTAACGGGACTACTTTTGTCCCCCTAGGAGAACCGATGCTGCGCCAAGGTACCCTTAGCAAAAACGATAGTATCGAACTTACCCAACCTGCAATCTGGGAAACAGACGAACTCGAAAAGAAAAAGTTTACCATCTACCCAGGCCCCCTAGACCATACGGTTACTACACGCTTGGGTAATAAATACCGCAGTGCGCAAGATGTCGTGGTCTCCTACCCGCTTGAAGACACCTCCGTAGTCGGTGGGCTTATTGTAGATGAGGGAGAGGATGAAGGCTACCTCTGGGTAGAATGGGAAGGCTTTGGCCACCAGCAGCTCAAAGAGACTGTCAGTGATATAAAAATCCCCCTTGAATACAAACGCACCATGCGTGTCACGGGCGGAGAGCTCCAAGAGCTTATTTATAGTGGGCGCTCTGATGATGATACGGTTAATTTCCTATACCGCGAATTTGACTACTCTTCCTCAACCAACCTCCTCTACCAAGAGATCTACATAGACCTCGATGAGGGCAATATGATCAACATCAAGAATGCCAAGGTAGAAGTCCTCAAAGCTACCAACGAAGGGGTTGAGTACCGAGTCATTAAAGGCTTTATTTAAAAACTCTTTTTAGATTACCACAAAAAAACACCTCCTATAACAGGAGGTGTTTTTTAAAGAGTTGGGTTAACCCAAACGGCTTACATCATGCCGCCCATGCCACCCATGCCACCCATAGGGTCCATTCCTGGAGCACCTGCAGGAGCCTTTTCCTTCTCAGGAAGGTCGGTGATCATGCACTCGGTAGTGAGCAACAAGCTCGCTACGGAAGCAGCATTTTGTAGCGCAGAGCGGGTTACCTTTGTTGGGTCTACCACACCAGATTGGATCAAGTCTTCGAACTTACCGGTCGCTACGTTGTAACCTTGGGAACCTTCAGACTCGAGTACCTTCTGTACTACCAAGACACCTTCTTCACCAGCGTTGCGGCAAAGTTGTGTCAATGGCTCGCGGATTGCTTGGCGAACGATCTCAGAACCGATCTTCTCTTCACCCTCGAGGGTTAGAGCAGCGATTGCCTTGTCCGTACGTAGAAGTGCAACTCCTCCTCCAGGGACGATTCCTTCTTCTACAGCAGCGCGGGTTGCGTGCAAGGCATCTTCTACACGGGCCTTCTTTTCCTTCATTTCAGGCTCAGTAGCAGCACCTACGTTCACAACAGCAACACCACCAGCAAGCTTCGCTAGACGCTCTTGGAGCTTCTCGCGGTCGTAGTCAGAGCTAGTTTCCTCGATCTGACGACGGATCTGCTTCACGCGGCCTTGTATGTCTGCAGCATCTCCTGCACCTTCAACGATGACAGTGTTTTCCTTGTCAACAGTAATGCGCTTGGCTTGTCCGAGGTCTTCGAGCTGTACGTTCTCGAGCTTAATACCCAAATCTTCAGTGATGCAACGTCCACCTGTAAGGACAGCGATGTCTTCGAGCATTGCCTTACGACGGTCACCAAAACCAGGTGCCTTCACTGCGCATACGTTCAAAGTACCACGTAGCTTGTTCACTACTAGAGCAGCTAGGGCTTCACCTTCGATGTCTTCAGCGATTAAGAGGAATTGCTTACCTGCCTTAGCAACGCTCTGAAGTAGAGGGAGCAAGTCATTTAGGTTAGCGATCTTCTTCTCGTGGATGAGGATGTAAGCGTCTTCTAGAGTACACTCCATAGACTCAGAATCAGTCACGAAGTAAGGGCTTAGGTATCCCTTATCGAACTGCATTCCTTCAACAACGTCTAGAGACGTTTCGATTCCCTTAGCTTCTTCAACGGTGATGGTTCCGTCCTTACCTACTTTGTCCATTGCCTCTGCAATGATCTCACCAATTTCGGTGTCCCAGTTTGCAGATACGGTTGCTACCTGGCGGATCTCCTCACGGGAGTTCACGTTCTTGCTTACGTTTGCAAGCTCAGCAACAGCAGCTTCTACAGCCTTGTCCACACCACGCTTTAGGTAGATAGGATTCGCGCCTGCAGCTACGTTCTTAAGACCTGCGCGGTATACCGCCTCAGCAAGAACAGTCGCTGTGGTTGTTCCGTCACCGGCGTTGTCAGAAGTCTTGGAAGCAACTTCACGAACCATCTGAGCACCCATGTTTTCATAAGCGTCTTCTAACTCGATCTCTTTAGCAACACTGACACCGTCTTTAGTTACTGTAGGAGAACCAAACTTCTTATCGAGAAGCACATTACGGCCCTTAGGTCCTAGGGTTACTTTTACCGCCTTAGCAAGAGTTTCGATTCCTTTGAGGATCTTCTTACGTGCGGACTCATCAAACAATAATTGTTTAGCCATGTTATTTTAAACTTTTTTTAGTGAATTAAGGATTAAGCAGAGCAAGCTGAGGTTTGCATGACACCTAAGATGTCATCTTCACGCACGAGCATGTAGGTCTGACCAGAAACAGAAACTTCGGTACCTCCGTACTTACTTGTAAGGACACGGTCGCCTACTTTTACGGAAAACTCAACAGACTCTCCCTTGTCGTTCTTACGGCCTGTGCCTAAAGCAACGACTTCAGCTTCCTGAGACTTTTCTTGTGCGGCTTCGGGGATGTAGATCCCGTCCTTCATTTGCTCTTTTTCTTCGATTTGCTTAATAAGCACCCGATCTCCAAGAGGTTGGATAGGCGTTTGATTATTACTCATAGTTACTTAGTTATTTTTGGTTAGTTATAGACTTATTAGAATTTAATAAACTCTGTTTTTATAAATTACTTGTTATTATCTTCGACAACCTCCGCATCGATTACATCACCCTCGTCACCTTTTGGCTTGGAGTCTGACGCTTGCTCTTGGCCTGCGGCATCTGCACCTGGGTTCGCACCCCCTTCAGCGGCTGCTGCCTGGGCGTAAAGCTCCTGAGAGAAGGCCTGGAACTTTTCAGTCACTGCATCAGCAGCGCTTTTGAGTTCTTCAGCTGAAGCATCTTCTTTAGCAAGGACTTCTTTACCGGTAGCAATCAATGCTTCGATCTCGGTCTTCTTGTCTTCAGGCATCTTTTCGCCAAGCTCGCTGATTTGCTTCTCGGTCTGGTAGACGAGTGAATCGAGGTGATTACGCGCTTCTACCTTTTCCTTGATTTGAGCATCTTCACTAGCGTGTGCTTCTGCTTCTTGCTTAGCTTTTTCGATGTCTTCGTTAGACAGACCTGAAGAACCGGTGATTGAAATACTCTGATCCTTGCCGGTTCCCTTATCCTTAGCGGTCACGTGCAAGATACCATTTGCATCGATATCAAACGTAACCTCGATTTGAGGGACACCACGCGGAGCTGCGGGGATTCCTTCTAGGCGGAAGTTACCCAAGAGCTTATTGTCCTTAACCATGGGGCGCTCCCCTTGGCAAATTTTAATATCTACACCGGTTTGGTTATCACCGTAAGTCGTGAAGACTTGGCTCTTCTTGCTTGGGATCGTGGTGTTACGCTCGATCATAGGTGTTGCGACACCTCCTGCCGTTTCAATACCAAGGCTTAGTGGTGTTACATCGAGGAGCAAAATGTCGTTCACATCACCTTGGAGTACCCCACCCTGAATCGCAGCACCGATTGCTACTACTTCATCTGGGTTTACACCTTGGTGTGGGTCTTTACCGGCGAACTCACGCGCTGTTTCGATCACCTTAGGGCTACGGGTCATACCTCCAACGAGTACGAGCTCGTCCATATCACCCTTACCAAGGCCTGCGTCTTCGAGACACTTGCGGATAGGGTCAAGCGTACGTGCGTACAGGTGGTCACAGATCTGCTCGAGCTTTGCGCGGGTTAGGCTAACATTAAGGTGCTTAGGCCCACTGGCATCTGCGGTGATGAAGGGCAAGTTAATGTCAGTCTGTTGGGCTGAAGAAAGGGCGATCTTTGCCTTCTCGGCCTCTTCCTTCAAACGCTGCAGGGCCATATTGTCCTGGCGAAGGTCAACACCGTTTTCTTTCTTAAATTCTTCGATGAGCCAATCGATCACTGCGGTATCCCAGTTGTCTCCTCCGAGGGCGGTGTCACCGTTAGTGGCCTTTACCTCGAACACACCGTCACCGATTTCTAGGATAGAAACGTCGAAGGTTCCTCCCCCTAAGTCGTAAACAGCGATCTTCTCTTCGCTCTTTTTGTCCAAGCCATAAGCAAGGGATGCTGCGGTAGGCTCGTTAATAATACGCAATACCTCTAGCCCTGCGATTGCTCCAGCATCTTTGGTTGCTTGACGCTGAGAGTCATTAAAGTAAGCAGGTACTGTGATGACAGCCTGGGTGATCTCTTCGCCCAAGTAAGCCTCTGCATCGCTCTTGAGCTTACTGAGGATCATTGCTGAAATTTCTGGCGGGGAGAACTCCTTGGTCTCATCACCGACTTGGCACGCAATCAAGACCTCACCATTTTTACCCTTAACGGTCTTGTATGGGAGATTCTCGACTTCGCCCTGCACTTCACCGAACATGTGCCCGATCAAACGCTTAATGGAGAAAAGTGTATTCTCTGGATTCGTTACGGCTTGGCGCTTTGCTGCCTGACCAACCAAACGCTCGCCCTTCTTACTGAAAGCTACGATCGATGGGGTTGTGCGTCCGCCCTCAGCATTAGGGATGACTACAGGCTCGCCCCCCTCCATAATTGCCATACAGGAGTTGGTGGTTCCTAAATCGATTCCAAGTACTTTATTGCTCTTTTTCATATGTGTTCTTTTTTGCAAATTCGGTGCCAGTCTGGAGTGTCCTCATCTAAGCGCAAGCACTAAATCATAAGTTATTATTTATAAGTAGGTTATGGGTTTTATTAAAAATGGATAGGCCTTCGTCCTGGGTCAAAAAATGAGACAGTGTGTCACACAAATGTCACACCTCTTGTCACACTTGAGCCAAGTTCCGTGAAGAACCGGACAAGCTCGGCCAGAAGTGCCCCCATTATACCACAGAACCTAAAAAGCACAAATGCTCCGTTGGGATATTTGGCTCAGTTGGGAAATTTGGTTTATTTGGGAAAAATCTAAAAACCGTTAGGAAATAGGGATTTGGTTAGTAGTGAGAAGGATATGAGTTTTTAGGAGTTTATTATTGAGGTTGAAGTTTTTTTTGGGAAAGAAGGGGGGATGGGGATATGAAGGGCCTAAAAGCTGTTGAAATAAGACTGAGGGATTTTGAAAGCCTAATAATCGGGCAAGCTCACGGGCATGCTCACGTTCACGTAGATAATGCTAAATGGTATAAAAAAGGACGGTATTTGCTCTGATGAAAAGAGTACCTGCCCTTTGAAATCGCCCAAGAGCCACAAGTTAGCAGACGAAGTTCATATAATATCCCTTAACACCACATGGCATTATGGTCATGAAGGTATGCTCCTATCCTTCGACTTGTCCTTCGAAGCTTTAGCGAAGTAGGATGCCCGATCAAATAGGCACCAAGGGTGATCTACCCTTCTCAAAAACCCTTCCTCCCCATAGTCTTTTGAGGGTATTGACAGTCCAAGAAAAATTCCACATAAAGAGGGCCTAATCTATGGACATTAAACCCACTACATCATCTAATACGGGCACGACTGTGCCTGAAGACAGTACAACACCCACTACCGGCGAAATGGACGGACGGGGGGTTCAGCAGAGTACTGAGACCGTACAGCTATTCATTAACGCCGGGGCAAACATTCATGCTACGGATAAATATGGCTACACTCCCTTGCATGAGGCGGCAAGCAATGGTAATCCTGAGGCCGTACAGCTACTCGTTGACGCTGGGGCAAATATTCACGTTACGGATAATGCTGGCCACATTCCCTTGCATGGGGCTAAACGCAATGGCAATCCTAACGTCATAAGGATCCTAGAGAAAGCGGCTGCTACCACAGGGACAATGACCAGGCGGGAGGTGCAGCAACACTGCCCTAGCCTCAAGCCATCCGCACAACTGCATGCGCTCAAGCAAAAGGATAAAGGAGAGCCTTCAGCGCTTATCAAGACGATCCTAAAGGACCTTCTCGAAAAAGATTTTGAAGGGGCTGCAAAAGGCATAAAGAAGGTTTTGAGATTAGGACAAAAAGAGGCGCTTACCAAGGCGCTCAGGAACTCAGATATATATCTTAATACTCCACTACGTGACCATACCTTCTTGCATTTTGCTGTATATGAAAACGCCATTGAGGTAGTACAGTACTTGATTGAGCTAGGAGCAAATATCCATACTACTAATGACGACGGCGAGACTCCTTTACACTCGGCTACATTTAGAAGCCATACGAAAATCATACGCGCACTCATTGACGCTGGAGCGAACATTGAGGCTAAAGCAAACTTTGAGCCAAGAAGTAAAGACCTGATTCGTAGAAAAAATATGGATAGCACGCCCCTGCATTACGCTGCTAGCTGGGGTAAGGATCAAGCAGTAGCAGAACTCATCAGGGAAGGAGCGAATGTTCACGCTACTGATGGTAAAGGAGAAACACCGTTGTATAAAGCGGCATGGTTCGGCCATGCGCAAGTCATGCAGGCACTCATAGATGCTGGGGCAAAGGTTAATACTAAAAACGAAAATGGCGAAACGCCTTTATTCTCAGCCGCAGGGTGGTCCTTCCCAGCCAAGGCCATACAAGTACTCCTTAAAGCGGGGGCGGACATAAACGCTAGAAACAAGGAGGATGACACCCCCCTACATCAGGCTGTGCGCGGGCAAGATATTGAAGCCATAATGATACTTGTTAGGGCCGGAGCCAATACTCAGGCAATAAATAACAAAGGGAATGGTCGCACAGCTCTGCATGAGGCGGTACTCCTGCCTAACACTGAAGCCTTAGTCAAACTCCTTCGAGAAGGGGTAAATGTAAATGCTGTTAATAAATTCAAGGATACTGCGCTGCATTTCGCTGTAGGAGTCCGTAACCTAAAAGCTATGCAAATACTCCTTCAAGCGGGAGCCAATGTGAATGCTGCAAATGCTACGGGAATTACCCCTTTGCATAAGGCTGTAGAGGATAATGGCTCAACCCAAGCCTTAGAACTGCTCATTAAGGTAGGAGCAAATTTAAATGCTATAGACCTCATGGGGAATACCCCTTGGGGTAATGCTGTGTTTTGTGACAATCCTGCAGCTGCAGAAATCTTAAAAAAGAAGCTAGAAGAGCCTAGGCATTTAAGAAGCGGTCAGGCGGGCTAAAAGATTGAAAGCTTTTCTTGAAAATTGGCAGATTTCTGCCAATTTTCAAGACGTGGGCCAAAATGTGGCCTAAAGATCGCCATGGAAGCCAAGAAAAAGAAGAAAAAAGTTGATTATGAGGCACTTAAGTCCCCCTTTATGCGGATCCCGCGGATGGATGTGGTGGCGGCTCGGGCGCTGATTGACCTTGGATTCTCAGACATACACCAGCTCCAGGGGCGCTGCCCGGATGCCCTCTTCGAGGAATACCAAAAACACAAGCCAGACGCCCCCATCACCCTCTTGGCCGCACTGCGCCTAGCCGTATACTTCGCGGAGACCCCGGAGCCAGACAAAAATAAGCTCCATTTGCAGGCCTGGAGCTAGAATCGACAAAAAGGGCGTTGACATAGGCTGTGGGGTACGATTCACTCCTTGGCTTTCAACAATTTATTTACTGACCAATGAAGACGGTTTCATCTATTAAATCACTCAAAACACGGCACCCTGACTGTAAAGTCGTACGCCGTAAAGGACGTTTGTACGTTATCTGTAAGACAAACCCACGTTTTAAGGCCCGCCAAGGATAATAATCAATTATCAATAAATAATGAATAAAGAGAAACATCCTGAGTCTTACCCAACCTGCTTTACTGACGTATCCAGCGGGAAGAAATTTCTAACACGCTCTACTCGTCGCTCTAAGCAGACGGAAGTTATTGATGGCGTGGAGTATGGCGTCGTCGTCTGTGAGATCACCTCAGACACCCACCCTGCCTGGACTGGTGAGCGTGGATTTGTGGACACTGCTGGACGTGTTGAGAAGTTCCAGAAGCGCCACCGCAAGCGTTCCTAAACACTTCTTTAGTAACAGCTAAAAAACTGTTCTAAATTTTAGACTTTCAGCCCTTTCTGACTTCAGAAAGGGCTTTTTTGTGCCGACTTTTCTATAGAAGGATTGCCTCCCCACAATCTGAATACGTTCTTTTTTCAACTCAGGTTAAACAAACCTTACCCATCAAATATGTTTTTAGTTTTAATGAACACCTGTTCTAGATAGTCTTTCCTATAAGCTGTTTTGCGGCTAACCAGCTCAACCCCTTTCCCCCCTCTCACAATGAAAAACAACGAAGAAGCACTGCCCTCTTCTGATGCAAAAACCGCCAGCCCTGAGATTCCTAGTGAATATTCAGAAGAAGTCGTTTTAACTACGATGAAGCTCGCACTGAATTCGACGCGGGATGCGATTGCTATTGTTAATCAGGCAGGTGATTTCTTTTATATTAACAACACCTTTGCAGAAATGTTTGAGTATCCTACAGCAGAGATACTCAACGAAGCTGGAGGGCGTAAGGCGCTGCATGTGGACCTTGAAAAAGGAGCGCACATGTTTAAAGCAGTACGTGAGGGAACCCCGCAAAAAGAGAGAGTAAAACTGAGGACCCGTTCGGGCAAAATACTGAACGTCATCCTACATGTGAGTGCGGTAAAAGATGAAACAGGAGAGATCATTGCACACTGGGGAGTCATCACGAATATTGATGAAGCCCTGAAGCTGGAACAAGAACTGCGCTCAAGTGAAGAACGCTATGAGCTGGCGGTACAAGGCTCGAACTCTGGCCTATGGGACTGGAACTTCCAAACAAGTGAGTTGTATTGGTCCCCCCGGTTTAAAGAGATTGTGGGGATCTCGGATGAGGACTTTGTACCGGATGTGAGCTCGTTTTTTGACAGACTCCACCCGGAAGACCTCCAGCGAGTTGAAGAGGCCCTTTATGATCACATAGAAAAGAAAGTGCCTTATGACATTGAGTACCGACTTAGGCGTGAAGATGGCACCTATGTATGGATCCACGCGCGTGGTCAAGCCCTCTGGGATAAAGAAGGGCAAAGTCTACGTATGGCTGGCTCTGTTGATGATATAACCGACCGGAAGAAACAAGAACAAGCTATAGAGCGCTCCCAAAAAGAAGCCCAGGAGGCTATTGCTCAAGCCAAAGAGATGGCGCGAGAGGCAGAAGAAGCTAATAAGAGTAAAAGTGACTTCTTGGCGAATATGAGCCATGAAATCCGCACGCCGATGAATGCCATCCTGGGAATGACTACACTCTTGGCAGATACAGAGCTAACCCCGGCACAACGTGACTTTGTAGAGACAATCCGCAACAGTAGTGATGCGCTTCTTACGATTATCAATGAGATCTTAGACTTTTCAAAGATTGAAGCGGGTATGATTGAGATTGAAAATATCTCTTTTGATCTGGCGACCTGTCTTGAAGACTGCATAGACCTCTTTGTACTAAAAGCTTCCAGCCAGAAGATCGATCTTTTGCTAGGGATCGACGCGAACATACCTAAGACACTTGTGGGTGACCCCACCCGAATCCGTCAAATCTTGGTGAACCTAATTGGTAATGCCCTTAAGTTTACTGAAAAAGGTGAGGTCCATACACAAATCACCCTCAAAGAGGAAGTCGAAGATGGACTTATCCTTCAATTCTCTGTGCGTGATACGGGAATGGGAATCCCTAAAGACAAACAAGATAAGCTCTTTAAATCCTTCTCTCAGGTAGATGCCTCTACCACACGGAAGTTCGGCGGTACGGGCTTAGGTCTCACGATCTCTAAAAGCCTTACCCATATTATGGGTGGGGAGATTTGGGTAGAGAGTGTAGAAGGTGAAGGCTCTACCTTTGCCTTTACGGTTAAAGTAAAAGCGGATAACACCTCGAAAAAAATACCGCTAGATATTACGCCACTAAAAGATAAACGCATCCTCATTGTAGAGGAAAACAAGACACTCTTAGGTATCCTTAAAGACCTCACTAAAGAATGGGGCATGAACCCAACCATTGCCTCCTCGGCCGGAGAAGCTTCTGAATACGTTAAGGCGGGACAAGTCTTTGATATTGGGATCGTCGATATTCAGATTTGTGCGCTAGAAGCGGTGCAACTGCTTACTACAATTCGGAATGTCCCTGAGATGAAGGCTATTCCGCTAATAATGACTGCCTCAGTCAATAATTATGATATCATCGAGCACTCTAAGCTACTTGATTTTAGCGCTGTGAGCACTAAGCCAATCAAACGCAATGCACTCTTAAAAACACTCGTCTTTACGATTGATCCTCACGCAGCTAAAAAACGCCTTACCCAAGAGGCACTCATCAAAGAGAATACGCTGCCTGAAACAAAGAGCCTCAGCATTTTACTTGCTGAAGATAATGATGTTAACCAGAAGGTAGCCAGACTCCTCCTGAAAAAAATTGGCTACCAGATGGATGCTGCAGGCAATGGCCTTGAGGCTATCGAAGCACTTAAGCGGCAGCACTATGATGTCATCCTGATGGACATGCATATGCCTGAGCTTGGAGGCGTGGATGCAACAAAGCGTATACGCCAAGAATTCCCCGAAGATCAACAGCCCCACATCATAGCAATCACAGCCGGGGCACGAGACCAGGATAAGGAGCTTTGCCTCAGTGCAGGGATGAACGACTTTGTGGACAAGCCTATCAAAGTCGATGAGTTACAAGCAGCACTTGAAAAGGCCGAGAAACTCAAAGAGTTCCACGAGACTGAAGGGCCTTCGGAAGAAGATACTCAGACAGATTAAGCCGCAATCATATTAACCCGGCTCAATGCTTCTTGGAAATGATCTTGGCCTAGCTTGAGATGAGCCGTGATCTCCATGATTCTAGAGAATTCCTTCTCGGTGAGCTGGTTGTCTGCAAAACCTATCTTGAATAAAACATCCAAGAACTGGACACGCTCGCGCATACAGGTGCGCTCGTAGAACTGGCGGCACATGCGAATAATATCCAATTGGCAAACAGAGGGATCTAAGGTGATACGAGTGACGAATAAAGCCTCTTGGGCGTTGAGCTCCCACTTATCTTCTAGATAGAGTACTGAGGAGTGAATCTCTGCATCTGAAATGGTTTCATTCGCCCAGACTACGCGAGCCATAAGCATACCAGCCAAGCAGAGTTTGCGTAATTCTTCTGCAGGGAGGTCTGGGGCAATAGCCTGCTTCCCCATAAGGCTAAGCTTCTCTTGGATGAAGTTTTCCAGAGAGTCGTCCTTGAGGGGTTTGTGGCACGCCTTAAGACGGAATGAGAGGGCCTTATGTAGCAAGCGGGTAAACCGCTCCAGAAGTTGAGAGTCTGCACTGGCAAGAATATCTTCCTTCACACGGTCTACCAAAGCACGTTCACGTTCGGTCACTACACCATCGGCATTAATCACGCGCTCAAGCGCAAACAATGCAAAAGCACGCTGCTGCTGGGAATCAAGAGCTTCGATAAGCTCTTTAATAAATGCAGTGCATTGCGCTTCTGTAATTGGTTTTTCTAGGAGGTTTTCCAAAACCTCGAGGTCCTGAGTTGAAAGCTCGGGTAAATGAAACAACAAATCTTTAATACAGTCTACCTCTTCGGTTTGAATGCATCCATCCGACCATGCTGCAGCAATAATCACTTTGCCCAGGGCCATAGCAATAGGGGTGTCGCTCATGGGGAAGAATATATGTAAAGCATTTTTAATGATTTAGCAATGCTTTAATTGGCTCCTGAAAAGAGCGTTTCGCTATCGAATCTTAGAGACGATTTAGGACTCCCACGAATCAAAAAATACACCACCCCAGGGGTCAAACGGGAAGCGCAGAAAAACCCATTTGCCGGCCAAAAGACTTAATTGATGACCCCCTAGGGTCTTGGGTGGGCTTGCTTATGCGCTTCTTTTAGGCGAGCCATATCTACATGAGTATAGACTTGCGTGCTCGATAAACTTGCGTGGCCCAAGAGGTCTTGCAATAAACGTAAATCAGCACCATTGTTCAATAAGTGGGTTGCGTAAGTGTGACGGATCTTGTGAGGCGTAATATCCATGGGGAGATCTGCGAGGCCTAGATACTTTTTAACTAGACGTTGCACGGTGCGTACGTTTAAACGCTTCCCTGCTTTTGTAACAAGGACGGGGGATTGGGTATCTGTCGATGAAGCAAACTCTGTTTCAAACTTCTCTAAGCAGGCCAGCGCAACTTTTCCTAAAGGACATAAGCGCTCTTTACTCCCCTTCCCGAGGATGCGAGCTACGCCGTTGCGTTTGTCGATGGATCCATAATTAAGCGCGACGAGTTCACTCACGCGTAAACCACCTCCGTAAAGCAACTCAAGCACTAAACGATCGCGCCAAGCCTCGAAGGGCTTGAGCGTCTCTTGCTCTAGAAGCCGCATCGGCCCGGCAAGAAGATTCACGATTTGCTTCTCGGTTAAAAATTTTGGTAGGCTTTTCTCTGTCTTGGGGAGCACCAGCGCAGCCCAAGGGTTTACTGTAATCTTCTTATGCTTGAGTAAATAGTGAAAGAAAGTCCTTAGGCCGGAGACATGCATGTGCAAAGTTTTGCGTGAGAGTGTGTGCTGCTGCTCGATCACAAAGGCACGTGCCTGCTGGGGAGTGATGGCTATTAACCTATCCTGAGGCCATTTTTGACCCAACCACCACTGCAGTAAGCGCTCAATCGCATGAGCATAGTTGCGCACTGTGTACTTTGAGAGCTGCCGCTCTTGCTCTAGATGACCTAAAAACGTATTCCGTAAAGTATCAAACGACGCCATGAGCAACCATAGCTTGGGCTACACGCAAAAATCCAGCAATATTAGCCCCCATCACATAATCTTGATCTCTTCCGTATTTCTGAGAATGGGATAAGCAAGTACTGTGGATCTTCTCCATAATCTTATGAAGACGTTGATCTACCTCATCAAAAGTCCAGGCAGACCAATTCGCATTCTGTTGCATTTCTAGCGCAGATACAGCAACCCCTCCTGCATTAGCAGCTTTACCTGGGCCATAGAGTACTCCAGCCTCCTGAAAAATATGCACCCCTTCGGGCGTTGTGGGCATGTTAGCCCCTTCACACACAAGCCTACACCCATTGTCGATTAAGACCCGGGCCGTATCTTCTGTAATCTCATTCTGGGTAGCACACGGGAAGGCCATCTGGCAGGGGACTTCCCATACTGAACACCCAGCCTTGTACTTAGCATCCTTATGGGTTTCTAGGTAGGTCCGGATGCGCTGGCGGTCCACTTCCTTAATTTGGCGGACTAATTCAAAATCAATGCCTTTCTCGTGGTAGATATAGCCGTCTGAGTCTGAACAGGCCACTACTTTGGCGCCAAGCTGCTCAAGCTTCTGCATCGCATACAGAGCAACGTTTCCAGAGCCTGAAACCACACAGGTTTTTCCATCGAAAGCTTCTCCGCTGGTTTTAAGCATTTCTTGGGCAAAGTAAACACAGCCATAGCCAGTTGCTTCCTTACGCGCTAGGGACCCTCCCCACTCGGTTGACTTCCCGGTCAGCACACCGAGTTCATAGCGGTTTGTGATACGTTTGTATTGGCCAAAAAGATAACCGATTTCTCGAGCACCTACTCCGATGTCTCCGGCAGGAACGTCCCGACGGTCCCCGATATAACGGCAAAGCTCTGTCATGAAGGCTTGGCAAAAGCGCATGACCTCAGAATCAGAACGACCCCGTGGGCTAAAATCAGCACCGCCTTTACCGCCCCCGATCTGCAAACCGGTTAGGCTATTTTTGAAAATCTGCTCGAAAGCCAAGAACTTGATCATCCCGTTGTTGACCGTAGGGTGAAAACGCAAGCCCCCCTTGTAAGGCCCCAAGGCCCCATTAAATGCGGTACGAAAGCCCCGGTTAACCTGGATATGGCCCTGGTCATCCTGCCAGACGATACGGAAAATCACTTGGCGCTCAGGCTCGCAAATCCGTTCGAGCACATTAAGCTCTTCGAGTTCAGGATGTTCCTCCACAACAGGGGTTAAGGACTCTAAAACTTCCTGAACGGCCTGTAAAAATAGGGGTTCGGTATGATTTCGTTTACAGGTTATATCAAAGACTTTTTCAATGTAAGGGTGCATAGCGGGTATTGTTTAATCTTAGGTTATAAGCTTCTTAGAAAATTTCAAGACAATCACCTTATTCTCTAAATTAAATTAGCAGCTCAATAGGCCCCTTCTTGATCTGTTTCTGGGTATTTTGACTTTGCACTCCAGCCAATGATATGTCTTTATAAAAGTATTATCATCTTTATTTATTATAATAAATTATCAAATATCAGATAGATCGTGTTAGAGTCGCTTCCCACCCAAAAATCTACCCCACCCAGGCATGTCGCTATCATTATGGATGGTAACGGACGCTGGGCGCAAAGCCAGGGCTTAAGCCGGGCTCAAGGACACCAAGCAGGGGCTGAGGCAACTATCAAAATTGTCGAAGAAGCGACCCGCCTAGGGATTGAATACACGACCCTTTATGCATTCTCCTCGGAGAATTGGTCCCGCCCCCGCACGGAAGTCAATGGACTCATGGGGTTACTCTCCTCTACGCTTAAAAAATACTTGCACAACCTTACTGATAATGGAGTCCGCCTACACGTAATTGGACGATTCAGTGAGCTCCCCCAAAAAACACAAAAAGCTTTTCAGGATGCGATGGACAGGACCGCGCATAATACAGGCCGCCACCTAGTCCTTGCACTGAACTATGGCTCCCGCCTAGAAGTGCTTGATGCAGCGCAGCGCTATGCGCAAGAGGTTGCTGCAGGGACCGCCTCCAGCAAAGACCTCTCGTGGGATGTGTTTTCTCAGTACCTGTACACGACAAGCATGCCTGACCCGGATCTTATCATCCGCACTTCAGGTGAAGTCCGCTTGAGCAATTTCTTAATGCTACAGGCAGCTTATGCCGAACTTTACTTTACCGATACGCCTTGGCCTGCCTTCTCCCCAGAAGAATTCCGTAAGGCTATTGCTCACTTTCAAAATAAACAAAGACGCTTCGGCAAGACGGGTGAACAAATCCAGCAAGAAGCGCTTGTAGAATCTCTCAAAGCATGATTAAGAGAACTTTCAGTACACTTTTACTCTGGCTAGGCTTAGCTTTTATACTACTACAATGGGGCGCCCCAGGAGGCGTTTGGGTGGTGACCTTCATGGCCTTACTCACGCAGTATGAACTTTACCGCCTCTTTGAAAAAATGAAGCGGCGCGTCTTGGCCCCAACCGGAATGGGTATGGGCGCATTCCTTTGTTTAACGGCCTGGTACTTACCCCACCCTTTTGGGATACACTCCCACTTTTTAGCTAGCCTTACCTTACTAAGCTTGGCCTTGGTGACCAGCTGCATCCTACTGATGTTTGTGTATATCATTGTACCGGGCTACCGTAAAGGACCATCCCCTTTATCCTCAACCCTCTGGGGCATTATTTATGTACCCTTTATGTTGCAGTTTTATGTCCGGCTTATCCAAGTCTTTGCGGAACGTGGGGATGCTACTGTGGGTGTATGGTTAGTCGTGTGGCTCATTGCAGTTGCTAAATTTACTGATGTAGGGGGCTTGCTCACAGGCATGCTCTTAGGCCAACACAAGTTTGCACCAAGCATCAGCCCAGCAAAAACCTGGGAAGGTGTAGGCGGGGGAATCCTCCTGGCGGTGATCCTTGGTATTGCGATCAATATTTTTGCGGTGCACTACATGCCAGCATCATTTACCGTTCCCAAAGCAATCGCCTGTGCGGTGCCTATCAGCATTTTGGCAATCTTTTCAGACCTTATCCAATCTGCCATCAAACGACGTGCTAAGATGAAAGATTCTGGAGGCATCATTCCTGGTATTGGTGGTATGTTTGATTTAACCGACAGCCTTATCCTTGTGGCCCCACTAGGCTTCTTCCTGCTGCACACCCTATGAGCAAACGTATCGTTCTTTTCGGGGCTACTGGCTCTATTGGGGAAAGTACCCTTAAGGTCCTGCGCAAACACCCAGACCGCTTGGAGCTTGTAGGGGTTGCTAGCAACACACGCTATACAGAGCTTAGCGCCATTGCTGAAGAGTTTAAGGTGCCCCAGGTGTGCCTCTTCGATGAGCATGCTTATACGCAAGCTAAGACCGAAGGCTACTTCCCTCAGGCAACACTCAGCCAAGGATTTGAGGGGCTTGAGGCCCTAGCGACGCTCCCCGAAGCAGACCTTGTCGTGATGGCAATGGATGGTACCAACGGCATCCGCCCTACGCTTGCTGCCTTAAACGCAGGTAAAGAAGTTGCCCTAGCAAGCAAAGAAGTACTCGTGTTGGCAGGAGAATTTGTGATGGAAGCCGCACGCAAAAATAACACAAAGTTATTACCCCTAGACAGCGAGCATAATGCGATTTTCCAATGCCTAGAAGGCCACCCTACCCAACAGGTAGATAAGGTCATCCTCACAGCTTCAGGTGGCCCTTTCCGGGACTACACCTGGGAGCAAATGCACAGCGTAACGCCACAGCAAGCCCTCAAACACCCGAACTGGGACATGGGCCCAAAAAACACGCTGGACTCTGCCACGATGGCAAACAAAGGCCTGGAGCTTATTGAGGCGCACTGGCTTTTTGGTACGCCAGCAAACAAGCTTGAAGTCTTGGTGAACCCGACAAGTGCTGTCCATGGTTTAGTTACTTTTGTGGATGGGTCTATCTTAGCGCACTTAAGCCCTGCCTCGATGACTTTCCCGATACAGAACAGCTTGCTTTACCCAGATAGGGCTGCCTCTGTCTACCCAACTTTTGACTTTAGCCAAGGCATGTCTATAGAACTTTACCCGCCTGATCTAACACGCTTCCCGTGCCTAAAGCTTGCAATGGAAGCCCTTGAGGCCGGGGGTATTGCACCTACTTTATTTAATGCAGCTAATGAAGTTGCAGTGAAGGCCTTCGTCGACACGAACATTGCGTTTACCGATATACCCAAAATCATCGAGAAGACTTTGGATACAATGCCTAATAGCGACCCCAGCTCAATTGAGGCCCTTTTAGAAATCAACCAAGAGGCGCTTGCTCTTGCGAGCACCTTCATTACTCCTACCCCAATCCCTACTGCTTAATCCATGGAAGTCTTTAGCGCTTTATTCTCTAATATTTGGTCTATCTTTTTAGTAATCCTCTTCTTTGGAGGCTCTATTTTTGTGCATGAGCTGGGGCATTTCTTGGCGGCACGCAAACGGGGCCTAAAAATAGAACGCTTCTCGATTGGATTTGGACCTAAGCTCTTTGGCTGGACCAAGGATGGCGTGGACTATCGTGTGTCACTCCTGCCTCTAGGGGGTTATGTTGCCCTTCCTCAGCTCGCAGACTTAAGCGCTATTGAGGGCGAGTCCCAACAAAAGCCGAACCAGCTGCCGCCCGTAAGCTACACAAGCAAGATGATTGTAGCGGTTATGGGTGCGGTCTTTAATATGATCTTTGCCTTCTTCTTGGCGACTATCCTATGGATTGCGGGCCACCCGACTACGGAGTTAGACCAGACGACTACAATTGGGTATGTTTGTGAAACCTTAACGCTTAATGAGACCACAGATATCGCCGGACCTGCGCACCTTGCAGGCCTGCTCCCAGGGGATAAGGTGCTTACTGTTGATGGGGAAAGTGTTCGCACTTTTAATGACATCCGCAAGCAAGTAGTGATGGGTACGGGCCGTACCGCAGACGGAAAGCCGCAGGTAACTTTCACGGTACAGCGTAATGGCCAGAACCGGGATATTGTTATGCAGCCGCAGCTCATGCAGATCAACTCGCACTCTGGGGATGAGATGCGAAAGATTGGAATCGCCCCGAGCCAAACCCTCCTCATCCAAGAAGTGATGGAGAACTCCCCCGCAGCTAAGGCAGGAATCCAAAAAGGAGACATCCTCATCGCTGCAGAGGGTGAACCGCTTTACTCACTAAATACCTTCATTGACAAATTAAGAGAGAGCCCTAAGCGACGTACTGAAATCACATTACAGCGAGCAGACGAAACCTTTGTGGTGTCTATTAAACCTAAAGCAGTGCCCTATACTAAGCCGCTAGGGATCATTACCTTTGGCGAGGTAGAGACGATTGAGCTGGTCCCTCATTACATAGAAGAGACCCCAGCACACTTAGTAGAAATGGATACGCCTGCAAGCTTAGCTGTTTTTGCAATTACTGATGGACCTAAGGAAACTTTCCCACGCTTAAGCTATGGAGACACTTTAGTTGCTATCGATGGAGAAGCTGTAGGATCTCTAGAGGACTTCACGAGTGAGAACCTATCTGGAAAGCTACTTGCCTTCAAAAATAGTGCCGGCAAAACCTACACCTTAGAAATGCCAAAGCAGGCACAAGCCGCTTTCCTTCCTGCTAAGACGGAACTCATGGTAGGCATCCAAACACAAGTGCAAGAGATGCTGGTGCACATCAACCCAATCGATCAATTCGGCGATAATGTGGCAATGACTTTCAAAACCTTGGGCAGCCTTTTACACAAAGACTCAGACATTAACGTACAAAATTTAATGGGCCCTCCGGGGATTGTCCGCGTCTTGCATACGTTCACGACGACGGACCTGCGCCTTGTTTTATGGTTTACGATCCTGCTGAATATTAATTTGGCGATCCTTAACCTACTGCCAATCCCTGTGTTGGATGGTGGGCTAATGCTTTATGCCACCATAGGAAAACTACGGGGGCGACCACTATCCGAAGGATTTGTAGCAAGTACTCAAGGGGTCTTCATGATCTTGCTATTTAGCATGATGATCTATGTGAGCTTCTTTGATATACGCCGCTGGCAGGGAGACAATGACCAGATTGACCAAATCGAGCGGGCCCAGGCTTATTACATTCATATCGAGTTCCCCCCGAACCACCACTAAAGAGCTTGCATGATTTTAGGTATCGAAAGCTCTTGCGATGAGTCTGCACTGGCTCTTTTCGCTCCGGAAACGGGGCTTGTTGGGGAATGGACACACCGCCAGATTGACCTGCACAAACTCTATGGAGGTGTTGTGCCGGATTTAGCTAGCCGTGAGCACCTTGAACAATTCATGCCTTTACTGGACACCCTCCTTGAAGACCCGCATGCAGGGAAAATCTCTAAGATTGCGGTGACTTGCGGGCCAGGGCTAGCCAGTGCACTTGCTATGGGGATGGCCCTAGGGAAAGCCCTCAGCCTTGCCTGGGATGTGCCGGTGGTGGGGTGTAATCACCTCAAAGGCCATGCGCTCTCTCCCTTTATCCCAGTGCATGCGAATGACCCTGAAAACTTTCTAACATCGCTTAAAGATGCCCTCCCCCACTTAGGGCTTATTGTCTCGGGCGGGAATACGCTTTTGTTCCGCATTGAAGAAAACCTAAGCATTAAGCTTCTAGCCCAGACTGTTGATGATGCAGCAGGAGAGGCCTTGGACAAAGGTGCAAAACTCTTAGGGATGCATTACCCAGGCGGGCCTTTAATCGAAAAACAGGCCCAAGGGGGAAACCCAAAGGCGTTTGAGTTCCCCCGGGCAATGACACAGAAGAGTGACAAGCGCTTTAGCTTCTCGGGCTTAAAAACGAGCCTGCGCTACATGCTCGAGAAATTAAGCGATGAAGAACTAAAAAACCAAATGCCTGACCTATGTGCAAGCTACCAAGCCGCTGTGCTTGAGCAGCTCTTGAATAAGACCCGTCATGTACTTGAGGGAGAAAGCGTGAAGAGCATCGGCCTGTCTGGAGGAGTTGCGAATAATAAGAGCCTACGTAGTGGGTTTACGGAATTAGCCCAGGCCCATAAACTCCCGCTGCTTATTGCAAACCCTACCCACAGTGGTGATAACGCAGGCATGATTGCTTTTGCTGCGTACATGGACCCCAAAGGAACCTTCAATAATGAGGGAATGGGGCTTACTCTCGATCCGTCTCTGAGCTTAGCGTAAGCTACTTACCTAACATCGAGCTCCGGCCATTGCTGCAACTTACGGTGCAAGGTCCGGCGGCTGATCTTCAATAAATCTGCGGCTTTAGTACGGTTACCTTTTGTTTTCTTGAGAGCATCCCGGATGAGGCGTTGCTCGCTTTCCTCAAAAGACAGAGGTTTATGGTTTGAGTGACTTGGCTTGTGTGTGTGCTCGTGAGGCTCGTGCCCTAAGAATTTAGGGTCAAGGTCATGCTCGGTAATTTCTCCGCCACGATGTATAACCACTAGGCTCTCGCACAAATTACGAAGTTCACGAATATTCCCTGGCCATGTATAAACGCGTAGGGCCTTCATTGCTGCAGCACTCAGGCGTACAGGCTTGAAGCCGTTTTCCTCAGCGAAGTGCTTAATGTAGTGCTCCATAAGGACAGGGACATCCCCTGCTCGATCACGCAAGGCAGGCATATGCACGTTCACCACATTCAGGCGATAGTAAAGGTCCTCACGGAAGGTTCCCTCTTTCACCATTGCTGACAAATCACGATTTGTAGCACAGACCAAACGCACATCTACCTTGATGGGCTTAGTACCGCCCACGCGCTCGAAGGTCTTCTCTTCTAAAAAACGTAAGAGTTTGATTTGGACCGAGGGCTCGATCTCGCCAATTTCGTCCAAAAATAAAGTACCCCCGTCGGCTGATTCAAAACGCCCGATGCGTTTATCAGTAGCACCGGTGAAAGCGCCCTTCTCATGACCGAAGAGTTCACTCTCGAGCAAATTCGCTGGGAGTGCGGCACAATGTACAGGCACAAAATTGTTATGCGCACGCGGGCTGTTCTGGTGGATCATCTGTGCGACCATTTCCTTACCAGTGCCTGTTTCACCGGTAATCAGGACGGTAGCCTTGGAGGGTGCTACCTGCTGGACCTCTTCCATCACGTGAACGAGCCGTTGAGACTGCCCCACGATGCCCGAGACTTGGTATTTCTCGTCCAGGCGTTTATGCAGCTGTTTGTTCTCTTGGGCGAGCCGGTCTGAACGTAAGGCACGTTTGATGATAATCTCGAGCTTTTCGATATTGATAGGCTTCGTCAGAAAGTCATAAGCCCCGCGCTTCATGGCATCGACCGCTGTCTCTACATTGCCATACGCCGTCATCATGATGCATACTGGGCGATGAGGAAGTTTGAGGGCCTTATCGATCACGCTCATACCTGACTTACCAGCCATGCGCAAATCGGTCAGGACAACATCAAAAGCCTCAGACTCTAGCAAGCGAAAGGCCTCTTCGGCATCTGCTGCTAGGTAAACATCATAATCATCTTCAAATACCCGCTCCAGCCCTTCACGGGTGTGCTTTTCATCATCAACAATAAGCAAGGTATGGGGCATAGAAGCCTATTCTGAAGCCTCGAGTAGCTTCTCGTCGATATCAAAATTCGCAAAAACGTTTTTAACATCCTCCAGATCATCTAGAGTGCGCACTAATTTCAGTACTTTACGTGCTGTATCTGCATCCTCTACCGAGATAGTACTATTAGGAATATAGGCTAGCTCTGAAGAAGCGCATTCGATCTTGGCTTCACGTAGGGCTGTAGCAACCGCATCAAAGTCATTCACGGCACAGTGGATCTCAAAATAATCACCCTCGTTCTTGATATCGTCAGCACCTGCTTCTAGGGCAATTTCCATCAGGTCGTCCTCGGTCGTGTTCTTAGCATCTACCAAAAATTGCCCCATACGCTGGAAGTTGTGTGCCAAAGCACCCGCCCCAGCAAGGTTACCCCCACCCTTAGAGAAGGTACAGCGTACTTCTGAAGCACTGCGGTTCTTGTTATCCGTAGTTACCTCTACAATCAGGCCCACGCCTCCTGGAGCGTACCCCTCATAGGTGAGCTCTTCGATGGTCATGCCGGGAAGCTCGCCAGTTCCCTTTTTAATCGCCCGATCGATATTGTCTGCAGGCATATTGGCTGCCTTTGCATTGGCAATAAGCATCCGCAAACGTGTATTAAACTCAGGATCTCCGCCCCCACTGCGTGCTGCTAAGGTAATATCCTTACTGATAATACTAAAAAGCTTACCGCGCTTTGCATCAACTGCAGCTTTGTGACGTTTGGTAGTTGCCCACTTACTATGACCGGCCATGACTTATTTAACTTTAGCTTTTGCTTTAGATTTAGACTTCTTTTGAGGGACTGCGACTACAGGCTCCGGATCTTTTGCCCGATTAGTGAGGGACTGCTGCACAATCGTCAGTACGTTTTGAACAGTCCAGTACAAGACAAGCCCTGAAGGGAAGTTGTAACAGAACACCAAAAAGATAAAAGGCATCATCTGGAAGATTTTACGCTGTGCATTGTCAGTGGTTGGGGTCGGTGTCATCTGCATTTGCAGGAACATCGTTACACCCATGATCAATGGTAGGATATTCACTGGGAACCCACTGATCACTGCAATTGTATCCGGTACAGATAGGTCAGGAATCCATAAGAAGCTTGCGAAACGTAACTCCGAAGAGGTGCGCAACATGAAGTAGAACCCGAGGAAAATCGGCAGCTGCACCAATAAAGGCAAGCACCCTGCTGCTGGGTTCACACGATGCTCCTTGAAGAGCCTCATGGTCTCAGCCTGCATCTTCTGGGGGTTATCCTTATACTTCTCCTTAAGCTCAGCCATAGGGCCTTGGATTTGAGCCATACGCTTAGAGGAGCGCACCTGAGCCGCAGTCAGTGGCCAAAGAACCATTTTAATAATGATCGTAACGAGGATAATGGTTACCCCCCAATTCGGGATCATCTTAAAGATACCGTGCATCAGGAAGAGCAAAAGCTTACTGACCATACCAAAGAAGCCAAACTGCATGATCAAGTCTTGCTCTTGGCCAAGGGCTTGCAAACGACTGTACTCCTTAGGCCCAACATAGAAACTCATGTCCAAGCGCTTCTCTTCACCTTTAGCGAGGCCGCCTAGGTTAAACTGCATCGCACCAGTGATCCCTTCGACTTCTTCCTCAGGGTTTTCATCATCCGGCAAAACTACAGGGTTAACCGCAAAGCCAACACCAGGCTCTGCAGGCGTTAAGATACTTGCAAAAAATTGGTTTTTGACAGCTGCCCATACGAGGCCCTGCGCACTTTCTTCGACACGATCCACGCCTTTTTTGGCACCCATGCCCAGGAAGCCTTTGCTGTCGTGAAAAACACCACCTTTAACAAATTCTACATCCTTACCATTGTAATAACCAAAGTTTAGGTACTCCCCAAAAGTATCACTGCGGGTTGGCGGGCAGGTGCCTGCGTTTACAAAGATTTGCTTAAGGTCAAAATCATCAGTGCTTTTATTTACGAAGCGTGTCGTGTGCTTCACGAGGTAAGGCTCCCCCTCTTCCCCTTTTTGCAAGACACTGTAGCCACGATAAATTTGTAGGCCTTCCTCTGTCTCGAGGCGGAATAATACGCGGTTTTTCTCGTGTAGGACTAATTCATAAACCGGGGAGAAATCTGCAGGGCCGTTCTGCTCGTCACTCACGCTTAATGCCAGAGCTGCTTTTTGGCTGTGCTCATTAAAGATATAAGGCTCCTCAGAATCTAGAGCTGCTGGATATTCCTTAAGGGCTACGTCCTTAATACCGCCACCGTGGCTTGTGAAACGCACGAGGATGTAATCGTTCTCTAGAGTAACGATGCTCTCAGGTGCGGTTTGAACGGTTGGGGCGATCTCTTGCTGACTTGCCTTACTGACACGCACTAAGGCAGGTGTTGCGTCTTGATTCGCTACAGGAGCAACCAAAGGCTCAGCTGAAGCCATCTCAGAGGCCTCTTGTTGGGCTGCTGCTTCGTAAGCGAGCTGGGCTTCACTGACACGAGTCCCTTCCTTGAACATTAGGAAAAATGCTCCAAGCAAGAAGACTACACCAAAAAACGTATTCTTTTTATCCATGAATTTTTATTTTAAAAGTCTTGGGACAGGGTCATGTCCACCAGTATGAAAGGGATGACACTTTAATAGCCGCAGGACTGTTAGGTAAAGCCCCTTTATAAGGCCGTGTTCTAAAAAGCTTTGTTTTGAGTATTCTGAGCAACTCGGGTAAAAGCGGCAATAGGCCTGCCCCCCAAAAAGCACACGCTTGAGGGGAGAGAGAAACCACTGATAAAGAGTGACAAAGAAAATACCTAAATACTTCATTATAAAGTCCCTTGAGCTTTCTTGCAGGTTTTCAAGAAACGGTCCTGCAAGCTCTCGAAGGAATAGCCATCAAAATGAGACCGCACGATGATTACAAAATCACCAGTCGGAGGCAAGGCCTCTTGATTTAGGCGAAAAATCTCCCTAAATAGGCGTTTTGCCCGGTTCCGTTTAACGGCATTTCCCACTTTTCTAGAGGCGACAATCCCAATGCGCCTCAAATCGGGGCTTCCTTCCTTCTCCCAAAAAACTAAGATGAAGGCCCCTGCATGGATTTTCGTCCCATGCTGACGAACTTGAGCAAAATCTTTTTGGGTCCTGAGCCTCTGCTTTGCTTTTAATCGCATCGAGGCCTCCCTATTTTCCTAAGTTCCAGACCTATAATAGCTTACAAAAGCTTATAGCGCAAGACGCTTACGGCCTTTACGGCGGCGGTTAGCCAACACTTTGCGTCCACCAGAAGTAGCCTTACGAGCTCGGAAGCCGCAAGAGCGGGCGCGTTTAAGATTAGAAGGTCTATAAGTAGGTTTCATGATTTTCCTGGATTATCTGTAAAGAAGTAACCCAGGAAACCATTTCGCCCAAAAATGTCAAGCCGGTAAGTTTGTGATAAATAAATACCAAAAATACCCCAAAAGGAGCTCCTTTTGAAGGAGGTGTGATTTGGGGCGCTTAAAGCACCCCCTACACACAATAAATCGATCTTACTTTAGCTCTTCAAACTCGACGTAGTCATTGACTAGCCAGAGCTTAACATTGCGTTCGCGGCAATATTTGCGGGCCTCTCTGTAGAGCTTCTTGCCGTCCTGAGCATCAACAGGGTTGATGTACAAAGCAACAGCAGGCTCCTTGCTGAGGGCGTGAGCAAACTTGATAGCGCTGGCAACGGCTCTCTCGTAACGCGTTACACTGGTTACCTCGATTGCATAGTCGTCATTCACGATATCTACAGTGCCTGAGCGTACGGTGATACCCATTCTGCCATCGGCTACTTTTTCGTTAAAAGCCATCTTCCAGTCAAACTCAGAGGCTTTTTGACCATCGTCGCTAAAGAGGCCGCTCCAGAAGCCTTGCTTTCGGGGCTCTTCCTTAGGACCCTTCATCATGCCACCGTAAGGAAGCATAAATAAACTAGCGCTTACAAGCACTAGGCCAACAATCAAAGCGATCTTCACTTCGGTTGTCATGCATTTGCATTTTTTGCTATTTTTACTTTTCTTTTTCATCGTCTGTGAGGTTTGTGATTTTTCGGAGTATAATGAGAAGATGAACGTCCACCTAGGGTGCCTTGAATAAGAAGCGTTTGAGTCGAAAATAGAGATTTCCGAGAACCCGAAGCGTAAGTGTGCATCTAGCACATGCGTATGGGAAGCGCAGGGAAATCCATTTGCAGGCCAAATTCTTCTTATTCAAGGCACCCTAGGAAGAAAAAGACCGATCCCTCCGTGAATCGGTCCTCTCGCTTCTTACACATCCTCTCAACTAAGATAAAATAAAAAGCTGAACTGCTTTGGGGGTATAAAATTTTGTCATGTTTTTTTGGAAATTTCTAAATTTCCCACACATCTATCCTTTCTAGGGGTTAGAGGGCAGTAACCAAAAGAACTTGGACACTACCAATAGATTCTCACTCAGGGTTATTCATCTCATCGTATAACTACGTGTAACTAATTAATAGGCCTTTCCATAAGCGATAGGCAGTGACTTCACTTGCTCTATCTCGGTTAATAATAGGGGTTGGGAGTGGGCATCAAACACACCAAACACGATGCCCACGAAATTGTCTGCGGTGACCTTATTAGGGTCTTCTCGGAAATTGTTAGCACCTTGGGCCTTCCAGCCTTGTGGAGTTTGCTCGGTAACGAGGTGGCTGATCATCTCACCCTCTTCGCCCTTATAAACAGCAATCATACCCTTCTTAAGGGCGCTATAAGGGGCTTTGTCCACGAGCAATAAGGCGTGCTCTGTAAAGTGAGGAGCCATTGAGTTTCCCTTGGCACGCATAACGACCCAATTTTCTTCCATGGCGGCAACTTTTTGTGCATCTACAACAGCCTGGCCGAAACTAATGGGTGAGTGCCCGCGTGCATGGGCGCTTGGCGCCACATGCACAAGGGCAGTCACTAGGGAGAGTTTTAGGGAAAAGCTTAAAAGTTTAAAAAGTGTGCTCCCTGCGTATGTTCCTGCGTTTTCCATGGCCTAATAATACCATAAAGACGCTCCAAAACCTATCGGGCCAAGGGTGTAGATCCCTCAGTAAAAACCCTGAATGAAACCCAACAAATCCCCCGAAATAAGCGCTTAAATTACGTAAATCACTACTAATGAGTACAATGTATCACATGGTCTTTTTAGGGCCTTTATTCACTTTTTTTAAAAAGTTTGAAAAAAGTGCTTGCGCAAAAGACCGAAGCACGTACTTTAAGAGCCCTACTGTTTTAGCAGTCATCGGGTCCCGTTCGTCTAGCCAGGCCCAGGACACTGGATTTTCATTCCAGTAACAGGGGTTCAAATCCCCTACGGGACGCCATTTTTTTGCATCGCAAAAATGGCCACGCCATAAGGCGGGCCAAACTTTAGGAAAAACACCTAATCCCCTAAAAACCCTAAATAAGGTAAAGCATTATGGACTACTCTGTTGTAGTACTTAGAAGTCTTATTTGAGGTCTTTTCAGTCATTTATCGGCATAATTAGCTTGATTTATCGGCATATTATCGGCATAATACAATCATCAAGCAATGCCGATAAAAAGCATTTATTATGCAGACAAATTTTAAACCCACCTACAGCATCAATGCTGAAATAGCGAAGCACCTCATGCGGATTGAAGCCGCTAAAGAGAAAGTGGGCCTGCTTCCTGTCAATCCGACTGTTTTGGCCTCCCTCAGGGAAACAGCTAAACTGTATACGACCCACTATTCTACGATGATAGAGGGCAACCAGCTTAAACCTGAAGAAGTTAAACAAGTCATCAAACTAGAAGAGCACTTCCCTGGGCGGACACGCGATGAACACGAGGTCAAAGGCTATTATGCAGCCTTAGCACAACTAGAACAATATGCTGCCCAAAACCACCCCATAACGGAGAAGATCATCCAAACACTCCATGCCCTTGTTATGAGTGATGGGCGCACAAAAATTAAACCCACCCCTTACCGCGAGGAGCAAAACGTCATTAAAGATGGAAGTACCGGGGCCATTGTTTATATGCCCCCTGAGTCTAAAGACGTCCCCTCACTCATGAAAAACATGGTGTCCTGGATCAAAGAAAGCCATGAGCTCCCCTGCCCTCTTGTTGCAGCAATTGCACACTACCAATTTGCAACCATACACCCTTACTATGATGGCAATGGACGAACAGCCAGGCTCTTAACAACATTAATCCTGCACCTTGGCGGCTACGATTTAAAGGGCTTGTACTCGCTAGAAGAATATTACGCAAAAAACCTTTTAGGCTACTATCGCGCAATCAGCGTTGGCCCTTCCCATAACTATTACTTAGGCCGAGCTGAAAGTGACATTACAGACTGGGTTGAATACTTCACCGAAGGAATGGCTTATGCCTTTGAGAAAGTGGTCAGCCAAATGGAAGTGTCTCATACTAAGGGAGAGCCAGATCACTCCAAACTAATGCGAACCTTAGACCCAAAACAACGTAAGGCGCTTGAGCTTTTCAGGGAGTACAAAGAAGTAACAAGCAAGCAAATAGGCGAACTCTTCGGCTTTAAGCCACGAACCAATGCAGCGCTTTGCAAAAAGTGGACTGAGGCAGGCTTCCTTGAAATTACTGATAGTAGCTTTAAAGCAAGAAAGTATCGCTTAGCTAAAAGATTTAAGGCGCTACTAGACATATAGCAGCTCCGCGCTTTAAAAAATGGCGGAGAGGGCGGGATTCGAACCCGCG
>DFOT01000004.1:15571-15694 GCA_002376875.1 Opitutia bacterium UBA3534 | reverse complement strand
ACATTATCCTCGAGCCCGAGCCCGCGTGCGAGCCCGAGCCCGATTTGAAGGCCTTCGCAATCCCTAACCCCTTTCCCTCATCCCCACTCCCTTGTCGTCCGACTTGTCCTTCGAAGCTTTAGC
>DFOT01000004.1:14671-15260 GCA_002376875.1 Opitutia bacterium UBA3534 | reverse complement strand
CGAAGCTTTAGCGAAGTAGGAAGCCTTGGCGAAGGAGGATTGACTCTCCCCACAATCTCCCATAACCATACCCCCATGAACCTCAGCCGAGTCCGTATCCTACGCCAACTAAAATCCTCCCTAAGCGCGCGCAATACTCCCTATACCCAGGCCATCTGTCTAGAGGTCCTGCAGCGCTTACCTCAAGCTTCCAAGGTCCGTAATATCTTGCGCCAATCTCAAAGGCAGGCAGACCAACGTACTCATGTGTTAGAGCCCCTCCGCGCATTCATTTTTCCACTACGCTTGAAGTTCTATACGAATCTTTCTAAAATAGCCAACTTAGCCGAGCAGCGCTTGTGTCAGAATCCAGAGGATATCAACGCCCATAAAGCCATCGCTTATGTAACGACTCAATGGAAAGACTGGGACAATGCCTTAGACACTTATAATATCCTAAGGAGTCTATGCGGGGATACGTTTTCAATCCTAAGCGGCCTCTCAAAAGTCCACGAAGCCCTAGGCAATGAGGAGGAGCACGATGCGCTCCAGAGGCTTTTGTGTGCTCGTTATACATAGGTGAAGGAAGAAGGGGGGATGGGGATATGAA
>DFOT01000004.1:14074-14246 GCA_002376875.1 Opitutia bacterium UBA3534 | reverse complement strand
TGCTCACGTTTACGACCATAATGCTAAAGGGTGTTAAGCGATATTATACGAACTTCGTCCACTAACTTGTGGCTCTTAGGTTCTTTCAAAGGGCAGATGATCTTTTTCATTGGAGCAATATTCCCTGAATCCCTTCCTAACACTCTTCAACATTATCTACGTGAACGTGAGC
>DFOT01000004.1:12919-13751 GCA_002376875.1 Opitutia bacterium UBA3534 | reverse complement strand
CATGCCCGTGAGCTTGCCCGATAACTAGGCGCTTGAAATTATTTTCTTTCTCTCAAGAATTATTAGGCTTTTAATATCCCCTACAACTCTCACCCCTCCTTTCTTGACAGCCCCAATCAGTTCCCCTAAACAAAACAGGCTATGGAACTGAATATCGCTCGCTCAAACCTTTACCCTGAAACTAATGCGCCTATCGCATTCTCAAAACAGCCTGCAGTACGCTCAGCAGGCTTACCGGGGCTTTCACCTTCTTTCGTCTCCGCAGAGTCTACCCCCGATACAGCCTTGTCCCAGCGTGAGGCCATCAGCCTGCCTCAAAAGCTCACAAATTTCCTAGCTCAATTTAAGACACGCGCCCAAGTTTCATTGTGTGATTTCAGTCAAGAGGCAGTAGGGCTCCTAAACCCAGTGCAAATACTCAACGCCTTAGAGCAACTCACCTCATTACCTAATCCTATTACCCAGCTGAGTCTTAAGGACCAGGAAATGCTCGATGGCAAGACGCTCAGCGCTATCTTAGACCTGATCGCTTGGGATAAGCCAAGTCCTTTGGGTGGTAAGTATCTAGATCTAAGTTATTGTGCAAAGGTCCCGTTTTCTTCACTACTAGCCTTAATCAAGAGGACACCTAAAGGCAGTACATTAAATCTAGAAGGCTGTGATTTACCTATGGGCAGTCTAAAGATCCTAGCTAAAAAAGCATCCGGTATAATACTCCTGCCTAACCCTAAAGGGGGTCTTGCTGCCAAGCTATAGAAGGTAAGAGGGGTAGGAGATACCAAGCGCCCAGGAAGTATTGGAGCGATGACAGGCGATTTTGAAGGCCTTCAAA
>DFOT01000004.1:12427-12573 GCA_002376875.1 Opitutia bacterium UBA3534 | reverse complement strand
CTCACGTTTACGACCATAATGCCACGTGGTGTTAGAAGATATTATATGAACTTCGTTCACTAACCTGTGGCTCCTGGGCCCTTTCAAAGGGCAGATTTTCTTTCCATTAGAGCAAAACACCCTTCTCCTTTTTTATACCATTTAGC
>DFOT01000004.1:5586-12070 GCA_002376875.1 Opitutia bacterium UBA3534 | reverse complement strand
CGTGAGCTTGCCCGATTAATAGGCCTTTGAAATCATTTGCCTTCTCTCAAAGACTATTAGGCTTTCAATGTCCCCTACAAACCTTCACCCCTCTTCCTCAAAGGCTAAGGTAAGTCGTTTACTGTTCTTCAACACACTCTCCATAAGTCTTTTCGTAAAACTCACGAACAGCCTGAACTGTAGTCGGAAACTCAGATATCTTATGGCCTTCTTCTGTTACGCTTATACGATCATCTATGTAAGAATAGCAGGTGTTTTTATCGAAAGGGATATCATTTCTTTCATTATAAAGCCTATGGTCATGAATAATGACTTGGTCCCCCTCTCGATACAAGATCCACCATTGCAAGCAAAGCCATTTTTTTGGGTCCTGTATGTTATAAATTAAGCAAGACTTTTTATCGCCTCTAAGTGTCCTTTTAAGACCTTCTTTCCACTGTTTTTCATAATCTTCATATTGCCAGTAGTCTGAGATCATAAGGAAAGTTTCCTTAAAGTCATCGATTATAATTTCACCCAAATAGCTAAGGCTATCAAACCTTATCTTGGGTGTCTTATCAAGGATAGTACATTGAAATCGGTTCATGAGCTTTAGCTTTTTAAAATCAGCCGAACTTCTTGAATAACCTCATCACTTTCATCTTCTTGGGTAAGCTCATTTCCTCCCTTACTGGGCATCTTAAGCTCAAGTAGGTTTGTCTTAGGCTCGTCTAGCAGGGTAGCTAATAATTGGATGACATACAGGATGCCTTCTTTATTGCAGTGCATCTGGACGGTTTCTCTTTCTTTTATTAGCTCAAAGGATATCAGTCGGTCTGCACATACGTCTTCATCCCAAAGGGTAGGCTTTAGATGTTTGATCAAGAGTCCGTCAACAGTCTCCTCAGTAAGCTCTTCTCCTCCCCACTCAGGGCTCATAAGGTGAAAGTCTTCCGGGGCCTCCATTTTGGAAAGTTCCTCAAGTGTCTCTTTAAGATAAAGGATACCTAAAGCATTACAGTAAATAAAAAGCACCCCTTGCTCTTCCTTGAATTCCAAGGTAAGTCGTTTATTTTTTTTCATATAATCTATCTCCTAGAGGAAGTTTCTTTTTTGATTTTTCTAAGACTTTATTCTTATACATTCTATGTATGTCAATATGGGGTAGTTCCTTTCCTTTCTTATATTTGTTGGTACCTAGATCAATGTAGTACTTTCTTCCTGTTTTGGGGTGAAAATAGGATCCAATTCCTGCTGCTGGGTTTTTTCCTTTTAAAGAAAATCCTTTTTCTTGAAGGATTCTGTTTATTTGTTTTGGCGTTTTACCTTTAAATGGATTAGGGCTAAGATTCTTTTCTTTTTTTAGTCTTTTTGCTAGTCTTTTTATTAATTTTTTTAACCTAGGTGCAGCTTGTATGCTTTTTTTGATTTTTCCAATATTAGCTAGATCAAGGTACTCAGGTATCTCACAGTAGATAAGACGTGGATTTCTTTTTAAAATTTGATGTGCCTTGTGGTTGGCTAATATAGATGCCCAAGGTCTTCTAATATAGTCCGTAAATTTAGGAGCAATATCTCCTGTGCCCAGATAGTATCGAAAGTAAAATTTGTATAAATTTTTAAAGTCCTCATCGTAGTTATTCTCTGTATTAGCTAAGTCTAAATACTCTAATGAGTTAGGATTCTGGTTAATTATATCCTGCGTCGTTTCAGGCTTGGGTTCGTACTCGTAGAAGGTGGGTTCTAGGCTGATGTGGTGGATCTTAGCGAACCAGTTTTCTTTTTCGGTGGAGAGGTAGGCGTTTAAAGTATGCTTCCCGAATTTAAATGCATAAGAGTCTCTGAGAGAAAGTTCCTCGTGCGGGCTTAAGGAAAACATAAAGCGCTGGCGCCGGTCATAGTGCTCTAGGGTCATCCCTAGGCAATAAACATTTTCTTCAGGGTTGTTCATCGCTAGGTCCCAGAGTGCTAGTTCAAAGTAACAAATTGTTTTGTCTGGGCCTAAGGTGCGGTCTTTGCGCAATACCGGCTGCCCCATCACACGGTAATGGGGCCACAAAGGGCTACTCACTTCATAAGAGCGCTCAAAAACATAACGGCCTACCTGTATCTTGTAGTTAACCTTAATAGACTTTAAAGACCAATAAAGATCCGCAACATCCTGCGGGAGCAAGCCTTGCAAAGGCTCATTCCCGCGTGCGTTTTGTACATACAAATAAGAGGGAATTCCTGAGGGTCCTGCAGATACCGTGAAATGAGGCGCTCGTTCCATTATTCAGCCTCAATATAAGGTTCACTCGCTAAAATGAAGCGACGCTTAAGCATCCCGCTCTCACAAACATATTCCTCACGCAAAATAACAGTGACAGGCCTTCCATTAAGCGTTTCGGAGTCTAATACAATCCGGCCTTCTTTGTTATCCTTGTGGGTGAAGATTATCTTCTGGTACCCGCCAGGCCCCGTGCCACTATTTTCAAGGCGTGTGTGCTTCCCGTGCTCAAGTTGCTGATGAGCATGCGCTTTAGCCTGGACGCGCGCCCCCGCATGGCGGGAGGCTTTCCGGCGCCGGTTTACACGCAGGAGCTGGATAAGGTCTGCAGCCCCCAAGTGCTTCGGGGGGCCAAAACGGATGAGGGTCTTACCCGTGTCTACACATTCTTTAACTTCTTGAATGAGCGCGCGCATCTGTGCCCACGCTTCATTAGCCGCCTGAATGCATAAGGCAGTCCCCAAGAAACGCAGGTCCGAGACTTCTTCCCCCTCGATTACAAGCTCGCCCTCATACTGCAAGGGGTTAACGGCCTCATAGAGGCTTTTGGCCAAGCCTTGCGGGGTCGCTTCAGCAGCTTGATTCAAGTGGCTCTTGCTGTAGGTATGGGTTTCAGAGTCTGTAGCCATTAGCCGCACCGCAAAAGGGCGTTTGAGCACCGCTTCATGCGGGGTGTCATAAGAAATGTCTGCTTTAATGGTATCCTCTAGGGCCTCACACGGCATCCAAGAGGCAATAGACCCTTCGGTCAACTCATGCGGCAGCTCGGTCTCTCGTTGGATGTTTTCAATTTTTATACTTTGGCTCGGGATAGCTTCTAGCCCAGGTATATGCGCTTTCCACCAATCTGCAGATTGAGGGAGGATCGGGCTTGTTGTTACTCCTTGGCGCACAGTTGTAGCGCTGGCTCCATCAAGCTCTAAGGTAAGCACGAGGGCTTTAAATTCTTTGCCGGTGGCTTGCGGTGGGTACTTGTCTGTCTCTAGGCTTGCCCAAGGCTGTTCGCTTGTGCGGTGTGTCTTTTCGAATTTAAGGACCACTGCGGGTACTTGTAAATCATGCCGTGGGGTGATTTTTAATTGAGTGAGTTTGTCTTCGCTAAGCTTGAGTGCAGTCTCTGGCATGTGGCCTCTTCGGGTGATGTTGAGGGTGGGTTTATGGGTGCTATAGTTAAACCACACAACCGCATCAGGCACCCAGCGTAAGACCCGCTGGATGGCTTCAGCACAGCTGATGTCCTTTGCCTCATCAAAAGGCAAAGGACTATCGCAATCAATATCCCCAATAATGAACGGAGCCTCACACGAAATCGCATAATTCAGGATCTCGCGTAATTGCTGCGCACAGGGCATGGGTTCCCCTCGGAGGTCTTGCCCTAGGATGACGCGGCCTTTATGGACTTGAGTGCGCTGCTTCGGTTGCTTGAGGGAGCGAATTTGGCTCCAGGCTTGCTGGAAGACCAAATTCTCTAAATACCACCAAGGCCCTGCACATTCATAGCGCTGGGTCTCTAAGCCTTTTGCCCCGAAGCTCGGTGTTTTTGTGATCCGCCCAGAAAACCAGCAAATGCCGTCTTTACGGATGAGTACCGTCTCCTCAGGGGTAAAACGTGCTTGGGCATCCACGCTGCATTCTAAGTCGGTAAAGCTCACCGTATCGCAGCCTTGGCTTAGGCGGACTCGTTTAAGTCCGCCTAAACCCCAGTCCGCAAAAGGTTTTTCAGTCCCTTTATAACGTAAGGTCCAGCTCATGAGTCGTTACGTAGGTTTCTAAGCTGGCTTTGAGACTCCAAGAGAGCTTCTTGGAACTCTTCGAGCGTTTCTTCATAGGTAGTCAATCGTGCTTCGAATGTCTTTTCTTGCTCAACTAACATATAAGATAACCAATCCACAATAGATTCATGATCGGTGTCGGCGTAGTCTTCATTTAGGTACATAGTATTTAGAGTATTATTTTTTTGTTTTATTTATTAATTATCTTCCCACCTACAAGCGTGTAGGTGTGGTAGGAGTTCCGGCCTGAGAGGTACGCTTGCGTGACCTGCAGGCTCGCATTAAGTAGAGTAAAGCCCTGAGGGGCTTGTGCGTTTGTTTCATCCGTGAAAAATACTTTCCCTGAGCGTCCATCCAGGGCGCTGGCATGGGTCAAGGTAAAGGCGATAGCCGTTTGGATATCAGGGTGGGTGCGTTTTACCTTAAAAGTAATGGCAGTTTCAGTATTGCCCCGGCTATAAGTCGACACTTGAGCTGCCCGTAAGGCATGGCTCATTTGCACTTGTTGGTGCGTCTTGAGGCTCAGGCCTGTAGGCGACTCTTTGTGGGCTAATCCTTTAGCCAGAGGAACGTTATTTAGATAGATTTTCATGATTAGTAAGGGACATCAGTCGTGTTGAAGGTGATTTCTAAGAGGTTACAATTTGTGTGCCGGGTGTCTTTAATGACTTTCCAGGGGTTATTTTCAGCAAGAGTCAGTTGAGTATCCTTAAAGGAATCCCCAGGGAGCTTAAAGGCATGGAGGTGCTCGCAGATGCGCTCTGCAGCAGCAAGGCTTGTGAGGCCTGTGGTGTTGGAGTAGCGATTCTCAAGAACATGAACCTTAACGCACAGACCCTCAAAAATAAGGGGAGTGCCATTGCGGTAAGGAATCGGCGGCATGACTAGAATACTCAGGCCTGAGTAGAGGCTGCTAGACTCTGAAAAGCGTGTATGAATCGAGGATTCATCGTGCGCTAAGATGTTCGTGGTGTTGAGGAGCTCATCTTCGGCAATGCGGTCTGCAATGGCATGCTGGATTTTTTGGAGTGCGCTCATCTTAAAGGCCTTTCAGTTGATCTTTAGTGGTATGGCCCATGCGTTTGCGCTCCACGCTGATAGCACGGCCCCGAGCGGTACTTGGGATGATCTGGCCCTGGGCTACTTTATTTAGAAAGCGGCGAGCCTCATCAGCACTGCGGCGTTGCTTGGGTGAGAGTTCTATCCCAGGGATACGTGCAAAGAGCGTTTCGATGCATAAGTGGCAGGCAGCGTCCTTGAGTTCTTCAGGGACGCCATCTTCTTCAATCGGGCCGTATACAGAGCATACTTCCATACGGATGCGTGTGCATACCGCTTGGATAACACTGGGGAGTGGGTCGGGCTGTCCTGGGGCAAGGGCTTGGTTGCGCAAGGCTTCAAGCTGAGGAGCGCCTAGGTAGGCCATTAAATCATCAGAGGAAATGGGAATAATCATAGCATGTAGTATTAAAAGTGAAAGAGGCCCACACCCCAGGAAAGGGTGTGGGCTCATTTTGTTAGGCGTTGATCTTGAGTCTTTGGATACCGAGTGGGTTCGTTACAACGATGTTTGAGTAATGCTCTACTGTGATATCAATGAACTTCGAGGTCTCTTCGGTAAACACGCGGAAGTTGTATCCAGCTTCTGCGGGTGTTACGAAGCGCTTGAGGTTCGATGGCTCATCCTTGGTCACGACGTTATCACCAAAGAAGGTGTATACATCTGGCCCGACTAAGGCTTGCTTGTTGAAGCCAGGCTCTTGGTAGCGGCCTCGTAGGATCTTGATATCGTCCACAAGGAGCTTGCTCGCTAGACTTTTAGGGTCGAGTTCTACAGCGCGGAAGGCTCCGGCTGTTTCTTGTGCATCATAGGCATTGGCGCGTAGGTCCCAGGCGTTAGCCCCGAACAGCATACGGTTGGAACGGATACCGCATGCATCAGCCGCTTCAACTAAGGCATTGCGCAAGTCCCCGTCTGGGTTAGATTCTTCATCCCAGGTAACGTCTTTGGTTTTGGCGCTTTGCTCAAGGGCTTGGAGGGCGCGGCGGATTTCATTGCGGTATAGGCGCTGCATGAGCAGGTGTACGTAGCGCTCTTGCCAGTTTTCATCTGTGGTGTCATCACGATCCACACGGATGGTGAGTCCTTTATTATGTGTTTTGGCGTAGACGGTCTCTCCGGTGTACTCTACACGTTTGAAGTCACTGCCTGAAGAGCGGATGTCATCTGTTTCTGAATAGAAGGCCTCTGCATTAGCGCTTGATTTGAATTCGAACCGGCGCCCCACGGGAACGTTCGGTGCAATGAACTCAAGCATGCTCTTTAGGTTCTCTGGATCCTTCCATCCTACAGCAAAGGCAGTGAGTGCCTCGGAGTAGTGGGCGGATTCTAGGCGGCTTTCGTTTGCCGCTGTGATGATTTCGTTTTTATTTTTTTCTGTTTTCATTTTTATGTATTTTGAGT
>DFOT01000004.1:4726-5283 GCA_002376875.1 Opitutia bacterium UBA3534 | reverse complement strand
TTTTCATTTTTATGTATTTTGAGTGTTAGCTTATGATTTAGACGGTCTTTTCTAGGCCAAGTGTAGGGGTGAACTCTACTGTTTGGCCTTGAGTAGCTGCTCTAAGGGCAATGCCGTAGACTGGGTAGGTTCCAGCCTCGAGCCCTTCGAGAGGGCGTGCGCAGCTATTGTCATCGCAGGTGATGTATTCCCCTGCTTTGATAGCGCCCCCGGCCATGACTTGCATTGTGCCGGATTGAGAGCCCATGATTTGGATATTGACCGTATCGGAGGTGTCTTTGGCCTCATCAGTGATGACCCCAATTGCGGTGTCCTGAGGTTTGGCCAAGGCAACACTACCAGGAGTGCTCCCGAGCTTACCAAAAAGATAGCGCGGGGCGATAGCCTCAGCAGCGGTGCAGGTGATGTTACCACTAGCGTGAATGCCAGCAGCACAGTTAGCGAATAGGTATGATTTTTTCATGTGTATTTATTATTTTTTGTTTTAGTTATTATTTAGGAGAAAAATGGTATTTTGGAGGCGATGCCTCCAAAATCGGGCTCGGGCGCGGGCTGGG
>DFOT01000004.1:4228-4389 GCA_002376875.1 Opitutia bacterium UBA3534 | reverse complement strand
AGATAATGCTGAATGGTGTTAGGAGAGAGAGTATTTGAGAGACTGAAGATTGTTTGGAAGTATGGTTAATTACTTTAGAAGCCTATTTTATTAGGGGAAAGGGAGAGGGGGAAGTTATCCTCGAGCAAATTGGGCTCGGGCTCGGGCTCGAAGATAATGCT
>DFOT01000004.1:1818-3905 GCA_002376875.1 Opitutia bacterium UBA3534 | reverse complement strand
AGATAATGCTGAATGGTGTTAGGAAGTATTATATGAAATTTATTTTCTAAGACATGGCTCCTAGGCGATTTTAAAAGGCAAGCTATTCTTGCATAAGAGTAACCTTTGTTATCCTCGAGCCCGAGCCCGCGCCCAAGCCCGTGCCCGTTACTTTAGCTTGAGTGCCTCAAGCTAAAGTAATTGATAGAGCTCGGGGTGGGTTTGTTTCATTTTGTTCCAGGCATTTAGATAATCCTCACCGCTGGTTTGCATGTATTGGGTTACTTTATTGAGGAAGAGCTCTTTGCTTGGTTCCTTATAACTGCCTAGCTTGAGGGTTTGGCTTTCTGTGTTGAGGTGCAGGTTAAAACTGTTGGCTGCACTGCACATGGGACGAGCCCCCTTGAGGTTAGGCATGTTTGTGAGGCCTATAGAAACAAGCTCTATCGGAGAATAGTAATCATGGTCTTGACTGGGCTTGAGCTTCCAGAATGGAGAGAGGTATTGGTAGAAGTTCTGGGAGTGGAGGCGCTCGCCTTCGGTAGACCAATTGGCGCGCATCCAGAGACCATCATGGCGGGCCTGGAGGCTGCACACCCATCCATAAGCTTTGCTGTCTTGGTAGGTGATTGGATCATTGTCCGGATGTCCGATGTAGATTGGTAGGCCGACAAAAGTACGCTTAAGGCGGCTTTTGAGTGAATAAAACTGAGTGACGATTTTATTGGCACAGATGCGACTAAAGCATTGTAAGCCTTGGGTGTGCGGGTGGTCCCCGTAAGGAGCTAGATGAAGCCAGTCGTTATTATCAGTGTTAAGGGCATTGGGCATGCCACATGAGTTTATTGTAGTAGTCATTTTTATAATATTATTAATGTTAGTTTGAAGGTGTGTTGAGGATCTCCTCGTTTTCAGTCGGAGTGGGGATGCCTAGGCGTTCTCGAATAGTGTTTAGCGGAAGGGGGACCCCTAGGGCATCTAGGCGCTCGTAAAGTTCTAGTGTACGGTGGGTCTTAATGTCATTTTGAGGGAGCAAGCGGATGTAGGCTTTACCGCGCTCTACGCCAAAAAGATATTTGAGGACAAAACGATCTACTTGGGCATTGAGTGTCTCGGAGATGAGGGAAGCGTCGTCTTCTTCTAGGATAGAAGCCTCTTGGGCTTGTACGGTAGCGCCAGTCCCGGCGGTTTTAGCGAGTGTGGAAAGGTCAGACCCGCGCCAGAGGGCGGCCATTGCTCGGTCCATACGTTCTACTAAAGCGGGGTAAGGCAGCTGGCCACTTGAGGAAAGATCGATAGACTCGATATTAGTGCCTGAGGACATGAGTGCGTGAAACTCTGCACCAAAGTCACGTACGGCTTCGCGGGCTGCATCCCATTGGGGGGAGTTAGGTTGGGCATCAGTAGTTCCTTTAACCCCGGGCATGCCGTTGCGCTCGCAGTAGACGAGCCAGTCCCGCAGGGGAAGGTGCTTGAATAGGTAAGCTACTGAGCACGACTCCATAAGGCCGTCACTTTTGGTGGTCATCCAGGCCCCTGGTTTAAGAGAGATGCCTAAGGTGTCTGTCTCGTTTTTAAGGAAGCGCAGTTGGCCGCTTTTATTTTCGAAATACCACAAAGGTACGAAGCGGAAGGTGGCGGTGAGGTTCTTTCCGCCTTGGGGTTGGTAGACGATTTCATGCACTGCATAGCGTTTACCTACTGAGTCCATCATTTGCTTGATGAGTAAGGAGAGGCCACCTTGCTCGTTAGCATCACAGGCGTGAGTGCTGCTCAGGTTATTGTAAAAGTACTCTAATGCCTTTTTGTGCTCCTTGGCCTCTGGGCTGTCCTCGAGGGTGAGGATCTCCCAGTCTAGGCGGGCAATGCTTTTCTTGCGCTTGGAGGCAACGCCTTGGAGGACATCATCACGCCGCTCAATCGTATCCCAAATGAGGGCGGCTGACTTTAGGTAGCCGGTATTAAAATTATCGAGAGCTTGGGATAAGCGTTCGGGTGTGAGGTGGCGCACAGGGTTAAAGTGCGCGCGGGTTTTATTACTTAGGTGTGATTTAGTGTTCATGATGGGTATCTTGTCAGCCTTGCTGCCAAGATCGGGCTCGGGCGTG
>DFOT01000004.1:0-1491 GCA_002376875.1 Opitutia bacterium UBA3534 | reverse complement strand
GGGCTCGGGCTCGGGCTCGACAATAAAGCCACGTGGTGTTAAGGAATTATGGTTTTAAGTAGGTTAGATTAAAAAAGGAGTTCGCTTTAGTTTAGTCGGCTATTTCTAATTAAAGGTTCGTAGTGTGAGGGGGAAAGGCTTTGGGAGAGGGCTGCGTTTAGGGCTAGGCTGATTGCCCAGAAGTGGTCGGCGTGCCCATCCGGACCTCTTGATGAGGTGAAGCGTAGGGTGCCACTTTGAGAAATTTCTTTTTTGACAGAGTGAAGATCTGCCCGGAGGATATCGCTGTCAGGGATGCGGATGCGGCGCTGCTCAAAGACATGCTTGAGTGGGTAGGCGAGGGCTTCTTTGGTAGAACTTGTGAAGTTAACCCCGCTGATGCGTGTTTGGCCAAACTGTTGGATGGCCTCTTCGGTGAATTGGCGGCCTAGGCCAGATTGGTCAATAGAGACTTTGATAACCTGTGGGTTTGTGAGCAGGGCGTACAATGCTTCACGCTGTTGACTGAACGGTGCATTTTGAAAGGTTTGGATATGACGGGTGTAGAAAGTGTCTTCTATCTTCTCTACGACATAAATGACGGTGAGGTCATTCGTGCGTGCGATGTCTACGCCTATGTAAAGGGGATTATTGGTGCGGTAGTTGGGGATGTCACGTTGCCACTGTGTCTCGACTGAGTATTCACACGGGACAATTAAGGGGTAAGGGAGGAATGCGTTTTGGTCACAGGCAGGCTTGCACATGTATTCTTGCTCGAAAGCGTCTTGATCGGGGCAACTGTCTTTGATGAAGTTGAAATAATCCCCCCTGTCCATTTCTTGGCGTGGGTCCTCTGCTGGAAGTTTGGACTGAAGACGTTCTAAGAAGCCTTGCTCTAGAGCATCTTGAAGCGTTACACGGTGCAGTGAGATGTTCTTCGGGTTTTCGCCATGGCGAGCCTCTTCGATCAGTTTGTTGAAGAAATTCTCGGAGCCTCGGTGTGTGGAGATGATTTCTAATTGCCCTCCCCAGGTAATCCCTGGGGAGGCAATAGTGTAGAGTTGTTGTGGATCGTTGTTTAGGGCGAACTCATCTAGGACTCGGGTACCGCGCTTTCCTGCCTGAGCATCTGGGTTAGAAGAGAGGCAGTGAATCCGTTTGCCATTAGCAAGCGTTAAGCTCAGCGAAGAGCGCGGATTATTTACATCAAGAATATTACTGCCTGTCGCTGCAGCTGCTTCATTTAATATTTTCGCAAATGACTTACAATCTTCCAGGAACAAGCGCGCCTGCGCCTCATCACGCGAAGATACCCATGCATCTGTGCGGGTAGACTGCTGAGATTGCCTACGGACTAATGCATACGCACTCGCCCAAGAAATGCCAATCTGACGTGACTTTTCCATGATTTTTATCTGGGAAGTGTCGCGGATCCAGCGTTCTTGGTAAGGGAGGAAAAAATTATTTTTCATAGCTTTTGGCCGGGGAGAGATTAAGGCGAATTGCTGCGTT
>DFOT01000011.1 GCA_002376875.1 Opitutia bacterium UBA3534 | reverse complement strand
CGCCGGCCTGTCACGCCGGAGGCCGCGGGTTCGAGTCCCGTCTATCCCGCCACCCTGCTTCGCCAAGGCTTCGCAGGGCTACGCCCAAGAAGAGTTGCTGCGAACAGGAGTGCCCTTCGAAGCTCCTTCAGGAGCGTAGTAGGGCTAAGAAAAACTTAAAAAATGTTTTTCTTTTTTTATTTAGCGTTAATTCCGCTTGTCCTGCTTCGCCAAGGCTTTCCTTTAAACAGCAGTAGAATACTAAGCAGCTTATTTATAGCTGTTTTTTTATGCCCTCTATTCTGTAGTCGTTTCATCAAGCCAGCGAAACCCAACCACACGATAAGGTCGTCTGTCTGCGTTTCCCTCTGGCATTCTCTGGACGACGGCCTCGCACCAAGCAGCTGCTTTAAGCTCGCCCGTTTCAGGGTAGCAGCTATCTCCATAAGCACGGATGACAAAGGTATCTTCGCGCACGCTCAGTCGGGGTAAGAGCGTTTCTAGTAGCACTGCCTGGGGGATGTCTAGCCCAGCTTCCTTGCAGGCGGCTTGTAGGGCGCCGCACTTCCCTTGTTTGCCATCAATAAGGCGTCGATTCGCAAAATCAGCAATGCTCATAAAAGGCCCACGCAAGCGCACTTGCTCTACCATGGCCTGGGCAAGCATGCTAACTTGTGATTCGTTCATCTCTGGCAAGCTTGTAAATAAGGCTGTCCACTCTTCCTCAGCGAGTGTGTTCACGTTAAAGCTATTGTTGATCACTAAAGCCTCTGGAGCAGGGCTCAGTTCCTCATCAAGCTTGTGGTGATATTTTGGGTTATAAACAAAGAAGTTGTCTAGAAATGCGGTATTGAAGATGAAGCTCATGTCATAGCGCTTGGCTTCCTGGTAAAGCGGGATGCTTTGAGGGCCCTCAAGGTCTCCACTCTCGTCAATGTGGTATTCTCCATCACCAAAATCGTCTAGCTCGAAAGCGAATTCATCTTCGCCATTTTTTTCAGTATTACGGAGTGTGTTATTAGAAGACTCTTCAGTATACGCTGTGAGTGTAGCAATCCTCCGGTCAGGCCAGGAGTTCCCAAGAATATCCTTGGGGTAGCTAGATAGCGGGATGAAATTCGCATGCCGTAGGCTTAAGACAGAGTCAAGGCGCTCGGGGATGAAAAATGTAAATTCAGGCTGGCGTGGGGGCTCTGTTCTAGGCGATCCTGGGTAAAGCTCCTGAATATCCCACTGAGGGGTAGAACCTTGCTCAGGGATGACAAAAGAAGCCTGAGAGTTACTAAGAGGTGAGAGCGTTGAAGTGTGCGCGCAGTCTAGATTGAAGGCGATATTTTCCTTGAAGTTTTTAAAGTTAAATTCATTATCTGAAATTTTGTTTAAAAATGGTATATGGAGTTCTTGGTAGATTTGATTTTTTTGATCTAATAGCTGAACTTTTATTCCGTAGTGATTTTTGGGCTTCGGATGAAGATGTGTTTTTAAAATGCATCTCTTAGGAGTGAAGTGAGGGTCTCTTTTGGGAAAATACGTTCTGACTTCGTCAAATGTTGGCGCTTCCATAATTCTTGAACGAATAACCACATTTTTTAACTTTCTTTGAAGAAAAAAGGTTTCTGTATGATATAGTTTTTGGCTAATTTGTGTTTGTAGATTGTTTTCGAGTAAAATCTTATTTTTAAAAAGTGAAACAATCTCTCTCTCATTGGTTTGAGCTGTTGATGGACTATTAAGTTCTAATGTTGTTTTAGGGTAATCAACATTCTCTTCTAAAGGCATTAAGCAACGAATTGTATAGTGATTTTGAGTTAATCTATTAGGGTAAGGATTATAAAGTGTAAGTGTGAGCTCTATTTCTTCTCTAACGTTACTCAATCTAGGATTTTCATAGGCTCTTTCCTTTAAATTCACGCCCATGTTAAGCCGAATATCCGTAATAATGGGGCCTATGGGGTACTCACTGATTTCGGTCAGTGCTTCAATATCAATAAGCTTGCTTGGGTCTAAGGGCCTTAATACTGCGTGTGGGGTTATGGGGCCGTCGTTGTTTACGAGGTCTAAAAAGCCTTTAAGAAATCCCCAGGTAGGCAAGGGGACGGTTTCCTCCAGGGTCTCCCAAGGGATGCGTTCTGTTGAAGGCTTGGAGTGTATCGCTTGGGTAAGCTCTTCGCGGAAGCCTCCAGTGTGGACATTGGTCAAAAGTCCTTGGGGGGCCTTTACCTTATGGACACTAAAGGCAATATGTTCCCCGGTATGGTTTGGGACTTCTTTTTTTGCTTCGCCTAGCCAAGCAATGAAATGCTTTTGCTCAGGGTTCTGGAAGTCCCAATCGCTCGCATCCCAGGCTCCTAAGGTTCCATCATCTGTATCCTTAGGGGCGATGATGCGTGTGTCTGCCCCCGTGTATTCAGTGAGTTGCGCAAGGGCCCATTGCAAGCTGTAGCGTGCGTTGTCTTGGGCTTGCTTTTGGGCGTGCCTAAGGCTGGACCTTTGATTGGCTAGTTTTAGGGTGCTAGTAATACCTAAACTCAAGAGCATCAAAAAAGCCATCAAGCTAATAGCAACGACAACAGCAAAGCCTTTTTTATCCTGGGGCACTCTTTTTATTTAATCTTTATGTCTAGGCTGCTTAAAAGCGAAACAGCTTCAGGTAGGGTAAAAATAGCTTTACTGATTTTATTTGAAAAACAGTCGATCTCATAATTTTGTGCGCCTGAAAAATCTGTTTTCTCTAAACAAGTATTGAGGAAAATGCTTTTGTGGAAATCAGTCCCTGAGCAGTCAGCCTGGGTTAGATCTGCTTCTTGGAGGCTTACCTCATGAGCAGTACAGTCTTTCACAGTGCCTTTTTTGAGATTAACCCCAAAGAAGTTACAGTAGTTAAGCACACAATCTGTGAAGTGGACGGCAAAGAGGGTATCCCGGGCATCAGGCCACTTCACCCCTAGTAGCTTGGTGTCTATGAAGCTCACGTCTGTGAATTGTGTGTTGCCCACTTCAATTAAAGAGAGGTTACAGCTTTGAAAGGTACAGTCGATGAATTGACTTTTGGAGAAAGAGGCTTTCTCAAGGTTACAGCGTGTGAAGGTACACCCCTCGAAGGTTTTGTTTTCAAGGGTGGCTTCTGGGGAGTCAAGATCTGCAAAGTGCTGCTCTAGGTAGGTAGCTTCCTTAAAGGAGGTATCAGAGGCGCTCATAGGCATTCCAGTCAATAGCAGGGGCTTGTGCACGTGCTTTCTTCGGGGTGAAGTAGTGCTTCGGGTTGAGTGACAGGCCTAGGGCCGCAGCGGTCACATTAAAACGTGTTTTGTCGTGGGATTTTTCATCAACCAAATCAACCGTCTTGAGTATCCATTCACCCTGGGTCTTCTTAATGTTTAGGATTTTAAAAGCACGCGCCTTATCGCCTTGGGGGGTTAGCCAGTCGGCTTGGATGATCGCATTGAAGTCTGCATCGAGGGCCATACGTACAGGGCCTAGCTCCGGGTTTGTTTGCATCAGGGCCTCAGGTGGGCTCATTAAGAATAGGTGTGCAGGTCGCCCTTTGATTCGCTTTACACCCTCGTAGTCCATTTCATCCCAGTAGGCATAGGGGGTGAGTAAGTCAAAGGGGGTATAGATGAGCCCAGGCAGTAGTGGTTCAAAAATCTCTTCTTTCTTTAGGGCAACAAAGGAACCTCCATTAATAGACTTCCAGAACTTCGGGTTCGGCCCGCCTTGGATAATGAAGTTTAGTGGTGCTGCTTCCGGGTTTTCTGCCCAAAGGGCTACGCGAACTAGAGGCCCTTGGGTGTTCCAGGTTCCCCAGAGGATGCCTGAATAGCTTATTTGCTTCCCCTTACGTGGCTTGTGTTGCAGTTCAAATTTTAAGGAGTAATCCCCATTGAGGCGCTGATTACGGAAGTGCTCGATGCGCTTGAGGCCTTCTGCGTGGTCAATTTTATGCACCCCCATTTGTTTGACGCGCCGCTCCGCCCGAAAGGCGTGGAGTTGGACAGGTGCACTCAAAAGAAAAGCTCCTACACAAAAGGGTAGGAGCTTCTTTGCAAAGTTAAAAAATCCCATGTTGTTATGGCTTACTCTTCGTCTGCTAATCCAGGGAGGGCAGTAAGGTCTTCTTGGGATGAGCTCTTTTCAACGCTCATGATCGCAGGGAGTGCGGTTTGGTGCTCACGTGCGGGTTTACCTTTAGCCATGTAGGAGAGGTATAGCCCTGCTGAAATAACAAAGAAAGCAACCGTTCCGTAGATAGTCATTTTGGTGAGGACCTCATTTGTTTGCCCCCCGAAAGCAGACTCTGCAGCACCGCCCCCTAAAGAAGCCCCGAGTCCTGCATTAGCGCTTGGGCGTTGCATAAGGACCAAGAGGATCACAAATAAGCTCAGCAAAATGAGTAGAGCCGTAAAAAAACCAATAATAAACGTAGCCATGACCTTAAAAACCTAAGCCCTTTGTACTGATAATCAAGCAATTAATAGACACCAATCTTGTCCAAAATACGCTGCAGGTCACTGTTGCCAAAGTATTCAATAACGAGCTTACCCTTTTTGGGTGAATGCTTTAGGGAAACACGGGTGCGTAAATGGCTCGTGATCTTCTTCTCGAGGTCTTTGATAATAGTGTCCTCTTTTTGGGAGGCATCGAGGATCTGAACCGGCTTTTTAGCATCTGCTTTGAGCTTTTGGGCGAGGCGTTCGGTCTCCCGTACGCTAATCCCTGCTTCTACAATTTTGCGGGCTAAGAGCAATTGCTGCTGTGGGGTGGGTAGGCCCAAGATTACTTTAGCATGCCCAGTGGAGATTTTTCCTCGGCGCAAGTAACCTTGGATCTCACTGTCTAGCTGAAGTAAGCGCAGTATGTTGGCAATAGCAGAGCGGCTCTTGCTAACGCGTTGAGCAATACTTTCTTGGGTAAGGTCAAAGTCTTGCATTAAAGAGGCAAAGCCTAAGGCCTCTTCAATCGGGTTAAGGTCTTCACGCTGGAGATTCTCAATCAGAGATAGCACTGCTGAGGAACTATCGCTTACTTCGATCACACGTGCGGGAATGCGTTTATTCCCGAGGTGTTTGAAGGCGCGCAAACGGCGCTCCCCAGCGATGATCTCGTAAGTGTTCCCTTGCTTGCGCACGACGATAGGCTGGAGGAGGCCTTCAGCAGTGATGCTGTTGGCAAGCTCTTCGATGTGCTCGGGTTTAAATTCTTTGCGGGGTTGGTGAGGGTTTGGGATTACCTTGTCGACCAGGATCTCACGAAAACCGTCCTGAGTCTCAGGTTCGGTAGGAGCGGGGGCTGGTGTTGGTTCAGCCTTAGGCGCTGCTTTAGCTACGGGTGTAGCCTTAGGGGCCTTAGTTGTTTTAGCTGCTTTAGTTTTAGGTGTGCTTGCAGCTTTTTTTACTTTTGGCTTTTCTTTAGTTTCTGTAGTAGGGGCTTCGTCAGTAGCAATGCCGCCTGTGATAAGGTTGCCGAGGCCTCGGCCTAAACGTGATTTTCCTGCCATGGTTAGTTGGTGTTCCGTTGAGGGATGAAGATGGTGTTGCCCGCAATCAGGTCTCTTGTAGGGTCTGCAATGCGGTTAGCGTTTTGAATATCTTTAATGGCTGAGTTGTGTTTATGGGCAATGCCGCCAAGGGTATCTCCGGGTTGGACAGTATAGGCAATGCCTTCCTGGGGGTAGTCGTCTGAAAATTTAATAGTGCCTGCAATGCTTGGTTTATTTGTTCCAATAGCACGTGCAAGGCTGTCGAGGGCGCCTTGGGTGCGTGTGCCGAGTTGCTCGATTTGCTTAGAGACTTGGGTGAAGATCTCTTGCTTCTGGAGTTGGAAGTTTTGGGAAAGTTCTGCCTTAAGGGCGCTTAGGTGAGTGTCGGAGGGTGCCTGAGCACGTTGAGTGTTCATAGCTTGGCGCAGGCCGATATTTTCACGCTGCAGGGTTTCGATATCGAGTTGGAGCTTTCCGATGTGCTCGGCCATGGCAATCATGTCTTGGCGCAAGTTCGCAAGCTCTACGGCCTGGGCATCGTAGGCTGAGGCAAAATGAGGCAGAGCCAAAAGGCTCAAAAGCCCAAACGTTTTCTTCAAATGCATAGTGCTCCCTATTGTTTACGTTGTTGCCGGAAAGTCACGTCCAAAAGGCTCTTTTGACACTAAAGGAAGGTTTTCTTTTCCCTGAAGTAAATTTCCTTCTGGAATAGGAAAGCCTTTAAGGAATTCTTTAACAGGCAGCATTTTGCCTCCTGGGCGTTGGAGTTCATGGATAATGAGGGTTCCTTCTTGTGTTGAGACGGCTAGGCCTGCGTCTCTTAGGCCTACTACAGTGCCTGGAGTTTCTGAAGGCGTCTCGTTATCAAAACTGCATTCGCCTACTTTAAGGCGGGTTTCTTTATAGTTACAAAAGGATCCGGGCCAGGATGAGAAGGCGCGTGTACGGGCCTGGAGTGTCGAGGCAGGTAAATTAAAATCAAGCCAGCCATCCTCTTTAAGAAGCTTGCGCGCGTAAGTAACTTGCTGAGGATCCTGGTCTTGGTGGGTCGCCTGGCCTGTAATAATCGAATCGATGTTTCGCTCTACCAAAGGAACACAGGACTGTGCGATCTTATCCCGGAGGCTAAGGCCTGTGTCGGTCGGTTCGATCGTAAGCTCCTCTTTATCAAGCATGGGCCCGGCGTCCATTTCGGGGATTACTTTCATGAGAGTCGTTCCTGTGCGGGCGTCACCCATTGCTATTGCTGTCTCAATAGGGGAGGCGCCACGATAGGCTGGGAGTAGGGAGCTATGCAAGTTGTGCACGCCGAAATTGGGTGTCGCTAAAAATTTGCTAGGGATGTATTGCCCATAGGCCATCACTAGGGCCCATTGGATCTGGTTCTCTTGGAGCCAGCTACGCTCTTCTTTACCGAGTTTTTCAGGCTGAAAGATGGGGAGGTTGCGTTCTTTAGCCCAGGTTTTAATTGCATTTTCTTGGAGCTTTTTGCCCCGACCCTGGGGCCTATCCGGTTGGGTGAAAACGGCTTTTAGGCTTAGGTGGGGGTTTTTATATAAAGATTCTAGGGCAGGGAGTGCGATGGTATCGGACCCCATAAATACCCAATTTGTCGGTGCTTGACTCATGAGATAAGCTTACTAGCAGCTTTATTAGTGGATATCAATACTCAACCCAGGAGTTCTAGGATCCAGCGTTTGTGGGGGCCGGAGAGGGTGAGGGTGTTTAAGTCGTTTTTGTGGGTCCAGAAAAGTTCGTCACTTTCTTTAATTCTGCTTTGGGCTGTTTTATTTAACTTAGGGGTATGGATGTGTTCAGAGATTCTTTGATTGCTGATACCACGTTTTTTAGAAAGGCGCTTTGTTTTTTCGGAGACTTTGATTTTTAGGTCTTCGGCTTTAGGGAGCTCGCACATATTTGCTAGGCGTTTTGCTTTGCTTGGGGTGCGGTGTAAGAGGAGTTGGTCTTCCTCTAAAATAAAGACTCGATCAATAGTTACTTGAGTCGTTTTGCGTGGGGCTAGTTTTGGGTAGGCCTCGGGTTTACCTTGTGCGTAGGCTTTACAGAGCTTGTTAACTGGGCATAAAAGGCAAAGCGGTTTCTGGCGGTGGCATACAGTGGCGCCTAGCTCCATCATAGCCTGGTTGTGGTCTCCAGGGTTTTCCTGGTTAATTAAAGCCTGGGCTTCTGGTTTGAATACTTTGAAGGCGCTTGTGTTATCTTTAAAAGTGGTTTCTACCCCCATCAGGCGAGCCAAGATGCGGATAACATTGCCATCGACTACCGCTTCGGGGGTACTAAAGGTGATACTTGTAATAGCGGCCGATGTGTAAGGACCAATACCTGGGAAGCTTTGCCAGCTCTTAGCATCCGTAGGGATTGTCTCTAAGCTACTGAGGTGTTTGGCAAGTTTGTGGAGGTTTCGTGCGCGCGTGTAGTAGCCTAGGCCTTCCCAGTGTTTTACGACGTGCTCTTCCTCGGCCTGGGCTAGGGTTTCAAAGTCTGGGAAGCGCTTCAGCCAGCGGTCGAAGTAGGGGAGCACTGTGCTGACCTGGGTTTGTTGGAGCATGAATTCCGAAACAACAGTTTTGTAAAGAGAGGGAGTTTCGCGCCAGGGCAGTGCGCGAGCGCTTTCTTGATACCAGGTGTTCAAATTCTTGATAAATGCGTTTTTGTTCTTTATTCTATACATTTTAAGTGTCCTATATTAAGGTGCCAGCCATGCCTAAAAAAGCAAAGGATAATTCTGACGAGCCCAAAAAGCGTACGCTTTATACCATAGAGCTTAATGACGAGCAAATGGAGAAGCTTAAGCAGTGGTGTGATGCGCAGCTGTGGATGTATTATGAAGTTGATTATGCCCGCTTTGCTTTCAAGGGAGACAAGGTAAATGTTGTCGCTTACGAGAGTGGTAAGGTTGTTATTCAGGGGAAGAAGACCGAAGAGTTTGTTACTTACGTTATTGAGGGGGAGATTACCGGCATGCCTGAGATGGGCTATGAAGAGGTTCACCACCCAGAGTGGTTTGAGCTGCATGCAGGCTTGGATGAAAGTGGTAAGGGAGACCTTTTCGGGCCTTTAGTTTCTGCGTGTGTGATCGCTGATGGCGACATGGTGAGGGAGTGGATGCAGGAAGGCCTTAAGGAGACTAAGCGCGTGAGTAGTGATGCAGTCGTGCTGAAGTTAGACAAGATGATCCGTAAGACTAAAGGGGTCGTAGTGACGACTACCTACGCAAGCATGCCTAAATATAATGAGCTGTATCATAAATTTGGAGATAATCTTAATAAGCTCTTGGCCTGGATGCATGCTAAGAGCTTAGAGGATGCACTCAAGAAGCGCCGAGCCCCTTGGGGAATGTTAGACCAATTTACAAAGCAGCCCTTGGTGCAAGATTACTTTAAGGAGGACCCCATAGACCTAAAAATGCAGACCAAGGCTGAAGAAGACCCTGTAGTGGCAGCGGCTTCTATTGTAGCGCGAGCCGCTTATATAAGGGCTATGCAGAAGCTTTCCAAGGAGTTTGGGGAGCAGCTCTTGAAGGGGGCCAGTGCACAAGTTAAGGCCCAGGCTGGAAAAATTGTTGAAAAATTTGGAAAAGATGCTTTAATCAACTACGCTAAACTTCATTTTAGAACCGCTCGTGAAGTTTTAGGCCTCCCGGTTCCCCCGAAGCGAGAGTGGAGACGCTAAGAGATTTTTGTGAAATTAAAAAACCCCAGACTGACTTATGACTTGCAGGCCCTTAAGGGTTATTCTGCACTTGTTGGTGTAGATGAAGCAGGGCGTGGGGCTTTAGCAGGCCCTGTAGTGGCAGCAGCAGTACGCCTGACCGAAGAGTTTTACCGCGATTCTGAGCGTATTGAAGGTTGCCGTGCTATTCGGGATTCTAAGCGCATTAGTGAATTTCAGCGTGAGCATCTTTTTTCTCTGATGCAGATTTGGAAAGAGGCCGATGTGATTGATTTTTCCTGGGCTCAAGCCACAGTAGGGGAAATTGAGCAGTATAATATCCTCGGTGCTACTCAGCTCGCAATGGAGCGTGCCCTAGAAATTTTGGACCAGCGTGCTCTATCAAATATGAAGATGCCGCGTTGGGATGAGTCGAGCTTGTTTACCCCAGTGAGTAAGGATGCTCGTGTCAATAAGCCTACGGTGCGCGTTTTGCTCGATGGACGCCCCATGAAGCGTTTCCGCTTTAAGCATGAAGGACTCGTTCAGGGAGATGACAAAAGCCTCGCTATTGCAATGGCTTCAATCGTAGCAAAAGTCCAACGTGATCATATTATGAGTGAGCTTGACACAGAGTTCCCTGAGTATGGCCTAGCTAGGCATAAAGGTTACGGTACCCAACTGCATAAGCTTAGTATTATGGAAAGTGGGGAAGCTTCTGTTCACCGTCCTTCCTTCTTAAGGAAGTTCCTACTGCGTAGCAAAGAGCCCTCCGTACAGATGGACTTGTTGCTCTTTTAGGGCTCAAGAATTACGCTACTCTATTCAACCAGTCCGGTGATCGGTGATTGGCTTTAACCCTTGTTTAGTGTCGCAGATGTCTTATTACCCAGTCAATTGCTCGATCTTCCAGTTGTCTTGTTGCTGAGTTTAGTGCGTTCTGAATCGCTTCCTGCTGAGATAGGCGGTTAATGAGTGTCTGGAGTTCGTGTACAGCTTCTGTGTTATCGGGGTCTAAGCTTGCGATCTTATCTGATACCTCTGCCTCTAGGCTAGGCCAGTTTATTTGTTGTGGTTGGGAGGGAAGTGTAGTGTGGTCCATTTTTTTGACTTGTTATTCTTAAATATAAAGGGGATTTTCCTTTAGCCTTAAGGTCTACAGTTTCCCTTTACTGGGTCAAGTTTAAGCTTTCTTTTACAGCTCGAACTTATATGCGCGCCCGAGGAGTCTGCGCTTGAGGGTCCTTGCTTTTAGGCGCTCTTCTTCAATATCAGGGTTGAAGAGAACCTGCCAGCCCTCTAAATCTTCCCAGACATTCTTTGCTTTTGCAAAGCCTTGGCCTAAGGCCTTTTTTTCTAATAAACGGGTAGTTTCGACTGCTAGACCTAGAGCAACTGCTATGCGGTTGTCATTATCTCGCCCAGTATTGAACTTGCGGTGGCCGGCAATCGCATCGATGATCGTTTCAGATAGCTCATGGCGGCTAAGGTAGTACGCCCCAATTTCTCCATAATCATACCCGGTAACCTCCTTTTCGAATTCATCTTGCTCGGCCATAGGCATGAGGCGCATTTCAGGAGGCGTTATAGCTCCTTCTTTTTCCTCTTCTTCTAGAAGGGGTGCCGGACATTCTTCAGGGAAGGATAAATCTATAACCACTTTACCTACATTATGCAGTAAGCCTATGAGGTAGTCGGCCTCAGGCGGGAAGCCTACATTGATGTAGGAAATAATATCACGTGTAATAATCGCTGCACCAAGACTGTGATGGCAGTGCTGGTGCAGCATCGCCGGGAGTACTCGCGGGTTACCTCGGTGAAGCTTGTCTACCTCCTCAATAATAGGGCTAGCCAAAAAGAGCTCTCGAATATTATTTAGCCCTAAAAGAGCGACCACCTGCTCAATACAGGTAACCTCTTGCTTAAGCCCGAATAGACCTGAATTAGCAAGCTTCAGTAAGCGTGCCGTTAAGATCGGGTCATCCTTAATGATCTTTGCAATATCTGAAGTTAGGATTTCATCTGCCCCCGATAGAACCGCGAGCATTGTTTCGATATTCAACAGAGACTTCACCAAAGGACATTCGTCAACTTTGGCCCGGACTTTTTCATCTAATGTGAAAGCAGTAGGGGGCATTAAAAATTATAGGGTATACTAATCGAAGCTGGAGTGTATTCTAAATCAAGCGCTTAGCGCAACCTCCTAAATTAGCAGATTGCTTGCCAGCTTCCTTAAGTCCAGGCGGATCTAATGGGTGTTTGCATAAAAAGTGGTTGTGCTCTATCAATAGAGCACAACCACTGCAAAACAGCATGTCTATTATGACTTGGGGACTCTTTTATTGAGTTCCTGTAATCATCCCTTCCCAAAGATGCATCAAAATGTCATCTAATGAGAATGGAGTGCCGGGATAACCCTTCGAGTCTTGCTAAAACCACGGCTGATACTGCGAGGGGACTCGTTCCTGCAAACCTTTTGCTTTAGGAGGCATTGGGATGAGGGGTCCGTCTCAGAGTATTCGCCGAGCTTTTGGGCGCAAGCCTCTAGGGCTTTTTTGGTTTCTGATAGGAGAGGATGCATGGTGAGTAAGTACGCAGCATAGGGCGTACCTGAGGGGAGAATGTGAATAAATGTTAATAACTTTTCAGGAAAGAGCAATATTAATTTTGCAAATCCCCTAAAAGGGGTGATTTATATTTATCTTCAAAAAAAGCTTGGCAAGCTTTAGGAATTAAATAGGGTAGCTATTCACCGTTGAAATGGCCATCTACGGTAATGTGTAAGGTGAGGTATCCAAGCGGCCAACGGATGCAGACTGTAAATCTGTCGGGGCAACCCTTCGCGCGTTCGAATCGCGCCCTCACCACCACACTTCGCCAAGGCTACGTGTGACAAGCCACTTTACCTCTAAAATATAAAAAAACTCGCAGTTGTTTCTCTACGAGTCTTTTTGAAAAGAATTTTTTAGATTCAGGTTATGCGGTAGGGGCTACTTCTTTTAGCTCTGCAGTTTTATTTTCTACATCATAGCCTTCGAGTTGTGTTCCATTGATCTTGAAGTAGATCTTTTTGGCGGTCCAGGTTTGTAAGGCCCCCATGCCGTGTTTGTAGTTAAACTCAACGCCTGCTTTAGCCAGTTTTCCGGCTGCTGCATTACCTCCGCTGATCATAGTCATCGCCATGCCAAAAGCATTAGAGATAGGCTCGACTTGTGTGTTCGTCCAAAGGTAAGCCTTGATGGTGCTGTTCGCTATATCTTTTACGATACTCATAGCTTTATCCTTTCTTGCTTAAGCTTCTACGTTTTCGCTTACATACTCTTCTAGGAGTGATGTATCGCCTTCTACTTGGCTGACTTCGCGCTCCTGTAGGGCTTTTTCGAGTCCTCCTGCAACGTTGGCTAGGAACTTAAATCCGCCTACAACTACAGCTTTGGCTAAATCACCGAGGCCTTTAACTTCCCAGGATTCTTTCTTGGGCGCATTCTCCTTATTCTCTGCTGCAAGCTTTTCCTTATTTGCCTGATCTTCATCGATCATGCTTTTTACGAATTCACCGACAGGCTCAGCCATATCGTTAGCGAATTGTTTAACGCCACCTAAAACATCACAAGTTAGTTGTCTGATTGAAAATGACATGGGGTCCTTTCTGTTGGGGTTATTTTTTATCCATCTTCTGATGGGGTTGTATATAGATAAGAGTCGTGGGTAGAGGGATTTATTCCCCGATTTTTAATAAAAAATAAGTATTTGGTTATTAAGGGTTTATGGATGATTTCTGGGGGTATTAGCCTCGGTGATTGCTCTTTTCTGGGGGATATCCTAGAACCTTAGAGCTCATGGAGTTAGCGATTTCTCAGCAGACAATAGCCCGCGTGGCCCCCCTTTCCGGGCTAGATAGAGCTTTGGTATATACGATACCCGAGGCTCTGAGGGAGACTATTGCTGTAGGAACGTTGGTTGAAATCCCTCTGGGGAGGCGTTCTGTTTTGGGCTTGGTTGTTGGATTTGGGGCTGAAGGGCCTATGAAGTTCAAGCTCAAAGCAATTGAGAAGCTTGTTTATGACCAGCCTGTAACAAGCCCAGATTTGCTGAAGTTAGCTGTTTGGATGCAGCGCTACTATGCAGCTTCGGTAGAGTCTGTGTATGAGACCTTGATCCCCGCAAAAATCCGAGGAGGGGCAACTGCAAAGGAGCAGAAGTTTTTAGCCCTGAACCAGGATTTATCAAAAGAGGACTTAGGGATCTTAGAGAAGCGAGCCCCTAAGCAATTTTCTGTATATGTCTTCTTGAAGGAAAGCGGGGCGCCTGTATCGATTACAGCAATACGTAGGAAATTCCCAGGGAGTGAGGCAGCCTACCGTACTTTGGTTAAAAAAACGGTTCTTAAAGAACAGTTCGAGGTTCAAGAGCATGTGGCGTATACGGATACGTTATCCCAGGCTGAGCATGTGGGAACTGAAGCGCCTATACTCAATGAAGAGCAGCAGGCTGCAGCCACGAGTATTCAAGAGAGTATCGATAGCGCTGAGTTTAAGGTACATTTATTACATGGCGTGACGGGTTCTGGGAAGACAGAAGTTTACCTAAGCGCTATCCAGAAAGCATTGTCTGTAGGGGGGGGTGTTTTATTCCTAGTGCCTGAGGTTGCGCTTACACCCCAGACCGTTGGGCGTATTCGTACACGTCTGGATGCTCAAGGCATTAAAACCGTTGTGTGGCATAGTCATTTATCCGAAGCAGAGCGCCTCGATGCGTGGTTCTCTTTGGTTAAAGGTGAGGCTCAGGTGGTAGTGGGCGCACGGTCTGCCTTGTTTGCTCCTCTAAAAGACTTACGCCTTATTGTAGTGGATGAAGAGCACGAGCCTGCCTATAAGCAAGACGAGACGCCACGCTATCATGGGCGCGATGTAGCTGTGTACCGTGGGATGCTTTGTAAAGCAACGGTTGTTTTGGGTTCGGCTACGCCTTCCCTAGAGTCCTTGTATAATGTGAAAGCGCGTGGGTATATCCTTAACCGTTTGACTAAGCGTATTGATGACCGTAAGTTGCCGCGTTTCCATGTTGTAGACATGAAGCGTGAGGCCTTGAAGCATAAAGGCTCAGATAAGCGCGTTATATCACAGTTGCTTAAGGAAAAGCTTCAGGATCGTTTAGAAAAGAAAGAACAATCAATCCTCTTTATTAACCGCCGTGGTTACTCTTCTAGTATGGTGTGCTCGGAGTGCGGCTATGTAGCCGAGTGCGAGCATTGTAGTAATACCTTGACGTACCACCGCACAGACCAGGTTTTGCGTTGTCACCTGTGTGGCTCACATGAAACAGCACCTGATCGTTGCCCCGGGTGTGAATCCCCTAAAATCCGTTGGCAAGGTTTTGGGACACAGCGTATTGAAGACGTTGTTCAGCAGGTAGTGCCCAAGGCTAATGTGGTGAGGATTGATGCCGATACACTATCGAAGCGCAATCGTTTCCGGGAGATATTGTCAGACTTTCGTACGGGGAAAATCGATGTTTTGGTAGGGACGCAAATGATTGCTAAGGGGCTAGACTTTCCTAATGTGACTCTTGTGGGGATGGTAGATGCCGATATTGGCATGCATGTGCCAGACTTTCGTGCAAGCGAGCGGACTTTTCAATTGCTAGTGCAGGTGGCTGGCCGAGCTGGGCGTGGGGATAGAGCAGGGGAGGTTGTTGTGCAAAGTTTTTCACCTCATTCCCCACCGATTCAATTTGCGCGCCGGGCAGATTTTGAGGGCTTTTTAGAAGAAGAGCTGGAGCAACGCCGTGAATTTAATTACCCACCTTTCAGGAATTTGATCCGGCATTTATTCCGCAGTCGGAATAAGGAAAAAGTAGCATTTTATAGTGAGCAGTGGATAAAATTCCTTGAGAAGGGGCTCAAGCAGAAGATTGAGATCCGAGGGCCTGTCCCGGCTCCGTTAGAGCGCGTGAAGGATTATTACCGCTTCCATGCCTGGTTTTTTGTAGGGAATGTATCCAAGGTCTTGCCGGAGATTGTGGCCCTGAGGCAGCAATTCAAGATGGATAAGGAAGTGATCGATGTTTTTGATGTGGATCCAAGGGATCTTACCTAAATGACTGCTTATGGGGTGGGTATATTTTTGATTTGACTTTTTTAGTTTAGTGTCGATAATTCGTTATCTTTTATTAAGGTAAACATTATTTAAAGGAGAGGGATTATGTTAAAAGGTTTAGAGACTACGCTGTCTTTAGGGAAGTCAGCATCTAAAGAGTTAATGAAGTCAGCTTCTGGCTTATTGAAATCAGCCTCTGGGGGAAGTTCAGGTCCTGATAGGAAAGTTGATTTAGTTGCTAAGGATATTAAAGGCTTAATGAGCTATTTAGTACGCCCAGAAGTTGGTCCAGAGAGGGTGCTAAGTCAGTTCGAGGTTGCAGCAAAGAGCCCTGATTTTGAAGAGAACGAGCAAGCAGAAGACATTGAAGGTTTACTGAGGTACATTCAGCGCCCACGTACAACTTGGGAGACTGCTTTTTGTCACCTAAGGTCTTCCATTATCGACCCTCGATTTGATGGTGCTCAAAAAGTAGCAGTGGAGATTTCTAAGCTTTTCTTCTGGGGGAAGCTTAAAGTCAAGGGAATGAAAGAAGGATCTTTGCTGGAGCTAGCCGAGCTTCTTGCAGCTGCTAAGACTAGCTCTTGGGTTAAGCAAGAGGGGATAAAGTTCATCAATAAAATAAATGCTGAGTCTGAGAATATTAAAATACGCTCAAAAGCTATCAATTCCCTTTTGAAAAATCCTGATAGTATTGAGATGGGGTTAAGCGCTGCTAAGGCGTTTGTTGAAGATAGTAATATTGCTGATGAGGCGCGTTTCCAGATGGCATATATCCTTGTTAGCTTGCGAGACAGCGCTGCAGCGAAGGAGCTGGGCATTGCGTTATTGGCTCAGTTGGCTGGAGATGATAAATTAAATAAAGAGGTGCGTCTTTGGGCGATGGAGCTTTTGGTGAACTTTGAAGAGGCGAGTGATTGGGCAACAGTACAGAGCCTTCAGTTGCTTAAAAGTTTTTGTGAGATTAAGGATTTATCTTCTTTTTTCCTTCTAGAGGCGGCCTATTTGCTTGTGGGCATTAATAATAACAAAGATGCCAATGCATCTGGTTATGAGCTCCTAAGGACGCTAGACAAGAAAAACGAGGAGTTCTTTCAGTATTATGATCAGGATCAGGCTCATTGCCTTCTTAAGGAATTGTTTCCTGGGGAAGAAGTTAAATGCTTTACTGATAATAAGTTATAACTCGATTTAAGCGTTCTTGACAGTTGAGTCGTCTTTCCCTTGAATAAGACTCCTGTATGCAAAAGCTATTACTACAGCTCCTCCTTCTCCTCCTCCTTGGCAGAGGCGTGAGCTGTTGTTAAAGCATACACATGACTTTACTCTAAGCTCCCGCCTTGAAGTGGGAGTTTTTTTTAGGACTAATTTTCTATGACACACAAAAAACAAGAATGGGAACGCGAATCAGGCTATATTTGGTCTATGATTGGCTCGGCCGTAGGGTTTGCAAACGTGTTAGCTTTTAGCGCGCGTTGTTACCAAAATGGGGGAGGGGCTTTCCTTATCCCGTTTGTAGTGGCTTTGCTCCTGCTCGGGCTTCCCATGCTGATTATGGAAGGCATCATTGGGCAGAAATTCCACTTTCCGCTGGTGTCTGCTTATGGCCTCGTTGCGGGGCGCCTCGGGAAGGTCTTTGGGTGGCTATCCATTTTGGGGGTTGTGACCATCGGGACATTCTATGCTGTGTTAACAGGGTACTCAGTTGCCTATATCTACTATACGGCTGCTGGGGCTATCCCTCAGGATACGGCTTTGTTTTTTAAGGAAGCTGTTTTGCAAGACTCTGGCTCTATCTTGAATTGGGGGAGTCTTTCTGTCCCGGTACTTGGGGCAACCTTGGTGGTGCTTGTCTTTAGCTGGTTTGTCTTAGTCCGTAATATTCACCAGGGTGTAGAGCGTGTGTGCTCGGTCTTTTTGCCTCTATTGACAGCCTTAGTGGTTATCTTTGCAGTTGTAGTGTGCTTTTTGCCAGGGGCTTTTGATGGCTTTGTTGCCTTCCTTAAGCCAGACTTCGAGCGGCTTAAAAGTGTTAGCTTGTGGCGAGACATGTTTGGGCATTTGTTCTTTAGTTTGTCGCTGAGTTTGGGGCTGATCGTAGGGTACTCGCGCCACACGAATAAGCACACGAATATCCCGCGCGCGATGTTCTGGGTTGCTTTTGGGGATTTCGCGATATCCTTTATCTCTGGTTTAGCGATCTTTGGGTGTATCGGCTACATGAGCCACCGCAGCGGGATTGCCTTTAACGATATTATCCATACCGAGTCTCCTTTTGAAATTGGCTTTATTATCTTCCCTACGATCTTGCAGACTTTTGGGCCTACGCTCTCAGCCCTTATTGGGCCCTTGTTCTTCTTCTGTGTGTTTATTGCTGGGGTAACGGGGCTGTTCTCGATCTTAGAAGCCTTCTCAGGGAATATTGAGGTTGAATTCGGGCGCTCACGTCGTTGGGCTGTGACCTTTTCTTGCGTCTTCTTGATGCTTTTCGCGCTGACATTTTGCATGGGGAACGGCCAGTACATTATCGATGCCTTAGCCCCCGCCGTATTGGGGAATAATATGCTGCTTACAGGTATTGCAGAGGTATTTATCTTCATGTTCTTTGCCCATAAGATTAAAGATCATGAAGTTTGGTACAGTCATTACCCCCGCCGTAACTTCTTTTACTACTCACTTAAGTACTTCTCTTTAGGTGTTTTAATGGTGATTTTCTATCACTCTTTGGTCGCAGAACTCTCCCTAGGCTTCACTCTCGAGAGCTTTTTGCGCTGGACTTGGTTCATTGCAGCCTTGATTATAGCGCTTGTATTATCACAACGGGGTAAGGTACAAACCCCATCTGAATAACCTTTAAATTATAGATATTATGGCCGGTTTTACTAAAATGCTTAAGCAAGCCCAAGAAATGAAGAAGAACATGGAGTCCATGCAGCAAGAGCTCGAGACCCAAGAACTGAATGTTTCTAGTGGCGGAGGTGCTGTGGAAATTACTATTAACGGTAAGGGCCGCTTTAACTCTATTTCTATTGATGAAGGCTTGCTTAAAGAAGATAAGGCTCTTGTAGAAGAGACTTTGCTTAGCGCTATCCAAGATGCTACCGATCAGTCTGAAAAGCTCCGTGAAGAGCGTATGAGCCAAATCACTGCCGGACTCAGCATTCCTGGCATGTTCTAATTTTTTGGGTCTTGTAAAAAAGGCCCTTTTTTTTAACCCATATCTTTTTTGTTATATGACCCCAGCCTTCGAGAAAGTTCAGAAAATCCTCCGACAATTGCCAGGCTTGGGGTATCGCTCGGCTGAGCGTATTGCCTTAGCGCTGCTAGTCGAGAAGCCTGAAAGCCTGGACCCTGTGGTGCAGGCCCTGCTCGAAGCCAAGGATAAGGTTCGTTCGTGTGAGCGCTGTGGGAATGTAGCTGAAGAGGCTCTCTGTGTGATTTGTAAGAGCCCCCACCGGCAGGGTTCCTCTATTTGTGTAGTAGAATGTGTGCCAGACTTAGTTGCTATGGAGCGCTCTGGGGCGTATGACGGGGGGTATCATGTTTTGCAGGGACGCCTGTCTCCCTTGCGTAAAGTTGGTCCTGAGGATTTGAACCTGGCCTCACTCAAGCAGCGCCTTGACTCTGGTGAGGTTGATGAACTGATTTTGGCCCTTTCTAACGATATTGAGGGGGAGGCCACCTGTCACTACATCCAAGAATCCTTGATCGGAGATGCGGATATTACCGTGACACGTATTGGTTTTGGCCTGCCCAGCGGGGGAGACCTCAATTACGCTGATTCAGCTACCCTTAAGAGTGCTCTTGAGGGCCGTCGTTGTTTTACTCAGTAGTTTAGGTAGTTGGGTTGCTCTGTTGTGCTGAAGCTACTTGACTTGCAATAATAAGTAGGGTGGCTGCATCCTCGAGGAAGTATTCTTGCACGTCTGGGTCTTCTGCCACTTTTTGCACCCAGGATAAGTTTCTAGGCTCTTTGCTGATGAAGGCTTTGATTTTATCTCTGTAACTATTATCAGGCTTTTCTTTTGTTGTTTCTTTAGGAGGGCCTATTTTTCGGTAGAGGCGTTCAAGGATGAAATTAGCTCTATCCTGAGGATTGATGCGTCCGATTTCAGAAGCTTGAATAAAGAGCCGGTAGGCATTCATCGGGTCAGCCTCTACGCTATCTCCAGTTAACTGCATATAGGCGAGGCGACACAGTGTGGTTGCTTGTGCATTAGCAGAAGTTTCTGTCGGAGCAAAAAATGAGGTGAAAGTGGGAGAGTTCAGGGTGCTTTGGATTGCTTTTTTGAGGTTTTTGCCCCTTAGCTTTGAGTAGAAGGCTTCTTCCTCCTCTAGGGAAAGCATATCTACCCTTTTAACTTTTTTGTATTTCTCTATTGCTGAAACATCCCAAAGTCCTTGAGCTTCGAGAACTATCCGATCTGACTCAAATTGAGTATGTAGCACTGGATCTATTTTAAAAGCATGATTAATAAAGCTTAGGGCGCTCATTATGTCTTGATGTACGATCGCATCTTTTCCCTCGGGGCGGTAAAGCGCCATTCCTAGCTCGTACAAGAGTTGAGCTTGCTCTTTAGAATGGGCAAGCAAGGCGGGGTGGTGCGCTAATGTGCGGCAGTCCTTTTGGAGCTTTTGCTTGGCCAGGCGATGTTTCTTAGCCGTATGCAGTAGGTCCTTAAAAATAGGAATATAATGGGGGTAAAGAGGAATACTCTCGAGTAAATGAAAGTAGTTATAAGTGCTTTTTAGGGAGTAATAAAGGGTCGTAAGCTTTTCAGTGGTTTCTTTCGTTTTTTCGCTAGAAGAAACATGGCTGCTCTCTTGGATTTGCCTTGGTGTATCTGGGTATTTGGCTTTTTCTCTGGCTTGTTGAATGAGTGATTGTGAGCGCTTCCTTGATTGACCAAGAGATTTTACTGATTTGAGTCTTTTTAGCTTTTCACTATTGGGTTGTGGTTTTTCAGGGCTAACTAAATTTAATTGTATGGCTACGCGTTCTATAGCTCTTAAAGTTTCTGTACATAACACATGATTTTGTGTGCTAAGTGTGTCACATTGTTTGAGGTTAATGAGCCTTCGTTTTGTGCGCTCTAGGGCGTGGATAAGCATTACAGTGGTTGATTCCCCTGCTTGATCTTTTGGGATCTCTACTAAAAGGTCTTTAAATTCTCTTAAGATTTCTCGGGTTTGTGTGTTGAGGCTTTCTGTAAAGTGATTGAGATCTGTGCTAGGAATATCCCCAGTTTTAATGCGGTTTAGCAGATTATGTAGGGTTGAAGCGCGTGTTTGGTTACGGCTGATAGAGGACTCAAGTTCTTTTATTTCGTCTTGGTAGCAGGCTTTTAATTCTTCTTGTTTTGCCTCTAAAAGTGTTTTTTCTAGTTTTGGGATTTCCTTTTTTAGGAGATCTAGGGCTTTAGCTTTTACCTCTGGATTGTCTTGGTCTGCCCTCAGGATATCCCCTAATAATTGTATGACCTGAAGGTTAACTGTTAGCTTTGGGTTCTCAAGGAAGCCTAGAATTCTTTTTTCTAGGTTTAGGGTGTTTACTATTACCTGTTCTATTTTACGTGGGGATGATTTTTTTGGCTGTTTTTTGCTTTTCGGAGAAGTTTTAAGATTTTTAGGTCCTTCAAGTTCCCACTGGCATCGTCTTTCTAGCATTTGGATTGCTGAGAATCTTCTCTTTGCAGAGCGTAAGGAGAGTTTTCGGGATCTTTTACTTTTAATTTTTTCCTGCTCAGCAGCTTTTACAGTTTTTTGAGCTTGGGCTAGTTTAATCGTAGCTTCTCTTATGACTCTTGCTGTCTTTCTTGCCGCACATTTTTTATCAGCTAGTTGTTTTTTGCGATAATATAAGGCACGCTTAAACGGGTTTGCTTCTCTTTCATGCGCTTGTGAAGCTTTTATAAAAAGGGGATCTTTTTTCTTCAGCTCTTTTGTTCTTGGAGAGAAGTTCTCATCCAGCGGCCTAAAGCTAAGGTCGTTCCTATTGAGCTCAGCTCGAGTGTCTTGCAGGTCTTTAATTGAATCTAAAATGAGCTTTTCTAGGACATATAGCCAGAACTGTGAAGAGGCTTTGACGGCTTTAGGGTTATTTAAGTCGATAACATCTCTGCGCAAGTCTGCAGCAACTCTGAGAGCACTGAGCAGGTCGTTTTTTCCCTCTTGGTTAATCTTTCCTAAGAGTGCACCCTCTATATTTCTGTAGAGGGTATCTGCGATTTGCTTATAGAGATTATGAACTCTTTTTTCGAAGGCATAATACTCAAACCGTTTTGCAAGCTGCTCACGGCTAAAAAAGTCATCTGCGTCTTCTTTAAGGGGGGTAAATACACTGATGTCGATTTTCTCTTCAGAGGCCTTCTTTTTTGATCGTGAATGGATCATCTGAAGGGTGATAGGCTTGGCTCTCTTTCTTCTGGAGTTTTCTGGGCTTTTAATTCGAGAGCTTCTTTTACGTATCGCAGGAGACCTGGGGCTTTCTCGGACGATTATCTCCACAGATTCAGGAGAGGACACCGCTTGCGTGTGCATAAATAGCTCAGCAAGTTCGCTAGAGTTACTTCTTAGTAAAGAGCCTTTCTGGCGATGTTGTTGGGGAGGCTCGATGGAGGATGGCTCTTTATCTTTATTATCTCGGTAATCCACAAGCCATTGAGGCCAGCAGGTCGCTTGCTGGTGAGGTGTGCGTTCAAGCAGGAGGAGGTGCTCTTTTGCTTTTTCTATGTCCCAAGTCTCTTCTTCAGGCATTTCGCTGAAAAGCGTTTTTCGCTCCATTGCCGAGAGTTTTTGGGTGCACCTAGCAAGTCTCTTGGAAACCTTAAGGAAGGTATCAAAAATATGAATAGAGTTATCTCTTACGTAGGATTTGTGGTAGGCCTCAAACAGGGCAAAAGCTTTCCTAGCTAGGAAAAAACAGTGCCTCAGGGTATGATCCATGTTTGCTTGGCAGCGGCTTTCAAATAGAGCACAGAATAAGTCTATGATGAATAACCCATGGTTTTCTAGAAGCTGACTATCCGCATGGATATGGCTAGAGAGTTCTTCTACTTGTTGGGGGATGAGGTTGAATGCTTTTCGAGAAGGAGGAGTGTTTTTAAACGCTTCTAAGCATTCGATTAGCTTTTTTGTTTTTTGATGCTCTTTATTTGGGCTTGATTGAGAAATACTCACTGAGCCTCCTTTAGGAGAGGGGGTTCCTCCAAAGCCTTCGCAAGAGCCCGTACGGCGGCGAAGTACATGGGAGTGCTTCACCCGGCGTAAAACCCTAGGAGGGAGTTTGAGTCTAGAGCCAGGCTTTGGTTGGGCTGAAAATACAAGCAATCCATTAACATTTGAAGTACTCGCAGCTAGGCTACGGAAGACTGCAGGATAATAGGGTTTGCTGTTTGTTGTTCTTTGTTGGATCTCACGTACTGAAATGGGCGGCTCCCCGTAGTTTTGGGAGCCACGCCTGGCTGTCTTAGGCGCAAGCGGTGTTGTGTTCCCCTGGCTTTTAACTTTCTCGAGATTTAGGTGAGGAATTGGGGGTAGGTTGTTAATGCTATTATTGCAGCTATTAGGGAGCTCATAAAAAGGCTGTGTCCTGTGTAAGCTGGGTTGTTGTTGTCCGTCCATAAAATTCGTGTATCTTCAGACTTAGTTGTATAAAGTATCCACTCTGGGGAATGCGAGCAAATAGGGTTCTTGACAGCAAATTGTTGAGCCGATTAGATGGAATCAGTAAAGATATTTAAGAAATAAAATATCAATTTCAATTTAAACTTATTTGCGCTATGGCTTCTGATAACGTCTTTGAACTTAATTCTGAAAATTTTGATGCACACCTTAAAGAGGTATCTGTTCCTTTGTTGGTAGATTTCTGGGCTGCCTGGTGTGGGCCTTGTAAGGCTATCGCTCCAATTCTTGACGAGCTTGCCGATGAAATGAACGACAAAGTCCAAATCGCTAAGGTCAACGTCGATGACAACAGCGAACTTGCTGCACAGTACAATGTACGCTCTATCCCTACCATGCTTGTCTTTAAAGACGGTGTGGTCGTTGAAGAAATGGTTGGCCTCAGCAACAAGATGGACCTCAAGGAAAAACTAGAGGCACATCTCTAGAAGCTCTTCGGGCCTTCATTGAAGTCCCCATAGTTCAATAGGATAGAACCGCGGTTTCCTAAACCGTTAATCCCAGTTCGAGTCTGGGTGGGGGCACTCTTTATTAAGGGTTACTTCGCAAAATTTAGGGGTTCATTAAAAAGCGCTTTTGGCGTGTAAGCCAGGAAGCCAGACTTGAAAGACCCTACGGGTATTCCTTCATCTGTCTTCAAGACTTACCCATCCAAACCCTTCTTTTTCCTGAACTCCGAAATTTTGCGAAGCAACCCTTGTTCGGAATCGGGTTATTTGACCTGAATTAGGCATTCGCCTGTCATTGCCTTAGGCTGCTCTAGGCCCATGAGCTTTAATAGCGTAGGTGCTAGGTCTGCTAGCCGTCCTCCTTCTTTAAGTGTTAAGCCTTCGCAGTCTTTTCCGTAAATAACCACCTCTACCGGATTAAGCGTATGCCTTGTGTGAGGTGCGCTCGTTTCGGGTTCCCACATTTGGTCAGAGTTACCATGGTCTGCAGTAATGAGTGCATTGCCGCTCATCTCGTCTATGGCCTTAAGTAAGCGCGTAATCCCTGCATCAGTCGCTTCACAGGCTTTTTTTGCAGCCTCTAAAGAGCCCGTATGCCCCACCATATCTGGGTTAGCATAGTTGACAACAATCAGCCCATACTTGCCTGAACGGATCGCTTCTTCCGTTGCCTCTGTGACACCTACTGAAGACATCTCAGGCTTTTGATCATAAGTAGTTACGTCCTTTGGGCTTGGGATGAGTGCACGCTCTTCAAGGGGGAAGGGCTCATCACGGTAATCATTAAAGAAGAAAGTAACGTGTGGGTATTTCTCTGTTTCGGCGCAGCGGAACTGTGCAATGCCTTTTTCTGAAATATATTCCCCAAGGATATCTTTCATTTTTGCAGGTTTACGGAAAAGAATATGCTCACACAGTCCTTTCTGGTATTCTGTCATGGTCACGTAGAGCAAGTCCTTCTTCTGGCCGCGATCAAACTCACTAAAGTCTTCTTCTATAAATGCACGTGTGAGCTCTCGTGGGCGGTCCCCACGGAAGTTAAAAAAGATCACACTGTCACCGTCTTCAATTCTAGCAACCGGGTTTCCTGATTGGTCAAGGATTTGCGTCGGTGGGATGAATTCATCTCCGCAGCATGAGGGTTCAGAAGGGTTGTCATAGTAATGTTGGATGGCTTCCTGGGCGCTTGTGGCAGTGTGTTCTGTTTTATGCCCAGTAAGGCAGTCGTATGCTTTCTGGACGCGGTTCCAACGTTTATCGCGGTCCATTGCCCAAAAGCGTCCACTAACGGTTGCGATTTTACCTAAGCCAATTTCTTTACAGTAAGCTTCGAGTTGACGTACAAAGCCCAAGCCACTCGTGGGTGGGGTATCTCGCCCATCGCTAAATACATGAATGTAGACTTCTTTAAGCCCAGATTCTTTGGCAAGGTCAAGTAGGCGGAATAGGTGCGCAATCATAGCATGGACCCCCGCATCAGACACAAGGCCTAAGAGATGGAGCTTCCCGCCAGAGTGGGTGCGTTGAATCACTTTTTTAAATTCAGCATTTTCTAAAAGATCTTTACCTGACAAGCCTTTGTTGATGCGGACAATCTCTTGGTCAACAATACGCCCGGCTCCAATATTCTGGTGGCCCACTTCGCTATTACCCATGATAGACTCAGGAAGGCCTACATCTAGGCCACAGGCTAAGATTTCCGTACGAGGCCAGTGCTGACTAAGCTGATCCGAGCACGGTGTATTAGCCAGTTTGACTGCATTGAATGCGTCATGCTCTGGGTTATGATTAGCGCCCCAGCCGTCACGTATAATAAGAAGTGTGGGTGTAGTCATGTTAGATGATAAAGATTCCTGTTTGAGACATCCCTGACAGGAGTATAACACACATGTAAAGAAGAACTAAGAGAGCACCCTCTAGACGAGTGACAGTAAGGTCTGTGAGGCAAATGAGCGACAGCAGCAGTGTTGTGATTACTAGAGCAGGGATTTCTATGCCTAACAAGCTTGGGTCTACGCCTAGCGGAATAATGGCAGAGACACCGCCTCCAATGAACAGGAGATTAAAGAGGTTCGAACCCATAATATTCCCAGCACACAGGTCGCTTTGGCCTCGCTTAGCCGCAATCACACACGCAGCAAGTTCGGGGAGGCTTGTCCCAATTGCAATAAGGGTGAGCCCTATGAGAGTATCACTAACATTAAGGCGGTAGGCCAGTTCTATAGCAGTATCTACCGCAAGCTCTGCCCCGAAAGCCAGGAAGAGGCTGCCGCCTGCAATAAACAGTAGGCTACCCAGGATAGAGTAAGTTTCTTGAGGGATTCCTTGGGTGTATTCTCGCTCAATAAGCTTATCTACCTTAGTGGACTGCCTGATTAAAAATAAAATATAAACAGCAAGGAGGCCAATAAGGATAAGACCCATCCAACGCTGAATCACCCCTGTGTAGCAGAAAATAGAAAAAAGCCCTGTAACTAAAATAAGAAATGGAACCTCTTTGCGGATAATGCGGCTGTGGATAGTAATCGGGTAGACTAGGGCTGCTATCCCTAATATTAATCCACTGTTTGCAAGGTTGCTTCCAATGACATTCCCTAAGGCTATTCCTGAACTGCCTTGAAGGGCTCCTGCAAGAGAAGTAATCATCTCGGGTAAAGAAGTTGCTGCAGAGACGATCGTAAGCCCAATGATGATAGGACTTACCTTGAGCCTTAGGGCTAAACTAGAGGCGCCTTTACAGAGCCAGTCTCCTCCCATAAATAAAAATCCTAGACCTACAATAAAAATTAGGAAAAGGGCACTGCCAGGGAGTGTGGGGAGTGATGTGGTGAGGTAGCTTAGCACTTCACCTATTCAAACAGATAATCGTGTATTAATCAAGTCCTAGTGGGCTTCTCCCCAATTAAAGGCCTCTTGCTCGTGTTTGGTCAGGCGCCTGGACTGAGCCAAGAGATTTCCCTGCCTGAGAATTTCCGAGCGGAAAGGCGTTGAGGCCTCATGCGCTTTGGCTAAGCTTTGGGTTTTTTGAAGTGCCTGCCTATGTGCAATATTACCGAGTAGGTGTACTGAGGGTAAATAGTATTTAGAGTTCTTAGTGACGTGATTCAGGTAAGTCTCGGCTTTTTCAGGATCTACTTCCATAAGACTTTTGGCGATTTCTATGAGCAGCGCGCTGCCCCGTTCTTGAATCTGAGCCCCCTTAATATCCATAAGGCTATTTAAGTCATACTGCTCGAGCAATACATCAATCAGTGCTTCTTTTTTGTCTAAGCCTAAATCTGCATCATTAAGAAGCCCTTCAAGGAAGTCTTCGACGATAAGGTCCTTAGGGAATATCTTCTGTTCTATTATCTTATCGATAAAGTCAACTTGTGTGGTCTTTTGGTAGTTGTAATGAATCTCCGGGTAAAAAGGAGAGTCTTGAATAGAGCTTAGAATAGCCTTGAGACTGTTGCGGGCCAAAGCCTTATTTTTTTGATCTAGCTTAGTATAGCAGCGTAGATAGATGCGCGCTGCAGTAATGAAGCTTTGGTCTACTCCCATCCCTTTTTCATAGAGCAGTGCTAGATTCATATTTGCCTGAGGGTGTCCTTGGCGTGCTGCTTTTGTATACCACTTGATAGCCTCATTCATGTCAGGAGGGCGGGATCGGATTCCTTCCTGGTAGATCTCCCCTAGATTATATTGTGCATTCGGGCAGTTTTTTTCCACAGCATCTTCATAATAAGCAGCAACTTCAGGAGGGTAGGATGCTTTTGCAAGAACCGCTACCCTTGTTGAGGTGTCTTGGTCCTGAATGCCATTAGAGCCTTCAGGATCTCCCCCTCCAAATAAACACCCTTTAAATAGTTGGGCAATACTCCAAGATGTTTTCTTATCCACAGCAGAATTTTATTGATTATCCCTCAAATAAGCTATGCCCCTAGGGTGCACAGATTATTTATTCTATTTATAAATGATAATCAATGATTGCTGTTTTGTCAATAAATACATCTACATATAGCGATATATTTATAGATAAGTTTATTTTTTCCTTATTTCTTTTATTAAGAAGGAGTTATGGCTTCTTTCTTAGAGTGACTTTCTTGGTCAGTGTCAGGGTGTTTTCGGTATCTATACGTTGATAATCAACATGATCCATCATCTGCTTCATGAAATGAACCCCAAGGCCTCCTGCTTGCCGAGTGGCCAAAGGTGCACTTAAATTAGGGGCTTGTGTGTCCGTTAGGGGGTTAAAGGGCTTTCCTTTATCCTTTATAGTAATAAGGACAATATCCCCTTCATTAAATTTTAAGTCGATTTCGATAGAATGGGGCTGATTGTCGTCAAACCCATAATCTACTATATTAATAAAGATTTCTTCAACAACAAGGTGTAGGGCAAAGAGATCTTCTTCTGTAATAAAAAACTCGCTACCAAAGGCAGAAATATCTTGGCAGAGTGCTTCAAGCTCAGACCTTTTATTTTCGTAGACCTTTTTCATGCAATTTAGTGGAAGAGGATCTCTATAAGAGAAAAATCATCATCAAAGCTCATTTTTCCTTGTGTTTTTTGACACCACTCAAGGGTAGTTTTAAGCTTAGACGTATTAGGGGGGAGGGGTTGTTTTAAAACTTCGTAAAAGTCTTCGGGTTGTATCATGCCGGAACCATCGGCATGGTCAATTTCATAAGCCCCGTCACTAAAAATATAAAGTTTATCATTGGGTTTAATAGGGACTGTCTCACTCGTGAAATCCATTTCTTCAATAACACCAATAATAGCATTAGAGGTGGATAAAAGCGTTGCCGTATTTTGTTGGTCTTCTTCGCGTATTAGGATAGCAGGGGGGTGTCCTCCACTAGAATAAACCAAATTGCTTTCTGTTTTCGAGTAAACCCCATACCAGATCGTAAAGTACAAGTCATTGTGTTGATCAATTCGGAATGTCTCATTAAGCTTTTTGAGCACCTGAGAAGGGTCAGTGAAGTCGACGCCGGACAGTGTTTGTGAGCGTAAGGTACTAAGTACCGAAACCGAAAGCAATGCAGAGCCCACTCCGTGCCCAGATACATCAATTAAGTACATGGCGAAGTGGTCAAGATCGATCCAGTGGTACCCTAAAGAGTCTCCCCCTAGGCTATGAGAAGTTAAAAACTCCCAGTCTGCCTTAACTTCGGTCGTATCTAGTGCTTTAGGAAGCAAAGAACGGATGTAGTATTCGGCTTCTTTAATGTCGTCTTTGAGTCTTTTCTGGCTTTTTAAAAGAGCTTGATAGGCTTCATCACGTTCTAATAGGTGAATGTAGGCTTCAGAGTGATAACGTAGCTGGGCAAGGATCTCAATCTTTGCAGAGTTTTTTTCGATATATCCATTGGCTCCAAATTTAAAAAGCTTAGATTTGGTTTCTGGGTTACTATCCGAAGATAGCATCACGATAGGGATTTGGCAGGTATCAGGGTCTTTGCGTATCGATTTTACTACAGCTAGGCCATCCATGACGGGCATGTGTAAATCTACAAGGAAAACAGTAGGTTTGATGTCTTTGGCTTTTTCTAATGCTTCAATAGGATCCTCAAAATAAAAGAGGTTAAAATCTTTTTCTTCTTTTATTGTATTTTTTAAAGTCTTTCCAAAAACAGCATCATCATCGATCATCAGTATCGTGATGGGATGCTTTTCGAAAGGGTTGTGTGTCAGTTTCATGAAGCTTAGGGGTGTTTATTTTTTCTTTTGTTGTTTCCTAAGTTCGTAAGCTTTGGCTACCGAGAGGAATTCGTAAATCCCATGGAGTCTTGCGAAATAGTAGCCTTCCCGGCCATCAAGGAAGCCTTTTTGGAAAATATAAATATATAAAAAGCGCATGAGCGGCCTAAAGGGCATCTTCCTAGACCACTGTTTAAGCTTCATTTTAAAGTACCCCTGGTGATTGCGTGAGATGTTTGTAGAGCTTAAGCCTAATTTCGGGTCACAATCTATAGCAGCCTCCCAGTTAGAGTAGTAGTTGTGCTTAGTCACAAAGACTTCGACCGTAGGGAAGGCATAGTGATCTAACACGCAATGCATACGTGCAAGCTCTCCCTGAACAATTAAAGGCTCGTGGACTTCATTATCTGTGGTTGCAGCATCTGTATCAGTGAGTTGCTCATAACGGCCAAGTTTGTGCTTAAAGCAGCGCAATACCCAATTAGGGAAGTAGGCATGCTTGAGCCACTTATCCATAAACATAAAGCGGCGGTTAATCCAATAGCCATTATAAGGGTTATTGGGGTTTGTGACTATATTTCTAAACTCCTCCTCAGATTCAGGGGGGAGCACTTCATCTGCATCGAGTATAAAGATCCATTCATGGCTAAAGGGTAGGGTTTCTAGGGCCCAGTTTCTTTTCTTCGGCCATCTGCCATTGAATTTAAAGTCGAAGACTTTTGCTCCCCAAGCCTCAGCAATTTCTACAGACTTATCAGTACTTTGAGAGTCTACAATAAAGACTTCATCGGCCCAACGGATACAGTCCAGACAACGTGGAAGGTTTGCCTCTTCGTTTTTAACCGGAATGAGTATTGTGATAGGTACCTTATTCATCGTTTAATACTCTCGGTTTAATGGGTTTACAAGGGTGCCCTGCACAGATCATCCACTCGGGTATGTCTTTATTTACGACAGCACGTGCAGCGATCACACTGCCTGCACCTATCGTGACGCCTCCGTGCACGAAGGCTTCTGCAGCAACCCAAGCATCGTCACCTATGGTTATCGGTGCAGCGGTTAAGGGGAAGCCACGTTGGGTATAATCATGGGTCCCTGTGCATAGGTGGCTTCCCTGGGAAATTACACAGCGTTTCCCAAGATATATGGGGGCTTGAGTGTAAAGAATTGCATGATCAGCCACTCCCGTTTCGTCTCCGCAGCTCAAGTTCCAGGGGGCCCAAATGACTGCTTTAGGGTAAATGTGGCAGCCTCGCCCCAGGTTAGCTCCAAAAAGTCTTAATAAAAAAGCCCTCCAGGCATGGCAAGGCCGGGGGCTAAAGCGGAAAAATAGGTTATAAACAATACCCCAGAGTGCTCGGAGCAGTCGGTTTTTGAGAGAAAAACTCGGTCCCGTAAAGGTGTCTTGATTGATAGCCATAATAATCAAGCACTTAAGAGTGTGATTAGTGTGTGCGAAGCTTGTTGAATTTCAAAATGTTTCTGAAAGCAGGGGATACACTGCTCCAGCATAGTATATCGGTCTTTATCGCTCATTCTTAACCATATCTGTAGCAGCTCCTTAACTCCCTCTAGAGTGTCTTCTTGCACAATGGCGCAGTTATTTGCCTCTAGGAGGGAGGCTGTATTAACTTTTGTAGTCGTCAAGACAGGGGTTTGGGTGCTCAAGGCTTCAGCCACAACCATTCCAAAATTTTCTTGGTGGGAGGGAAGTATAAATGCCTCAGCTGCTTGAAATGCTCCCCACTTGAGGTCACCCGTAAGCATGCCCGAGAAATGAATAGTACTGCAGGACTGCGCTTCATTTTGGAGTTGTTTTAGGTACTCAGTACTTTGAGGTGGGCCTGCAACTAAGAGTTCGACCTGCTCAGGGTTTAAACGCTTCCAGGCCTCAATGAGTAAGTCGGGCCCTTTTTTAGGCGTGATGCGCCCTAGGTATAAGATAAAGCGTTTATGTTTGAGCTGGGGGAGTTTTTCAAAAAAGAGTGCTTTTTGTTGTTCGGGGTCTCCCGGTGCAGACTCAATCCCCAAGGGGGCTACAGCCTCATTGACTTTATAAAGCCAAAATGATTGTCGGGCTAGATCCGCTTCGGCTTGGGTTGTAAAACAGGTTTTTTTTGCATCCCGCAATACCTGGTATTCTGCCCAGGGCCAGTAGAGCCATTTCTTTAAGTGTTTAAGGGGGTAGGCTTTTTTAAACCAAGGATCAAGCATTCCATGAGGGAAAACAAAGTAGGGAGTGTTGGTGTTGTGTAAAGCCTTCCATACCGCAAGCCCATGGAACTGCCAAAGCCCTTCAACAATCACAGCATCATAGTTGGCTGCATTTGTTTTTAGCCAGGGAATGAGTGTTGGGCTGTAACCATAATTACCTAGCTGAGTAGGCCCAAAGGCATGGCAGGGGAATTCCAAAGAGGCAAGATCTGGGCTTGTAGGGGCATCCAAAGAGAGGATTTCAACCTCATGCCCTAGCTTTTGCAGGGTGCGAGAAGACTGCAGGACGGCCTCGATAGGGCCTCCGCCTCGAGGGTTAACGGAGTGAATGGCTCGGAGTAGTCGCATTAATGGATAATTAAGACTCTTATATACAGTTACTTACAAGCTGTCGAGAATAATAGCCATCACAAAACACAACATGATATTGACATATCTTGATATATGATGTATATTACTAATATAGGTTGAATTAGGAAAATTGTAGGATGTGTTGGATTAGAAATAGGCTAGTAGATATTTCAGCTGCTGTGCGTGCCATGGCAGTAGTGGGATGTTGTGTCGCTCTAAGTAGCCCTGCATTTGCTAGTTTTACTTATCTTGATGACTTTAAGGGCAGTACGGCTCCAGGTTGGAATTTTGTGCAAGAGGGGAGTTCTCCTGGCCCTCGTTTAACCTCTGGGGCTACAGCTATTGCTGCGGACCCAGAAGTAGGGACTATTGATGCGGTTGATGATGGGTGGTTGCGTATGACGACCCTAAGCGGAGACCAAGCAAACTCTGCCTATTTTACACCTACAATCCCGTCCTCAGATGGTGTCCTCTCGGTAAGCTTTGAATTTACTATGTGGGAGCAGGATGGTGCAGGTGCAGGGGATGGGTTTACCTTCTTTATGTATGATGCTGCTGAGGGTTTTGACCCAGGGGCAACAGGTGGGTCTATGGGGTATGCCCAGAAATTCTTTGGTGATAGTAACCCTTCTAATGAAGAAGGTATGGCAGGAGGGTACATTGGTGTAGGTTTTGATAATTGGGGGAACTATTCAAATCCAACTGAAGGCCGTATCGGTGGGCCAGGGTTTTTACCTAATGAAGTTGTCTTACGAGGCCCTGGAGAAAAAGTTACAGATGGAGGCTCTCCTCATTTGGGTGAATGGTATGAAGGTTATGAATATTTAGCTGGCACAGGAGGAACAAATGAAACCTTACCCGGTACGCCTTCTATTCCTAGCCTCACGAGTGACCTAGACTTTCCAACAGCAACCTCTCGTCCAGATACTACAGGTGTAGACTACCGTGGTGTCCGGATAATTCTTGATGATATGGAGCAATTGAGCGTAGAGCTTGAAGTAGGTTCCGGAAGCGGATACACCACGCTCTTTACTGCTGACTTATCTAGCTACGATCGCCCCGATGACTTTGGCTTCGGCTTCAGTGCTGGTACTGGAGCCGCTCGCCAGGTCATAGAAATCCGTAATTTCGGTATAGTGGCCTCAGGAGACCCAAGTACCTTCTTTTGGGATAATGATGCCGGAGGAGGCAGCGGCCGTCGTTGGGGTGCAGCGGGTGCGCCTAATGACTGGGAGACTAATTGGCTTGGTGATGTAAACCCTTATACCATTTCTGGCAAGACGCCTCATGTAGTGTTCCAGGATAGCTACATTAGTGGAAACCAAACGATTAGAGTCCGCGATGGGGATAAAACCATTAATAACATGACCTTTAGTGGGCAGTATCGGTACATCCTTAGGGCAGAGGACCCTACAAGTGGTAGCTCGACCCTTAACCCAAAACTTATTTTTGATGTAGGCACTTCTGCAGCAACAGAATCTAATATCGTTATTAGCCCTAGTGGTACAGGAGGCGCAGCCCACCAGATTCAGCTAGACATTCAAATGAATAATGATCTGCGTATTGACCACCTGATCGATACGCACACATTCCAGCTGAGGGGTGACATCGATATGGGTGCGAACGACCTTACCGTAAATACCATTGGTACGGTGCGTTATCGTGATAACCCTACAGGCTCACGTGAAATCACTGGTACGGGTGACTTAATTAAAGAAGGGGTAGGGACGCTCGAGATCGAAAACGACAACCTAAACTTTACGGGTAGAGTTGTTATGAATGAGGGAGAAATCCGTGCGGAAGCTACCGACTCCTTAGGAGGCGTGACTGAAGTTATCGTCAATGACGGATTACTGAATGCTATTGGGGAGCGCTCTCTAGGGTCTGCCACGGATATTACGATTAATGATGGAACGTTACGGTCTCGTGGGGTAGATGCTTTACAATCTGCCGAGACGATTAATATTAATGGCGGAACCTTGCTATTAGCTCGTAACAACACGATTAATTCAACCGCAGACCTTAATTTAAACGGTGGTACCTTAGCTACAGATGGAAAGGACCAGACCTTAGATACGCTGACACTCACGGCTAATTCAACTATTGATCTCGGGGTAACAGGGTCGGGCACAAGCCGTCTCACCTTTACCTCAGGTGTATATACCTCTGGATTACTCACGATTACTAATTGGGATGGTCTGGGAACTGGTGGTGGTGATGACCGTTTAGTTTTTGATACAGCCCTTTCTCAAGATTTCTTAAACAATGTTTATTGGGGTGATTTAGGGATTACAGGTGCAGTACAACTCCCTAGTGGAGAAATTGTCCCAATTCCTGAGCCTGGGACTCTCTTAGTTGGTGGGCTTTTAAGCTTACTTGCTGGTAAAGATTTTTTGCGTCGTAGGCAGATGCGTAATAGTTTGCTAAACGATAAAGATACAACATAGTATAACAATCTGTGGTAAGAAATTTATCATGACCCCATTAACCCCAAATAGCCCTATCAAACGCCTTGCAATGAGTTTACTCATTGCAGCTTTGCTTAGTGCGCCTGCTTTACCGCTGCAAGCAGGAGATTGGTACTGGGATAATGACACAGGTAATAAGGACTGGAGTGAGGACCTTGCTGATGCGCCTAACTGGGATACGGATACCAACCCCACTACAGTCAGTGGGGTAACCCCTAATATCTTCTTTAATGATGATTTTGTTGGGAGTAATCAAACTGTAGAAGTGCGCGGTGCGGATAAAACAATTGATACCATCACGCTAAGCGGGCCCTATCGCTACAAGCTTGTGCAAAAAGGATCCTCAAGCCTTATTTTTGATTCTGGTACCGGAGGCGGTGCGAGTACGATTAGTGTCGTTTCCGATGTAGGTGGGGATAGTAACCATATCTTTAATGTAGAAATTGAGCTTTTGGATGATTTGGAGGTTAAAAACCTAGTAAACGAGACGCTCCAGTTCCAAAAAGCTATTAATCTCAATGCAAACACCTTAACCATCGATAGTACCGGTTTGGTTCAAATAAAAGACCCCCTTACCGGTACAGGTCATCTAGTGAAGAGTAATACAGGGACTGTCGAGATGCGTACTGCCACGACCTTTACAGGGGACGTGACTGTGAACGCTGGTACCCTAGAGCTGCGCAATGCTAGCTCCTTAGAAGAAGTTAATTCAGTCATTATTAATGGAGGGACCTTGCTGGCCATGTCAGGCAATCCAATCAGTCAAACAGCCGACATGGTTTTAGCCGGGGGTACCTACCAGTTTAGCGCTGGGCAGGACCAAACCTTGGATAATTTGACCTTAACAGCAAACTCTACCATCAGATTGGGCTCAGGGAATAACCGGCTTACCTACAGCTCAGGCACTTACACCGCTGGGCTGCTCACTATTGATGATTGGGTCGGTAATTGGAGCGGTGGTGGGGCGGACCGTATCGTATTTAATACAAGCCTATCTCAGGACTTCCTGGATAATGTTTATTGGGCCGATCAAGGCATCACGGGGGCATTCCAGCTCGGTAGCGGCGAAATTGTCCCTGTTCCCGAACCCGCAACTCTCTTAGTAGGAGGCATTTTGGGCTTTTTAACTGGGGGAGATATCTTACGCCGTAGGCGTCAATCGTGAATCTCGTTGAGAGTAAAGGAGTAACAATAAAAGCCAGATATTCTTGATAATAATATATAAATATATTAGTATATAGTTATAGGAGGGTTTGGGCATGCGTCACACTATGGAGCAGATTCCAAAGATTGTTAGTATAGGGGCTATCACAGCATTGTGTTGGGTATCAATGACTTTGCCTGTGCAGGCAGCGAATACTTGGAAGTGGGACGCAGGCGCAGGAACAGGTAAGTGGAGTGATAGTGCTTCAGATCAGAATAATTGGAAGCCTAATAGTAACCCGACCACAATAAGTGGAGTAACCCCTAAGGTTGTTTTTAATGACCAGTTCGTAGGGAGTGACCAGTTTGTTAGCATTAAGGATTCTGATAAAACTATCCACAAGTTAACCCTTAAGGGGCAGTATAAATATACCCTAGATGATTTTACGGATAGTACGGATTTGATTTTTGACTCAGGAAGTGTCGGAGGGAAGTCTGTCCTGAAAGTAGCTGCTAGTGGAGCAGGGAGTAGTGACCACGAGATCTGGATCGAGATGACTCTTAATAACGACCTAGAAGTAAAACAGCAGGTGAATACAGACCTGCGGTTGCGGGATAAGATTAATCTTAATAGTAATACTATTACCTTTAATAACGTAGGCACAGTGCGTACTCAGGATGATATTACAGGGACTGGAAACATGATTAAGAACAATACCGGTACTGTAAAGATTCAAGGAGCTACAACCTTCACAGGGGATGTGACTGTAAATGCAGGAACACTGAGACTACAAGACCATGACTCTTTAGAAGAAGTTAGCAATGTGATTGTGAATGGGGGAACCCTCCTAGAAGAATGTAGTTTTGCAATAAATAATGATGCTCACATGACCCTTGCTGGAGGTACTTACGAACTAGCTTATGGCGTAGACGAGACAATGAATAGTTTAACTCTTACAGATGATTCTACCATCAAGTTAGGTTCTGGAAATAATACCCTTACCTATAACTCTGGGGTTTATACCTCTGGCTTGCTTACGATTGATGACTGGGATGGCCTTGGCACCGGGGGCGGTAACGACCAGATTATATTTAACACCACACTGTCATCTGATTTCTTAGCTAATGTTTACTGGCAGGACCTAGGGATTACCGGAGCCAAGCAACTAGCTACTGGAGAGATCGTTCCTGTGCCTGAGCCTGCCACCCTCCTGGCAGGAGGCCTCATGAGCGCTTTAGCCGGGGCAGACCTCTGGCGCCGCCACAGGAAGAACAAAGGCCCTGCGCCTTCCTAATAGTAAGCAAACGGCTAAAGGTTAAGGAGATAAGGACGATTTACTAGTTTAAGTCGTCCTTTTTTATGTCCAAATGTTCATCATATGTTTGCTTTTGCACCTTGGTGGCAGTGCTGCTGCCTAGCTGCTTGTTGGCTAGTTCTGGAGGCTCAGGTATTCCTCCAGATAATTGGTATTGGGACAATGGCACTGGCAATAGTAACTGGAGTGATAGCTCTTCAGACAAGAATAATTGGAATCCCAATAGTAACCCAACTATCTCTGGGAGTGGGGTTACCCCCAAGGTGTTTTTTACTGATCAATATGTTAGTAGTAATCAGTTTATAAACATCAAAGGGAATGACAAAACGATCCATAGCCTGACGCTTAAGGGAAAGCGTAAATATACCTTAGATGACTATACTGATAGCACCGATCTTATCTTTGATACAGGGAGTGAGGGCGGTACATCTTATTTGCATGTAAAAGCGAGCTCTGGAGGGAGTAGTGACCATGAAATCTGGATCGAAATGACCTTGAACAATGACCTTGAGATCAACCAGGAAGTCAATAAGGATCTACGATTGAGGGATAAGATAAACCTTCAAAATAATACCCTAACTTTTAATAATGTAGGCACTATTCGTACCCAGGATGACATTACAGGTACCGGAAATCTTGTTAAAAATAACACAGGTACGGTAAAGATTCAAGGAGCAACCACTTTCACCGGAGACGTGACAATAAATGCTGGGGTGATGAAGCTACAAGATCATGACTCCTTAGAGGAAATCAGTAATGTGATCGTGAATGGAGGTACGCTCTTAGAAGAATGTAGTTTTGCAATTAATGATGATGCAAACATGACTCTTGCCGGCGGGACTTACGAGCTTGCTTATGGTGTAGATGAGACAATGAATAGCCTGACGCTCACCGCTGATTCTACCATCAAATTAGGTTCAGGGAATAATACGCTTACTTATGAGTCTGGCTCTCGTGTGGGCGGCCTACTGACCATTGATGACTGGGATGGCTCAGGCTCTGGTGGAGGCAACGATCAGGTGATCTTTAATACGACTTTATCTGCTGATTTTCTCTCCAATGTGCATTGGGCGGATCAAGGAATTACCGGAGCAACGCAACTCGCTACAGGAGAGATCGTTCCGATCCCTGAGCCTGCTACTTTGTTGGTAGGCAGTATCTTAGGGGCGCTTACGGGGTGTGATATATTAGCGCGCCGCAGGAAAAAAGGCCTTTAGAGGCTCAGATAGGCTCAAGACTAGCTAGAAATAGCCGATTTCTCTAAGGAATTACCTTTTTTGTGTCTATGAGCACAGTAACCCCACAGAACCCTTTCCCCCTAAGCTTTTTGGGAGCCTTCAAGCTTTCTTTAGCGTGTGTGCTTTTGGCTATGCCAGGGGCCCTTGTGGCTAGTAGTTCTTCGAGCACTAGTGGCGGTGGTGGCGGAGGGGGCTCAGGAGATGGTGAGTGGTACTGGGATAATGACACAGGTAATCGAGACTGGGATTTAAACAGTACTGATGACAATAATTGGGATTCTAACGACAATCCAACGACTATTGGTGGGGTTACCCCTAAAGTTTTTTTTACCGATGACTATGTAGGAAGTGATCAATTTATCGATTTTAAGATCGATAGCCAAGTGGTCCATAGTATGACCTTTAGAGGTAAGTATAAGTACACGATTGATGATACTTACAACGATGAGGAGATTGTCTTTGATTCAGGTGTTGGCGGGGGTAGTTCTTATATTAATATTGAGGCGAGTGCGTGGGGCTCAGACAATCACGAGATTTGGGTCGAAATGACCTTAAATAATGACTTGGAGATTAACCAAGAGGTTAACAGAGACTTTAGAATTAGAGACCAGATTAACCTGAATAATAATACACTAACCTTTAATAATGTAGGAACGGTTCGTACCCAGGATGACATTACAGGTACAGGGAATTTAGTAAAAAATAATACGGGTACTGTCAAAATCCAGGGAGCCACGACTTTCACCGGTGATGTTACCGTAAATGCAGGCACAATGAAACTGCAGCACCACGACTCACTCGAAGAGGTGAGCAACGTGATTGTAAATGGAGGCACCCTCTTAGAAGAGTGTAGCTTTGCCATTAATGATGATGCGAATATGATCCTTGCCGGAGGGACTTACGAGCTTGCTGGTGGCGTGGATGAAACAATGAATAGCCTGACACTAACGGATGACTCTACTATCAAATTAGGTTCAGGGAACAATACCCTCACTTATGAGTCTGGTACTCATTCTTCAGGAATGCTTACCATTGATAATTGGGACGGCCTTGGTACTGGTGGCGGTAATGACCAAGTGATCTTTAACACAACCTTGTCTTCAGACTTTCTCTCCAATGTGCATTGGGCTGATCAGGGGATTACCGGAGCGGTTCAATTAGGTACTGGTGAGATTGTACCTATCCCTGAGCCCGCAACCATGTTCATGGGATTTGGTGTGTTTTCTATCGCAGTTCGGGACTTCCTGCGTCGCCGTAAGTCCGCAGTTTCCGACTCCTAGGATCCTTATTGTTTAGGTTGAGTTTATGTGGATTATTTTCCTTCTTGGGCCAAATCCCTAGCTAGTAAGTGTTTATTGGAGTTGGCATAGGACTAGCTAAGCAATAGCACCAACTTAATCCGCAGCAGCCATGGGCCCCATAGCTTTTAGAAAACACGAACAAGTCGTCAATAAGAAGGAAGATTCGAAGGAGAATCCGGCTGAAGAGAAGACATCTTCTGAAGAGTCTCAGCAGCAGAATGATCAGCAAAATGCTGACTCTGAAGGCGAGCAAGCAAAGAACTCATCCTGAGGATTACGGTGTAACCGGTTGGTTATATTGGGCCCCTACGGCAACAAGCCCCCAGACTGCTTGATAAGGCTGCAGCATAGCTGTTGTGTCCTCTAGTGCGAGTGTATCCCCTGCGATAATGTCTTGAATTATGTTTGAGGGCATGTCCGTTAGGCTTTCTAAGGACTGAGGGGTGTTGGTCACATTAAAAAGACATAAGATCGTCTCTTGTGTTTGCATGCAGGTACGTTGGAATACAACAAGGCTTGAGGGTGTGCTGTATACCTTGATGTCTGCATCTGGGCTGAATGCTTTACATTGGTTACGCGTCTGAAGTAAGTGTTGAAACTGTTTAAAAGCTCGCGCGTGAGGGCTGTGTTCTTTTTTGAGGAGGGTTTCTAGTTCCTTTTCTTGCCACTTTTTGCGGTTTGTTGCCCGCGGGTTTTCAGGATCCTGCGGGAGGTTCGGTGTAGCCATTAGGCTATTGAGGTAGATCGCAGGGATTCCTTTGAGCGCTAGGAATAGCGCGTGTAAGCACAGGTAACGCTTGAGGCTTATGTCTGAGGGTTCTTGAGGGATTGTGAGCGCACTTAAAAGAGTCGTATTAAGCTCGTAAGGCGTTTTTTGTGCATTTTCAGTTGTTTTGTAGCTTACTTGAGCCCCGCGTTGTGCCGTTGTCTCGAGTATGAATTCAATTTCCTTAGGGGGCAGTATGCCTTCTAGGGGGCGTAATCCTATGCCGTCATGACTTGCTATAAAGTTCAAGAAAGTACAGCCTTTTGGGGGTGTTGGCAGCGCTTTAAGCCACTCAATGAATTGGCTAGAATCTTCTTTTAGGAATAGGTGTAATAATAGCGGGGGGAGTGCAAAGTTATAGACCATGTGGGCCTCATCCGAGCTTCCGAAATAACTAATATTTTCTTGATGAGGGACGTTGGTCTCTGTCACAAGTAAGACATGAGGGGCTGCAATCTGAAGACAGTCATGGAGCAGCTTGATGAGTTGATGAGTCTCAGGCAAATGAATGCAATTACTCCCAGGCTTTTTCCAGAGGAAGCCGACTGCATCCAGGCGGACAATCCGTGCTCCTTGAGATATGTAGTAAAATAGAATATCAAGAAACTCAAAGAGTACGTCAGGGTCTTTCCAGTTAAGGTCAATCTGATCAGGACTGAAGGTACACCAAACGTAAGCGTCTCCATCTCGTGTAGAGACTTTATTTAGGAGGGAGCTTGTGCGAGGGCGGGTGACCTTAGAGAGGTCTGTCTGCGGATCTTCTGTAATGAAATAACGTTGATAAGGCTCGATGCCATTTATAAAGCTATTAAACCACGCGCTTTTTCGTGAGCAGTGGTTCAATACCAAGTCCACCATAAGCTTAAAGTCCTGAGAGAAGGCCTGAATATGCTTCCAGGCGCCTAGTCGGGGCTCAATCTTGCGGTAGTTGATGACAGAGAAGCCTTCATCTGAGGAGGAGGGGAAAAAGGGAAGCAGGTGAATCGTGTTGAAGGCTTTCTTGAGGTGGCGCACGCAAAACTTATGCAGTGTAGCCAAGGTTGCTTCTGATCCATTCTGAATATTGTCAGGGTAGGCGATCAGTAAGACATCTTCTTGGCTAAAATGAGTTTTTGTCTTGGGAGCCTTAAGTCCGACGCCGTAGCGGCCTATGAGCATCTCAAAGCGCTCCATCAGGCGTTCGATAGGGGCATCTTTATAGAGCTTGTGCATGCGACGCTCAATGTTGCGCCAGTTTTTTTGTGAAGAGCGCATCATTGTCCGGCAAGGCTAGTGATTAAAGTCCGTAAGCTACGCTTAAGTACGCTGTAGCTAAAGTATTTCATCGCGACTTGGTAGTTGTGTTCAACCATGTCTTGGCGATACTGCTCATCCTCTAGGATACGCCGCACTTCACTGACGACATTTTTTGTTAGAATCCCGTCCATGAGGGCAAGGCGGAATCCTTTAGGCTCAATGTCTTGAACAAAAATAGAGTAGCGGTTAACCAAAATAGGCACACGGAAATAGATTGCTTCAAGCAGCGCATTCCCGAAGCCTTCATAAGTACTTGGGTAGGTGACTAGATCAGCAAAAGGATAAACATCCCAGAGAGTATAGATTTTGTTGCCTTGGGCATCATACTGGCGGACTTCTCCAATGCGTGAAGAGACAAAAAACACATCTACACCTTCAGCCTTAGCAAGCTCCTCGAGCATATGCTTGTATTCTAAGCCTTCATCGCCTGCTTCATGAGAGATTACAAGTTTATAGCGCTTGTCACCCAGCATGCCAATCAACTTAATGGCATGCTCAATTCCCTTGCGGGGTACAATGCGGGTGGGCTGCAAGATGAGCACATCATCAGGCTTTAGCCCAATGGCCTCTCGGAAGTCTTGCGAGTATTCATCCGGCTCAGGGGCTGGGGTTTCAAAGTCAAACACATTAGGAATCATTAAAGAGGAAACTCCTTTGCGGAATCCCAATTGCTCTTCAGCAGCTTTATTAATGACCACATGGCGAATATTCCTTAAATTTGGTGGGAAGGCCATGTTGAGGTAGTCGGGCGCACAGCCTAAAGAAAACCGGGTGCGTTCCCAGAAAAAGTCGTGGTGGTGCCCAATAGCTGGCATACCTGTCTCTGCTAAAAATTCAGTCAGTGCAATTCCCAATGGGATATGCATGGGAATTGCCAAAACGTTTTGAGCAATGATGAGGTTAATATCAAAGCGATTTGTAAAATCGTATAAAGTACTTTTGAGGTAGCGAGCGATTTTGCTAATGCGGTCCGAAACGAGTGGGCTACGGTGTGCATGTCCCCAGACTTTATTATTGATCCATAAATTTTCCGGGTGGTTGAAGTGTGCCTCAGGCACAATATGAGAAACGTGTGCATCCCGATCACTCAATCCACTGTACCAATAGCTCACACTTTCGTCTTCCCAAAGAATTTGAGCCCATTTAGAGCTTTCTAAAGAAACTCCATCGGTGCCTGCGAAGCGAGTTGATACAAATCCAATATTTTTTGGCATTACAAGGGGTATAGGAATATGTTAAAATAATTGTAATGTTTGTTGCTGGGCCTTTCAAGCTTAGGTGTGAATCTTGCTGTGATAAAAACCTTCCTAGCCTTCAAATTAAAAGACTTCTATGACCGATGTAAATGCTCTATCGCTGAGTGCTGGAACTCATGAAATCTCTGCCTTTGATCCTTCGATATATCCTGTTTTTGGAGGACGGCGTGTGCGATTTCAGTCTGAACCCCGTGGTAATCTTTGGTGGATTCAGGTCTTACATCGAGCTAAGGCTTCAGAGTTTGCAAACAACCCAGCGTTTTTTGAAAAAACACTCACAAAAACGGTTGAGTTAAAGCTTAAAAAAGCTTGTGGGATAATAGGAGAGCTTGCAGATGAAGGGGGTTTTTCTACAGATGAAGAAATAAATAAACTTATTCAAAGCCGGCTCTATGCTATGTTAGGGTCATTGTATATATGGGCGTTTACTGATTTAAAAAAAGTTGAAGAGCTTGCTCAAAAAATTGAAGGCCGTAAGTATGGTTCTCATTTCACGTGTACGGTTTATAAATTGTTTCCTTATGCCTATACGGAAGAATCTATACCCTATTTAATACGTATCATTACAGAAGGTGCCCGAGCTAGCCAACACACCCGAGATTCTTATTTAGAGGGTTTATCCGAGCATATTCTAGAGCGCAATCTTGTGGGGGAGTTTTCTTATAAAGAGATAGAGCAAGCCATAGAGCTTATTAGCCCTATCCTATCTGCAATTATGGAAGGTTATTGCTTAGAGGGGTCTGACAAAAATGCACGTAGTAAAAACCGTTATATTCGTAATGTCTCTGAGTTTATTTTTAGGTATTTGCTTGAAAGAGCCCTTAATGCTGATGCTATTCTTGAAGCGACTCAGGCTGCAATCAAGGTTGTTTCTTGGATGAGAAATGAAGAAGAGTACCGTACTTTTGCAGCAACAGATTTAGCACAGGCAGCCTTTAAAAGCGTCTTTCCTTATTTCAAAAAAGAAGAAAATGTGCTCGAGTTTTTAAAGGTTATAAATCTATGTGCAGGTGTTCTGGAAGAAAATAAGCAAATAAATAAGTTCAATAATTGGGTTTATGGCGATATCGCTATTTCGCTCTGGACGCTCTTGAGGGATAATCCGTTTCCAGGTCAGGATTTAAGAGGGATCCTTTCCCTCGTTAGGCAATTTAATGATCGTCGGGGGGGTGGGGCTTATACAACAATGAATGAACAGAGCAATTTGCCTCTTATAATCTTTAGAGATTTATCTTGGGTCATGCGTACGCCAGAGACACTTAAGCAGGCTTATAATGAAGCAATTGCATTTAAAGTAACTCTTCAGACGGATGATGCTAGAAATTGGATATACCTGCCTATGGCACGCATTTTCTTTAATCAAGGGAGTCTTTTGGCCAAAAAACAAGAAGATATCGATGCCTTGCTTGAGGATACTAAAAAAATTGCTTCTTGTGCGCAAGACGCTCCGGTTGACAGCATTGCAGAATTTGCTATTACGGTCTACCGGTCTCTTAAAAGTAAGCCCTGGATAAAAAATGAAGATGCCAAAGCGACTGCAGAGGCCTTAATTGTTAAGTACGCTCAGGCTGAGGATAAGGAAATTGTTCAAAGCCTATTTGAGCATGCCTTGAGCAATAAGCGTCGCCGCGAAGAAGAGCCCAAGGCGCCCTTGCCGGTTGTTAGGTTTGTGGACTGGGAGAATAATAATTTACGAACGGAAGCTATGGTTCTTTCCCAAAAACACAAAGATAAAAGTGAATTTTTGAAGGCTGCTGAGAAATATAAAAAAGACTACGAGCCTAAATGCATAAACCCTCGTTCATTGGTTGTTTTTGCAGAAATATGTGCCAGTGAGTTTACAACTAAGCTCTTTGAAGAGCACAACGTGCATCATTACTTGGATTTATTAGGAGCCCGTCTGGGGATGGTCTGGGGTGGGGGCAAGTTTCGGGAGGAGAAGGTCCAGTTGCCTCCTAAGCCTTGTAATCGGGAGTTATGGCATATTTGAAGTGTAGTCTTGTTGAATTAATCTAGCGTTTTGGGTACGAGTCTTGCTATTAGTTATACTTTAATAGGCTTATGGTAGGTTTATTTTTCGGTAATAATTAACTAAAATCAACATTGACCACCTCACTTTCTATTTTTGATCTCTGGAGTCCACTTGAAGTGGAGCAGGACAGCTCTGTCTTGTGGCAGTGTGGGAACTTAACACTCTACGTCCGCCGTCTAGAATATGATTGGCTAATCGCAAGTTCTTATGCAGATGAGGATACCGATGAGATGCGTATTGAGTATGATGCCGAATTCCCGGAGGGGTTGGAGTTCCAGCGCTATGCCCTGAATCAGGATACTTCTCATTTGCGCTTTATCCCTAATATGCCCCGTAGGCCCTTGCTCTTCCGGCCGAATCACCCTTTGGTTTTGCCGAGTCAGGCCAAGATCTTATTTTATGTAAGCATTCCTCTGTGGATTACCCCAGTGCTCGGGCAAGGGGCAGATACAGTCGTGACGAATGAAATCCCCGTGAAGCCGCCTTCAGACAGTTGGTTTGGTGAGCATACTGAGGGGCAGCTGTGCTTCGCCTTGAGGACCTTTGCCCGTCGTCGTCTAGATGCCTTTAGTGTTAGTCCTCATCGCGCCATTTGCCCAGTCCTCATTCACAATCAATCCAGCCTTTCTTTAGATTGCGTTCAGGTATGCTTACGGGCAAAGTACCTTAACATTTACCAGGGTATCCAGCGCCTATGGACTAATCAGGTCTCTGTGCATTATCATGGCACGCATTTGCTCAGTAATGTCTCTTACGCAACAAAGCCGCCGACACAAGCACGCACACCGATGCTCCTGACCGCAGCAATTGAACACCCTCCACACAATTTCTTACTCAAGACATTTGGTCTGAGCGAATAATATGGACGCAAAACACTCAGCACCCACAGAAGCTATAAACGATATTCAACAGATTTTTGATCTGATGAATTGGGATAATGCGATTATTGCTCTATTTATTGCCGCAGTAGGCTTTCCTTTGATTTACGCTTTTGCTCGCCTGGTCAGAGGGATTTGCCACCACCGTGTTTCCGCCCATGCGGAGTTTGTGTGGCATAAGGTCATTGTTTACGCCGGGAGTGTCTTAGTTATTATTACGATTCTAGACCAACTCGGGGTGAAGCTCACTACGCTTTTGGGTGCTGCAGGGATTATTACGGTAGCCTTAGGTTTTGCCGCCCAGACAAGCCTCTCTAATATGGTGAATGGTATCTTCATGTTCTGGGAGAAGCCTTTTGAAGTCGGGGACATGGTCGAGATTGATGACAAGATCGGCTTTGTTTTAGCCATTGATATGCTTTCGGTCAAAATTCGTATGCTAGACAATAGTATGCTGCGTGTCCCTAATAACGTCATTGCTAAAGAGAATACAATTAACATTACACGCTTTCCTATCCGTCGTTATGACCTAGAGGTCCGGGTGAAGGTCGATGAAGATATCCACCGTGTTATGAGTGTTCTAAAAGACATTGCCGCTAAAAATAAATACAGCTTGGACGAGCCCGAGACTTGGATTTCCCTGCGTACCTTTAAGGATACTCATTTAGATATTCATTACGGCGTTTGGACGCAGACGAAGAACTACATCCCGCTAAAGCGTTGCTTAGGTGCAGAGATAAAGGCGCGTTTTGACCAAGAGGGGATAGAGATCCCGGCTCTTCAAGTCCCGCTATGCACCGGCCCTGCAAAGCAGGCCTAGGTGCATAAACTTGCCCGTGCCCCTGCCTCTGCCCTTGCCCGATAAAGAGGGCTTTGAAAACTAAGAAGGTTGTTCGCCTGATAGCTTTATGATAAGTAGGTGTCCATCATAGTTTTTGATGAAGCCAAAATATTGTTTTGAAACATTATTTTTGTTTTCTATTAATCTCCACTCTTTTGATTCAGTGCTATTTTTAATGAGATCCCATATAGTGGCATCGGACCCTTTATCTGCTTCATTAATAGACACATGTAATTCACCTGGATCTATTAATCCACTGTGATCAGATTGAGGAAGTGGCAGAGTGTAGTCTGATAGAGTACATACAGTTATCCAATCAGCGGCAGAGAAGGGTCGGTATTGTAGCTTTATCATTGTAGTTAAGGTATTAAAATTTTTGCTTAAGCCTTTACCTTTATTTTCCCCTCTCCCTAAGACAAATCAGTAAACGATCCATAGTCCGGATCATACAGCTGCTTGTAGGCTAGTATAGCATGACGATCCGTGAGGTCCGCCAAGTAGTCACACAGCAGACGCATCTTCTCTTTCTCTGTTTGTACCAAGGCCAAATCTTGCGCTACCTTAGCAGGCAAGATCTTTAAGGATTGTTTTTGGGTGTGTATATGATGATCGACGAAGGCCTCGAACAGACGTTGCAGCACTAGGCCGCTCTTAAATTCAGCTTGTTGAATTTGCGGGACCTTAAAGATTAGGTCATTGGCAAATTGCTTATAAAGATCACACTCAGCTTGAGCTTCCTCATTGATGATGAGGTTAAATCCATAGCGGTGCGTTAGTCCTGAAAGAAAATTCTCTGTAGTCTCTAGGCGGCAGGATTGTATGAACCCCCCGACCTTGTTACTGAAGATAGCTTCAATTTTGCCGTTCTTGATAGCGCTTAGGAGTGTATCAAGGTGTTTTTGCTGGTCTTCAGTAATGTGCGGTTGTCTTTCGGCCCAGCTCTCTAAAATTGGCTGAGAGATAAACCCTGCGCGTACGCCATCCAAGATATCATGCAGACAGTAAGCAGAGTCATCAGCCCAGTCCATGATTTGGCATTCAATGCTTTTGAGTTTATTGAGGGCTTCTCCTTTTTGCAGGTCCTCAGGGATAGTTTGTTCTGCTAGGATAAAGTCACGGTAGTATTTTTGCTCATCGTAGATGAAATGATTATCCGGGTAAGTCTTCCCGCCGGCCTCATCAGTGAGGACACATTCCCCGAAGAGTTTCTTGTACTTAAATACCCCATCTAAAAACGCTCGGCTTGGGTTCATGCCTGTGGCCCCGTCAGGGCGCTCGTAGATAAGCTCTGTTAGGATCCTGAGCGTCTGGGCATTCCCTTCGAAGCCTCCGTAGGGGCCCATAAGCTCATTGAGCTTGCGCTCCCCGATATGACCAAAGGGTGGGTGACCTAAGTCATGAGCAAGGCCCAAGGCTTCAGTAAGGTCTGGGTCGATATAGAAGTTATTATTTAAGAGCGGGTCTTTGGCTTTTAAATAGTCACAGATAGAGCGCCCAATACGTGCAACCTCAATGGAGTGGGTTAGGCGCGTACGGTAAAAATCATATTCCCCAGAGCGGAAGACTTGCGTCTTGGACTGCAGCCTACGGAAGGCATAAGAGAAAATAATACGGTCCCGGTCGATTTGAAAACGCGTACGGTGCTCTGCTTTATTAGCTTGGCGCTTCTTCTGAGGAACAAGGTTCTCTAGGTCGAAGGGCTTATAGAAGGTATTCCTCCAGCCATCTTGTGTAGGCATCCCAGCTTGTTCTTGTGGGTGCGCATCGATGGTGTTGTCTGTAAGAAGCGTCATTGTCTTTAGGCAGAGGCTTTAATGCCGAGGATTCCGTATTTATCAGACTGTTCGTCCGCATGGTAAGAAGAACGGACTAACGGGCCAGACTCTACAACGCCAAAGCCTATGGATAGGCCGAACTCTTCCCATTCTTTAAATTCTTCTGGGGTAACCCAACGGTCGATGGGGGCATGTTTAGGTGTAGGCTGTAAGTATTGGCCTAAAGTTAGGATGTCACAGCCCACAGAGCGTAAATCACGCAAGGTTTCAGCAATTTCATCCTTTTCTTCACCAATGCCGAGCATCAGGCCAGATTTTGTAACAAACCCACGAGACTTAGAGTGCTCCAATACCCAAAGCGTGCGGTCATAACGTGCCGTCTTACGGATAGGGCGCTGCAGGCGTTTTACAGTCTCCATATTATGGTTCAAAATATCAGGAGCCGCATCCAAGACGATATCGAGGGATTCTTCCTTGCCCCGGAAGTCAGGCACTAGGACTTCAATCGCAGTATTTGGGTTGCGGTAACGAATTGCTCGAATGGTCGCAGCCCATACAGAGGCTCCTCCGTCCTTGAGATCATCTCGCGCAACAGAGGTGATGACAGCGTGCTTTAGGCCCATTTTGGCGACAGCTTCTGCAGCGCGGGCAGGTTCACCTAAGTCAGGGGCTTGAGGGCGTCCGGTATCAATGGCACAAAAAGTACAAGAACGTGTGCAGGTATTGCCTAATATCATTAGGGTAGCCGTCCCACGAGACCAGCACTCTCCCATATTAGGGCATTGCGCACTTTGGCAGACAGTGTGGAGCTTATTATCATCAACAAGCTTGCGTACATCTGCATACCCTTTGCCACTAGGGAGTTTTGCTCGGAGCCAATTAGGTTTAGTTTTCTGCATAGAAAATTCTTTGAAATTCAGCCTTAATGATAGCCTTAAGTTCTTCTAGGTCAAGGTCTGTCCGCCCAAGCTCCTGGGCTATGGAGGTAACTGTGCCTTCCTCTGGGTCAATACCACAGGGGATGATATCCCCAAAGGGGCTTAAGTCATTTACTGCATTCAATGCAAAGCCATGATAGCTAACCCATTGCTTCACAGCGACTCCAATGGCCGCGATTTTACGGTTCTCCAGCCAAATTCCTGTTTTTTCAGGCCTGCGCGCGGCAGCTAGGCCTAGGCACCCAAGGGTGTTAATGATAACCTGTTCCAGGTCTCTTAGATAAGCATGGAGGTCTTTGCGTGCCTTTAAATGAATGATGGGGTAGCCCACTATTTGCCCAGGACCGTGGTAAGTAATATCTCCACCTCGATTTGTTTGGACGAGTTGAATGCCTTTTGCCTCCAGGGCGTCCTTCTCTAAAAGTAAATTTTTTTGGGCATCTTTGCGCCTGCCCAAGGTATAAACAGGGGGGTGCTCCGTAAAAATAAGGGTATCAGGGATCGTATCCGCTAAACGTGCCTTAACGGTCTTGAGCTGACGTGCATAGGCCTCCTCATAAGCGAGCTGCCCCCAATCTTCCACTACCAAGCCCATTGTTAAGTACGGAAGAAAAAGAAGCCAGCAATCATTGTGCAGGCAATCGTGAATTTAATGAAGAAAGCCCCAATGCCTCCTACTAAAGTTCCTAAGCTTGCAGCGGTGGCCTCAGGGAAGGTACGACCTCCGGCTAGCTCACCCAGCATGGCTCCTGCAATCGGGCCGATGATAAAGCCAATGATAGGCCCAATCCCAAGCATGGGTGACAGGAAAAGAGGAAAGAAAACAACCCCGGCAACAGCGCCTAGACCCCCTCGCCAAGAGCCTCCAAAGCGTTTGGTCCCCCAGTACGCGCAGGCAGCGTCAAGGAGTTGCGCTAAGATGGTAAGCCCGGTAGCTGTCCAAAAGAAGCCCCAAGTTACCGAGTGTTCAGGCATCCAAAACTTATCGAGCACAATGCCTAACCACACAATAAAGCAACCCGGCAAAATAGGCATGAAAGACCCAACAACTCCAATCAGGAAAAGTAGGCCAATTACAGTGTATTTCAGTGTAAATAGGTCCATAAGTTATCGGGAGTATCCAATAAGGCCTGCCTTAAGTCAAGAGCTCCAATAACGGGGCCACGCTATCCTGCTTAGCGATCACTACAATACGGCTACAGGCCAGAATGGTATCCCCAGCACAAGGGACTTTTGCATGAAATTGATTAAGGAGGGCAACCAGAACAATATCGGGGGGCCAAGCAATCTCATGGATGGTTTTGCCAACGCAGGGGCTTTCTGAATCTACACGTACTTCAAGGATTTTCCCTGCATCCCCTGGGAGTGTGGCCAATTCTATAGTGGCCTCTTCTGATATGTAGTGTAAAAGTTCGGTAATAGTTGCTATCCTTGGGGAGACGATACTCTCTATACCTAGGATGTTCTTGAGTTGCCCTAGGATATCCTCGTAGTCACAGCGGTTAATAATCAGTTGAGCATTTTGCACCCCTTGTTGCTTAGCAAGCAAGGTCGTCATGATGTTGTCTTCATCATTCTTGGTAGTTGCAATGAAGTAGTCATAGCTGCCAATTTGCTCTTCTTCGAGCAAGCGTGTAGAAGCTGCATCCCCATGAATGACGGTAATATGAGGGAAGTGCTCTGCAATTTCCTCACAAATAGGCGCCTCTCGCTCAATGAGAAGGATTTTAAAGCGTGGATTAGAGAGCAGTCGAATTAAAGTAATCGCAGACTCAGAGCCACCAAACAAAGCAATACTGACAGATTTTGGGCCGTCATGCGGGGCAAGCTTTTGTTTTATCTTAGCTAATTCCTCCGAAAGGCCTACAAAAGTAACTAAGTCATCTTGCTCGAAGGTAGAGCTAGAAGAAGCAATCTGGGTTTCATTTCCTCGTTGGATATAACCTACACGTACTTCAGGGCTTAATTCAAGATCTCTTAGGGGAATGCTCGTTAAGCTGCTACTTTGTGTTACAGGGATTTGTTGTACTTCAATATGTCCTTGTGCAAAACGCTCTACGGCCAGACGCCCTGGATTACGGATGTCTTTGGCTAACTCCATGGCACAGAGCCCTTCAGGGTTTACCAAAAAATCGATACCGAAGTGGAACTGATAGTTAATCAGGGTGTTGTCTGAGTAGGTTTGGTCATGGATGCGAGCAATAGTTGCTTTTGCTCCCAAGGCTTTTGCAATAGAACAGCCAACGATGTTTACACGGTCATCGCTTGTCATGGCTATATAAAAGTCACAGTCTCTGACGCCTGCTTTTACTAGTATTTCTGCAGAGCTTCCATTTCCGCAAATGACTTTAGCATCGTATTGTTCATCAATGCTTGAAGCAATAGCGTGGGTTTCTTCAATAACCGTAACGTTATAGCCTTTTTCACTGAGGCATTTACATAAGAAGGAGCCTACATTCCCTGCACCAACGATAATGATTTTCATAAATAATCGATATCATAAAGTTTAGCATCTTCTCCTTTGCCAGGCCAGTTTTTTTGGTCAATAGAGCTCTTTTTTAGCTCCCCCAAAAGCCAGTGGTTTAAGATCATCTCGTATTCTAGGATGCTCCAAGGGCTAGAGAGTGTTGCTTGTAGCTGTGCATGTGTGGTGCTGCAGGCTGTTATCATAGTTTCAGCCTTTTGGAAGAGCATGTTATCCTTTTGGTTTCCTGTCAGGGATAATATAGGCCCTGGGTGTTGCCTGAGCTGCTGAAAAGGCCCATGAGTAAAAGTGAGAATGTCCCATATGGCAGGCATGGGTAAAAAAAGCCCTTCTAGGAACTTAAAGCCTAAATTATAACATGAAAGCGCAAGTCCAGGAGTAGTCAAAAAAGTGCATCCAGCTTGGCATGCTTCGAGGGAGAGCTCTTTTTGTAATGCTTGAGATTTTTGAGGCGTTGTTTTTAAAGCCTCTAAAAGAGTTTCTTCGGTGCATGACGGGATAGCTCCAGGCCAGACATACTCTACTAGTTGGAGGCTTGCCAGAAAACCTAAGAAAGGTCCAATGGTACGGATAAGGAGCCCCTTTTCTTCATCACAAGGGATGTGTATAGGTTTTATTTCAGGGGCTAAGTCTTGGGTTGGGCTTGACTGCGCTGTAATCAGAAAAGTTTCCTTAAACGCATTGCAATGCTTAAGTGCTATACGTGCATTACTTGATAGGCCCTGGCTAAACACAATAAGGGTGTGTTCGTTTGTCGAAGGAGGCAGCTTTTTCGTAAAGCTTACTAGGGGCAATGCAACTGCTGTAGTACTTGTGTATTGATTAATGAGGTAAGCCAAGTACTGAGCATGCGCCTGGGAAGAGCCAACCCCTGTGACGATTATAGGTGCATCTGGGTGAGTAGGCCTGATACTTACCGGGTCCTTTAGTAGTATTGCAGCCTTCTCAGTAATGCTGCCAATTCGCTCCAGCAGGCATTGATGCCCCAAAGGGTCTTCCTTAGCCATAATATTCGATATAGCCTCCGTAGTAGGAAGGGAAGCGTTCAACACCATTAACTACTAAACCAATGATATAGGCTTGGTGTGCGTGTAAGGTATTGAGTGCATGTCTAACTTTATCCAAAGAAGTATGTTGGGTGCGCAATACAACCATGGTTCCATCCAGCTTAGGAGCTAGGCAAGAAGAGTCCGTGACAGAAAGGATTGGGGCACTATCAAAAATAATACGGTCATAATCACGCTGGATCTTCTTTAAGAACTCATCCAGTTCATTGCGTAGGAATACTTCTCCAGGTTGTTCAATATCAGTACCTCGGGGTAGGAAGGTCAGGTTTTTAAACTCTGTTGTCTGTACACACTCTTCCAAGGTGTTTCTTCCTTCGAGTACATCTGTGATGCCGAGTTCTTTTTTCTTCTCTAGTCGTTCTGACAGATTCGCACGCCTTAAGTCTCCATCGATGAGTAATATTCTATAGCCAGTGTTTGCTAGAGTTGCTGCAAGGTTAAGCGCAATCGTTGTCTTTCCTTCTTCAGGAAGAGAACTCGAGACCATAATGGTTTTTAAGGGCTTATAGTCTTCGCGGAAAATCAAAGAAGAACGCAAATGCCGATAGGCTTCCGCATAAAACAGTCGCGACTCCTGCGGCTGAAGTGAAGCACCAGCCGGGTCATCCTTAGAAGTAGGGACAGAAGGGATTTCAGATAAGATAGGCTCAGGTAAATTAAGAACTTCAAATGAAGAGGTGATTCGGTCATCAATGACATCAATCAATACCAAAAGCATCATGCCTAAACTAAGGCCAACAAAAATTCCTCGAGGGATCCCACTAAACCATGACTTAGGGGCAAGCATAGCAGGGGATGCTTGTGCTAAGATTTGTATTGTTTCTTGGCTAATGTTTTCGTTGATTTCTAAGCGCTGGATGTTGTGCAGCAAGTTGCTGTAAAAGGCTTTTGTTTGCTCAAGAGTGACTTCGAGGAGTTCATACTCAGCCTCAATTTTTGATGAGCGTAAGGACTTGTCCTCCCATTCCTTGATTGTTTCTCGTACAATCTTAAGCTCCTTTTGGATGGTGTCTACATTAGCCGTTGCAACATTGAGGTTTTGCTTGAGTAGTAAGGCTAGGAACGTCTTGAGCTGGTCAATGCGTTCTTCGATCCTTTTGATCTTAGGGTGATTAGGCTGTAGGGACTTAAGATACTCTTGGCGTTCTACCTCTGCTTTATAGAGCTCTTTTTGTGCACTGAAATATTCATCACTCAAGCTTTCACTTACAGGGAGATTTTTGAGTAAAGTGTTTGCGTTGGCTATCGCGGCAACACCATCCTGGTCTACAATACTTTCAATTTCAAAAGTCTCGAGGAATTTTAACTGTGTTTGCAGCTCAGCTTCTTTATTTTTAAGCTCTGATAAGTATTCTGCCGCAGCACTTCCCTGGGCTTCCCAGTAAGCAATATTGTATTTCTTTTTAAACTCAATAAGTGCTTTTTGCTGTTGCTCTTGTTCTCTGCGTAAGCGTGAAAGCTGGGCTGTTAGATTAGAGATCGTCTCTAGGGACGTTTGCTGGCGCTGAGAGCGTTTAAATTCTGTAAACTCATGCATCACTGCATTGAGAAATAAATGCGCAAACATTGGGTTTAAGCTGCGGGCTTCTAGTCCAAAAATGCTTGTTTTGGGGACTTGTCGGGCAATAAAAGATGCCTTTGCCTCTAAGTCAGGGTGGCTCTCTTTAATTTTTTCATAGGCTTTTTGCATGATCTGTGCGCTTTGCATGATCTCTACTTGTGTGCCTAGGAAGTGGGAGAGTTCTTCACTGTAGGATACTCCATCCGGGAGCGTTATTCGAGGGCTGACCATCATCCGTCCAACGGAGAGATATTCAGGAGGGTCTTTTTTGTCAAAGTAAACACTCCAAATAATGCCTAACAATATACAGCCTAAAATAAGCCACCAGTAATGTTTTGCTAAAGACCAATAGCGGTAGACACGTCTTAGTAAGGTGCTTGGGTGGTGAGAAAGCGAAGAGTTGTAACTATTGTAGTAATAGTTATTGCTGCGATATGAGTGCTTGCCTTCTTCCATGATTTACCAATTCAGTAGTCGTTGTGGGACGATGATAAAGTCTCCATCTTGCACTTCTACATCATTCTCTAGTTTTCCATCTTCTAGAATCGTTTGAACATCTACTTCGATTCGTTCATTTTCATCAGTGGATGGATTGTTACGTATAATAAGTACACGCCTTTTATTTGCAAAGTCAGAGAAGCCTCCAACAGAGAGGATAACTTTACTGATCGTGTTTTCTTTAGCTAAATCAATCTCTACAGGGCCCACGCGGTTAACACGTCCAGACAGGTATACGGTGCCTACTTCTCTTGCCCCTGGGCTTGCTTCTACAATCAAGATAACCGTTGCGGTTTTGTAGAGGCCATCTTCGAGCAAGTTTTGAATGTGTCTAGCGAGCTCTTCAGGGGTTTGTCCTGCAGCAGGTACGGACCCATGGTAGGGAAGGTTAATGGTTCCGTTCGCAGAGACGGGAAGTGGGATTAGTGGGTCTTTATCTTCAATAACGCGATAGAGTAAGACATCCCCAATTTTTATTTTTCGCTCTTCAATGACGGGAATGTCTCTGTCCTCTCGTTTAAGGCCTGTGTCCTCTTGAGCCCAAAGTGGGGTCAGCCAGGAGGTCAAGATCACGAGTATTAGGTATGGGAGGGGGCGTATCTTCATGGGGTAGAGCCGCTTAAAAGGCGTAAGCAACATCAAGGGTCACTCTATATTCTTTATAGCTTTTTGAGGGTTGATTCGAGCTTTTATTTATATGGCGTAGCTGAAGGCCGAGTCCAGTGCGCTGAGATAGGTTATAGCGTAAGTTTCCGGTAAGTGAGTATCTTGTTGCATCTTCATTGTTGGCTCCTGATTCCTTAAGGATTTCGTAGAAGGTGGTCAGCTCTGCGGTCATTTTAGGGCCTAGTTCCGTTGTAATGAGGTAGTCCGCTCTGTAAACATCGACAAAGTTAGAACTAGCGCTAGATTCTAATTTCTTAGCAAGGCTGAGCCTATGGTTTGTCTTCGGCGTGAGACGATGGATGAATTCTGTATTAAAGCTAAAGGTGTTTATCTTGCGTTCTGTATCATTGATAGTCCCTCGATCATCAAAAACACGGTTTTCGAAACCTATAAAGCTATTATTGCTGAGGTAGTCTCCGAAGCGGTACCAGGAGTTTAGTCCTATAATCCGAGAGTCGCTATTGTTATGGAAGGCCTGCTCAAAAGTATCTTTTGAGTATCCAAATCGTAAGCCTAGACGCAAAGAATCAGATAAGGTGTAGGTAGGGGCAAACTCAATACGATTAGTGATCTTTTCTTGGTCCTTGAATTGACCATCGATAGGCATGAAGTCCGTCCGCTCAAGCAAGAGGTTTAGGTCCATAATGCGCAGTTTCCAGTTGATTGCTAGGCCTAGGTTATTGGTTATACGACGGTAGGTAGAGACATTGCTAACATTGTCTGAGTTTGTAGGGTCCTCTTGGTAGGCAATTGTATCGTAAATATTAAACCGGATATCTTTAAAGAAGAAGATAAAGTTTAATTCAGAGTCTGGTGATATCAGCAGGAATCGTTCGTCAAGCGTAGTGTTTTGTGTATACTTAGTATAGCCCCCACGCCCCGAGAAGTTTAAGGAGTGGTCTTCCGATATAGGCCAGTATATACGGGTCCATAGGGCAGGGCGCATGATGATGTCGCGTCGTGGGTTTACGCTTGCAAAGCTCACGTTTGTAGTAGCATCCGCTCCTACGACAAATCCTGCCCAGATGGACGCATTACCCAAAAGTAAGAAGCGGGTGTCTTGTTGGCCTTTTGGTGTCACCCCGAGTGGGGCCCCAGCGATAGGTTGCTGAGAGCGGAGTTTTTCTTCGAGTAGAAGTGGGTCTGACAAGTCTTCTTCTGGAGTAATTGTTTGTGCAATGACTTCGTCTTCCAGGGGTTCTTCTGGTGTAATACGCTCATCACGTATTTGTTCGACGGCTCTAGTGAAGAGTTCACGCCGTATTTCAGCATCGCTTTTCTCTACACCAAAGCGCTTTATTTCTGCCTCTTCCTCTTCTTCTGTTTCTGCTTTTTCTTCCTTTTGGGCTAAGATGTCTGTTTGTGTTGTGTCTACGTCAAAAGGAATGAAGGCATCTTCATCTTCTTCCTCCTCTTTTTTAGCTGCAAGGGGGAGGTAGTATCGGTTAAGCGTTGCACTTCGGTGGGCTTTGAAAGGGAAGCTTAAGTTTTCTTCTCCTTCAGAGACGGTGCTAGCCAGTAGGGCCTCTTCTTCAACTGTACTGACGCTGATTTCTTCAGGGATAGCAATGTCTAGGAGTGTTTCTTGGATGATCTCAGGCTCGCTTGATGCCTCAATGTCTACAACTGCAGTAGGTTCTATCGTGTGTTGAGCCTCTTGGGTGGCTTCTGCTAGAGCCTCAAGGTTGTGCTCTAGTCTTTTGCGTGCGAGCTTAAAGAGTGTGGATACTTTGGTTCGGATGTCTTCCTGAGTGAGTGGTTGTGGTTGGTAGTTGTCTTGGGCAAGCATTACCGGAGCTTCTTGCTCAAGTGGGCCTACAGTTTCTCTCAGTGGAATTCCCGGGGCCGTATTGGTTAAGGCTATGGTGTGGGCAATGAGAACTCGGGTAGGCTTCTTTGCTGCTGGGTTATTCCATGTAATCGCTTGGCCGAGGACTACTCTTTTCTTGGGCTTTACAGGTGCTGGCTTGGTTGCAGCAGGAGGTGGGGTAGGTGCTGCTTCTTGAGGCTTAGGTGTTTCTCTAAATGCAAATATATGCCCTGATTCTTCTGAGATCAGGTCAGTATTGATTGTTTGCTGAAGCCTATAGGGGGCCTCCGGAGGCGGGGGGATTCCGTGTGCACCTAGGGGCACAGAGATAAGGCATGTATGCACTAAGAGTGCCCACATAAACCTACCCATTCTCCAGTGGGGTGTTATGCTTGGGGTCAAGGTGTTTTAAAGTTTGAGTAGCAGGGGTTTATCTGACTTATTAACTCTATACATTAAACGCTATATTGGGCAAGAGAGCAAGCTATAAGAGGTTGTTTTTGGTTTTGCTTTATTGTTTTATTTTCAGAAATAAATCCTTGTCATTTTTTCGATGGGGGTTAATTAAAGCTTTATTGTTTCTTAATTATTAAAGCTCTTATTTTTTACTATGGAAAAAACAGTTATCATTCTCAAACCGGACTGCATGAAAGCAGGTCTTTCAGGTATCGTTCTAGATCGCTTTATCAAAGCTGGCTTCAATATTGTTGCCTGTAAGATGATGGGCCTTTCTTCCGAGTTGCTTCGGGAGCATTATGCGCATCACGCTGATAAGCCTTATTTCCCTGAGATTGAAGAGTTTATGAGCTCTAGGCCTGTTTTGGTTCTCATTTTAGAAGGCGAACAAGTAATCGAGCGTGTACGCGATTTGCTTGGGCCTACAGATTCTGAGCAAGCACCTGAAGGAACCATTCGTGGCGACCTTGGGGAAAATAAGATGCTCAATATCGCTCACGCATCTGACAGCGTTGAGGCTGCCAAGGAAGAGATGGAACGTTTCTTCAGTGCTGAAGAAATCTTCGCTTCCGAAGCGGTCTAATTTTTAGATCTACGGCACGCCCTAGTTAAAAAAATAGTCGAGTCAACGAAAAAGGCTCGACATTTTTTGTTATCCTGGTTCTATAACAAAACGCCGAGTTGCCTCGGGTTTGTTTGATTTTTAGTTACCAATTATTGTTAGATCACATTATCTAGCTTAAAGCCCTCGTCTTTATGAAAAAAAAGAGTGTCGTATCCACACGAAAGTTTATTAAGCCTTCCTTCGCTTACTTGATCGAGAAAAAGCGTGATGGAGGGGAGTTCTCTGATGAAGAAATCCGCTATATCGTAGATTCTATCCTCGATGAGGAAATGCCAGAATCTCAGCAAGCAGCTCTAGCGATGGCCGTTTACTTCCAAGGTATGTCCGCCCAAGAGACAGCCATTTTTGCTGAAGAAATGATGCTCTCTGGGGAAGTTGTGGACCTTTCAAGCATCAGTAAGCCTAAGGTCGATAAGTATTCTACTGGTGGGGTCGGAGACAAAACCACATTAGTACTAGCGCCTTTGGCTGCTGCTTGTGGCGTTGTGATGCCTGCTATGAATGCTGTGGATGAAGATTTCGTCATCAGTACTCTAGATAAGCTTTCTGCTATCCCAGGGTTTGACCCAGAGCTTGATATCAAAGGCTTTATTAAGCAGCTCAAGAAGGTCGGGTGTACGATTGTTCGCCAAGACCCTACGATCGCCCCAGTAGATCGCATGCTTTATGACTTACGTCAGAACACGGCCACCATCCAAAGTTTGCCACTCATTACTGGGGGTGTCCTTAGTAAGAAATTGGCTGAAGGTGCTGAAGGCTTGGTTGTTGATGTTAAGTGGGGTAATGGTGCCTACATTAAAGATATTGATCAGGCTAAGCAACTCGGGCGCTCACTCACTCGTGTAGCACGCTCAATGAAGCGCCGTTGTGTGGCACTGATTACTGACATGAATCAGCCTTTAGGGGACACAGTTGGAACAGCCCTAGAGCTTCAAGAAGCAATCGCTTTACTTAAGGGAGAAGGCCCTGAGGATCTTAAAGAGCTTGTGCTTAAGCTTGGTATGGAAGTAGTGCGTTTAGCAGGTGTAGCCGGCTCGACCCTTTCTGCTAAGCAAACCGTTCAAAAGCATATTAAAGACGGTAGTGCCTTAAAGAAGTTTAAGGAAATGATCGCAGCCCAAGGCGGTGATACCAGTTACATCGATGACCCAGAGAAATTCCCGAAGGCTGAATATGTACGTAAGCTCCCTGCGCCTAAGCGTGGTTACGTGCATACCATTAATGCCGGGATGATTGCTCGCGGAGTGCAGCTCCTTGCTGTAGATGAAGACGGTAAGTATGACCCCGCTGTAGGTGTTTCTGAAATCAAGAAGGTGGGTACCCAGGTTAAGCAAGGAGAGGCCTTGATGATGATCCACTACAATGATGACAAGAAACTTGCTGAAGCTTTAGAGTACCTGAAGCTCGCTTTCCGTCTCGCACCTAAGCGCCCGAACCCGCCGGAACTTGTTGCCGAGCGTGTAGCTTAATTGTGTTAGAGTCATTAGCAACTTTAGAGCCTCCTGTACGTAGGAGGCTCATTGCATACCTTTCTGATTTTCTCACACAGAGCCGTCGTGAGCGCATGGATGCAGTCCTTAAGCAGCGTACGCGTTTTGTTACCCTTGTCTTAGAGGATATTTACCAACCTCATAACGTAGCTGCCGTATTGCGTTCTGCAGAATGTTTTGGGGTGCAAGATGTGCATGCTATTGAAAATCGTAATATCTTTGATGATGAAGGCTCCCCTGTTTCTATGGGGGCTGACAAATGGCTGGATCAACACCGCTGGAACACACCTGGTGAAGATAATACAACAGCTTGCCTGACGGCACTTAAGGAACAAGGTACACAATTGCTAGCAATGACGTTGGGGGAGGGGAGTATCCCTCTGGAAGAAGCTCCCCTGGATAGACCCACAGCGATTCTTATCGGTACGGAGAAAAAGGGCCTAAGCCAAACAGCGCACGAGCTTGCCGATCATTTTGTACACATCCCCATGGTAGGCTTTACGCAAAGTTTTAATCTTTCGGTATGTGCAGCGTTATGCTTGCGGGACTTAACTAGCCGCATGCGCAAGGCGAACCTCCCGTGGGCCCTTAAGCAAGAAGAACAAGAGCAGCTGCATCTAGATTGGCTTTGCCGCAGTATTGCAACCTCCGCTCAGCTCATCGAAACGTTTTTCGCTTCCCAAGAGGCCTCCTAGGCTTTAGCTTGGGCGAATGCCCCTTTATGATTGTGTCATTATTGGTGCTGGCATTCTCGGTTTAGCCACAGCCCGCCAGCTTTTGTTAGAAACTCCAGGCCTTAACTTGCTGGTCATCGACAAAGAAAGCCAAGTGGCTAAGCATCAGTCCGGTCATAATAGTGGTGTGATTCACTCTGGGGTTTACTATAAGCCGGGTTCCCTAAAGGCGCAATTGTGCGTACGCGGGAAGCACTTGTTACACGCTTATTGTGCTGAGAGATCAATTAAGACACCTCGCCTAGGGAAGGTCATTGTTGCGACCTCTCAGGATGAGCTCCCTCGGCTAGAAGCTCTTTATGAGCGCGGGCAAGCTAATGGTGTTGAGGGTATTCAGTATTTAAGTCGTACCGAATTACTGAAACGAGAGCCTTATTGTACGGGTGGTATTGCCGCAGTGTTGTGCCCTGAGGTCGCTGTGGTTGACTTTGCAGAGGTTTGCCGTTCGCTTGCTCAAGATATTAGAAGCTTAGGTGGTCAACTAATGACAGGTTTTGAAGTTAGTAAGATAAATGCTGAAGCTTCTAGTGTTACACTTTTGAGTAGAGAAGGCCAACGTGTGCAGGCTAAAAAACTTATTAGTTGTGCAGGTTTATTTTCTGATCGTATAGCCGCAGCAAGTGGAGGACAAAAAACACCCAAGATAGTTCCTTTCAGGGGGGATTATTTACTCCTTAAACCCTCAGCAGCTTACTTGGTTAAAGGTTTGATCTATCCAGTTCCTGACCCTCAATTTCCTTTTCTGGGGGTTCACTTTACTCCGCGCTTAGATGGGAGCGTCTGGCTTGGGCCCAATGCTGTTTTAGCATTCAAGCGAGAGGGGTACCGCTTTGCGGATCTTTCCTTGAAGGATCTTGCAGATGTTTTCTCTTACCAAGGTTTCTGGCGCTTAGCCCAAAAGCATTGGCGTGTAGGGCTGAGCGAGCTTTATCAAGATTTATCTAAGCACGCTTATGTCAAAGCCCTTCAGCGTACAATGCCGGCTTTAAAAGCTAGTCATTGCTTGCCTGGGCCTTCTGGGGTACGTGCGCAAGCCCTAGCCGAGGATGGCTCTTTGGTGGAAGATTTCGTCTGGGATTGCCCTCAGGAGAACATTATTCACCTGCGTAATGCTCCCTCACCCGCAGCGACCAGTTGTCTGGCCATAGCAGAAAAGATTGCTCAGAAGTCTAATTGTGTATTAGTATAAAACTGCCTATGAAAACTACCCATCATCAAGATCTTGATAAGCCCTGGAGTGCTATTACTTTAGGCTGTTGGCAACTTGCACGCAGTGGTGGCTGGGGGGATTTATGCACCCCCAAAGATGCCGAAGCGGTCATAAAAAATGCGCTAGATTGTGGGATTACTGCCTTTGATACGGCTGAAGGCTACGGCGATGGCGAGTCTGAAAAGCGCCTAGGAGAAGCTTTGGGCTCAAAGAAGGATGAGGTCATCATTGTTTCAAAGGTATGGCCTGATGCAGCGCTCACTCTCGAAGGCTATCAAGAGCGCCTAGACGGTACACTCAAGGCCTTGGATCGTGATTATGTCGATGTTTATCTAATTCATTGGCCTGGGGAGCATTTTAACACCAAGGATAAAAATAAAAAGCTTCATGATATTATGCAGGCGCTTAAGTACAGCGGAAAGGCACGTTTGATTGGGCTTTCTAATTTCCGTTCCGAAAATCTCGAGCGGCTAGGCGAGGGGTTAGCAGATTTTTCCGTAAATGAAATTCCTTACAGTTTGCTAGAGCGCGAGTATGAAGGCAAAAGTCTTGATGTCTGCCTGAAGCATAACATTCCTTATATGGCTTACTCGCCAACAGCCAAGGGTCTGTTAGCACGCCGGCTAGAGCCTGAAGAACTAGAATATCCAACCCGTCGGGATGATCAGCTCTATCAACCTCCCTTATACCACCGCGCCTTGCGTGTGTTTGAAGTCGTGGAGGCTATTGCGCGTGAAACAGGCCGCAAGCCTATCGAAGTAAGCCTTGCGTGGGTGTTAGCTCAAAAGAATATCCTCACTGCCCTTGTCGGGACGCGTAAGCCCGAGCAAGTAGCCGAGTTTGTAAAAGCTTATGATCTGTCTTTAGATCAAAATCAAATGGTCCGGCTAGAAGCTGTGAGTGATGCCTTTATGGACATGAAAGACCGTTAGGTCTTTTCTTACCCCTCTTGCTCTTCAAGCCAGCGGATAGACTCAAGTGCAGCCTGGCACCCCATCCCTGCAGCCGTGATTGCCTGGCGGTATAGGTGGTCTGCACAGTCTCCGGCTACATACACACCCGGGAAGGCGGTTTTCACCATACTTCCGTTTTCGGGGATGATGTATTTGTTTTCATCAAGCTTAAGTTGCTTTGCGAAAGGAGCCGTATTCGGGTTATGGCCAATTGCAATGAAAGCGGCCTTACAGGGGACTTCGCTTACTTCATTAGTTTTAACGTTTTTCACCTGAACTGCAGTAATGCCATCTTTTTCATCTCCGACAAAGGCCTCAGGGATGCTATCCCATAGAGGGGTGATCTTCTCGTGTGCTAAAGCACGCTTAGCCATAATGGGGGAGGCGCGCAATTGATCGCGGCGGTGGATAAGCGTTACTTTTTTGCAAAAGTGGGTCAGGAAGATAGCTTCTTCACAGGCAGAGTCTCCACCCCCGATGACGACCACTTCTTGGTCACGGTAGAAGGCCCCATCACACACCGCACAAGTGCTCACACCTTTTCCTCCAAAGAATTCCTGCTCCCCAGGGATGCTTAGGAAGCGTGGTGCAGCGCCGGTGGCAATGATGACTGTCTTGGCCTCATAGGTCTTATTTTTGGTGATCAGCTTTTTTACCGGGCCAGAAAAGTCAGCATCTTCAATCGTGTCAGACTCAAAGCGAGCGCCAAAACGTTGGGCTTGCTTGCGCATGCTGTCCATTAAGGTATAGCCATCAATTCCTTCAGGGAAGCCCGGGAAGTTTTCGACTTCACTTGTGGTGGTAAGCTGTCCGCCGGGTTGCTTGCCCTCGATTACTAAAGGCTCAACGTTTGCACGTGCCGCATAAACAGCAGCAGTTAGGCCGGCACACCCAGTGCCAATGATGATGACTTTTTCCATAATATTTAGTTGCTAGAAAGGTAACTGGATACGCCTGCGAAAGTAGGCTTCATGGCATCTTCTCCTTTGTGCCAGTCCATCGGGCAGACTTCGCCGTGGTTTTCAAAGTGTTGGAGGGCATCAACCATACGTAATACCTCAGTAACGCTGCGGCCCAGAGGGAGGTTGTTGACTACTTGGTGCTGCACAACCCCTTCCCTGTCAATGAGGAAGAGTCCGCGGTAGGCGATGAGCTCTCCGTCGGCTGCTAGGTTGTCATTCTCATCCAAGGTCCACTGACCTACCAGGACGTCATAGTTAGAGGAAATTGTTTTGTTGGTGTCTGCAACGAGTGGGTAAGTAACGCCCTTAATCCCTCCCGCATTTTTAACGACTTGAGTCCAAGCTAGATGCGAAAATTCTGTATCTGTAGAGCAGCCTACCACCGCAACATTACGCTCTTGGAAGTCGGCTAGGTGTTTCTGAAAGGCGTGAAGTTCTGTAGGGCAAACAAAGGTGAAATCTTTTGGGTAAAAGAAAAGCACAACATATTGCTTACCAAGATATTGGTCTAAGGAGAATTCTTCAACAATCTGTCCATCGACAACTGCTTTTGCTTTGAATGAGGGGGCTTTTTTACCTACGAGTACTGACATGATAATTTGTTTCCTAATGTTAAAACGAGGCACTCATTAAAATCTGGAGCTACGTCTTTGGCAATAAAAACATTTTGATAACGCTGTTTCTTAACGGTTTTTAGATTATTTTATATTCAGTATTTTATTTTTGAAAATTTTATTTATGCTCTGCTGGTTCTTCATTTTTAAGAGCTATGGATTCATTATCAATTATACCGGACAGTCTTATAAACAGCCCAGCGTCTCCCCGACGCTCTTCAGGTAATACCTTACTCTCCCAAATGGGGCAGCGTAGTGTAGCCCAGGAAGAGCCCCTAGATGAGTTTATCCACCGCACTATAGCTGCTATTGCTGCGTACCAAGAGCAAAGCCGCGCTCAGAATAAGCATTCACCAAACCGCAGCAGTCCTCTGAGTGGCCATGTAAGGCAGAGCCAGGGGCAAAAGTCTTATATTCAAAAACTTTTAAATGCCCTTAAAGAGAGAAAGGCTTCTGCTGAGGAATACCTGCAGGCTTTTGAGGGTAGCTTTATTTATTTCAATAAGCAGCAAAAAGAAAATGCTCTAGATAATGTTTTAGCTTTTGCCAGGTCTGGCGATCTACCTGAGAGCATCCGCGTTAAATCTTTTGAGTTTATTTTTGATAGCACTAAAAAAAGAGGCAAGAAGCAGGAAGGGGCTTTAGCTTTAGCGAGTGAGTTGCTTGAACAAGAAGATACGCCTTTAGAGTTGCGAATCAAGAGTGCATATTGGCTTTGTAAATATGGGACAGAACAACAATGTTGTTTCGCGCTCGATTTTTGCCAAGAGGCATTGTTGGGTAAGAATAATGAGCTTGAGGATACTCAGGCGTTTATTGCATTTTCTGCCATTGCTAAGTACGCTGATGATCCTGTTTGTTCGAAAATTGTCCCCGCTTGTTTGGAGTTCACTAAAAGTGATCTTCTAAGCTTTGATGATCACTTTACAGTTGCGGCTCATATGGATGAGTACGCAGAAGAACTTGCCGAGAAGCTTTTAGGCTATTGGAATATTCTTTCTAGGTATAAGGATACTCTCGAAGCTAAGCAACTACTAGCTGTAGTGAGGCCTATTTTGGTTAACGGAGAGAAATGGCAGCAAGCCTCAGCGGTAGCAGCTTGTGAGTCGTTCTTTAAGGATAGGGCATTAAACTTAGAATCAAAGGAATGTTTCAGTCTTGCTAAGTTGTGTTATCATTACGGGGTAGGGAATCAAAAAAGTTTAGGTTTTTTGTGCTTAGTGAAGGATAAAAACTGCCTAATTGAAAAACGTGTTCGATCTGCAGTGATTTTACTAGGTGAAGATGACCTAACAGCTTCTAAACAAAAAGAAGTGCTAGAGGCCTGTGTGCTCATTGTAGAGAGTAGCATGCAGTTGTTAAGAAATGGCGAAGTAGGTGTATTGAACTCTGCATTATTTGCAGGGAGTCAGGTCCTTCAGCATTCAACAGACACAGGGCTGAAGAGACGTGTCTTAGTGATTGCTAAAAAGTTTATAGAAAATTCAGTGTTTTCGGAGCCTGTTTTTATGACCAAAGACGACCATAAAATTCCATTTTCTTTGGTCATTCCTTTACCCATTCGTGCTTACGCTGCAGAGCTAATTTTAGATTACAGTGATTGTATCGCTGAAAGAACTGCTGCTCTTGAGTTTTGTGTAAGCGTATTCAGGGATAAATTTGAGGTTGCTAAGGTATGGGGCTATGCTAAGGCAGCACGTTGTATCTTAGATAACTCTGAGGATCAGCACCAAAGAAACCAAGCACTAGTATTTATCGAGCGTGAGTTTAAATATACAAAGAATAGACCCCCTACAGTACATGCAGAGCTTGTTGTCTTGGGCTGGATTTACGGGATTGATGGAGCCGAGGATTGTATCAAGCATTTTCTAGAGTACAAAAATAAAGATAAAGAGCTAGAGCGATCAACGCGTAGTATATACGCAAAGACTCTTATTAACCGTGCCTCAGATAATCAAGCACACCCTTTAGTTCAACTGGCGATGAGGGTTGCTTTCCAGGCCGAAGATTTTTCTAAAGAGGATTTGTTAAAGACATCAAGTGCTTATGGTGTTCATTGTCTTGTTTTAAATAAGCTTAAAGAGCCTGTTGCGTTGAGCCCTCGTGCAGCTGCTTTATTTAAAGCACCTGAATATCAATGGACTGAAGAGCTCAAAGAAGTAAGCTATGAGGACTTTGAGGCTCTTTATCAAAGCTTCTTAGACGAAGTCAAAAAGAACCCTCTTGCAGCTCAAAATGTTTTGGGTAATTTGGTCTCTGAAGAGCGAATAAAAAAGGCTTGTAGCAGTAATTTTATTAAGAACCTTTTTAATAACGAACACATTGATGGTGTGTCCGTAAAGCATGCACTGTCCTTTCAGATTCGTGTAATCGTCCTTTATATTAACAAACTCTCGGCTGTGTCTATTGATCAGAAGGAGCTTTCTGCACGTTCTCGAGAAACCTTTTTGCTGACTAATAATCTATTAACCTGTATCGGAGGGAACGAACAAGCAATCCGCTCGTCTTTCCAGCGTGCCAAGCAAGGCTATTTAGGGAGCCTACAAGAGCAGTTAAAATTTATTGATATAGATAAATTCCCTGAAAAACATGTGGAAGAGTGCTTGGATGCGGTGCGTGTTAAGGTTGTTTTAGGGAAAGTGCATGATCTTATTTCATCTAAAGACCCTCGATTTATCCAGAGTGTTACACGGGCTACTGACTTAAGGGGTATAGACCCTGCGCACCAAGCTATTTATATCCGCAATTTGATAGGGACTGAAATAGGGGAGCGCACAACAGCCGAAGGCGTTACTTTTGACTATAACGGAGGCTATGTGGACAGGGCATTGCGTGTCCTTTCCCGCCAAGAGATTTTGAATGCCTTTGAGGAAGCTTTTCCTTATGAAGAAGTCCTGCCCCTCTTATCTGCAGAGCTTATTCATGCGATTGAAGAGCAGTTGGCTAGCCTTTACGCTGAGCAGGCAAAAGCTGTAGGTGAGGAAGCCCAAAAAAGTACCCAGAAACAAATTACCAGCTACATCGCAGGCCTAGGATACTGGATTGGAGGTACTGACTGGCAGGAGGATAATGGCTTAATAAAAGGGGTCTATGACGAGGATCTCTGCTTTTGGTCAAAAGTTTCAGGAATTACAGATAAAGCAGCTGAGCGTATCATGCGTAACCTAGGTTGGTGGCCTACGCTTGACAGTGTGTAGGGAGCTCGGTAGCATTGTTCCATCATGGATGGTTCACTACCCTTGGATGGCGCTAGGAGCGCACACCACAAAGATGAGTTGCTGCAGGCTGTATCACCACAATCGTTACATAAGCAAAATAACCCAAGCCTAAAGGAGACATTGCAAGGCTACATAGATGGGATTTATAGCCCTAATACCCATGCTGCTTCCATAAAATCCATTACTGACTGGGCGATTAAGGGGGGTAGCCTGATGGCGCGGGCAAATTGGGCCTTTGCGACTTGGAAACTAGGGTCAAAAAAAGATAAAAAACTCGCCGAAACCATGTTAGAGGTCCTAACCCTGATACCTGTGGATACAAGGTCTTTAGCTTTAGTGCATAGTGGAGAGCTTCCTGCAGGTGAAGCTAAGGTGTTTGAGCAAAATAGATTTTTATCTGAAGAGCTCAGGATCATAACAAGGCGCATCAAGAATGAGATAAAAGACCCCGACAGAATGTTTATTAATTGTGTAGACTGTGCCGTTAATCTTCTAGTTGATTTAGAAAATTACCTTGGGGTAGATGTTTCTGAGTAATAGCCTTCCCTTATGAGATTAAGACCTTTTCAGCCTTCTGACTTGTCTGCAATTACGCACCTTTTTTACGAGACCGTGCATAGTGTTACAGCTAAAGATTATACCCAAGAGCAGCGTGAGGCTTGGGCACCAGCTTCTATGTTTAAAAACGAATCCTCTTGGTTTGAATCTCTGACGCGTAACGATACTTTTGTGGTAGAGGATGGAGCTAGGGTGGTAGGATTTATTGATATAAGCGCTGAAGGGTATTTAGATAGACTCTTTGTGCATAAAGATTATCAGCGCCAGGGGGTGGCCACTCAGCTTTTAAAAGCTGCTGAGGCTAAGATGGAAGAGCGAGGAATAGATATCATTACTACAGAAGTAAGTATTACAGCTAAGGCTTTCTTTGAGCATCATGGGTTTAAAGTCGTTAAAGATCAGGTTGTTTACAAAAATGGGGTGGGTCTTAGGAGTTTTAAAATGGAAAAGCATTCTTCTTAATGGAAAGAGATTGCCCTAGGGGTGCTTAGAGTACAATCTTGAGTTACTCATGAATAGATACGTACTCTTTGTCCTGTTTGCTCTTTCCTTATGTGCGGGTACTTATGCCTGGGCAGGGGCTGCCTCTCACTCTGATATGATGGGGGCTCATGCAGGAGCTTCCACCAGTGAGTTCCCAGTGTCCTTACAATCCTATGATGACGCTCATATGGACAGCCTCTGGGAGGTTCTGAAATACCGTGCGCAGGTAGACTGGTTTAATGTAGTGGGGACATTGATGTTCTTTGGGGCGATTATTCATACTTTCATGGCTTCTCAATTCCATAAATTTGCCGAGAAGGTCGATCGCCGCCACCGCCGTAAGCTTGCCGAGCAAGGCCTAACCGAAGAGGGCGGGGTCAGTTTCATTGCCGAGATGCTTTATTTAATGGGGGAGATTGAGGCCGTTTTGGGGATTTGGATTGTTCCTTTGATGCTGATGATTTGTGCGTTCCACGGCTGGGGAGAATTTGTCGGCTATATGGACGGGAAGGTGAATTATAACGAACCGATCTTTGTAGTCGTCATTATGGCGATTGCCTCAACCCGGCCGATTCTTTATGCAACCGAGGTGGCTTTGCGTATGGTTGCTAATTTTATTGGCCAGGGGACGCCTGCATCTTGGTGGTTTTCAATCCTATGCATCGCCCCCATCTTAGGTTCTTTCATTACTGAGCCTGCTGCTATGACAATTGCTGCTATTTTGCTGGCCCAGCGTTTTTATAGCCTCAAGCCTTCAACCACCTTTAAGTACGCAACTTTAGGGCTATTATGCGTGAACATATCTGTAGGGGGTACGCTTACTCACTTTGCTGCGCCTCCTGTACTCATGGTCGCAGGAACTTGGGGCTGGGATGTGGCCTTCATGTTTAGGCACTTCGGCTTGGAAGCTGTGATTGGGATCCTGATTTCCACCAGTATCTACGGCTTGTTTTTCCGTAAGGAGTTTAAGGAGCTTAAAGATAAGGCTCAGGCAATCAAGGAAGACCCCACAGTTTCTAAGAAAAAAGATCATGTGCCCGTTTGGATCATTATCTCGCACTTGCTCTTCTTGGTCTGGACGGTCGTGAATTTGCACCACACCGTTTTGTACGTAGGCGGCTTTTTATTCTTCTTGGCATTTACTCAAGCAACAGCTCACTACCAGTACCAAATTCAACTCAAAGGGCCTTTGCTCGTTGGGTTCTTCTTGGCTGGCTTAGTGACTCATGGAGGTCTCCAGCAATGGTGGATTGAGCCTGTGCTTAGCCGTCTAACCGAAGTGCCCCTCTTTGTGGGAGCAACCGTTCTGACAGCCTTTAATGATAATGCTGCTATTACTTTCTTGGCATCCTTGGTGCCTGCCTTCGATAATAATGTTCTCCTTCAGAAGGCTGTTGTTGCTGGGGCCGTGACCGGTGGTGGTCTTACTGTGATTGCGAATGCGCCTAACTTGGCTGGGCAATCTATTTTGGCAAAGCACTTCCAGCGTGGGGTTTCTCCGCTTTACTTCTTTTTCGGGGCTGTGGTGCCTACATTGGTAGTAGGTTCTTGTTTTATGTTTATTGGCTAGGTATTTAGCCTTGCCATTTGTGGTTAGCCTGCGTAATTTTCCCAACGTTTCTTACTAGCGGGCCCTTAGCTCAGTGGTTAGAGCAGGGGACTCATAATCCCTTGGTCGTAGGTTCAAGTCCTACAGGGCCCACCATATTAAGCCAAAGGCTTAATATGCCCTCTAGCGTAAGGCGACCCCATACTTCTTCATGGTTTTTTGAAGCTTTTTGTTTTCTGTCTCTTTTAGCTTCTTACTTGTGGGTCTTTTTATGAGCGAGCGTAAGGTTTCTGGCGCAATTCCAGACTCTTGTGCTAATTTTGTGACATTGAGTATACTTTTCGCTTTCTTTAATTGCTCAATAGAAATCTCTTTTTTGTTTTTTGGGGCAGGAAGCTCAATTCCTTTGTCTGAAGCAATCTCACAGTAGAAGTTAAAGGCTTCGCTTAAGTTATGTGCGGCTTCTTCTAAAGTTTCCCCGTGTGCGCTGCAAAAAGGAATTTCTCGAATACGAGCGATATAGCACTCGTCTTCTTCGCTCCATTGTATGCTGATTTCGTAATCGTGTAATGTGTTCATTATTTTAGAAGTTTACGGATTTGCTTTATTTGATAGGGCTTGGCTTTGCCATCTTTGTCTTTCTGTAAGTTAATGAGTGAAGCAGCGTTTTCTTTAACAAAGATATGGTGACTGCCTGAAATCCTCTCTATAAACCCTTCTTTTTTAAGAAAAAAACATACTTCATCAAAACGTATATTAGCATCTGAGTTTCCGCTTAAGATTTTTTTGAGGATCCGTAGTTCCTTGCTCATGCAATTATCTCTAAAATAAATGAATAATCATGCAAAATCAATAAAAAAGAATGATTTTGCATGAAAAGGTGAATTTATGTATACTTAATTTAGGCTATTTTGTTGTCTTAGCAAGTTTATACCGCAGCCTTTAGGTGCCTTCTCCAAACAACACTTGCTCTTTCTTAGCCCCTTTCCTAACTTAGCTATCCTATGGCCCCCATTAAGTCCTTTTTATTCTTCTGTGCTTCGTTGTTATGTTTCAGTTCTCTTGGTGCAACAGACTACGCAATGCTCGAAGCAAAAGCGCTTTCCCAGCAGGATTATGTCAAAAAAATTCGAAGCATTATTCATCGTAACCCCGAGTTACGCTGGGAAGAAACCGCAACCATAGCCTTACTCCAAGAAGAGATTGCGCAAATCCAGCCCACAGCAGGGCGTAAGCTTACTGTCTTTGATTACTATACAGGGGGGCTTGTTGTTGATCTAGAAACACCTCAGGCTCAAGAGTGGTTATTTTTTCGTGCAGATCTAGATGCATTACCACTAGAAGAAGACCCTTCTCATGAGGTTCGTTCTGAGGTTCCCGGCAAAATGCACGCGTGCGCACACGATGCCCATACAGCGATGCTATTAGGGGCTTTGCAAATTCTCGCTACAGATCCTGATGTAACCCCGATGCATAATATTCGTTTTGTTTGGCAACGTGCTGAAGAAAACCCAGGCTCTGCGCCCATAGCACAAGCAGGTGGGGCTCGGCTAGTAGAAGAGGGGGTTCTAGAGGGGGTTGACCGTGTCTATGGCCTCCATATTTGGGAGACAGACGCGGGCGTTTTCCTTTCGCGCTCAGGTGGGCTTCTCGGGAATTCCGATAGGATGAAGGTCCTTATCTCTTCGAGTGGCGGGCATGTGTCTGAACCTCACCGAGGGATCAACGCTTTGCGAGTTGCCCAGGATATTCAATTTTCCCTGCGTGACTTTGCTCTAAAAACATTAGGCCCTGTAGAGCCCATAGCCCTAGAGCCAGCCATTCTTCAGTCAGGCAGTGCTAGTAATATCATGCCAGCAAATGCCGAGCTTTGGTACGCTGTACGCACAACGCTTGCTCAAGATGCCCGTGAGCAGTTTCGACAAAACCTAGAGGACGAGATTCAAGAGATCGCCCGCCGTTCAGGTGCAAGCGTACAGATCGATTATATTTATGGGCATCCTGCCTTAATTAATGACGTTAAGAATTTCGAACACATCTTTCATTTACTCCAAGCCGCGGGGCAGCCCGCAGTCCAAATAGATCCTGTTTTAGCTGGGGAAGATTTTGCCTATTATTTACAAAAAAGACCCGGGTCTTTTTGGATTCTCGGTGGCTTTCAAGAGGGCAGTGGCGTTGCTCACTCTCCCAGATTTAACCCAGACCCCAACATCTTTTGGAAAGGGGTTTACTATTGGCTCTTATTATCTTCTGAAGGATGAGTGTTCTAAATTGCAGTGTGTGTGAAGGGGATAGCCTTGAAACCTTTCACGAGTTTTCTTCTCTGAAACGTGTCACCTCGGACGCGAAGCCTTTTCCCGAGGGGGGCAAGCTTATGCGTTGTGCCGCCTGTGGTGCGCTACAAAAGCCTAATGATGCCCTTTGGACGCGCGAGACAGCAGCGATCTACCAACAATACGCTATTTATAACCAGGGTGGGCGCGGGGAGCCTAAGGTCTTCGAGCAAGGCCCTGGGGCATCGCGTTCTGACTATGTCTTGAATCATCTATGTCAGGAGGTTTCTTTACCTGAATCCTTGTCAGTTCTTGATATAGGCACAGGTACAGGCGTCTTTCTAGAGGCTTGCGCACAACGTTTCCCTGAAGGCCAGTTTTACGGGTACGACCTAGATGACAAGTTCCAGGCCCAACTCAATGAAATCCCTAATTTTAAGAAGCTTTTCACCGGTGACCTGAGCACGATTGAAGGCACCTTTGATCTTATCACTCTTTCTCATTGTCTCGAGCATGTACCTGTTCCAGGGGCTATGCTTAAGCAGATCCGCTCCTTACTAAAACCATCAGGCTTGTTGCTTATTCAGGTCCCTGATGCAGCGCGCAATCCTTTCGATCTTTTAGTAGCAGACCACAGGACGCATTTCGAACAGGCCACCCTAAGGCACTTGCTCGTTTCCCGCGGGTTCTCTTGCGTGAATAATATATGCAACTGGAAAGCAACTGAGCTTTCTATGATCGCAACCCCTGTTCCCCAGGAAGAAGCCGTCTTGGGTTTAAGTAATAAGCGCTTTGAAGACTGGGCGAAAGTCGTTACTGAGCTCAAAGCCTGGGAGGCTCTAGCCCTTTCTGTTGAAGGCCCAGTCGCAGTCTGGGGGACTGGAATGGGTGCGGCCTGGTTGTTCGGCTACATCAAAGGGCAGATAAGTTTTTTTGTAGATGAAGACACCGCAAGGGTAGGCTCTTTATTCTTAGGTAAGCCGGTCAAACACCCTAGTGAGTTAAGCCCAGCGATTCCTATCCTAGCCCCATTACCCCCTCAGGTACTAAAAGCAGTCCAAGAACGCTGGCGTGCACTCAATATTAATATGCCTGTCACTTACCCTTGCACCACAGGCGGCTAATTATAATCAGCACCCCCGCCAGTGCCACGATAGCTAGCACTCCATAGAGAGGTCGCCCTTGGCTTTCTTTCATGATTGTGGGCGCTGCAAACCCAACAATCGCTGAGATTACTATAATCGGGATGAAGCGGCTTTTCCTGTCGTCACTCATCATTTACTGAGTCACTTGCTTGCGGAAGCGTTTTATAACGTATTTAAAGACCAAAGGAAGTACCCCAAGGATCGCTAGCGACAAAACAACATCCATCGATAAAACATCGCGCATGGCCTCTACCTCAGAAATTTGTGTACCCGCATTCACATAAGCAATCGTACCGGGTAGCATCCCAAGCTGGCTTACCCAAAAGAAAGTAAACGCTCTCAGGGGAGTAAGGCCCATTATAATGTTGATTAAGAAAAACGGAAAAGCTGGAACTAGTCTGAGTGCAAAGAGGTAAAATGCACCTTCTCGCTCTACGCCATCATTAATGAGTTTTAGCTTTTTAGAGAAGCGCTTCTGGACGGCATCACGCATAATAAATCGCGCAACTAAGAACGCACAGGTGGCCCCAGTCGTACTCGCAAAAGAAACAATGATAGTGCCCCAAAAGACCCCAAAGAGCATCCCGCCGGCCAAGGTTAATACAAGCGCCCCCGGCATCGATAGGGCCGAGGAGACAATATAAATCCCCATAAAAAGAGCACACACCAGCAGCCAATTGGACTCTGTATAGGCCATTAGTATGGCTTGCTTAGATTTTATATATTCCAAGCTCAGGTACTCCGTTAAGCTATAGTGCTTAAGGACCATAGCGATCGCCAGCAGTATGACTCCCACAACAATCAGTGTCGGGGCTTTGTTTTTTTTAGGAGCTACCGGTATCGGTTTACTCATTGAGAGACCAGTCATAATCTAGGTATTCTATGTCCGTGTGTTTGGTGTCATCGATATCGAAGTAGGGTGCTACAAAACTCATTACAGAGTCTGAGTGGTCTTCGATATTGTCATCATGCCATTTAAAGATCTTTGAAAGGTGTAAGATATCACGCTGTTCATCATAATAGTTCTTTTCAGGGTCATTGATGAAGTTGTAGGTTACTTTATTGAGCTGTACTTCTAGGCGCTTTGCCGTGTACGCTTCAGGGAGTAGCGGCGGGCCATCTTTGGATGCATTAGATAGGGCAAAAGTCGTGCGTGGATCATCAAACTCATCGTTGATCATGTCTTCTTCAATATCATCCAAGGAGTGTTCTTCGCCAAAGAGGGTAAAAAGCTTTCTATCCCAGGGGTCAAAAAACAAAAAGTTTAAATCTCGGATGGATTCTAACGGATAGTTTTCGATCACGAGTTTTACGATAAAAGCGTTGTAGGTATTGATAAGGAAGGCCAGTTGCCTATCTACAGAAGCTCTCTCAAAGGCGTCTTCTTTAACGTTCTCAATTGCGTGGATGTAGCTATAAAACAAGGCTCGGTCCCCTGGGTTATTCTTGAGTCCTTCATAGTCCACAAAGCTTTGGTGTCCGCGCCAGGTCACATATTTATCCAAGAGTGTGTTCCAGGGTGCATCATTAACAAGGCCTTTTGCACCAAAGCACGGGCTCGTGAGCATCAAGGATATGAGTAACAGTAGGGTATGTTTCATGGCTTATTCAAAAGTGTCGTGGGTTCCTTTTAGGATTTGGTGAAAGCGTTGAGAGTAGCCCAAAAGTATGAACAGCTCCATAATGGAGGAGGGGAGGATCAGCACCACAACCCCAAGCGCACAAAAAGGAGCAAGCGGCTCAAAAGCTTGGAGCAGTAGGCAGGCTATGATGAGGTATTTAGCCGTTGTAGCAACTTTGGGGAGTGTCTTCGGGGCCACCTTAAAAGGGATTTTCTTCCATCCCATCAGCACAGGGATGGCCATCAATTGCGCAATATCCCGCGTTGCCGAAAGGACGAAGTAGCTCGCGCTTAAGCTCCCCTGGTAAGCAAAGAACCCCATCAGTGCTAAGGCGATGATTTTATCCGCAATGGGATCTAGTAGCGCTCCTAAAGATGAGCTTGCCCCCAGCCTTCGGGCCAGGGTTCCATCCAAGTAATCCGTAAAGAAAGCAAAGCCTGCAACAATCAGCGCAGAAACAGGCGCCGTAGGAAGTAAAAACAGCACAACAGGAATCAGCAGCAAGCGGCTGATGGTTAGGGCATTGGGGATTTTTGCAACTAAGGAGTGCATGAAGCTGAGTAGGTAAAATCCTAGGGGAAGAGTACGCCGATTGCAAAAGATTTCTTTGATCTTTTGTTATCGGGTTTGGGGGTTGATTTTCCTACTAAAATCTCCATATTCAACAAAATCTATGAAAACTATGACGCCTCTAGAAGAACTTCGGCACTCGAGCGCGCACGTGCTAGCTACAGCTGTTATGCGGCTGTTTCCGAATGCACGGCTGGATATTGGTCCCCCTACCGATACCGGTTTTTATTACGATTTTGACCTAGACCATAAGTTCACCGCCGAGGATCTCGAAAAGATCGAGGCCGAGATGAAAAAGGTGATCAAGGAGAACCAACGCTTCGATATGCGTGAGGTAACCCGGGAGGAAGCCTTAGCTCACTTTACCGAGAATAACCAGACCTACAAGATCGAGCGTCTGGCAGACATCCCCGAGGGGGACCCCATCACTTTCTACCAAAACGGAGAGTTTGTAGACCTATGCGCAGGAACTCACGTGCGCTACACAAAGCAAATCAAGGCAGTAAAGCTCTTGAGTGTAGCCGGTGCCTACTACCGCGGGGACGAGAAGAACAAACAACTCCAGCGTATTTACGGAACAGCATTCCCGACTAAGCAAGAGCTTGAGGATTATCTCGTACGCCTCGAAGAGGCTAAGCTGCGTGATCACCGTAAGGTCGGTAAGGACCTTAACCTCTTCCATATTGATGAGGCTGTAGGGCAGGGGGTTGTGCTTTGGAAGCCAGCTGGTGCCGTCGTGCGTCAAGAGCTTCAGAACTTCATCAGTGAAGAGCTTACCCGCCAGGACTACAAGCAAGTCTTTACACCCCACATCGGTAAGCTCGGTCTTTACAAGACCTCTGGGCACTTCCCGTACTACCAAGACTCTCAGTTCCCCCCCGTCATCAGCCGGGAATACCTAGACCAGGCTGCGCATGAAGGGTGCAGCTGTGCAGAGCTTGCAAGCCGCCTCGAAGAAGGCGATATCGAGGGCTACCTCCTCAAGCCGATGAACTGCCCCATGCACATCAAGATTTTTGATAGCCAGCAGCATTCCTATCGTGACTTACCAGTACGTCTTGCTGAATTCGGTACGGTTTACCGCTGGGAGCAATCTGGGGAGCTTAACGGCATGACACGTGTCCGTGGGTTTACTCAAGACGATGCACACATCTTCTGTACTGAGGAACAAGTCCCGCAAGAAATTAACGGCTGCCTAGAGCTCGTGAAAATCGTTCTAGGCACTTTGGGGATTGCCGACTACCGCGTACGCATCGGCCTGCGCGATCCAGATTCCGACAAATACGCCGGGGATCCTGTAACCTGGGATAAGGCCGAGGCTGCCCTGCGCGAAGCCGCGAAGAACTTAGGTGTACCTTTCACTGAAGAAGAGGGCGAAGCTGCTTTCTACGGTCCTAAGATCGACTTTGTTGTTAAAGACGTCATCGGCCGTGAATGGCAACTCGGGACAGTCCAGGTAGACTACGTATTGCCTGAGCGTTTCGATATTAATTACATCGGCTCGGACAATCAACCTCACCACCCAGTGATGATTCACCGTGCACCATTCGGTTCTATGGAGCGTTTCTGCGGGGTACTCATCGAGCATTTCGCAGGGAACTTCCCGACTTGGCTCGCCCCCGAGCAAATCCGTGTGCTTACGTTGAATGATGACATGATCCCTTATGCTGAAGAAGTGCGCGCTCAATGTAAGGCCGCAGGCTTGCGTGTAGGGATTGATAAAGCTTCTGAAAAACTCGGGGCCAAAATCCGTAAGGCCGAGCTCGAGAAAACCCCTTACATGCTCGTCGTTGGGGAGAAAGAACGCGAAGCAGGCTGCGTAGCCGTACGCTCACGTATTAATAAATCTGCAGAAGGCACTAAGCCGCTTGCAGAATTTATCGAGCATGCAATAGCAGAAGTTAAAGAACGTCGCTTAGCACAAAGTTAATTGTTTTTTTAATACAGTTTGACTTGAGAGAAACAGGTTCCTAATGTCCCCCCTTACCTATGGACCTTAATACTCTCTCTCAAGTTTCTTACAATAACTCCGAAGATCAATTCTCTCAAGTTTCTGTTTCCGAAGATCAACTCTCTCTAGAGTCAGTCAGCCCACCACGTAGGCGTCGTCATCATCAGCCTCCAGCACTGGTTAATGTTAACCCGCCTCCTCAAGGTAATGATTTAGAAAATCTCACTCGAGCGTACCTTGTGTCTGCGCAAGACAGGGACGAAAAGAAGAGACTCCTTCAAGATCACCTCAGGGTGGCTAAAGAAAAAGTCCGCCAAACCGAAGAGGTGGTTAACACGACCCTAGAAGGGCGTGTAACAACAAATGAAGCAGGGGATGTACTCATTAATATGGAAGGCATCGTTAATGTTGCTGACGGCGTCTTAGGTTTTGATGGTAAGCAGGCAGAAAAAGCCCAAGCATGGACGACCATAGGGATATCTTTCTTGCGTCACTTTATCTCTCTCACAGGTGCATATCGACGCGTTGTGCAATCATATAGAATGAGTGACATATTAAGGTTTTATGCAAATACGCCACAAGCCTCATTGAAGCAGCCCCCCAACCAGCATAAAAAGATGAGCCCGCTTACGCATAATGCTGCTAATATTATAGGCAGTATGGAGCATGCCATTGAAGATCGAACGGAACGGCTCAAGGCGATTGCTTTGTGTATTGCGGATGCACAAAAGCCATCTCTACGGGTCACGCAAGCGCTTCAAGAAACTTTAGCCAAGGCAGCAACAGTGGTAGGAGGGGCCTTTCCTCTCTTGTTTGTCCAATATCCAGAGCTTCTCGAAGTCTATCCTTATGTCGAAGGGGGCCTCGGGGCTAGTTATGGGGTGACTGCCATCGGCAATATCTTTTATAAGAACTGGCTTAGCAGCACTGGCTCTACTGTTCAAAGGCTCCAGCAAACTGTAGATGCTTCTTTGCGTGGGCAGGACTTAGTCGCTCTGCAAGATGCTCTAGGCGGTGTTATAGCAGGTTTGGAAACGATCCAGGCTGCTAGGGCTGATGCGGGCGCGGGTGAAGAAGAACTTTCTGAGATTACCTCCACTCTAGAGACAGTACGGGCTGCTCATGCTCCACTTAATGCAGATACGCTGGCTTCGAAAGAGTTACCTACCGCACTGAAAGGCGCTACTCGGGCCTTAAAGCTAGGTTTGGCTCTTTTAGAGACTCGAGAGGTTGCAACGGTTAATAGGCCTGCTGCCGGAGCAGTTAATGTTGCAGACCTGAAAAATAACCGAGACGCAATCTTAGGCCTTACCAAGAAAACGGTAGAGCCTTTACTCTTACGCAAAAGCCTTTCTCATTCCTTGCTGTCTTTACAGGCTCACATCCGTACAGAGCGTTGTAAGCATGCTAATTGTGCTGTTGCGGGTGTAGAGCCAAAGCACCCACGCTACCAGCACTTTGTGATGGCTTTAGGCATCACCGAGCAAACGATCGAGAAGATCGCTGCACTCCGCCAAGATACTAAAGAAGAGATTGATAAGACACTTGAGGTCATGAAGGCTCTCTTCGTGGGTGAGGTTAAGCGCGTATAATAGATCTTCCACCCTATTCTTCTTTAATCCTAGTTTTACCCCTTAGGGTAAGCTATATAAGTCCTAAGACACACCCATGGACCGTTTATCTCTTTCTCGCTCTAACGACGCTGTCGTTCTTGATATGCACGATGGGGACCGTAAAGGTACCTCTGATCTCGATTCACCTCAGGGTCTTACTTACGATGGCCGCACTGTCACTAGCAAAGATGATGATGTCGTCATCGATATAGACGATCTTTCACAACAAGGTGACAACTCTCGCAGTCCTCTATTAAATAGAGGGGAAACTCCTAAGCAAAAAGACTCTAGGGTAGTGGGATATTGGCGTTTAGCACGAAATTTAATAAAAATCAGGCAGGAGCACGATGAGACAGCAGCAGTGATAGATGAGATGGGCGGGGTGCGTGTAGACCTTAAGAATCGCTATGATATCCTGGCGCGGGAGGTAAAGCAGAAGAAGCTGCTTATGAAATCTATTGAACGAGCTCTTGCTAATGAAGGCGATGGCGTCTCTGAAAGCGAAGAGGGATCGCGTCGTTTTGGCCGCAGGGCAACTTACGACATTTTGCGGGTCGTCTCAGATGACATGGCGCGTGGTTCTTTTATAGCCCTCTTTGACGAAGGCAAGCCCCTTGATGAAGCCGCATTGCAGGAGAAGGTAGATGGTATTAATAATACCGGTACCACACTCGAGCGGGCAGGGCGCTTTACCACTGCAACTATTGAGTACTTTGCCGTTTTCGGTAATGCCATTAAATATTTTTGGGGCGTGTGGCGTACCTGGAAAGTATATCGCCGCGCTATGTATATTGCGCAGCACGACGGTACGGACCCTAAAAGCCTTCCGCCTCTGACTAAGCATCTCGATGCTTCTTCTTATAGGGATCCAAGCCCTGAGACCGTCAAGCGTGTGTTGCTTGCCCGCAATAAAGAAGTCATTGAAGCGGATGGCACTACTAGCTTAACCGAAGAAGCCCAACGCCTGCGCCTTTATGCCGAGACCATTGGTGCGCAACAGCAGCGTTACTACAAGCTCTTTAATTTTGTAGGAAGTATCGCAAGCTTGGCTATGTTTGCAGGTATTTTGATTAATATGTGGACTGCGGATCCCTTCTTTTATCTTTTTGTGACCGCAATGGGGTGTGTTTCTGCAATTATTTATTTTGCGCTGAACGGGGTCCAGGCCATACAACGCAGGGCCTTTAAGCAAAAAGCCATGCGCTCTATCATTGATTTACGTGCAGCCAAGGATACTGCTCGTGATCAACGTGATTGTGATGAAGACTGCCAGAAAAAACGCCTTGCTGCGGTCGAGCACTGCCAGTTGAAAGCACTTAAGCTGAACCCTCTCCTTGTATTAGCCTCCCTCTGGATTGAGCTTAAGAAAGAGCAATTTATAGAAATGCCCGGTAGCGATATTCGTGAGGCAGACCTCCCTTATTTAACTGCTCCTGAGCTTCAGCAGCTTCCCTTTAGTATCACCTCTCGCAAGAAAACCATTTACTCCTTCTTGCGCACATTCGGTATCGAGCACTACACGATAGAATCCATCGGCCAGGAAGAAAACATGATCGACGGCATCCACCGCCTCGAAGAGCTCTTGATCATAAAACCTTCTCAGACTCCTATAGAAGACTTCTGGAGGTAGATCGCCTTTAGCTTCCCTCATCGGCCGGCTTTGCCGGACGATGCTGGGTTAAGCTAAAGAGCGCCCTGCGTAGCCTTGGCGAAGCAGGGTTATTTAGGGTTTTGAAATAGTTGAGTTTTATTAAATGGACGCTAGGATCCTTTTTTCTTTTTTTTAGATTATGAAATTATATTACCATATTTCCTTGTCATTCTTAAAAGATTGTCTTCCTACCGTATCTTCCTTTAACTACGCCTAACTATGAGAGCCTACCACGATTTATTGCGACTTGTCTTAGAACACGGTGAATCCCGCACTGACCGCACAGGCGTCGGTACCCTTGGTGTCTTTGGCGCTCAGGCCCGTTTCAGCCTCCGTCACGGCTTTCCTTTACTCACCACCAAGAAGGTCCACCTGCGCTCCATTATCCATGAGCTCCTTTGGTTTTTGGATGGGGATACTAATATCAAGTATCTCAATGACAACGGGGTCAAAATTTGGGACGAATGGGCTGATGAAAATGGTGACCTCGGCCCTGTCTACGGTGAACAATGGGTTCGTTGGAAATCTCCAGAAGGCGGCACGATCAACCAAATCGATCGCCTTATCGAAGGCTTAAAGACTAAGCCTTACAGTCGCCGGCACATCGTGTGCGCTTGGAACCCCGCCTATGTCGAGCAAATGGCGCTGCCTCCTTGTCATACCTTGTTCCAATTTCATGTCTCTCCTGATGGCGAGCTAAGCTGCCAGCTTTATCAACGCAGTGCGGACTTATTCTTAGGGGTTCCCTTTAATATCGCTTCTTACTCTTTGCTTACGCTCATGGTCGCCCAAGTATGTGGCCTAAAGCCTAAAGAGTTTATCCATACCTTTGGGGACTTGCATATTTATAAGAACCACCTAGATCAAGTACACACCCAGCTCTCTAGAGAGATCCGCCCTCTGCCAAAAATGAAGCTCAACCCTGAGGTGAAAAACATTAAAGACTTCACCTACGCAGACTTCGAGCTACTCGATTACGATCCTCACCCAACAATCAAGGCCCCGATTGCTGTCTAAGTCGTGAAACCTTTTAAGGCCATAGCCGCCATGTCACTGAATGGTGTCATTGGTAACAACGGTGCGATTCCTTGGCACTTGCCGGAGGATTTTAAGTGGATTAAGCAATGCACCACGGGCCATGTACTCGTGATGGGGCGCAAAACTTACGATTCAATCGGCCGTCCTTTGCCTAATCGTGAAACGTTCGTGCTTACCCGCCAAGAGCTCGAGATCCCCGGGGTCACAATCATCCACGATTTGCAATCCCTCAAAAATTACCCGACCGAAAAAGACATTTGGATCTTCGGTGGCTCCGAGATTTACCGCATGGCTCTGCCTTATTGTGCGGAGCTTTACCTAACGATCGTCCAGCAAGAGCATGAGGGGGATGCCCGCTTTCCAGAGTTCGAGCCTCCCTTTGTCCCTCAAGAGACTATCCGTGACGAGGCTGATTTTAAGATCGTGCGCTATGTCAATCCTCAGCCCAAAGTTTTGTGAGTACTATCAGTATACCCCCATCTTTTGAAGAGTGGGTGAATAATTTTTTGGCGTTCATCGAGCTCGAAAAAGGTCTCGCCAAAAATACAGCACAAAGCTACGAGAATGACTTAGCCCAATGTGCAACGTTCTTAAAAGAACAGGGCATTAAAAATTGGAAGAGCGTCCAGGCCGAGCATATCACTTTATGGATTAGTGAGCTCAGCATGCAAAACTACGCTGTATCCAGTATTTTGCGCAAGCTCTCTGCGGTACGTATGCTCGCTGCCCACCTCGTGCGTGAACATTTGCGCGAGGACGACTTCACAAGCCTGCTCGATGGCCCCAAGCGTATCCGCCGCTTACCGAACACCATTAGTCAGGAGGATGTTAACAAGCTCCTAGAAGCACCTTCTTCTGGGACACCCCACGGCTTGCGTGACCGCGCGATTCTCGAATTACTCTACAGTAGTGGCTTACGAGTAACGGAACTGTGCACCCTCCCCATGACAGCAGTGGACCTTGACCACGGTTTTTTACGCGTAATAGGGAAGGGCAATAAGGAACGAGCCGTACCTATCGGTAAGAAAGCGATCCAGGCAATCAACAATTACTTAAGCACCGCTCGGCCCAGTTTAGTGAAAGCAAAAACCGGAGGGGAGCTTTTTATCAGCCAGCGCGGCACCCCCATTTCACGGAAAACGGTTTGGTTTATTATTAAAACCTATGCCCAAGAGGTCGGGATTACCCAGCCGGTTAAGCCCCACGCACTCAGGCATTCTTTCGCAACGCATCTACTCGCTAATGGGGCTGATTTACGCGCCATCCAGGAAATGCTCGGGCATGCCGATATTTCAACGACCGAGATTTACACCGCCGTAGAGGAAAAGCGCCTTATTGAAGAACACGCCGATTGCCACCCGCGCAGCCAGCAGGTCTAAGAAAGTCTATGACTATGAGGCTCTTGCATATTTTATTGCTCCAAAAGCCCTTTTCTTCTAGGGTTAGCTCGTTTTAATCATGCCTACTCACGCAGCTAAACCATTTGATTCTGAAGCTCTCCGTAGTGACTTTCCGATCCTCAAGACAAAGACTAAGGGTGGGCCTTTGGCCTACTTTGATAGCGCCGCTACCGCTCAAAAGCCAAGTAGCGTGATCGAGGCGATCCACCGTTTTTACTCGCAAGAAAACGCCAGTATCCACCGGGGGATTTATGACTTAGCCTCAGAGGCAACCTTAGCCTACGAAAAAGCCCGCGAGACTCTAGCCCAATTTATTAACGCGCAGGCGAGTCATGAACTAACCTTCGTTCGTGGCACGACTGAAGGGATTAACCTAATCGCTCAAACATGGGGCCGCCAAAATTTAAAGGCAGGGGATACGCTCTTGCTCACCCGCATGGAGCATCATGCCAACATCGTCCCCTGGCAGCTCCTTGCCGAAGAGAAGGGCTTTAATATCGAAGTAGTCCCAGTGAATCCTGCGGGCGAGCTCGAGATGGACGCTTTTGAAACACTCCTTAAAGAGCACCCTGTTAAACTCGTAGCGCTTACCCACGTATCGAATGCTCTAGGTACTATTAATCCCGTTAAGGATATTGTAAAAAAAGCGCATGCAGCGGGCGCGCTTGTCTTACTTGATGGGGCCCAGGCTATTCCGCACTTCCGTGTTGATGTTCAAGACCTAGATTGCGACTTTTACGCCTTCTCGGGCCATAAGCTATTTGGTCCAACGGGTATCGGGTGCATTTGGGCCCGGGAAGAAATCTGGAAGCCGCTGCCACCTTACCAGGGCGGGGGTGCCATGATTCAGCGCGTTTCCTTCGAGGGGACGACGTACCAAGACGCTCCTGTACGCTATGAAGCGGGGACCCCCCACATCGCAGGGGCTCTAGGGATGACTGCGGTCGTTGATTATTTAACGCAGTGGGATGCTAGCTCTTTGGAGGCCCACGAGCACAAGCTTCTGGAATATGCCACAGCAAAGCTCCAAGAAGTCCCTACGCTCAAAATCATCGGGACAGCTAAGGAAAAAGTCAGCGTGATTTCTTTCGTGATGGATGCGGCCCACCCGCATGACCTCGCGACCATTTTAAATGAAGAAGGGGTGGCCATTCGCGCAGGGCATCATTGTTGTATGCCCTTGATGCGGCACTTTGGCGTCGCGGGGACTGCGCGCGCTTCCTTTGCTTTCTACAATACAGAGGCTGAGGTAGATCGTTTGGTCACTGGTCTGCACAAGGCTAAGGATTTATTTAATGTCTGAGTTATCTGAAATTTACCAAGAGATTATCCTCGATCATAATAAGCGCCCCCGTAATTTTGGGGAGTTGCCCGAGTCCACCTGCAGTGCTGATGGGCACAACCCCTTATGTGGGGATGAGCTTACGATCTACGTCATTGTAGATGGGGATACAGTCTGCGATATCCGTTTTGAAGGGCAGGGCTGTGCTATCTCAAAAGCCTCCGCCTCACTCATGACACTAAAAGTCAAAGGCAAGCCTCTGGCTGAGGTTAAAGAAGCGATCCTTGAGGTTTGCGATATGCTGACCGCTCAAGAAGAACCGGCTGATCTAGATGCCTTAGGAGACCTAGCTGCGCTGTCCGGTGTGCGCCAATTCCCGATGCGTATCAAATGCGCAACACTTGCCTGGCATACTCTAAAAGCAGCCCTAGAGGGTAACACCAAGACAACTACCGAGTGATTATTCTTTAGCTCGAATGTCTTGCGCAATATCTGCAACCACTAGAGGTGGGCTATAGCTGAAGCTATAATCCTCACGAATTTCATACCCTGAGGCATGCTCTTGAGCTAATGTCCCGAGCATACTTTCTATACTGCTTGATACTTCGTAAGGCTCTTTAATGATGATGGTTGTAGCCACGGTAAGTACGCCTGCTGCTGCATCATCAGGAGCTCCAGCTGGGAGATCTAGCGTATGCACTTTATCGTCTTCCTTTAAGCCATGCGCGAATGCTTCAATTGCATATTCAGCCTGGAGCGTAATCACTACATTACGCTTCCCGCCAGAGCCTTCATGATTATTGACCTTGATGGTATAAATCGGGTTTTCAGCATCCTCGGTATTGAGCTTTAGGTATTGGCCGTTGTATTGAACCCAGTGGCCTTCTTCATCGCCTTTTTTATCCTCAGCTAGGTGTTGCAACTGCCCATCAGTCATTTCTTTTAGCGTGTTTTTGTTTAAAAAGTGGCTTGCCCGCTCAAGTGTTTCTTTACTTCCATTACTAAGGGTTTGGAGTGCCTTGAGTGTGCCTTCAATATTACTGCCATCCTGCCCTTTATGGTTTGCTGCCCAGTCATGCCGAAAAAGCGGTACATAATCCCACACGCTTCCTGGAGCCTCACCCATTTCAAAGAGCTCTGCAAGGGCGCCACTTTCAAGATCTTGTGCAAAGGATTCATTTAGGGTGTATCCTTGCAGTGTAGTGGTTAGTGCTTCTCCCTTAGCCTTTTCTTCTAGGGCTGTGATTGCAGCCTCAGTATAAATAGACTTACTCGCTTCTCCTTTAGCTTCATCAACAGAGCTGATGGCTTGGTTATCTGCGGTTAATACAGCTTGTGTACCTGTATCGCTTTCTTTATTTATAAATTGTACGCGCCCTCGTTCTCCTAAAGGCATTAGGTTTTCAGGCCGCACCCGGTCTGTATACTCTAGGAGTTCCTCTGCTTTTTCATGGGTGATTTTGCCATCTTGCTGTAGTGTGCGAATACTGTTTTCAGCCTTATCGAGTCGATCATTTTGGGCTTTATTGCTTTCTTTATTGTGGGCATCTATAAGCTTTTTAGCCTTTTTGCTGTACGCGCTTGTTGCTTTGTCTGACTCTTTTTTACGTTGGACATCTAGTCGGATAATATCGAGCTCTGTCTTTAGGATCTCCTTCTTTATATTCTTTAGCTCTTTTTGGCTTCCTGTTTTTTCGATATTTGCCTTTTCTGCTTCTTGGGCTTCAAGCTTTCCGTTTAATGCGTTTCTTTTTTCGGTATAACGGGCTTCATTTTTTTGGTCCTTCTCTAAAATAGACTTATCTTTTTTACTGTCTTCTAGGACTTTGAGCGATTGCAGCTTCTCGCCCTGGGCCTTAGCACCTTCATAAATAATATCATTCACGGAGGTATTTTCAGTTACTGCTAAAGATTTTGAAAGCTCACTGCTTTTCATTCTCTGTACAGAATCCTCAGGGTTAAATTCATCCTCCTCGACGGCTTCTGTTTCTTGGGCGAGTGCTTTGCCTATGCCATAAGGATCTTGGGGGTCATAGCCAGCAGCACGTATGGCTGGAGATAGGACATATTCAAGTGCCCCTCTAACTTTTTCTGAAACATTCGAAGCGAAATTATAGGTGTTAGAAGCTACTTCTGCGGCCTGTAAGGCTTTGTCCATTTTGTCACTCTGGAAGTGAGGGTTATCTACGATAGTCAGTTTGACTAGTTTTTTAACCAGAGGGTATAGCGGTTTGGCTAATGCACGGACTGTAAGGCTCCGTGTGGCCAAATTCTTTTTGACGGATTGATCAATACTGTCCCACCCGTTTTTGCGGATGAAGGAGCTAATAGCTACTCCATAAAACCACCCCATGTTGGACTTTCCTTCTTCGGACTTCCCCATACCCTTAATAAGGGCCTTGATTCCAAAGCGTGCTAAAGTGGTTTCGCTTTTAGCCATTTTCTCGGATACAAAGGGCTCTATCTTCCCTAAGAATTTATTAGCTAACTTTGTTCTCCTGACAAACTGCTTTCCTTCTTTGGCTTCTTGCTTAGCGACTTGAATATCTCGCTTGATTCCTTGAAGATTTTCAATCCCTTTCTGAATGGCTTCAGTATCTGTCAAGTGAAGCCCACCCGAGCTATCGGGTAGGGATCGGCTCTCATTGGCCCGGCTATCGCCTCCTGTAGGTCTTATCCCTGGCATAATCTATTTTCCTCTTTATTCTGTGCTAAGCTCTTTTTCCTTAGGTAAGGAAAAGTCCACCTTATCAATCCGTGTCTTCCAGGCCTCATAGACGTTTAAAAAATCTTCTAATCCCTGGCGGAAGTCTTCATAGTCTGTTTTAGCGACCTTAAAGTTTTGGAAGAGGATTACCTGTCCGAGCTCTTTGCTGGCCCCAAAGTAGGCCCCATTCGTTCCATATCCAAAGAGGTGTGCCTCCAGTAGGATATCATAAAAGCGCAAACGGCCTTCTTCGGGGATCTCACACAATTCTGCATAGAGGTGCAGTGTTTCCCCGTCATCTGCGGTTTCAAGGTTGAGCTCATATTTTTGGTCAAACACTAGGGTGCAGCTATTATTTTCCCCCAGGGAAATTTCCTGCCCCATCTCTTTGCCCAGTTTTTCTAAAAGTGCATCAATTGTCATACAGCCTCCTTTTGTTTGAGATCTAACTAACTGCCTATAAGTAATGGACTTAGCTTTTATTATAAGAAAATAGTAAACTAATATCAATAATAAAAACTAAGTCCTTGTGGGAGAGGGGGTTAGGGAGGCATGAAACAAAAACTCCCCAGGATTTCTCCTGAGGAGTCTTGTCGCCATTTCCGAGCGGTCGTGTAAGGTCTGTTTTACAACTCTACCCCTTATTATTGAAGGAGTCGTAGGGCTGTTTGAGGGACAGCATTAGCTTGCGACAACATAGCTGTACCGGATTGGGTCAGTATTGACCAGCGAGCAAACTGAGTGGATTCTTCAGCTACGTCCGTATCCAAGATACGGCTGTTAGCAGCTTCCAGATTAGTTTTGTTTACAGAAAGTAATTCCTTACTGAACAAGAGCTGACTCGTTTCTGCACCATTAGAAGCACGTAGGGTAGCGATTGATTGGATAGCATTCACTACATTAGTGATGGTGATATCTCCTAGCGTATTTGATGTATTAGCGATATCAGTAGCCCCATCAGTAACAGCGCCAGATAAGTCACTTTGACTAATAGCTACTATGCCGCCACCTGTTTCAGTAGTGACAACATTTACAGAGCTTCCTGATGCTATAAACAGATCTACTCCATTAAACTTCTCAGCCTTTAGCAGGGTGAGTTGTGCTTGGAGTGCTTTGAATTCTGTTTGGTAGTTAGCGCGGTCGCTAGCACTTTTAGTAGGGTCTTCATTTAAGATTTTAAGCTCCGAAATACGGTCAAGAACCTTAGTTGCTGTGCTTAACGAACCGTCTTGTGTTTGCAGGAACGAGATAGCGTCAGTAACGTTTGAGTCTACAGCACCCGTACGACGGATGGCAGAACCCATTTTCATAGATACAGCAAGACCCCCTGCATCATCTGCTGGAGAGGTAATCTTGGTACCGCTAGAGAGTCGGTTAAGACTCTTTTGTAGCATAGAATTGCTACGTTGTAAGTTAGTGGATGCTATAGAAGCAGCCGTATTAGTGTTGATAACTAGTGACATGTTATATCCTCCTTGATATATTCACCGGGTTGCCCCAGAGGCCAAATTTCAATGGGCTTGGCAGGCCTGCAAGACGTCCGTGTCTCGCTTAGGGGTATATCGAATGGAGGCGGGGGAACTTTAGTAGATAATGTATTATTATCTTAAGTCTTTGGCTATAAGGGGGATATGGGTCGCTTACCCCTTAAGCGATTCGATCAGCTCCGCAGTCCCATCTTCGGTATTCACTAGTGGGGCATACCCGAGATCTTTTTTGGCTGCGTCTAGGTTAAAGTAATGATCGGTTGCTAGGATCGTCATCACAAAACGCGTCATTGTAGGGTCTGTAATGCCTAAGAGCTTGTACACCTTTTCTAAAACAGCGCTAATGGGGTAGGCTAATTGCAGCGGTATTTTACGGGCCACTGGTTTTACATTTATCCCTGTAAGGATTTGGTTGAGCCACTTCCACAGTTGTACGGGCTTTTCTTGCCCGATAAAGTAGGCCTTCCCTCCGGTCTTGCCTTGTTGTAAGGCCTCGAAGGCTAATAGGTGTGCGTGCACCGCATTGTCCACATGGGTAATGTCGATCCAGTTTTCTCCGTTACCTATAATTTTTAGCTTTCGCTTGCGTGCTTGCTCGATGACTCGGGGGATCATATGCGGCTCCCCTGGGCCCCATATTAAATGAGGACGAAGCGCAACCGTGTGGAGTCTGCCAGAGCAATGTGCCTGAAGGACCTCTTGCTCAGCAATCGTTTTTGTTTTGGCATAATGGCAAAGCCATTTTTTTGCATAGGGTGCTGTTTCATCTAAGCCCCGCGTATGCCCTGGGCGGAACGCAACACTTGGGGTGCTTGTATAGATCAGGTAGTGAATGTTCTGCTCGATACAGGCTTTCAGTACATTACGCGTACCGAGTACATTCGGGCGGTAATAGCTTTCGTAACTTCCTATAGAGTCCGCCTTGGCTGCTGTATGGAAGATAGCCTCTGCACCTTCTGCAGCGCGCAATACAGCTTCATAGTCAGCAATGTCCCCTCGGTGTACGGTGACGCCTTCTTGTTCGAGTTGAGGCTGGGCCTTACGCCCTAAGATGGATACAGTATGACCACGCTTGAGTAGCTCACGCACTAGCGCACTTCCTAAAAAACCACCGCCCCCTGTTACTAAAATCTTCATTACTTTAAGCAATCGTCCCCGGTAGGATGAGGGAGAGTAGGTGGTACACCGCGATGGTAATCAGCCCGGCTGTAGGGACGGTGATGATCCACGTCAGTATGATGTAGCCAATCATCCTAAAGTTAACCTTGGATAAGGCCCCGCGAGAAAGTCCTGCTCCGACCACAGCACCTGTAGCGGCTTGGGTGGTACTTACCGGAAGCCCAAACAAAGAGGCCCCAACTACAATGGAGGCTACGGAAAAATCAATACTAAACCCGCGGGAGTGGTTAATCTTGGTGATCTTTTTCCCTAAGGTTTTGATCACGCGCTTACCCAAAAAAGTGATTCCGGTAGCAATCCCAAGTCCACCTAGGGCAAGGATCCAAAAGGGGATGCTCTCTTCAGTAAAGTCCTGCGGGAAGCCGCCTGATTGATATACCATGTAGATAGCAAAAACGGGGCTAATGCTATTAGACACATCATTAGAACCATTCCCAAAGGCAACGTAGCAAGAGGTCCCTACCTGGAGCCGGCGGAAGGCACGCTCTGCGCCCTTGGGGTTGTCCGGGGCTTTCTTGAGGGTGCGCTTCACGAAGTATTTAGACTGCGCATACACAGGCAAAAAGAGGAAGACCGCCAGTAAGGCAGATTCCCAAATACCCGCACCAATAATTTCACCTAGGCGCGTGCTGACCATGATTCCAAAAGCAGCTGCAGAAATCGTGAAGCTAATCAGCGCAGGGAGTCTACGGCGTACGCGCTTTAGGGTGCCTGTGGTGCCTTGTCCGATGATGACTCTTCTAATAAAAGAGGCCAGCAAGAGTGCGCAGATAGCTGCTAAAACCGGAGCAACGACCCAAGTAGAGGCGATGGTAAACATCACAAACCAATTAATTGCTTCCCAGCCTTGCAAGGTAACGGCAACTCCAGTGAGGCCCCCAACAATCGCATGCGTTGCACTCACTGGCATGCCTTTAAGCGTAGAGAGCAACACAAATAATCCAGCAGAGAGCAGCACGGCAATCATTCCCAATACATAATCATGTGGGCTAGCAAAAATTTTCGGTGGGGCTAAGCCTTCGATCAGGTAGACAACAACCTCCCCCCCTAAAAAGACAGCGCCGCAAAAAGTAACGACACTAGCAATGAGTAAAGCCATCCGCGGCTTAAGCGCTTTAGAACCAACAGCCGAGGCAAAGGCATTCGCTACATCATTGGCCCCATTACAAAAGGCCATGAAAAATGCGCCGCAAGCAGCTATCAGAAGGAGTATAAAACCGTGATCTAGGGACATTTACTTGCAAACTGTGCTAGGAAAGGTCACATTTAGCAATCATAACTTACTCCAAATTACCCACCAGCAACTGAGTCCCCAGGATCAAATAAAACGTGGCCTACGTCGTTACTGAACATTGTGTTGATTGTAAATATACTTACTGTGCTGCAGTTTGCCCAGTAGAGGCATTTCATGAAAGCCCTGATCGCCTTTACATCAATGCCGAGACTTGCATCGACTGCGATGCCTGTGTGCCGGAGTGCCCAGTAGAGGCCATTTTCCCGGATTATGAGGTCCCCGACCACCTGGAGTCTTGGGTGGAGGAAAATGAACGTGAAGCCCCCAAATTCCCCTCTATCACGGCAAGTAAGGACCCGCTCAAGGGGCCCCGCTGTGTAAACCCCGATGCAGAATAGTAAAAACCCATTGACACTGATTTATCAGCTTTCTATAGCTTATCCTAATATGGATAGTATAGTTAGCACAAGAAACCCTCTTTTTGGGGACAATGAAGTCGTTACAGAACCTTTGCTTAACCAGGCTGAGGAAACTCAGGACCAGGTCGTGGTTGATATGAGCCAGGTGAACTTAACTGGGCCTACGCCGCTTAGCTTTGATCATGAGGTGAGCGAAGTGAATGTTACTCGCCAGCCTGAGCCTGTGGAAGAGCAGGAGCTTGAGTCTTCTTTCTTGTCAGAGCTACTGGCGTGTGGCCGGTCAATCCTAGGCGGCCTACGTACCTGTGGTGCTGAGTTTAAGGAGTGTTGTGTGGATGATTGCCTGAGGATACTTTGTGGTACGGGACGTGACCGGGCCGAATGGGCTATTCTTATAGGTGGGGGTGCTGCCACAACCATAGGCGGAAGTCTCTTTTTCGGCTACGTGCTACACTGGTATTTAACGGCGCTCCTATTTACCGTAGGGGGCCCTGTTGGAGGCGCTATTTTGTATATGTTGTGCCCTTGTTTGCCAGATTGGATCGTAAACGCTGCTGAATCTTTAATAGGCAATGCAGAGAAGTTGGTAGAGGCTATAAAGAAATGCTTCCAGGAAGAAGAACTTGCCGAGGAGCTTGTTGAGTAAGTTATGGATACCCACGGAAAGATAGTTGATACCACCCCCTCTGATAGCTATCCTTACCCTGGGTATCATCCTAATACACCTTACCAAGCGCAGCCACCGCCTTTTCTGGAACCACAGCCAGGGGTGGTTTATGTTAACGTTGATAACCTTCAGGCCCGGCCTAATGGGGTCTATGTGGGGACGGTTTGCCCTCCAGGGCTAAGGCCGCCGCCACAACCAGTCGCCATGGAGGAAGCTGAAGCACCTGTAGAGTGTAAGTGGCACTGCAACGACAACCCAATGTCGAGTCTTTGTTATGGACTCATTGGTGGGGGTAGTGGCGCTGCTATCGGTGGGTTAGGGTTTGGCTCCTGGTTAGGGGCGCTTTTTGGGGCCTTGTTTTTATTTTTCTTTGTGTTTGGTTTGGCTGCCCGCTGCTCTCGCTCCAGTCAATCGTAGGCTTGAGGGGCTCTTCTCTTGACTGGGCCCCTAGGTTTTATCAGAGTCGTGCCCATCTTACATTATGGACACGACAGTTAATCCTCTCTATGGCGCGGATCCACAGGATCACAGTTCTGCAGAAGCCTCTGATTCTCAGGCCTCTGTGGTTGTGCATCCCTATGACCTAACGCCACCTATTACTTTTACTCACGCACGTAGTGATTCTGAGGATTCGATAACCTCGCTAGAGAGTGTGGGCTCGGATGATTTTGTTATAGAGATTCCTGTTTCATATAGGATTGTAGCGGAAACTATCCGAAGTCGAGAGCCGCTTCTCCCAGCTGAGTCTCCTGAGCAGTCTACCCATCGCTGGAATGAGCGTTCTTGTCATGATCTTACCATTCTAGTCTCGGGTCTTACGGGTACTACTACCATGGCTTATTTTTTGGGGACTACAGTCAACTTTGGCACGGGGATGGTCTTTTTTGTTTTCATGATACTTTGTATAATTGGATATGCCGGGGGGTATCAGTATCCGGATATCTACGGAGGGCTTGACTACGATTAATAAACCAGCCAGGCTGATCGCCTGAAATAAACGGTACGCTCCCGTAGTTCAATGGATAGAATGTTGGCCTCCGGAGCCGAAGATCTGGGTTCGAATCCCGGCGGGAGCACCACACTTCGCCTTGGGTCCTCCCTTCTTGACTTTTTGGTGATCAAATCTCAGGTTAGGGGTTAATGCTAGCACCCATAGCCATTTTTACCTACAAGCGCCTTGAGCATACTCGCAAAACGATCGAGGCTCTGGTAGCAAACCCCCAGGCAAGCCAGAGTGAGGTTTTTATTTATGCAGATGGGCCTCGTAACGAGCAAGACCAGGCGGAAGTTACCCAGGTGCGGGATTACTTGAAGACACTGAGTGGTTTTAAGTCAGTCACTCTTGTTGAGCGCCCTGAGAATCTAGGGCTGAGTGCTAATGTAATCGATGGGGTAGGGGCTTTAGCTAAGCAATACGGTAGAGTCATTGTTCTGGAGGATGATGTTGTTGTGTCTCCTTTTTTCTTAGAGTTCATGAATGCTGCTCTAGAGTTGTATAGGGATGAAGACGGTGTAGGCGCAGTAGGGGGGTATGTATTTCCGCATAAGGTTTCCTTTCCTGATACATTTTTCTATACAAAATCTGTGAGCTGGGGGTGGGCGACCTGGGAGCGTGCGTGGGCTCATTTTGAGCCTAAGGGACATAAGCTCTGTGCTGCTTTACGTGAGCAAGGGGTGCATTATGCCTTGATCGAAGAGCAAGCCCGGGACGATCGTTTTACTTGGGCTGCTTTATGGTTAGCCTCTCTTTTGCACGCAGGTAAATTGATTCTGTATCCAGGGGTATCATTGGCGCGCAATATCGGTCATGACGGAACAGGGGAGCATTGCCCCGTGGGGGATTTGTATGACTCTGCACTTGCTGAGGTTGCCCCCCAGGTGAAGCGCATTCCGATAGCAGTTCACCCCGAAGCCCCTCAAGCATTTGACCACTATTACGAAGTGCCCCCTAAGCCAAACTTCTTTGTGAAGCTGGCTAATAGCTGTGGTAAACGCTGGCGGAGCTTAAGGCGTATTTTCAACTAAGCCAAATACCGCCAAAGGTTTTTATAAAACCCATCGTAAGATAGCCATTCTTTCCAGAGTGTTTTGCAGGCTTCTTGTTTTTTTATAAAGCCTTCCTCGGAGGTTTGTTGGTGGACCTTTGCTGCAATGTCTGGGGCGTTAGCGAGTTCGTCTTCCTCAACCCATAGTAGGGTGTCTTTCCAGTTGATGAATTCTTCGAAGGGCAAGACGCAGTCTGTGTTTAAGAACAGTGGTATGCGCCCTAAGGATAGCGTTTCATAAAACCGGTATGAGAAGTTCCCGCCCCCACGCGGTGTCAGGATGTAGTCACTGCCTAAAGTGTTTGCGATGTATTCTTGTTTCGCCTTTAGGGCTGCGTCAGCCTGTTTTTCAGGGGATAAGCGCCCCACACCGTTATTAAAAAACTCACGCACCAAAAAGTTTGTTTGAACGGCATTACTCTTTTCAAAGGCATGTAGCAGCTGGGTGCGTAACTTTCGCCCTTTGTGTTTAGTAATACTAATACCGAAGCTCTCAAAGGCACACATTAATTTCGGTCGCTTCATGATCGAATAGCCTAGGTTTTTAAGGCAGGCTTTTAGTGGGTTGGTTTCATGAGCGCGGTTGTCTACATTTCCGCAAAAACCAACAGTGGCTTTGGGTTCTTTTTTGCGAGCTTCCCAGTCTTTGCTCCAAAAGTCTTCTGGCTTGCGGAAGAACGCGGGCATCGCAAATTCATTTGCAGTGCGTGTACTGCGGCTCAAGCTCGTCCTAAATACAATTGCATTGTCAATCGGTACTTTATCTTCCGAGTCCGAGAAGTAGAACACCAGTACCTTCTTCCCGCAGGCCTTGGCTGCTTGGGCTAGCTCAAAAATATCCTCATTCGTATGATCTTCAATCCACTGGCACGGGCTCACGGCAATATCACAATCCTCCAATGAGGTGCGCTCGAAATATTCTTGGCCATTGCGGGTGTATCGGGCCAGCTCAGAATCCTCAGTAGGGTGGCTTACTCCAAATTCCTTTTCCCAGGGTTGTAATATCCAGTTGAATACCTTTTCGGGTGTGTAGTAGCGCTTGTCTGTGTAAATCTTGAGTTTCTGCCCCATAGGTTTGTCTTAAATTAGGCAGTTTTTACCCAAAGGCAATCTAAACAGGTTTTGTAAATGATTATCTTTGTTCATGTGGGGGTTGCTTGTTCCCTTTGCCCTCGACACTTGACTATACCGCTTATACACTCTAGTGCCTTCTGTACTCTGTTTTGCAGAGTCTATAACCAACCTACTAACCCTCATGGAAAACCTTCCCTCATCCACCTCTTTTGCCTCTGGATATCCAGAGCCTCTTCGGCGGCACCACTCAGATCCTACTCCTCAGAGAAACAAAAGAAAGTCTGGTCTTTTTGGCTTATGGAAACGAAGCAAGGGCCATAACGTAAGCAGCCATAAGTCAAAAGATCCTGCGAGTGAAAAACTTTTAACTAGTCGTAAGTCTTCTCGCCGCCATACGATTCATATTAGCCATCAGCTTTTTGAGGATTCCTCAGGTCCAGAGTCTGGCGGAGGCTATACTTGCCCAAGAGACCCTGTAAGCCCTCCTGCCATAGATGCCGAAGAAGAGCAACTAACACCCGAGCATCCAGGGACGCCGCTAAAGCCTCGCCATCATATTGGGCATATTAAAAATAAGCGTTCACGGTCTGAGGGGGACCTCCCTAATGCATTAAAAACTCGAGGTTCTTTTAAGACAAGCCCTACAGGGTTGAACCTGAGTGCAGCTGCTCAAGGCCAACCATTACAGCTTAAGGATAGCACTTTGGTATCTGTGGAAGAAGTCGAGGATAGCGATACTGAAAGTGATGATGGCTTTGATACTCCTGAGAAACTCCACTCCCCCCAAGATCCTAAAGCGGGTGAAATCGAAATCTTGTCAGGGCTCGCAAGCGGTGAAAGTGAAGAAAATGGCCGAGTTGAGTTTTTTTTAGAGCTCGAAAGCGATGAAGATGAAGGAAGTGATGGAATCGAAATAGTGTCGGAGATTGAGAGTGATGAAGGTGAAATATTTTCAGGGTTTAATAGCGATGGAAGCGGGCCTCTAGATATAGACCTTTATTCTTATTACCCTTTCCAGGATCAAATATCGTTGGGTAGCTCGCCTAGTTTACTAGAGGACACCCAGGAGCTTTTTCAGCTTCCTGTTGCTGCAGTGCACAATAATGAGGGCCAGCAGAATAACCCTTGGGTTTCAGGTTTTTTCTTTGATCCAACTGCATTGAGCGATGAGAGTTTAGCTGAAGCCTTCTCGTTCCCTAATGCAGATAAGCGGCAATACGATCCTTCTGACGAAGTGTGGGGAGATACCTCGTACAACCCTTTTCTTAATGGCTCAATACAATAATTAATTTAACTTCATTTCTATGGATAGAATACAAAACTTCCTTAAAGAATTAACCCTTGGTGATGTCTCTCTAGAAGAGCTTTACCAAAGCTCCCAAGAGTACATCAACTCTTCCGAAAAACGGCATGCTAAGGAAATTAAAGGGCTGAAGACTGAGCTCTTCAGGCTGAAGGCCGAGACCGAACGGCTTCATGAGAGCATCCATAATATGACCCAGAGATTAGCCACTCGTGATGCTAAATACACGCGGCAATCCCATGAGTTAGCGGAGGCATGCCAGCAGCTTGCTTTGAACATGCCGATGCGAGTTGAAGCCCTGCGTTATATTGACAAAATCCCAAGCGAGTCATTGAAAGTGTCTGCTTGCCGTCAGCTTTTTATGAAGTGGGCTAAGGAGGCGTTATCTATCGGGCCTAATAATAAAGATTGGACGCTGAAAGAAGATTTAATCCATCTTTCCCAGAGGTTCCCCGAGGGCGCTCAGCGGATCGCTGAATTTGCTAAAGAGCTTATGCGTCAGCACCCAGGCCCTGCAGCCTTTGCCTACACTCAGAAGAGTTTGCTTGATGCTATTCACAATAATGAAGATCGCCAGTCTGTCTATCTATCATGGTTAGAATCCTGCATGGGGGGTCCTCTAGAGAAAAACTACTTTCCTTTATTTGAGGCTTGGGCGAATGGCGCACAGCTTGAGGAGGCCCAGTTTGTCCTCGTGAAGCTTTATATAAAGTTCGTTTTCGAGTCCGGAGGCACCTTGAGTACTCAGGAGTGCCAAGCCTATTACACAACGGCCCTTGATATTGCTGAGCGTACAGGAATTTACACCTCTAGCGCATATGCTTATCTTAGTATTTCTTTATTCTTCCAAAAAAACTACCAGGAGAAAGATGTCTTTTTATTTCAACTCATAGGCTATAATTGGGCATCTGCGCATGCTATGGCCCAGGCGCTTATAGAGATGCTCTTAGATGAAGCTCCAGAGCAATCCCAGGCCCAACAGCTCGCTTATTTTAGCTATGGCTGGCTCTCTCATATCGCTAGCCAGCAAGGGGATTATAAGTTGGCTACCCAGTATGCTAAGTTGCGTAGCAAGCACCTCTTGTCGCACGATAACTTTCGCCCTTTCCTGGAGTCTGGCCTGAAGCTTTATGATGCGCATGCAACCCGGTGTTGGCCATCCCCTCAGGCTCAGGTTCAAACCTGGCAGAAAGCACTTCGGGGCTTAAGTACTCATACTAGCCCAGGCCGCGCACTGAGGCTCAAGCGAGAGCTCTATAGCTATGCACGTACCTTTACGGTTGATTTGCACCGCCTATTTGGTAACGATCAGAGCCTTTTTCCAAAACTGAAAGAAGCCTAACAACTGATCACATATGGATGGATTACAAAAATTTTTAGGAACAACGCCCAAAAACAAAGATGCACAGCTAGATCAAGCAACTGAGGCTGTCTGCCAGCTCACGCAGCTCAAGGCCGAACACGAGGCACTCCAAGAGAAGCACGCGTTCCTAGAGTCCCAACATGCCGCCCAAGGCACTGAGCTTGCACTGCGCAAGATAGAGCTGGATGTGCAAGCGCGCAAGGCTTTAAAAATGGCCCACACCATAAGGCTTATTGCGGGTAGAACGGCTACGCTTAAGGCCGCTCTAACGCTTGCTAAGACAATTCAGAATGATACAATCCAACAGCAGTGCTACCACAATCTTTTCGAGAAAAACCAACAATCACTCCTCGTTGCTCTAAAGAATACAAAAGGTACTTCCTTTTCCTCGGAGTCACTCGTCAAGACGCTTATTGCACTTGCCGATTATTGTGAAGATCGTGACGCTGTCCTGTCCAGGGCTGCCACCACAGTGTTAGCACAAACTAACTATACAAGCTTAGCCATCGCCGAGCGACTCACCGAGGCTATCCAATGTGCAGACCTTAAGAAGCTCACTTACACAAGGCTGCTCAGTCACTTAGCCTCTACAACTCACCTGAGGTTTTATTTTGTTTCCTTTAAAATGCCTATAAGCATTTACCCAAGCGCATTCAAGCGTCTAGAAGAGTGGGGTAAGTGTATTGACGCAAACTTGGCCCATTATTTCTTAGCAAGGGTCTATATGAATGCTATTTTTTATCAGCCCAAGTGTGTGTTTTCTGCTACGGGAACCCAAGCCTGGTTTAAACAGGCCAAAGACCATGCAGCGAAGGCAGGAGAGCACCAGTATAAGGCCTATGCCTACCTAGCGCTTTCTTTGTTTTCTGTAAGGAAGACACGGGCCGGGAAAATTGTCGAGTGTTTCAGGCGCTTAGGCTTAACGAGAATTAAAGCCTATGAAGAGGCTAGTACTCTGATTAATAAATTCTCCGGAGAAGGCGCCTATCTTGGGTTTGCCCGAGTGCTCTATACTTGGCTAGCAAACATTGCTGAGGCTCATCAGGACAATAAGTTTATTGTTCATTTCTCTAAAAAAGCACCAGCTTTTCAAGGTGATGAGTTTTCTAAAGAGTTCAATTTATTCGAAAAGAAAAAGGCCGAAGATGCGCTTAGGCTCTACCAGACTCACGATTACAGGATAAGGCCCTTCAGCCGTGATCAACACCAGGAAAATTGGGTTCAAGCCATAGCGCACGCGCAAAAGGCCAATGACCCTCAATTCCTAGCAGGCTTGAAAAATTACGCCGAGGTCTTCACCGATGGGATGGACGCTCTTTTCCCTGAGGAAGAAAAGACGGCTTGATTTTCTGGATACACTCCGTTAAAAAAAGGATCCATTTAATAAAACCGCTATGGATTCTTCAAATAATACTTCCAGTTCAACCGTTACCTTAGTAGAAACGCGTATCGAAACCTCTACTACGTCTACTACCTCTACTGCGTCTTGGCAGCAGACTATGTCCTCGAGCTTTCTTACTCAAACCCAGGCCTCGATTTCTGCCCGCGTAGCTACTATTACAACCGTCGTTACAGTCTTGCAAGATCGTTTAGTGGCCTTACTGACGTTTTCCTTAACACAAGAGGATATAGCCTACTACCAGGCTGAGGCTCAAGATGCTATTGAGGCGCAAGACTGGTATAACTTTGCGATGATTATATCGCGGCTAGAGCTCGCTGGGGTGGACACCACCGCATTAAACACTCAGTTTTTGGAGCAGGCAGTCTAAGACTCTGCCCTTGACCTTCCTAAGGTTCCTTGCTACAGCTAAAGGCGAACAAGCCTTATTTAAAGGCTTATCTTAAAAACCCTCACAACCCCATAAAACTATGTCCGATCTAGCAGGTATTAATAACCCCGATAAGTGTAAAAACGTTGAGACAATTCGCCTTCTCAAAGATGATGCAGCAGCCCAAAAAGAACTCAAAGAGGTCTACGAAGGAAAATACAAGGATTATAAAGGTAAAGTAAATAGACTAAACAAGAAAGTAAGAAAGTTAAACGAAAGACTCGCTGCTGCTAAAAAGGCTGATGTAGCATCCTGTAAGGCAGACTGTGCTTGCAAAGAAAAGGATGCAACAATCAAGGCCCTCCAAGACCGCGTTGCTGAGCTTGAGAGTGCACCAAGTCCGTTCAAGCTTTTCTGCGAGCTTAAGATAGCCATACAAAACAAAGACTTTGCAACGGCCTTTACTACAGCCCAGCTTTTAGCTAAGGAAATTGATCCTAATCTTGCTGCAGAGCTTGGGGTAGCCTCTCTCATCACTAAGCTCTTTGAGCGTGCAAGAGGTGCCGGTATTCCTATCCCTGTCGGTGTTGGGGCCCTTATCGGTCAATTGATTGCGCCAAGTACAGACGGCACAGATACGACTACCACTGTCCCCACTAATCCAGCTACAGGAGAGCCTACAACAGGCACAAATCCACCCGTAGTAAAGCCTGACCCTACACTTGAAGAACAGATCGGCGGAGCGGTTGATAACCTCGCTACAGACCTCACAGGTAATGAAACCGTAGGTGATGTTCTTGGTGCGCTAGCTGGACTAGGCCTAGGTGCTCTAGGGAATTTTCTAGAAAACCAAGGCGATAGCTCTACAGCCTAGTTCGCTCCATCATTTCAATTTGCAGCCCATTGCCAACTCTGGCAGTGGGCTTTTTTATCTCCTTGATACTGGGTTATTTCCTTGAGTGCCATGAGTGCTTGACCGTAGGGAAATATTCTACTAAATAAATAATTTCTCATTTGAGTACCAGTTTTTTTAGTAAATATAAATGTACCTTTCTTGCTCTGGCTCTTCTGCTGCCTCTTCCCGTACACCTTCCATAGGTTCTGACCTAAGTTGTTATGAGGCTGTGTGCTCTAGCCCTTTCTCTGGCAGGAAGGTCGCTCGCCAGCTCTCGTCACCCCTTGCTAAATATCATTATTCTGCAGAGCCTGAGCAGCAATGCACACTGAGTTTTCATCAGCACTGCTGCCTCATTAAAAGTGCTCTTTTGGCTTGCGAGCCCAGGGCAGTTACCCGTTGGACTTTGATGCATCTCCTGGAGTTAATCGAGCAATGCCCAGAGCCTCCGTCTGAAACAAGCTTTCACCCGAGTGATTACGTAGGTAACCTTATCGAGTTGGCGGTTAGCCCGCATTATGGTTATTATGATTTACTCCCCGCTTTTGCAAAAGTACATTTTAGGGAAAATGGATCTCTGAGAGTCCTTGATCTGACCTCTGATGAAATATACAAACCTCTTTATTCTAAGCGTGAGTCTGCTGAAGTATGGCTAAATAAGATGATCAATTACTCTTGGGGGATGATCCCTTTTAAAACGCTAACCGCTTTTAGCCTAGATCTGTCAAACCCGGGGGGCGCCTTTGAGGCACAGCACGAGTTTATAAAAACAAAATTCCAAGAGTGTGCCGCAGTTTTACTCAAGATATTAAAATACAACCCTCCCTTTCTTAAGCAAGAACGCAGGGAGCTTCTCCTACTATGCTTGCGCTACGCCCGTGTCAAAAACTGTTCTGTTTTTATTAAATCGACTTTAGAAAATTCAGTCGTAGCGTATCAATTTCGAAATGACCAAGAATGGTTCTCTCAACTAACCTAAGTAACTTTAATAAAACTTGTTATTATGTCTGACCTTATCACTCCAAGCGATTTTTTTGGTCGAGGTTCACCCTCCTGTGCAGAAGCATTGCTCCCGCCTTCATATCTTGAAGGTTTGTGTAAGCGTCCTCTAGATGAGGCAAGGCGTAGTGACACTGCCGGTACGGATGTATCTCGTGTCGTAAAATACCGTAAGATAGGGTCTGAGGTCGATACCCTCAAAACGAATTTGACTCATACCTTAAGTGCACTTGGGTCTTCCCTTATCAAAAGAGCTGCATTTGAGGATCTTGATGCTGGGTGTCAGGCCTTATGCGGGCTAGGCTCTGTGTTTAAGCACACGGTATACCTAGCATGGTGCACAGAGGCTGCTGCGCAGCTTTCCAATGAAAGGCGTACAGATCGTGCATGCTATATTGATCCGCTTTTTTCCTGGGCGAATCAACTGGGTGAAGCAGGCCTGCCTTATTTATGTACAGCTCTAGAGCAAAAACTCCTTCTGGAAGGCGCTGCTCAAGAGGCAATCAATAAGGCTAATACTATTATTAATGAATCTTGCCGGGCCGAGGTCTTCTTATTTTTAATGCCGCAGTTTTTAGAATACCGAGTGCGCAAGGCTTGCGGTATTGAAAAAAGCCAAGACGCTTTCGCTCTTGCTGAGCGCTGTGTAGCGTTTGTAGGCCCCCTTGAAAGCCGTGCTTATGCAGAGTTAGCCCTCATCACGCTGCGCAGGCATGACGATAAGGAGCAGGCTTTAGCCTATGCAGCACAGTCCGCACCTCCCTACAAAAACGCTGCCTTAATGTCTATGGGGTTAGCTCTTTTTAAGGATGGTAAGCTTGGCTATCACCCTGTGTACAAAGATTTAGGCATACAAGAAGAGGAGGCCAAAACCGTAGCGCACAAGTGCTTTGAGGCACTCGCTCAGGCTGAAGAAGAGCCACTTCCTGATGCTTGGGACCCTGAAACAGCCCCACAGCCAGAATGGGTGCAAGAGGTTATGAGTACGTCTGCCGAAGAACTTGCAAAAACCTTCGAGCTTCTGGGCCTAGACGGTTCTGAGATAACCATTAACGCTCAACCTCTCCATGAATCAACTCACGAGTAATAGACCTGCGTCAACACCTTTAACTCAGCAGCCTGCTACGCTCACATTTTCTTATAAGCGCAAGGACTATCTGATTGAGCACGTTCAGCGTGTTACAGAATATCTCATGCTGAATAACCCTCAGTATGAGATTAGCTTGAAGTCTTTACGGCGCCGGATCGCAAGAGAAGAGGGGAGCTTGATTGATATCGCTATCAAGCGCTTGGCCCCTTATAAGGGAAAGCCTCAGGATTGGAGCCTTATAGACCTCACTACCAATATCATCGCCCTGTTCTGCAGGCTTTCTTCTGATCCCCAAGAGGCTCAGGCCCATTGCTCGCAATTAGCAGTTCGCTTATTTAAAGAAGGCTACGATACGGCTCTAGTCGAAAGCTTTGCTATGTACTCTTTAGCTCAACAAAAAGAGACCTACACCGCACTTCTAGAGATCCCTTTCACTACCAGTATAAAAATAGACCTCAAAAAAGAGATGATCCCGTGGGCTCTAAACACAGCCACTCTAGGCCCTGACTATTGGGCGGAGGCGGCATTGTGGGGTAGGCGCTTTAAAAACCTTGAAGAGGCGATGCTATTTTATGAAGCCCTCATCAAAAGGGCCAAAACAGAACAGGCCGATAAGCCTCAAGTGTATAGTATTTACGCTCAGGCCTCAGCGGACTTTAATGCGCGATTAGCCTCCTTTTGCGGTATTAGTCCTTCAGAGATTTGTGGGGTACTCAAGGAGCTTACTGGGATCATCAAGCGGGATTACCCTGAGTATATGGAGCATTGGGCCTCAATCTAAGTTGATGAAATTTGGCTTTCATTCAGAGTATTCTCGCCTTGCGATTTGCCCCAAAAGTTAACATAATTTCGGATCGAATTAACGTACGGTCTAAGCACTCAGATCATTCATTAACCCTGACCCCTATTATCCCTCATGGAACCCGTAACCCAAAACCCCACCTTCTCTGATCCCTCCCTCACTAGCTCTGAGCAAGAGGGTGAAAAGCTTGAAAGAGCAGTCTATGCAACCCTCTCCAAGGAAGAATTAATCGAACAACAGATACAGCTGATGCGTCGGCTACAAGAAGCAGAGCTTCGCCTCAATGCCCAAGAGCGTAAATCCCAGTCCAAGAAGCCGCTCAAGGAGTATTATGCGAAAGAAGGTGCCGCTCCTGGAGGGTCTACAAAACCAACTGCAGCCTCCGATCAGGCCGTTATAGACTTTGTTAACGAGCACTATAAGCCCGAGGATCTTCCTTCACTGCTAGCAGACGCTTTAACAAGAGAGCAAAAGCTCTTTGTCGAGAACCAAGAACTCCGTGCTGAGAATGAAGCACTCAAGGCTCAGTTAGCCATCCCAATAGCTAGCCCTACGGCTCAACCTAAGGGAGAACCGTCTTTAGCTAAAGACATGAGTGCTTCCCTGTACGCACTCCAGCTTTTGCAAGACCTTGATCTAAAGAGTGCAGATGCTGCATTACTCAAGAAACCTGCAACACCTCTTAATTTAGGCAAGGATACGCCTAAAGTACCGACAGCCTCTGTAGATAAGCTCCTGAGTAGTTTTACTGATTATTGTAATGCAAACATTACTTGCCTGAAGCATCGCGCAGCTGTAGCGAGTATCGCCCTACAGCAATTCTGGAATGCGGGCCACTTTAGCGAGCTTACCGGCTTGTTTCGGGAGGACTTTACCGCCTTTGTTCGGGATTTAGAAAAAACCCCTCAAGAGCTCCAGCTCTTTTTTAGCAGCCTAGCTGAGGCTGATGCATCTTTAGGCTGCGGGGTAAACCCTATGAATATCCTGAGGCAAATCGCAACGCTTATGAGCCCGCCTGAAGATGTTAAGTTGGATGAGCCCATAAAGAGACAGACAGCTTTCCAATTGGCCGAAGATGCTATCGATACCGCCTGCAGCAAAAAAGAATTCCTCGATGCACGGTTGTTGCTCAATTATATTCCTGCATACGCCAAGAAGGCCGCCAAGGCTGCCGGCCAAGAGGCTCCTGATCAAAAACAAAGGCAGCTGCTCTATTACCACGCCATACAATGCTTCATGGAAAAGCTACAGAACGCACCCCAATGGAGCCCTGTACTATTCTTACACTATACCGAAACACTCATCGCCTGGGCAGACGCTGCTGGGGATAAAAAAGACAAGTGTCTAGAGCTTATCAGTGGCCGCCTAAAAGCTTTATTGGTAGCGCTCCCTAAAGAGGTAGATAAGGATTCCGCAGAGGCTATTAACAAGGATATCTACCGGGGCTGTATCGAACAAGTAGAACTCAGGCTCCCGCTCTTAAAGCAGCTAAAGACAATACTCTTCGGGTAATACGCGCCTTATTCCCCCAGGCTGTGCAGCATATTTTGCGTACGCATTTCTAGCTGGGCCATTTCTTCTGGGGTGCTATTTTCAAGCAAGTGCTTGAAGAGCACTCCGCCAAACACTTTAGCTTCAGACAGCCCTTGCGCTGCAGCTAGGCTCGTCCATACATAAGCTTCTGCGATGTCTGCGGAAGTCCCTTTGCCTTCTGCATAAAGCGCGCCCAAAAGGAATTGCGCACCTATGTCACCTTCTTGAGCTGCTTCAAGCGCCCAAGCAAAGGCTTGCTCGTAGTCTTGTTCGATCCCGTACCCAAAGTAATACGCATCTGCGAGCATCTTCTTGGCCGGTACAAACCCGCGCTGTGCTGAGATCTGGCAGTATTCCGCCCCTTGCTTAGGGTCTTTTTCCACGCCTTCACCCCCATAATAAATTTTAGAGAGGTAGTACGGGGCTGAGGGGTGCTTAAGCTTAGAGGCTTCTTTTAACCACTTAATAGCTTTAGGGTAGTTCTGAGCAGTAAGCTCTCCGAAGTAGTGCAAGAGGCCCAAGCTCACTTGCGCGTCACTATTGCCCCAGTTTGCAGCTTCGCGGTACCACTTAAGTGCTTTTTCTTCCCGATCAGGGTGCTCAAAGTCGGCATAGTAGACTACAGCTAATTTAAACTGCGCATCCGTGTCTCCGGCAATAGCAGCTCGTTCTAGCCAATAAATTGCTTGTTCTTGGTCAGCAGGGGCCCCGCGGCCTTCATAGTACATACTTCCCAAGGTCCGTTGCGCAGGGGAGTGCTCTTGGTTGGCTGCCTGGGTATACCAATAAAGGGCTTTTTCATCATCCTGCGGGACACCTATCCCATTTAAATAAAAGGTCGCTAAAGTATCCTGGGCTTCTTTGCTGCCGCCTTCAGCCGCTGCAGTAAACCAGGGGATGGCTTCTTTGTGGTTCAAGGGCCCTTGTCCGTCGCCATAAAGGCTTAGCCCATAAAGCAACTGCGCATGAGAGTCACCCGATTCTGCCTGGTTTTGTAATTCGAGTGCTTCTAGGTCTTCTTCCTCAGCAAAAAGAAAGGGGGAGGCCACCAGGAGCCCAAAAGCAAGCCCAGCGAAAGCCAAGGGCCGAATAAGTGCGCGTTGTTGTTGCATATATCTCAGTCAGTTAATAAGCACAAAGGGGGCCAAAAAAAGCTCCGACCTTCTATATAGATCGGAGCTTTGTGGAATTTCTTTATTAAAAGTACTTATTTTGAGTAATCAATATTATTGTTATCGCAAAATTCCCGAAAGGCATGATTGGTCTCTATCGTTTGCTTTAAGAGATTATCGTTTCTCTTGCCTAGTAGTTCTATGATCTGTTCGGCTCCTTCTTTACCGACCTTTCCATTAACAACAAGTTTGACAGCTCCCCCTATATCACCTTTAGTCAGCAACACATCGAACTTGTTACCATCTTTGCTCTCTCCTGTAACGTGCTTGGCTGAGTAATCAACCCCCAGTTTATCGCAAGCCTCCCGAAAGGCATGATTAGTCTCCATCGTTTGCTTTAAGAGATTGTCCTTTCTCTTACCTAGTTGCTCTATGATCCGTTCGGCTCCTTCTTTGCCAATCTTACCCGAGACAACGAGTTTTGCAGCTTCACCAATTTCACCACTTTTAAGTAAGCTATTGAATTGTTCTTTAATATCTAATCTATGTACCATAATTATATCCTCCTAAAGGTTTAATTGTTTATCAAAATGTTATTTATAGATTCAAGTTGTGTACTGCTTCAGGTTAACGCCAAGTTTAGTCGCCTCAGCGATAAATCCATCCGTCAGGATTAGGTTAAGGATCCCATCTTCTTTAGCTTGAGCTAGTAGCACATTAGCTTGGCGTTTCGTCCCATGACCACTCTCGATAATTGTCCGAGCAGGGCCCAAGTCACCATCCTTCATCAGTGGATAAAAGAGGTCGTATTTCACCGCAACTGCAACTCCTTTTTCTGTAAGTCCTCCCTTTAAGGCCATTTTTGCAAAAAGTCGTGCGTCTTCTTTAGGCAAATCGCCTTCCATGAGCTTGTTATAGGCCGGCCCTAATTCTCCACGCAGTATCTCTCCTTTTAGGTCTGAGATGTGCTTGAGGTTAATGCCATCCTTCTTGGCTGCTTTCATGAGCATCTTCTCGGCATTATGCCGTTCGTTGCCTTCAAGCTTCATCGTGTAGGCCAATCCTGTTTCGTATGTCCTAAGGGCTTCTTGCCTATTACCTGCTTCAGCTGCAGTGTGGCCTCCTTCAATAAACTTATCCATCATGCTGTTGATGGCATTTTGCTTAGCATTGGGCTTTGAGTCTAGTAAACCTAGCAGGTCTGAGGCCGGCCCCAAGAGGCCATCATCAATCAACCGCTCTTCAATATTCTTAAGGGTTGTCTTGGTGTTGTTCCCGTCACTGTGGTCTTGATTGTAATAACTTTCGATGACCTCACCCAAGTCTGTAGTCCCTTGCATGATGTCGACGTCTTTTCCGCCAATAGTGACGGTTCCTTCATCCCGGTGGATATCCTGCGGGGTGATGGCTGTTTTTATATTAATAGAAGGTATTGATGCCATAGCTGCTGCCCTTTCTTTGATGTTTACTGATAAAACTATATCCCTAAATTAGTAAAATTTATTTAATTATAATAACCTGTTATTGATCTGTAAATATCAAAAACAAGATCGATTCTATCTCACTATCAACCAAGGATTTAGGCACGAAAAAAGGCCCCCGGATTAGGAGGGCCTTCGTCGATCATCAATACAATAACCTTGTATGGATTCAATACAAAACAACAACCAAGAATCAGAATGCAAATCCGCTACCATCAGTCAATATAAAATTTTCACAAATTGTATAAATTTCACTCACAATTATTTGCTTTTGGCTCTCTTTTAGAGTATACTATTTACAGATTAAATTTGCTTTATCCCTATGAAACAACAACTTACAATTTTTATCTGTTTCTTATTCATCCCATTAACGCTCAGTGCTATGCCTAATGATAAAGACATTTACGAAAAGGCCGTCTTTGGGGGCGGTTGCTTTTGGGGGATCGAGGCTTTCTACCGTGAAATGCCTGGTGTAGTAGCCACGCGGGTAGGGTACGCCGGCGGAGATCTCGCAAACCCCAGCTATAAGGAGGTTTGTGCCGATATTACAGGTCACGCAGAGGTTGTGGAGGTCACGTACGACTCTGTTCAGATCTCCTACGAGCAGCTCTTAGAGAAATTCTGGAATATCCACGACCCTACCACCCTGAACCGCCAGGGCCCCGATGTAGGCTCCCAGTACCGCTCAGTAATTTACACCAATTCTAAGGCTCAGCACGAGGCCGCCTTAGCCTCCAAGGAGGCTCTAGAAAGCAACAAGCGCTTCGCAAAGCCCATAACCACCGAGATTAAAAAGGCCCCTCCATTCTACGAGGCCGAGGACTACCACCAGCAATACCTAGAAAAACGAGGCCTAGCCAACTGCCACATAGGCCTCCAGTAGGCCTGTGCTCTACCACAATTTACCCAAAAGCCCCCGGAGAACCCCTCCGGGGGCTTTTTTATAGAAAAAACTATAAATCTCTCAAAATCAGCTTTTTAGGCTAAAAAATTAGTTTTTCGATTGAAAAATCAGTTGACTGTTATTAATAAATAGTATTCAAAATAAAGGCACAACACAATAGGAAGTCAATTATGTCAGATATAAACCCAAATGCACGTTCATCTAGCTCATCTCCAGTAAGTGATGAGGAGTATTTCATTCAACTCCAGATAGCTGAGATCCAGCGCCAAGAGGATGAAGCACGTCGTATTCAAGAACAAGTAGAAGCGATTAATCAGGCTACCCAGCAACATAACACTACGACTGTTGCTAACTTTCCTGTAGTGACTTCAAGCAGCAGTAACGCAGGGCTTAACCTCCCTCAGTCCACCGATGAAGACTATCTTTTACAGCTTCAGATGGAAGAGATCGCTCGTCTCGAAGGCCAGCAAGGCCAGGCCACCACGCCTCGCTCAACTGAACACAGCACTACTGATGAAGACGATGAGGCTTTCTTCCAAATGCAGCTCGAGGAACTCAGACGTCTCGAAGGGTTCCCTGTTGAGGTTAACACCACTCCTGATCCTGTGATGGCTTTAGCAGGCTCTTTAGGCACGCATCCTATCGCAGAGGTACTCGTTCCTCACGCAAGCGCTAACGAAGCTACCCAGGCCTTTTATGCAGCAGCCTCTACCGCTTTGCAAAATGACCACGGCTACACGAACTGTTTTAACTCAGTAGGGGATGGTAACTGCGGTATCTCAGCCCTGGCCTATCTTTTGTCCCATGGCATCGCTTCAGGCTCTATCTCTCGTGATGCCCTCATTGCTAAGTTCAATCAATTAAATCAGGGCGCTGCTTACAGCCTAGAGAATGCACTTTACGATACAAACAGTCTTTTCACTGGTGTGCCTGAACAGCGTTTGTTAGAGCATCTAGAAATTACGCTAAATAGCATCACTAATGCTAGTATCTATAATAGTACAATCAATGCTCTTCGCATCGTATTTGCCGCGCTTATGGAGCGTGCAGAGCTTTCCTTGTGGGGAGGGTCTGCCGAAGAGAAAGCGGACCAGATCAGGCTCATGCGTAATCTGTACAATGAGATTCCTGTAAACGCTTTGGATGTCCTCGCGCAGATTCTAGAGATAACAATTCCTATATATGAGGTGAATGAACTTTACCGCTCAGAGGATAACGCTACAGGTATCCATACACCTGCACACAGAGATGCTCTTTTCGGCCGAGCGAGTACTATGGGCACTAACGCTCAAAACGCTGCTATCTTGCTACTAGGCGGGCACTACATGGTCCTTACTAAAGTTGAAGAAACGGTAGTAACCGAAGAAGAAACGGTAGTTGAAGAAACAGTCCAGCCCACGTCTATCGAAGAGCGCCGCCGTCTAGCTCTAGAGGGTGTTGCTTATATGCAAAGCCAAGCGCAGCGCCAGGCTCAGCAAGAACAAGAAGAGCAAGGGCGTATTGAGCAGCAACAGCAAGAACGTATGGAAGAACAACGGCGCTTAGAGCAAGAAGAACAACGAAATCAAGCCACACGCAGAGCAGCACAACGGGCTCGTATTCTAGCCGCACTCGAGCGCAGGCAGTCAGGCAACAACAGCTAAATAATAACCAACAACAGAGTAAACAATGTCAGATCTAAACATAAGCAGTCAGAGTCAGTCCAGCATCGGGGGTAACCAAGGGGATAGCAATCCGTCCAGTAATTCAAGAAGTAGCAACTCATTTTCCGGGAGGAACCCATCCTTTGCTCGTGAATCTTTAGCTATTTTTAATGATCACTACCAGCGAGCCAGACGAGCGCTTGAGTCTTATATTAATCTTCCTTCAGCTATCAACTACACGTTTGCTGAATCACGGATCACCCAAATCGATCGTCATAGGCGTGAGGCCTTGGCTGCAGGTGCTTCAGAGGGCGAGTTAGGTTACCAGAGTACCCTAGAGGCTCGTTTGCAAGCAGCTCGTCGTGAGGAAGCCATCCGTAACCAAACTCCCGAGCAAGATCTAGCTTTAGCGCTTTTCGAAGAGTTCTATGCCAACGCAGAGGAAGCCCTCCGCACTTATGTAAATAGGCCCATAAGGACTAACCACTACGCTGCAGGCTCTATCATCCGAGGGATCGACCGTCGCAGGCGTGCAGCTCTAGCTATAGGCGTATCGGATTTCCTTTTGGGTTACCAAAGTACGCTACAGACTCGCTTGAATAATATCTTTCGTTCAGCACCCCAATATTCATACGTAGGCGCAGATCTCACGAACACCGTAGCATTATTCAATGCTTGTTATTGTAATGCAGTAGATGCGTTGAAAACTTATGAGGATGACTCAACACAGGCTAATTACGAAAGAGCCCACCGTCAGATTCAGAGCATCAACAGTGCAAGAAACACTGCCATCGCTCGTGGTGTAGCCGAAGATACGTTAGCCTACCAAAGCTCTCTGGAGATTCGCCTACAAAGAGCTCAGCGTGCTGCGCACCAGCGCCTTCAAGGCCCCGAAGCTTTAGAAGCACGCAGAGACTTTGATGCGTACTATGAGCGTGCAGTAGCCGCTCTCGAGCTAGCTGAAAATGACCCACAGCTGGGTAACTTCACTGCAGCGAACGAGCTTATCCAAGACATTAACCGCCGCAGAGAGTTAGCCCTAGAGGCAGGTGCTTGTGCCGTTCACTTACGCTACCAAAGTACGCTCGAAGGCCGCCTTATTATTGCACGCAGTGAAGCAGTCCTGAGTGCGTATGAAACCGCTTACAACGCCGCTCAAGAGGCTGTAGAGCGTTACATCAGTGATCCTTCTGTAGACAATCAAAGCGCAGCGTCTATCTTGCTAGAGCCTTTGGATGAAATGTATGCCCAAGCCTTAGGTTTAGGGATCGAAGAGGCCCAAATGCCTAACGCGCAAGCTTTATTCAATCGTTTTCACACAACACGTCGCCAAAATCAAGGTTCTGTGCTTATGCAAGAAGCTGAAGATCTCCTCCTCCATATACAAATGCAAGAGATCGAGCGTGCATCTGCGATGGAAAGGGGTCAGAATATATCTACTATCGAAGAGTTTTCAGCAGTACTTGATTCTATTAGTTCTAATGCACCCGTAGGCAAGGCACTCGCAGATATGGCTTATGGTATTAACCCGATTGCTCACGTAATCGCTCCAAGCCCAGATGAACCAGGAGGGGGCCAGATGTACGCAGCAGCGCTGAATACGCTTGAAAATGTCTACGGATATGACCGTGTCTTTAACCCAATCGGAGACGGCAATTGCGGTATTTCTGCTTTAGCTTATTTATTCTCTCGTAAGATGCGTCATGACGCTGCTTTTGCTGAGAGGTTTAATAGACGTATGCACAGTCTTTCTCAGCGTTCGTATACTCAATCTTTGGGGGAAAGAATGCGTAGCTCAAGAGATGACTTGCTAGCTGTTTTTCATAGCAATGCAAATAGCAACAATACTCACTTGCTAGCAGAGACGCCCCTTAACGGTATAGAAAATCAAGATGTCTATAATAACTTTATTAACAGCTTCCGTTACATCCTCTGGGAGTTTATGTCTCGAGAGCCTCTTGGTTTATGGGGTGGATCGGAGCAAGCCAGAGAACAGCAACTCGCTGAAATCCGCACACCTGGAGTAGATATTAGTGTTGATTCCCTGAGGGTACTTGGGCGTATTTTAGAGATTGAAATCCCTGTTTACCAAATCCACCGCAACTACCAGTCAGCTCAAAACCCAGGGGGTGTTCAATTGCCAGAAGATACTCAGGCCGCTTACTACGGAGTGGCTCCAATCCCCCTTAATTTAGATGAGCGTGGCGTTGCTATCCTATGGATGCGCAATCACTTTATGGTGCTCGAGCATAATACAGTGCCTACTACGCTTGAAGATATTCAACCTTCTTCTGGTTTTTTCCCTCAAGCAGGAAGGGCTGCACTCGTACGCCTAGACCGCCCAGTAGTAGTTCTTGGGGATCAATCCCAAGAGCGTAAGGAGCAAGTCCAAGCTGTCCAAGAAGAGCAAACTAAAGCAGCTCAGAAGGAAGGACAGAAAATTTCATCAACTGAGCCGGAAAAGACTCAGCAGATAGATCCTGAAGTACGTCGCCGCCAAGTTGCCGCAGCCGCTTTGCGTAGGCAAGCTATCTCTCAGCTAGCTAATGAATCAGGTACGGATGCAATCACTCGTCTTTTACTTACTCAAGGCCTGGCCTTAGATCTGAATGACGCAAATAATCTCACCGATAAAGTTCTAGAGGTTGAAGATCCAGACCTCAGCCTAGAGCAAAAGATTGAATCTATTTTAAATATACGCTGTCGTGGTTTTGCTGCTCGATCTGGCTGTTCAGTAGAGTGGGGCACAAATGCCTTGAATGCCTTGCGTTCTATCTCTGCGGATACAGACGTTCCTCTAGCAACACTTCTGCGCGTACTTCAAATCTTTGCCGAGTTTAATGGCATCCGTGAAATCCCTAACGCAAGGGATGAAATCGCACAGTTTATTCAAGATAATATCCGCCCGATAGTAACGCTAGCTTCAACTGAGCAGTCTTACGATTGGGTAAGCACCATGCCCACTTCTGGGCGTGTCAGCTATGATGAGGCCAGCTGGGATGGTCAAGCCAGAGCACTTACCTGGAGGTATTTTGAGGAAGACTACGAGCGTCAACTCAATATCTTCCGTTCAGAGAACGATTCACTTGTAGGAGCCAAGATGATGTCTCGCATCTCAGACCTAAACCGCCTACCTTTTATTAGAGCACAAAGCTATCAAAATGCATTTGAGGCCTTAACAGAAGGTCGTAACAGTCCTTATGCAGCGTTTAATAGAGCGCAGCGTAGTAATCCTAGGGCTTCAGGGATAACTTTAGATGCAGCACGTATCCTAGAAGGTAACAAGGGTATTAATGGTACTCAATATGAGGTCAATACTACCTACATTTGTAATGACCCTTATATCGACACCGTGCAGATGGTCCCACTCCCTGATCTGCCTACGATCCCACAGTGGCATAACATCGCAAATGCTATTGTAGCTGCATTTACGCATTACAATCCGGTAGGTTCAGCGGTTTACAATGCGCAGATAGGTGCTATTAAGACTCAGATCGGAAATGCTGGAGATGCACCAGATACTCCTGGTGCAAGATGGTCTTCTTGGAATTATGGACACTTGCATAACATTCTCAAAAGACGTATCCGTAGGTTGTATAACGAGTTTACCAAAGACGGCTTAACCGAAGACCAAAAGCGTGAGAATCTTGCTAACTTTGCATTAGCCCTTTCAGGTTATGGCACAGACTGTCCTGACGGGACTAATACAAAGCTCTGCAATTACGAGCAAGCTAACGTATTTAAAATCCCTCAAGATGCACACCTGGGTGTACGTATGAGTTATCTACTAGCTCAAGATCGTATGAATTATGTCGAAAATCACCAAGATGCTGCTCGTGGTTATAGGTCTGAAGACGGTATGATTGCGTATCGGCAACTATGTTTGAACATACACCTAGCTTTAGGGCTTCCTGGGCAATTGTCGGACAATCCATTTTCTGCTAATCGCAGCTATTCTGTCCCTTCCGGAAACAGTTCTGTTGCGCGCAGAGATAACCCTTCGAATGTCATCTCTCGCTACCTCTTGGGAGGCACCTGGAGGCAAGAGCGTATTCCACGTCAGTTACCTCGCGACCCCAATGCCGAGGAGTGGGAACTGCCTCCAATAGAGCGCGTGTACTCAGACCATCGTATTGAGCCTTACACTGTAGCCCGCATGGTTTCTCTTTTGAAGGCTGGCGTTGCACAAGGTACTTTCCAGAGTGATCAGGTCATTAATGACGCCAAGGGGAATCCCGCAGTCTTCAAAGCCTATGACGAAATTATGGAAGAGTTCGACGGCACAGGTAACCCATACTTCGACTTTGTAGATAATCAAATCGTTTTCCGGGATGCACTCTACCACGTGCTCCTCGAGAAGTACTTTTTTATTAGTAAAATAAACTAATATAAATATCTGACAAAGAAAAGACCCCCAGGGAACAATCCTTGGGGGTCTTTTTTTAAACTTTATGAGCGCTTACTAGTTGATATAAGCAATATACATATTGTTCTTCATCTGCTCAGCCTTCTTAGCTTGGCTGCGGGTCATTATCCCCGTTTTTTGTTTTTTTGCTCTTATGCTGCGCTTGATGACATTACCAAAAATTCGTCTTCTTTTTCTTTTACCTTCAGGCTCCTCAGGGGTGTGAGGTTTGGTTACCTCTTCTAATAAGGCCTTTTTTTCCGCTTGCCCAAAGGTTGCAATGCGCGCTTCACCAGCTTGTCGTATGCGCTTCTTGAAGACTATGCTCAAAGGCTCCGCCTGGGTAGACTCCAGTTTTGTTAGCACGTCAATAAAGAGAAACGCCTCAGGGAAACGGTTTTGTTGTAACAACCCACTTCCATACCTTGCTAAGCGTCCAGAAAGTATTACCTTATGAGTAACAAACTTATCACGTATTGTTTTATCCTCAAGAGCATTGATCCCTGGTATCATATTCACCATGAACCTGCCAATGACTAAAGAGATCGCAGCTTGTTCTTCTTCAGTTTCATTGGCTAGGCTTCCTATCTGTGAAAAGTTCAAAAAGGTCTGCTCAAGAAGTTTCCTGAGTACCTCGGTCGCGGCTGAATCCGGGTACTTCCTATAAAAATAAACAACCCCACGCATCGAATTCCTAATCGCTTCAAAAAGAAGGCTCCTGTCTTCATTGTAGAAATCCGAAACTTTTTTTGCAGGTGGATTTAAGCGCTCGGTCATTATGTTATATGCTTTCTGTATGTTTGCGCACAGCGTGGTAAAATTAATTCCATCTACTCCATCCATTTCGGTGTACATAGGCCCTGTAGCGATATCGCTCTCTATCGAATCTGTATCTACTGTGTTAGGGCTAGCTTCGTGCACAATAAAGTGCTCGAATCCGTCCAGATCCTCAGGTAAAGGGAGGATAACGTTTTGCCCCGGAATAATAGAATTCGTATCTTCTAGTTCGTGAGATAAGGAAAGGAGAGGGGGGATAAGTTCTGGCGAGGTAGGCGCTCCTGGCATCATTGAATCCAGAACCTGCTCAACCGAAGTACGAGGAAGTATCTCTGGGGAAACATATTTCTTTTCCGATTCTTCAAGATCAATAGTCCATCCATTTGTTGTATTTACTAATATATTACCGTCCATAGATCGGGAAGATAGCAAAATTCCATACTATGAGAAAAGCTTTAATTGCGATGAAATAGGGGTTTTTCCGGAGTTCCTGGGTGCCTATGGGAAGCTGATATCATGTTTTAAATTAAATAGTAAACTTTTTCTTTTTTTAAGTTGCTAAAAAGTAATTATTCTATTTTATCGGTAAAAATTTTATTTTTCTGTTATGGCCAAGTCCCCCTCCTGTTATGGTGCTTTTCAGCACTTCTTCCCTAGTAATCAACGCTGGTTTACTCCCGGAGAGTTTGCCCTCGCTATTGGCAAAAGCGATCAGTTCGTGCGTGATGCCATTAACGACGGTTATATTGCCGCCTTGGATTTTACTATCCCTGTGCATAAGAAAAAAGGCCGCCGCTCTACCTATGCTATCCCCCGGGAGGAAGCCATGCGTTACATCCTCAGTTGTGGTTACTTCACCCCTGATCAAGCCACCGAAGGTATCCTAGAGATCATTCACACCTACGGTAAAACCGTCCGCAATAAGGTAAAAGAAAGCCTTTAAGCCTACGCAGCATTAGCCACATCACCCCCAAATTGAATCGCTCCACGTCCCTGAATCATTTGAGTAAAGGCATCTTTCTTTGGAACCCATCCATACTCGCTTGCTCTAAGAAAATAGCTTTTAGCTATTTGTGTGCTGGGTTCAACACCTTGCCCGTGCGTATAAACTAATCCCATTTTGACTAAGCATTTCCCGTTTCCTAGTTCAGCGCCTTTGCCATAGGCTTCTATCGCTTTTTGAAGATCCTGTTTCGGGAGTACTCCCTTACTGTCAGCGGGTAATCCTGTGACCTCGTACAGTGCACCGAGGTGGAAGTAAGCTTCTCCATAGCCTGCTTCCCCCGCTCGCTTAAAGAGTTCTATTGCTTTCTCGTAGTCGTGGGTGTATCCAGCTAGGCCATGGATATGGAGTTCTGCAAGGCCAGAAAGTGCTTTGGGGTTGGCAGGGTCTTTGCTCGTTTCCTCTTTCAGCCAATCCAAGACTGATTTCATTAGGTCCGCATCATAGTGCTCGTCATCTTGCTTCCAGACTAAGTGTCCTACCATCCATTCCGAAATGCCTTCAAGCTTCCCAATCATACGACTGATACGCTTCTTGTTTTCTTCATCTAGCGGGGCTTTTATTTCCATGCTCCGTAATAAAAGCTCCCAGCCCCAAAGCGTTTGTATTCCTTGGAGTAGGGGGAGGTCTTTCATGTACTTCATAGCTCCCAAGGCCATCTCAACGGATTTAAGCGCAGGGGTATAGCCTTCTGCAACCAGTCCAGAGAGTAGCTGCATAGCGAGGTTTTTGTTTTGGACGACCCCACACCCGTTAAATACAATCAGCGCCGCGTTTGCAACCGAGGGGAGGTGTCCCTTCTCAGCTGCTGTTTTAAAATGGTGGAAAGCCGTTTTGTATAAAATCGCTTTTACATCCTGCTCCTCTTTAGCTTCATCTACAATTTCTTCAGCCAAAGAAAAGGCTTCAACTCCGAACTCATAGTTCACTTGTGCATGCCCTAGCTCGGCGGCATTTCGGTAATACACATTTGCGGCTTCCTCATCTTGAGCTCTTCCTTCCCAGCCTGCTCGTAGCATCTGGCAACATACATACGCAGCTTCTGCATCGCCTCTCTGGGCAGCTTTTACAAACCAGTCAAAAGCGCACTGCTTATTGCCCCGTTCAAAGTAGTGTTGACCAAGGTTATGCGCTGCCTCAGGGTGCCCAGCCTCAGCAGCTTCAATAAGCCAAGTCAGTGCCACATCTTTATCTCCTTCAACTTTCATGGGCCCATGTAAGAGGTAATAGTAAGTGACCGAGGCCCTACAGCGGATGTAATGCTTCTTCCCCTGCTCACTCGCATTCCAAAGCTCTAAAGATTCTGGGGTAGGTTGCAACTCTGTGAGAAGAGGTGTATTTTCTTTAATTGTCTCAAGGTACTCTTTTGCCATCCCATCCATAGCAGCCCGTTTTGTCAGGTCTCCCTCAGCGGGGGAGTCATAGGTGAGTGCATAGGCCCTCAGGTACAGGGCAAATATATTTTTATGCTCACAAGCCTCACTGACTTTCTTCCCCAGAAAGCACCCATTCTCTTGCTTATCTATCTGGGCTATTGTTTGGTTAATGGCGTCCCGTTCGCCAAGCAGGGCATTCTCAATCAGGGATAGTGGGCCAGAGGCAGTGTGTGTTTTTACAAGAGGTTCCATATACAGTAGGTTAGTAGATATTTTTCTGTTTGACGAAGAGATTTTTCAGTTTAACCCTAAGAAATCAAGGGGTTAAGGGATCTTATTGATTATCAGTAGCTTGTGCGGCCTTAAGGGCTGCCAATTTAGCCGCTAATAAGATTTGCAGTGGCTCCTCTACCGGCCTTGTCCCTTTGGGTTCCCCTTGTTGATACATCCAGACCAAGGCGTTAAGGCCATCTTGATCATTTGCTTTAGCAGATTTTGTAAACCAGTCAAAAGCATCCCAGTGCCTGTTTTGGAAATAACAACGCGCTCCCAGATTATGGTGCGTCTTGGGGGAGTTTACTTCTTCTGCTCCAAGTTCAGCAGCTCGGATCAAGCAACGGATAGAGAGGGTCGGGTCGCTTTCTATTCCCTTTATCTCTTTTGGGTCGTCTGTCTTCTCCGTGAATGCTGCCACGCTATAATGCCCCTCCGGGTGGTCTTGCTGCGCAGCCTCCAGGAAGCAAGGGAACGCCTCCTTGTTATTACCTGCATTCATATAGTAGACGCCCAGTACATATTGTGCCTGCGCATAACCAAGGTCTGCGGCATCCTTCAAGCTCCCCAAGGCAAGATCACGTTTCCCTTCATCCATATAAGTAGCTGCTAGATTAAATGCAGTTACAGCCTGCGGGTGCACATTTCTTTCATAAGCAGGCTTTTCCTCAGGTGTCTCTACAACGGTTTTCCCCTTAAACTCACCTTGAGCAGTCTGCTGTTTATCATCAGGGGGCAGCTCAGTTTTACCTGAAGTCCCTTGAAGGCTTTTAAAAAAAGGACATTCCATGATAAAATAATTCTAAGAGACAAAGAAAGAAGCTCAATAGTAAACCTTGGGGATTAAAACCCCCAAGGTTCGGGCCCGACTAATAGGCCTTCAAAATCCCTAGCTCTCGTGCCAATAGCTCCAAGGCGTAATTATCCCTAATCCCCCCTCTTTCCTAACACTCTACAACATTATCCTCGTGAACGTGAGCCTGCCCGTGAGCTTGCCCGATTACTGGGCCTTCAAAATCCCCAGCTTTCGTGCCAATAGCTCCAAGGCGTAATTATCCTCAATCCCCCCTCATCTCTCACTCCACAAAAGTAATCCCATTGCCTTTGTCCTTTCGGAAGAGATCAGCTATGCTGTTATCTTGCGGACATAGGACAAAGAGCACCCTTCGTAGCCTTGGCGAAGTAGGGCCCAATCCAGCTGAGGCTACTCCACAAAAGTAATCCCATCCCCATCCAGCTCTTCCCAAATACTGCGGGAGCGGATCTGTCCTTCCTTGATCTGGTCTGGGTACAGATTGCCTTCAATATTGTCCTTAATTTGGCTATCTTCGCCATTGAATACGGCAAGGTTCGCCCAGGCATAAGCTTCGATAATGTCCTTCTTTGGGCCTTCTCCTAAGCCATATAACAGCCCTAGCAAGTTCTGGGATTTCGCATGATTCTGCCGGGCTGCTTCATAGGCCCAGAGGAACGCTGCCGAGTAATCCTGCGGGAAGCCATCTCCATAATAATAAGCCTGTGCGGCTTTATATTGGGCTTCGGGGTGCCCATCCATGGCTGACTTTAGGTACAAAGGCGCTGCGTTTTGAAAGTCTCCCTTTTCATAGTAAATATCTCCCAAGAGTAGGGCCGCCTCGGTGTGGTTGCGCACTTCTGCCTTATGCAAAAGCATCGCTGCTTTATCCACATCCTCTGGGCTATTTTCATGCTCATAATAATACCGCCCAAGGTTGTAGCACACACTGGGTTCGTTTTCCAAAAGGTCTAGCTCCATCTGGTCATAGCCTTGCTCTTTGGCTTTATTGAACCACGCTGCAGCCTGCTTTTCATTTTGAGGGAGTCCTTTCCCTATAGCATACATCATCCCAATCAGCGCATGCGTCTTAGCATAAGCGGGCTCTTTCTTTTTGCGCACATAAGCGGCTAAGAGCTTCGCTGTTTTCTCAGGGTTACGGTTCACTCCGCGGGCGTTCCAATACATATCGGCCAAGTATTCTGCGGCTAGGGGGTGCCCAAAGCTATAGGCCGCACTCATCGCGTTAAACGCGCGCCGGTCATTCTTCTCAAACCCATGGATGCCTTCATAGTACCAAGACCCTAAATCAAACAAAGCCCAAGGGCTTCCTGCCTCAGCTTCGCTGATTACTGCCTGGATATTGCTGGCCTCACTATCCATATAGACGGTCACTGCCTGATCAGCAAAAGACAGGGTAGGGCCACTTATTAGGCCAAGGAGCAATAAAGGCAGGGACAATCGGGGCTTCATGGATATTCATTTTGCAAGAAAGCCCCCCAAAAAGCAATAAGCATTTTCTAAGCAGCCTAGCTGCTTAGACCCGGCATCCAGCTCCCCTTTTTTTCAACCCTTTACAACCACCCCAATATCCATTATCCCTAAAATCCTACCCCCTATGTTTAAACGTTTCCTCAAAAAGCTCCGTCATTACGGCAACAACCGAACCTGTTCGGTGTGCAATAGCCATCTAAGCGCCTTCCTCCCCGCAGGCCTAGAGAAGACCCCAGACCGCCTGTGTCCTATTTGTGGCTCTGTCGAGCGCCATCGCTTAGTCATGTTGTTCATCCAGCGCCATACGGACTTATTTTCCCGCAGCCCCAAGACTATGCTTCACGTTGCCCCAGAGCCTGCTCTAAGCGCCCGCTTCCAGAGGCACCGCCCCCTTCAATACCTCTCTGCGGATCTGAACGACCCCAAGGCCATGGTTCAGCTCGACGTTACTGATATCGACTTTGCCGAGAATACCTTCGATGTTATCTACTGCTCCCACGTGCTCGAACACGTACCCGAAGACAAGAAAGCACTCAGGGAGTTCGCTCGCGTCCTCAAGCCTACGGGCTGGGCTTTGCTCCAAGTCCCCATAGCCAATATCGATATCACCTTCGAGGACCCTAGCATCACTGACCTTGACGAACGCCAAAAGCTCTTCGGCCACTGGGATCACGTCCGCCTCTACGGTAGGGATTATAAGGACCGCCTAGAAGAAGCCGGCTTCCGTGTCACCGTCGTCTCTCCTCAAAGCTTCCTCACCCCTCAGGAAATCAAACAGCACGCCCTCACCCCGAGTGAAGATCTTTACTTCTGCGCAGCCCCCAAAGCCGTAGCACCAGCGCCAAAGCCCGAAGAATCTGTCCAGGCGTCTGTCTTTTAGGCTGCAGGCGCTGCTGCAGGCATAGATCCAGCAAATATATTCTTGCCCTCATTTTCTAGGCGTATGGTTTGCCGGGCCCAGTATGCTGCTGCTTCCATATCCGGCTCCATCACCTCATTGCTTGCATACATTCTAGCAAGTACTTTACAAGCATCTATATCCCCAAGGTCACCCGCTTGTATGAAATAGTAAAGCGCTTGATTAAGGTCGAAATGATCTGGCTTTAGGTAGTGGGCTCCGAGTGCATAAGCAGCTTCCTTATGATCATTGTCTGCAGCCCAAGTTAAATAATCAATCCCTGTATCAATGTCTTTTTTTATACCTACACCTCTGTGGTACATAATCCCTACAGCAGCGATTGCATCGAGGATGCCACAGTCCGCAGCAAACTTATAATACACAAAGCTTTCATCAAACTTTTTTGATGTTTTTAATTCCTCCGCACGTTCAAAAGCCTTTTCTGCCGCCTCAAGAATCTCATCTTGTTGGGCTTGCTTGCATCCTGCTTCCAAGACGTAAAGATAGTACTCAAAAGCCTCTTCCTCACGCCCTTGCTTCTCTAAGATTTGCGCTAAATGAAATGCCGCGCTTACAGACCCCATGATCTTTTCTGCCCTAAGCAGCTCGATTACTTTCTCTTCTTTTTCTTTAGGAAGGAGGTTTTTCTCATAAATCTCTGCATAATGCGTTACTGCTCGGTTCCTTAATTTGCGTAATGGGCTTGTTTTATCTGTCTCTTTGCTAGCCTCAGCAATAACTCTTTCAAAGTGCATGATGCCCATATCAAGGATGGACTTGTCCTTGCTTATATAACCCTGAAACGTATAGGCAATCGTCGCAATCCAGCGCGCATAAATATTATTCTCCTGAATCGCTTTAGCAAAGCGTTCTCCAAAAGGGAGTTCCCCTGGCCGCCTAAGGACAGTGTTGTGCATTTGCTTTAAAGCGTCAAAATCTCCCTCAAGCCCTGCTTCAATAACTGATTGATTAAGTGGTGTGTTCCCTGTGTTGATATCCATAAGGCCGCTAGGGTCACAAATACCCGGCCTAATGTCAACAATTAAATGATATTCAATTACTATTAAAGGGCGGTTTATTACCTAAGGGGTAGTCTGGGAGGCCATTTTTTTTTCTTTTAACTCCTTCTCTTTAAGTAAGTTAAAGAATTCTTCCTGTTTTCTTTGCTTTTCTTGAAGCTCTTTGGTTATCTGCTGCGCGAAATTGCCCACTTTGGTCGCTTTTGCTGCTTCTAGCCCCAATTCCTGGAGCTCTTTCAAGCTCAGCCTTTCCCGCAAGATACTAGTAAAAAACAGATAGTCTCGCTCCATGATCTCATGATGGGGCCCTTTAAAAGCCTGGTAATCTTTTACAAAATCAATCAAATCACCTTTAAGTTGCTTGAAGGTCTGTTTTATAGATTTTTGATCCATATCGGGGTTCGTTGTTATGTGGCTCAAGGCAATCTGCCCAGCCTTCGTCCTTACGAGCTCTTCATACATTTTAAGGTTAGCATCTTTTGCCATGTAGCGAGGCCCCCCGCCCAAATGTTTCCTAAAGCTTCTAAATTTGCCAACATCAACTTCACTATCATAGTTCTCATGCAGTATTATCCCACGGATTACGAATTCCCAAGGGGAGTCTGGGGTGATTTGCTCCCAAAGCCGCTCAGCACGTTCTACATAGGCTTCTGGGTCTTCAACATATTTAGCTTGTCTAAGGATAAACTCGCCTAAGTGAAAGAGCCGCTCATCCATTTCTTTATCCATGCTTATTCCCGGTATTGCTTTTAAGTTCTCCCAGAGTGGGTCCTCTACCATATACTGAGCTAAAGTCTCCATCTTTTCTGCCCATGCTTGACCTTTATTTTCATCAGCATCTAGGTCGAACGTTTCCTTTTTCCAGGCGTCATCTACGTAGGCAAGCCCTTGCCGCATGAACCCGCGCATATAGTTCGCTTGCGCAACTATTTCTACGCAGGAGGAAGCCTCTGCACGCAGCGCAGTCAAGACCTGCTGAAGAGGGGAGGCCTCCCCATGACTTTGCTCATCTGAGGCTATGATCATCTGTATTTCCAGAGCCCATTGTCTTAATATTCTTAAGACTTCTATTTTTTCTAGCTCATGAAATTCAGCTAAAAGCACACCATACTTAGCCACCGAAAAGAAAATCCCTTTCAGCTTAAGTTTAGCCTGTTCGTGTCCATAGCGTATGGCTCTCAAGTAGCAATTAACAGCTTCTGTATAGTTTTGGAGAGGGCCGTATGGTTCTTCCAACACACGCAAAAGCGCATCAGGGTCGATCTTATTATCCTGTTGGATGACTCCCATCATATAAGCAGCCTCTGCGCACTCTTGGTCTGCGGCGAGTTTAAAGCATTTCATTGCTTGGTGGAGGCTCTGAAGCGATCCCTCACCATTCCAATAGCTCATCCCTAAGCTGAGCAGTGCTTCTTCGCCGTTGATTCGGGCCACTTCGAGCTCACACCTAAAGGCTTCCTCAAGGTCTTTTGTGCAGCCTTCTCCATGAGCATACAGATAAGCCAGCACATTATAAGCCTCCGGGTAATTGCACCTCAGCGCATTTTTATAACACAAAAAAGCAAGTTCTTTATCTTTTTCAACACCCGTCCCATAATAATGCTTAGCCCCTAGGCTATAGAAGGCCTGTCCATTCTCATTAAAGGCCGCAATGGTGTAAAGATCCCGCGCTTTCTCTTGGTTTTTCTTAACCCCAATGCCGTTATCGTACATGTAGGCCAGGTTATTCATTCCTTGGTAGCACTTCCTAGTAGCAGCCACATCAAAGTAATAAAAGGCAGTCTTTTCATTTTGCACAACGCCTTTGCCTTCCAGGTACATGATTCCTATAGAGGTAAATGCCTCCTTCTCATCCATTTCAGCAGCTTGCTTGAAGAGTTCTTTGGCCCGCGCATAATCCGCAGTGACTCCTTTCCCTTCATAATAGATTTTCCCAAGGATAAGCATCGCATAAGTATCCTCATTCAACACCATTTCTTCTAGGATATCATGAACCGCCGGGTGCTCTAAGCCCCGTAAGTTATGCAGCACGAGTAGATACACATAAGACCGTATCGAGCTTTGTCGTATATAGGCCAGGGTAGGGTCCTCAGTCCTTTTAGATACTTCGTTAATCACTCGCTCAAAGAGTTTAAAGGCTTTACCCTCTTTATTACCTCTATCTAGGAGGGCTTCTGCCCAAAGCCACACGGCGCGGTAATTCTTCTTCTTGCTCTCACAGAGCTCTCTAAACACTTCTCGTCCATAAATTTCTCCCTTTTTTTTATCAAGGAGTCGCTCTCGAAAGACCAATAGGTCGTCTTGGTTTCCAGAGAGCCCTGTTTTGATAAGGGTCCCAGGGTGGACTTTTTCTTCTTTAAGTGAATTATCCGAGGGTTCAGTAGAACTGAGAGGGGTAAGGGAGGGGGACATTGTATCCATATAATAAGCACAGCATGTTTTGTGCCCGCCTCTAGCCTTTGCACAGTGACGAAGGAACGACGGTGGGTAGGTTTATGATCATGCTAAGTGTACTGTTAAAGGGGAAAAAGGCTAGGGTAGATATTACGACTGTGTTTTGTTAGAGTGCCAAGTGTTATGGAATAAGAAAATCGGGCGCGGGCTGGGGCTCGGGCTCGAAGATAATGCCACGTGGTGTTAAGAAACATTATAAAAACTCCGTCTGCTAACTTGTGGCTCCTAGGCGATTTCAAAGGGCAGGTTCTCTTTCTGCCAGAGTAAATATCTTTCGCCCCTTTCCTAACACTCTGCAACATTATCCTCGAGCCCGAGCCCGTGTGCGAGCCCGAGCCCGATTAACGAGGCGCTTAAAAATCCCCACCCCCCCCATCTCAACAGCTCCAAGGCGCCCCATATCCCCAACCAGTCCCCCTTTCACCCCTCTTTTTATTGACAACAAACTCTCAATAATATATATTAATACTATACAAGGAATTCTAGTTAATTCCTTAACCCCTTATGAGTAAGCAATTTCCAAAATTCAACCCCAGTGACTGGGAGGAGGATCTCCCCTTTGATAAGATCTGCCTAGGGCATTTACCTAAGATTATGCAGCTGCTGGTCTTCGAGTACCTCCAGGAGTTTGATTACGACCCTCAGGCGCTTCTAGATATGCCGCTGAGCTATATCTTCCAAGACTTGCGCCGTATCCACGCCATCAAGATCGAGGAAAAGGCCGGGATAGATGCAGCGCTTAACCCGCAGAATAAGATGGCCATCTACCGTGAAGCCGTGAATGAGTTTGCCGGCTACGGTCACTACAAGCGTGCCAAAAAGTTTTCTGAAAAGTGTGAGGAATGGCGGGACTATTGCTACCGCGCCATTGCTGAACACGCTACCCGCCGTAAGGATTACGAAATTGGCGATGAGTACGCACATCAAGCCGGCTATTGGAAGCATTTAGCCTACCGCAATATGGCCGAGATCACCGCAGTAAATCGTGATTATGATTGGTCCGAGCTTTTTGCTGAAAAGGCAGGCAATGCCAAGGACGAAACGTATTGTTTAATTACCGTAAAAGCCGCCGAGAATGAGGACTACGACGTAGCCAAAGGCTTCGCAGGTAAGGCCGGCTACCTAAAAGACGCCGCCAAAAACCTAATGCAAGAAAAAGAGTGGGAAAATGAAGGCATCATCCCTAGAGATGAGGATTTTTAAAGACTAGTTATGATGCCGTCTTGTCGTCCTACGCTCGAGTATCCCGGAAAAACTTAGTTAACCCCACCCAGTTAATCATCTCATACCCAATGTCTTCACAGTACTGGGCAATCTCCGACTTTTCTTTCCCTGCGTGGTCTTCTACCAAGAGGATAGTCGGGCGGAAGCGCTCCCAATCGTTAGACTTAAGCACCTTGAGGTCATGGGCCTCACAATCCACACTCATGAAGTCAATGGTTTGCCCCTCAGGTAAGTGCTTCTCTAGCACATTTTCAAGGCGCTGTGTCTTGATCTTTTCTGAGGGTAGGGGGGTCGCACCACCTTTAATAAGCTCGTCTGCATATTCCTTCGAGAGGCTATTAATCGCACCTTCCTTGAAGCGGTAGTAGGTCAGCTCATCTTCTGTATCCGAGATGGCCGTATGCAGATTGATGTCACGCTTACGGTGCTTCTCAAAAAGCTTTATATGTTCTGCGTTCGGGTCAATATTGATGCCTCGCCAGCCCTTGTTCTTATAGAAAACATGAGTGTTCGAGTGCATCGCTGGGTGAAAGGCCCCCACATCAACATAGAACCCCTTCTTCTTGTCCAAGAACATATGCAGCAAGGAGGCATCTTCCCCAAACTGAGAGAAATGCGGGTTAATATGCTTCCAGTCAAAGGCACTAAAGCGCCTGAAGCTTCGTTTAATAAAAAGGGATGCAATCTTAGCGCGTAAAGCATTCATAAATCTCCCTCCATAAAATACACTCTATTCCCAATAGCAAGCCTTTTGCCCGCTTACGGTAACTGCTTGCTCAGGAACTTTGTAAACCACTTACGTGGTAGATCATACCACAAGTCATCCGTGAGGATTCCCACAGCTTTCAAGGCTTCTTTAGTCCTCTCAGGGAAGTCTACGGCCTTAGTTTTTTGCTCTTCTAATAAAAAACTTTTTTTGGTGGAGATGAAAGAAGCCTCGAGCTCGTAGTCATTTACATCATTACGCTCCCTTCCTCCAAACTCATTTTGGATCTCACCATAAATGCTGTCATAGAATGTGGCCTGCTGGGTAAGTTGAACTTTTTGCTCCTCTTCTGAGGCCTTCATGTCCACCTCCGGCATTCGCCCATAAAAACTATCACTCACTTCCTGGTTGATGTCATCCTCAGACTTAAGCCCACAGTTCGTTCGCCACGGCTCCCATTGTTCAAAAAAGTTCGCTATATTTTCAGCCGTACACGCTTTCATGAAGGTCGAAAATGTGTTCGCAATAGAAAGTTTTTTCGCCCAAAAGGGCCAGTACATCGTCTGGGTAGTAAGCCCGAACTCTAAGACTTCATTGAGTAAAATTAGGTGGTAAAGATAGTCTTCGAGCGGTTCTTTATGGCTGTAGTCACACATATACTCTCTAACTACACCATGGATAAATGCATTAAGCCCTACACTCATCAAGGCTCTTTCTTTATTTTGTTCATCCTCAATACTCAAGGCTCGCTGTATGAACATCTCCAGCTCAGCATTGTCAAAGGCTTCAGCCGTGTGGTCCATGCAGTCGAACTTACCTTCTCTTAGGTGCATACAGATGGTCTTAAACCATTCTGTCTGCCCAGCGGCTTTTAAGCTTTGCATATGGGCCAATAGGTAGTCCATACGCTTATAAACGTCCTCTTCAGAGAATTTAAAGTCTCTAGTCGTTGGTATCTGTTCTGCCCATTCTAAGATAAACCCCTGGTCTTCTTCACTTATGTCGCTATCCTTCAGTAGAGCCTCAAGGGTGTTCGTCCATTCCTCTACATCATTATGCTTTTGCTCATCAAGCAGGGGAAAAGCCACATTCTCCCAAAGGTTCCGGTAGGGTAGGTCAACCATATGGGTCAGGTTCACTAGCAATGACTCATCTCCAAAAGCTTTATGCTGCTTGGTCCGGGCGATCGCGTAATAACGTTTCAGTCGGCGCAGCTTACTCGGGCGCCTAAAAAACCAGTACCAATGGTCCTCGCGCTTATGCGCCATCCATTTGCGCATTGCCTTTTGCTTCCGGTTCAACTTTACAGCATCACGCTCTTCTTCCATCGCGTGGAATTCCGCAGGGTCCTGCAAGTGCGTACACCCCAGTACAGAATGCCGCAATCTACCTAAGAGCCCTTTAGGCTGTGGCCTTTCTGTATACACGTGTATTGTCGGCATAGAGTGGGCCATGCTGATGTCCTCAGCGCTACGGGCCTGAATGCCCTGCCCAAAGAAGTTACCCTGGCCATTCTCGATGAAGAATTCTTCTGTGTCAGGAAGTTTCCTAAAGTGCCCTTTACCCTCCTGCCTGGGTGTCATAAAAGGCCGGCATAATAGGTTTAGATCCTCTCCCTTATCTAGGGTGGAGGGTTGTCTATAGATCCCCGTTTGAATGTCCATATATCTCTATAATTATCTGCTATTTTCAATAATAGTAATGTACGATAGTGGGGCATTGTTGTGTATTTACTTACCCAATAAAGCCATTCAGCAGAAAAAAGCCACCCTAAAATAGGAAATTTAGTAACCAGTTATTATGAGGCGGTTTACCAACCTGCCGGTAAGGGGTAGTACACCTGCTTAGTCAATATTCCGTGCCTCAATAGCGCCTCGAGTGTTTTGGCCTCAGCTTCCTTTTTTTGCGCCTCAATAGCTTCATTCTTCCACTTTTCAAGCAGCTTCCCTTGGAGTTCTGCCTCTGCGATTTGCTCTATAGTTCTTTCAACCCGTTCTTTGAGGAGTTTTCCATCTTTTCCTCTGACACGCTTCCCATCCTCTGTGAGTTTATCTCGGATAACCGCAAATTCACCCTTTGCTTCTTCGTAGATAGCATCGTAAATCACTTTTGCTTTTTCAGGTGTATCCGTTGCTTCTGCTAATTTTCGTGTGACTTCGGCTTCGATCTCACTTTCTGATTTGTCTTGGCAATACTTTATCCAAGGTTTCCACTCTCTAAAGAAGTCTCGCAGCCGCTGCTCTGTGGAGGCATCAAAGAGTATTTTTAGTACATCATCTAAGCTGCGCTTCATCGCATAATTATCAAACTTCATGCCTGTTCCATGGAATCCAAAGTCTATGATCTTAGCCAGCAAACAGGCATGATAAAGGAAGTCCTCCAAGGGCTCATCATTCTTCCCATTCCCGGACGAAAACCCACGCATATCACATTCAATAACGCTTTGTATAAACGAACAAATCCCCAAGCTTACCAGGGCTTTCTCTTTTTCCTCAGGGTTGGTAAGGTCCAAAGCACGTTGGCAAGCCACCTCTAGCTCTGCCTTATAAAGGGCTACAGCCGTACGGTCTAAACATCTGTAGCTTCCATCTTCAAGGATCTCAAAGATATCATGCTGCTGCGCTTGGTTTAACACCTTTGAGACATCTTCATATTCAGTACGTTTAGTGACTAGCTGAATGGTAATCGCAATCACGCGCCGCTTCACTGCGTCTTGATCAAGCATCGCATCTTTAGTCTCCAGGGTTTGCTCAAACCAGTTTTGAACACACCGGATACGCTCCTGGGAGTCATGGTAAGTCTTGATAACACACTTTATCCTCCGTGCAAATTCCTGTTTAAACCGTATATGCTCTATACGATTATCTGCCAATGCAGTTGCAGCCTTCTCAAGTGTTTCCTCTTTAATCTTTTTAAAGTCAGTCCCTGCATAAAGCGCTTGCTCAAACTTTTCATTTAATACCCTTTCAAATGCTTCCATAAGGGAAGGTTCTTTGTTCGATTTTAGGTAAGAGCCTAACTTATGCACTAAATTAGAGATCCCCAAGTAAGATCCCCCTGAGCTCGCATCATACTTCTCCTGGAGCCAGGCTTTAAGCTCTCGCTGCACTCTAGCAGAGCTTAGTGGGTCTTCTATTGCATCAGTAAGCTTTTCCTCTAAGAGTTTCCCAAAAGCTTTGGCTTCATCGCCCCAAAGTTCCCTTTTCAATTTATCCTTAAGGGCTTCTTTTACCCAGGCTTTTAGTTCTCTTTTTTTAGTCTCATACACTTCAAATCGTCTGATTGCCTTAGCAAAGCACTCTTCTAATCTTACTCCAGTAAGCGTGGTAGCAAAGAGTTTTCTTAGCTCTTGGGTCTGCATCCGCTCTTCTTCTCTAACAATCTCTCTAAAGTGTGCGTTAACGGTGCTATGGAAGAAGCTCACATACTCTTCCCACTTTTCATCAGTGATTTTCTTTTGAGTATCTAAAAATGGGTTCGTGTCCCAAATGGCTTTGTGCGGTACACGTATTAAATAAGAGTAGTTAACAAAGTACAAGGGGCTCCTTTCCATGAAGCTACTAAGTCCTACGTGTATATTTCCTAGGTGCTCTTTTGTTTGTGCATCTCGGCTGAGTGCATAAATCTTTTTGAGTTTAGACATTAAGGACGCTCGCCAAGGTTTTGCCGCAAGCATTTCAGGGATCCACTTTTTTGCCCTAGCGTCTGCTGCCTGAATGCTAGATCCCATACCCAAAGTGAAGCTTTGGCCCATTATCCTACGCGTTTGCCCAGCCCATATAAAACTAGAAAGTCCCATCATGGCAGTATTTCGAAGCGAGACGCTCCCTTCCATTTCTCCCGTGCTCGTATTTATAAAATTAGCTTGGTCAAGCTCTATAGGGTAGGGGTTAAGTAAACCTCTCAAATTACTTGTATTTATAGTTTCTCTTTGTCTTAACGGAGGCTGTTGAGAGACAGTCTCTGTTCGGCTATCATAATACACCGAATTTCCTATCATGTGGTTTACATGAGGGAGCAGTCCAGGCAAGTGGGAAACATAACGGCGAGTAGGCTGCAAAGTGTTTTCCTGGTATGTCTCTGTATGAGTATTGCGAGAAGAGGGGGGCGACGAAGGAGGGGTTATAGGGTCCATGTTATACTGGCGTTACAAAGAGTCTAGTAGTCTGGGCTAGAGATTACGACTGTTTTTTTGTTAGAGTGCCAAGTGTTGTGGAATAAGAAGACGGGCAAGCTCACGGGCATGCTCACGTTTACGACCATAATGCCAAGGGGTGTTAAGAAATGTTATACGAACTTCGTCTTCTCATTTGTGGCTTTTAGGCGATTTCAGAGGGCAGGTGATCTTTTCCATTAGAGCAATATCCGCGGGATCCCTTCCTAACACTCTTTAACATTATCTACGTGAACGTGAGCACCTGTCCTTCGAAGCCTTGGCGAAGTAGGATGCCCGTGAGCTTGCCCGATTAATAGGCGCTCGAAATCCCTAACCCCCATCTCAACCCCTCCAAGGCCCATCTTATCCCCAACCCCTCTCCCTCTCCCTCATCCCCCCTGCCTTGTCCTTCGTAGCCTTGGCGAAGGAGGATTGACACTCTCTCACCACCCCTCAAAACTAATCCAATGTCTTGTAAATACTTCGGCACTGATGGCATCCGCGCACGCTTTGGCGCAGACCCGCTCACACCCGCATTTATTAGCCGTTTAGGTGCTGCTTTGGGGGAATATCTGTCTCAAAAGTTCCCCAACAAGAATCCTATTATCACTATCGGGCGAGACACCCGCAGCTCAGGCGAAGCTATCGAGGCGGCCCTATGCGCCGGCCTTGCTGCCTACAAGCCTCAAGTCTACAGCTTAGGCGTCGTGCCCACACCCGCAGTCGCGCTCAATCTCCAAGGCCTCAAGGCCCACCTAGGTATCGCGATTACGGCCTCTCATAACCCCGCTCAAGACAACGGCATCAAGCTTTTTAATCACCAAGGCTTCAAGCTCACCCCAGAGGACGAAGCCCTGATCGAATCCCTCCTAGAAAAAACCGAACCGGTCACCCCCTCTGACGAACGCCTAGGCGATACCTTCGACGGGCTGACCGTTTATACTGATTTACTCAAATCTATCTTGCCGCTGAATGCTCTGAAAGGCTGGAAGATCGTCGTAGATACAGCTAACGGCGCAACGACCTACAGCACGCCTTCAGTCCTTCAGCATTACGGCGCAGAACTGGTCCAACTCGGCAACACCATCCAGGGGGACAATATTAACGAGAATTGCGGTAGTGAATATCCGGATACATTGTCCGATAAAGTCGCAGAGTCTGGCGCCAAGGTAGGCCTAGCCCACGACGGCGACGGGGACCGCTTGGTCCTGTGCGACGAAACGGGTAGGGTAATCCCTGGGGATGCCCTCTTAGGCCTACTCGCTAAGCACGCCAAAACCCAAGGCAAACTCGCCAAAGATACCCTAGTCACCACGATTCAAAGCAACGCCGGCCTAGACCACGCTCTGAAGCAGTCTAACATCACCACAGCCCGGGCCAACGTGGGGGACCGCAATGTCCTTTATAAGATGCAGTCCCTAGGCGCCAACCTAGGCGGAGAGTCCTCCGGGCATATTATTTTCTCAGACGTTGCCACCACCGGCGATGGCCTCTTAGCAGCCCTCAAGGTGTTCGAGGTCATGTTAGAGACTGGCAAGCCTCTAAGCGAATTAGCAGCAGCCTTCACGCTTTTCCCTCAGGCCAGCACCGCGCTCACAGTCCCTAACAAACCTCCTCTAGAAACTTTGCCCACACTCACCGAGGCGATGCAATCCTTAGAGTCCGAGTTGTCCGGAACAGGCCGCATCCTAGTACGCTACTCAGGTACCGAGTCTAAGATCCGCCTCCTAGCCGAAGCTAAAACAGCCGACCAAGCCAACCAGTCCCTAGCCAAACTAGAAGCCGCCGCCACAAAAGACCTATTGCCATAGTAACGTCGTAGTTAAGTTGAAGCTTTAGCCTAAGTGAACAAAAACGGATAAATCACGTCGTAGCTCGAAGAGCGTAGACGGATAACTTACCGAACAATCTTAACCCCAGGATACTGCTCCCGAAGCCCAACAACAAATGCCTGTGTGAGTTGCTCACAGTAACTAAGGTTCAGGTGTTTCAGGTTCGAAGCCTGATTAATAATAGTCTGTATGTCCTCAGCAGTAGGTTGCTCACAGAAACTAAGGTTTAGGTGTGTCAGGTTCGGATTCTGAGCAACAATAGCCTGTATATCTTCAGCGGTAAGTTTGTCACACTCACGAAGGTCCAGGTCTGTCAGTTTTGGAGTCTGAAGTGAGAGTGTCGTAAGTTTTTTACAGCAACCGAGGTCTAAGTGTGTCAGGCTTGGAGCTTGAAGTGAGAGTGTACTAAGTTGGTCACAGTAAGCAAGGTTTAGGTGTGTCAGGTTCGGGGGCTTGGATATAATAGCCTGTATATCTTCAGCGGTAAGTTTTTTACAGTAAGCAAGGTTTAGGTGTTTCAGTTTCGGAGCCTGAATCGAGAGTGTGGTGAGTTGATCACAGAAACTAAGGTCCAGGTGTGTGAGTTTTGGAGCCTGAATCGCAAGTGTGGTCAGTTGTGTGCACCAATTAAGGTTCAGGTATGTCAGATTTGAGGCTTGAGCAATAATAGCCTGTATATCTTCAGCCGTAAGTTGGTCACACCCACGAAGTTTCAGGTGTGTCAGGTGCGGAGCCTGATTAACAATAGCCTGTATATTTTCAGCAGTAATTTGGTTACAGTCACCGAGGTCCAGGTGTGTTAGGTTCGGAGCTTTAATCGAGAATGTGGTGAGTTTTTCACAGTAATGAAGGTCCAGCTCTATAAGCTTTGGAGCCTGAAGAGAAAGGGTAGTGAGTTGGCTATACCCGGGAAGATTCAAATGTGTCAGTTTCGGAGCCTGATTAACAATAGCCTGTATGTTCTCAGCTGTAAGCTGTTTACAGTCACGAAGTTTCAGGTGTGTCAGCTTTGGGAGCTTTGCAACAATAGTCTGTATATCTTCAGCGGTAAGTTTCCTACAGTAACTAAGGTTCAACTTCCGTATATCTTTAAAGTTATGAATAAAACTATCAATTCGAGTCAAAAGTTGCTCCCTAGTTTCACGTCGATAGTCTCTTAAGTCCAACTTAACACGAGCATTCTGAGTAATTTCCCGTAAGCCCGCTGAGACACCAAGTAGTGGTCTTTTTTCTTTAGGCGTGAAATCCTTTATTATCCGCCACCAAAGTTCTACAGGCAATAGGTCGCCGGCCTGACACCCTTCCTCTTGCTTGTAGTACTTCATCATGTTCTCATGATTAAAAGGCTCCGGCGCCTCGATGGCCTCTTCCTGCCCAGCAGCAGCCAAGCCTAGTGCAGTAACATGTGTTATAGATAGTCCCATAATAATCAAAAAAACGCAGGCAAATTACCAAACAATCTCCACCCCAGGATACTGCTCCCGAAGCCCAACAATAAAATCCCGTGTGAATTGGTTACACCACTTAATATCTAAGTGTGTTAGTTTTGAGGCTATGGCAATAATAGCTTGGATACCTATGAAGGTCGAAGTTTGAACCGAGCGTTTGGTGAGTTGCCAACAGTAGCGAAGCCTTAGGTGTGTGAGGTTCGAAGCCTGAGTAAGAAGGGTCTGTATTGTCTTAGCCTCAAGTTTATTACAGCCAGTAAGGTCTAGGCGCTCTAGTTTATTAGCCTGAAGAAGTGAGAGTTTGGTAAGTTGGTTACAGAATTGAAGTTGCAGGCGTTCTAAGTTATTAGCCTGAATCGAGAGTTCCGTAAGTTCGTTACAGCAAGTAAGGTCGAGGTGCGTCAGTTTCGGAGCCTGAATAAAGAATGTGGCAAGATTTGGGTGCCCAGTAAGGTGAAGGTATTTCAAGTGCGGAGCCTGAATAGAGAGTGTAGTCAATTCGAAAAAACTACTAAGGTTCAGATGTTCCAGGTTCAGGGCCTTATCAATAATAGCCTGTATCTCTTTAGTCGTAAGTTCCATGCAACTAGCAAGGCCTAGGTATTTCAGGTTCTTAGCCTGAAGTAAGAGTGTCTCAAGCTGCTTACACTTGCGAAGGTCTAGGTGTGTGAGATTCGGAGCCTGAAGAGAGAGTTTCGTAAGCTGGTCACATTCAGTAAGGTCTAGGTGTGTCAGCTGCGGGAGTCTGGCAACAATATTCTGTATGTCTTCAGTGGTAAGCTGTCTACAGCAACTAAGGTTCAGGTATGTCAGCTTTGGGTGTTTCGCGACAATAGCTTGTATATCTTCAGCGGTAAGTTTCCTACACCCACTAAGATTCAGCTTCCGTACATTATTAAAAACACCAATCCGAGCCAGAAGCTGCTCCCTAGTTTCATGTCGATAATTCTTTAAGTCCACCTCAACAGGAGCATGCTGAGTAATTTCCTGAAAAACCTTTGAGACACTGAATAGCGGTCTTCTTTGTTTAGCTGTGAGGTTCTCTATCACCCGTCCCCAAAGTTCAGGTGGCAATATCTCTCTGGCCTGGCATCCTTCCTTTTTTTTGAAAAGTGCCAGCATCTCTTTAGAAGCCCAAGACTTCGGAGAAGCAAAAGACTCCTGCACCTCCATGGCCTCTTCCTGCCCAGCAGCCAAGCCTGGTGTAGCAACACGTGTTGTAGATAGTCCCATAATAATCAAAAAAACGCAGGCAAATTACCAACTAATCTCCGCCTCAGGATACTCCTCTTGAAGCCCAGCAATAAATGCCGGTGTAAGCTGGTAGCACCAACGAAGGTCCAGGTGTGTTAGGTGTGGAGCCTGAAGCGAGAGCCTGCTCAGTTGGTAACAAAAACTAAGATTCAGGTATGTAAGTTTCGGAAGCTGAAGCGAGAGTGCGGTAAATTGGTTACACCCCTTAAATTTCAGATATGTCAGGTTCGGAGTTTGATACGAGAGTGTGCTAAGTTTCATACACTCTCGAAGGTTCAGGTGTGTAAGGTTCTGAGCTTGAAGCGAGAGTGTGGTAAGCTGTTTACAGAAACTAAGGTCCAGGTGTGTAAGGTTCTGAGCTTGAAGCGAGAGTATGGTAAGCTGTTTACAGAAACTAAGGTCCAGATGTGTAAGGTTCGGAGACTGATCAATAATAGCCTGTATGTCCTCAGCCGTAAGCTGTGTACACCGACTAAGTTTCAGGTATGTCAGGTTCAGGTTCTCTGCAACAATATCCTGTATATCTTCAGCCGTAAGCTGTGTACACCGACTAAGTTTCAGGTATGTCAGGTTCAGGTTCTCTGCAACAATATCCTGTATATCTTCAGCCGTAAGTTGCGTACACCAACCAAGGTTCAGCTGTGTCAGGTTCGGAGCTTGAAGCGAGAGTTCCATGATTTGCTGACACCCACTAAGGACCAGGTGTGTAAGATTCTTAGCCTGAATTGAGAGTGTGGTAAGTTGGCTACACCCACTAAGGTTCAGGTGTGTAAGGTTCGGAGCCTGAGCAACAATAGCTTGTATATTCTCAACCGTAAGTTGCTTACACCCACGAAGGTTCAGCTCTTTAAGGCTTGGAGCTTGAATTGAGAGTGTGGTAAGTTGGCTACACCTAGTAAGGTTGAGGTGTGTAAGGTTCGGATTTTGATTAACAATAGTTTGTATAGCCTGAGTCGTAAGTTGCTTACAATTACTAAGATTCAGCTCTTCAAGATTCTGGGCCTGAATCGAGAATGTGGTAAGTTGGCTACACCAACCAAGGTTCAGGTGTGTAAGGTTCGGGTTTTGATTAACAATAGCCTGTATATCCTGAGTCGTAAGTTGGTTGCACTCACTAAGATTCAGCTTCCGTATATTCTCAAAAACACCAATCCGAGCCAGAAGCTGTTCCCTAGTTTCATTTCTATAGGGAGTCAAACTCACATCAACCGGAGTATTTATAACACACTTCTTTAGGGTTCGTGAAACAGCAGACAATGGCAATCTTTCCTCAAAAGTGAGGTGAGTTATCACTCCCCCCCAAATTTCAGGAGGCAATATCTCTCTGGCTTGGCACCCTTCCTTTTTTTTGAAAAGTGCCAGCATCTCCTTAGAAGCCCAAGACTTCGGAGAAGCAAAAGACTCCTGCACCTCCATGGCCTCTTCCTGCCCAGCAGCAGTCAAGCCTGGTATAGTAATACGTGTTGTAGATAGTCCCATAATAATCAAAAAAACGCAGGCAAATTAGTCAACAATCTCAATCCCAGGATGCTCTTCCCGAAGCCCAGTAAAAAATGCCTGTGTAAGCTGATTGCAGCAACCAGGGTCCAGGTATGTCAGATTTGGTGTCTGAAGCGAGAGTTCCGTAAGTTGCGTACACCAACGAAGGTTCAGTTGTGTTAGGTTTGGAGCCTGAAGCGAGAGTTCCGTAAGTTGTTTACACTCAACAAGATTCAGGTATGTCAGCTTCATAGCCTGAATAACAATAGCCTGTATATCCTCAGCCGTAATTTTCTTACACGAACTAAGATTCAGGGATGTCAGGTTCGGAGCCTGAATAACAATAGCCTGTATATCCTCAGCCGTAATTTTCTTACACGAACTAAGATTCAGGGATGTCAGGTTCGGAGCCTGAAT
>DFOT01000001.1 GCA_002376875.1 Opitutia bacterium UBA3534 | reverse complement strand
TACAAAACAGTACGTGACCTGAGGAGGAATGTAGGCTTAACGAAGGAATTCGCCTTAATCGGAGCCCTACCTACAGGAGAGTACTTTCTCTTGGCGTATAGCTTCAAGTGTCTCTTCAGATACGTTGCTTGGGTATTCGCCAGAGAAGCAGGCGTCGCAGATGCCGATGCCTTGGTATAGGCTGCGCATATCTTCTAGACTGGGGTAGACGACTGCGTCAGCGCCCATAAATTCGGCGACTTCTTCTTCGGTACGGATGGCGGCGACCATTTCTCCGGGGTCTGGCATGTCTACACCGTAAATACAGGGGTGCTTAATAGCGGGGGCTCCGGAAACAAAGTAAACAGCCTCGGCGCCAGCGCGGCGGATGAGGTCACAGATGTGCTTTGAGGTTGTTCCGCGGACGATAGAGTCATCGACTACGGCAACTTTTTTACCTTGAATGACTGTTTTTAAGGGATTGTGTTTTTGGTGTACGATCTTTTTGCGCAGAGCTTGCGTAGGGGAGATAAAACTACGTTTGGCCTGATTATTTTTAATGAGGCCTTTCTTGTAAGGGATGCCTAATGCCTCGGCAAGGCCTTGAGCAAAGAAATACCCAGAAGAAGGTACATCAATCACGATATCAGGATCGAAGCCTCGTTCCTGAAAACGCTTTGCAATTACGTGGCCGAGTTTCTCGCGGTCTGAGGCTACTAGGCGACCATGAAAAGAGGTATCTGCCTGGGACAAATAAATATATTCAAAGACACAAAACGCCTGGCGCTTACTTACTCCAGAGTGGGTGTGTATCTTTTTATTTGCATCAATAAAAATAGCCTCTCCAGCACCGAGTTGATGAATGGGGGTATAGCCTAAATAATCAAAACATTTAGTCTCTGAAGCAAACGCATAGGCAGGGCCTGTTTCGGTATCTTTACGGCCTAATAAAAGTGGGCGAATCCCACAAGGGTCTGTAAAGGCAACCATCCCCTGCCCTGCAATGAGAGCAATTGTAGCATAGGCGCCTTGAACTTTCCGCTGAACGCCTTCTACTGCTTGAAAGACAGACTCAGGCGTAACACGAAACATACCTGTTTTCTCGAGCTCTAGCCCAAATGTATAAAGCAAAAACTCTAGATCGTTTGAGGTCTCTATTAAATAACGATGGTCTTGGGCTAAATTTTCACGCAGTTGCTCAAAATTGGTAATGTTCCCGTTATGGACCATTGCAATACCATAAGGATGATTGAGCGTAAAGGGCTGTGCATCCATAAGGCGTGTTTCACCTTGGGTTGCATAACGTGTGTGCCCCAAGCCCCAGGCCCCTCTGCAGGAGTCTAAATCATTTTGTTTAAATACCTCGCTAGCAACTCCAAGCTTTTTTTCTAAATGAAAAGTTCGGTCAAAAGTGACAAGACCTGCCGAATCCTGCCCACGATGCTGTAAGGTAGTAAGCCCACAGATGAGCTCATTATAAACATCTTCCTTTTCGTTAACACCTACAATCCCTAGGATCCCGCACATAGCACTTCCTTCTTCAACTCCTTAACTAAAAGATTACGTATTACTTTACTATAAAAAAGTCGCTCAGCAGCTAGCCCTACTTGAGTGACTTCTTCTACATTTTTACACTGTTCTATATCCACAGACATTTGATCAATTATGGGGCCAGTATCAACCCCCTCATCTATATAATGTACTGTAATGTGGGTCTGCTTCAAGCCATTTTCATAAGCCCAACGATATCCCCCTACCCCCTGGAAGGCACGTGTGTCGGCAGGATGAATATTAATGATCTGGTTTCTGTAGGCATTAGTCATTACGGGGGATAGGACCCGCATAAAACCAGCCAAAACAATCAACCCAGGTTGATACCCCTTCAATACATCCAAAAGATCATTCTCAAAATCTTCTCGACTACGCCCAGCCGAAGGCACACATATCACAGGAATTCCAAGAGCTTTTGCCTTTTCTAAGCCAAGAGCATTGGGCTTATTGGAAATAACCACAGCGACTTGACATAAACCTTCAAGCATACCTCCGGGCTGCGTATTGTGGACAATCGCCTCCATATTGGTACCACTTCCAGAAATCAGTATGGCTAAGCGTTGCATGCAGGTATACGAAGTCCTTTATGCGCGATGTCTTTGCGGTAAGTCATCCCTTCAAAATGAATTTTGGAACACTCACGATAAACCTTATCAATAGCTTGCTCTAGAGTATCTCCCTTACAAACAATATTAAGAACACGCCCTCCGGCAGTCACCAAAGACTCTCCTTCCCAGCGGGTTCCTGCATGAAACACGAGTGTTTCTGAATCAAGCTGCTCAAGGCCTACAATAGGCTTACCTGTAGTGTAATCACCCGGGTAGCCATCTGAGGTTAAGACAACATCTACAAAATACCCAGGGTGCATGGCTATAGGCATTGCAGACAAGCGTTGCTCTAAGCATGCTTGAACCACCTCCAAAAAGCTCGTCTGGAGCGCTGGGAGCAAAATCTCTGCTTCGGGGTCTCCGAAACGAGTGTTATACTCTAGCAAGCGTGGTCCAAGGGGTGTCATCATTACCCCAAAATAAATCACACCTTTATAGTCTAGGCCTTCAGCAGCAATACCTTTGAGCGTAGGCTGAATGATAGTCGCATCAATATGACTCAGGAGGCGCTCATCACAAAAAGAGGCTGGGCAGAATGCCCCCATACCACCCGTGTTAGGGCCGCAATCACCTTCGAGTGCACGCTTATGGTCTTGAGCAGGAAGCAAAGCAGAAAAGCTCTTACCATCAGTAAAACCAATCACAGAGACTTCTTCTCCTTCTAGGCGCTCTTCAATCAGGAAAGGAACCTCATTGCCGTATTTGTCCTGGAGTTGTTTTAAGGCTGTGTGCGCTTCCTGAGTACTCGAACACACAGTAACTCCTTTCCCCCCGGCAAGACCATCGTACTTAACAACTAAGTTACCTTCTAAAGAAGCTACGCACGGATAAGCGTCTTCAATGCGCTCGAAGCTCCAAAAACCCGCGGTGGCAACCCCGTGTCTTTCCATGAACTGCTTAGCCCAGATCTTAGAACTTTCAAGCTGTGTTGCTTCTTGGCTTGGTCCAAAAATCTTAATATCTGTCTTACGGAAGTAATCCACGATACCTTCAGCTAAGGGGGCTTCGGGCCCAACAATAATGAGCCCTACACCTTGTTCGCAGCAGAATTGCTCGAGCGCCTTAAAGTCAGAAACATCAATGGGGTAAGAGCAGTTCACACCGGCATTGCCTGGCAAAAGAAATACATCCTCCTCAGGGAGATCCTGCATTAATTTCCAAACAAAGGCATGTTCTCTGCCCCCTGTCCCCAAAACTGCTACTTTCATACAAGAGCCTTATTTTTGCTTTCTGCGGCACTGTCTGCAGATTTTGAGCGAAAAGCTTTCTTCATTTGCTCATCAGCAGCAGCTAAGCCGGCTTTGATCTCTTCAATGTCTGAACAGAAAAGCTCTTTAAGACGTGGGATGCTTAAAGCGCGTAATGCGGCCATTGCTGCATTGTCTGGGTACACACAAGTCACAGCAGGTGTTGCAGAAGGCATCATAAGAGAAGAATTCACGTTCTGTGCGCAATCTTCCTTACTGCTAAAGGGAGGGCAATTCACGACTTGCACCACAAGGTTAGCTGCTAGAGCACCCCCTAAACCATTAGAGCGGCCCGCAATCGCAATTACCACACCTGGCTCCATAGAGTGATTATACTCTTTTGCTAAAGCGGGGATTGCTTCACCATTTTTATGAGCAGAAAGCACACGAATGTCGACCATCACGTCATAGCGGTCTAGGTGGTCTTTAATCTTCATGGCGTGATCAAAGTCACTCTTTGAACCTAACACCATCGCGACATAACCATCCTTAATGATACCTTCACGAACAAGGTTTTGGCACATGCGTGTTTTAGGCGCATCTTCCTCATCCTTAAACTGAGTACCTGTAATGGCTTCGTACACCCACTTGTAGCGCTCGGAGGCTTCGTAAACAATATCACTAGGAACTGTTTTGATAGAGCTAGGTACATCACCTTTGTCGAGCAAAGCCTGGCGGATATATTCCTTATCCATCCAAGAAGCTTTTCCTCCGGTTGCATCATACTCTTCTTGTTTCCAGAAACGTGAGGAGTCTGGTGTGTGAATCTCATCGATAAGCACAAGCTCGGAACCGATAAGACCAAATTCATATTTGGTATCTACCAAAATAAGCCCACGCTCTTTACACCACTGGCTACCAAATTCAAAGAGGGCTAAAGCAACCTCTGACATTTTCTGGTAAGTTGCTTCTGCAACTAAACCACTTGAAACGATCTCGTCTGGAGCAATACCGCGGTCCTCTTCACACTTTGTTGTAGGTGTAAGGATTGGCTGCGGGAAAGGATCGTTCATAGACATACCATCCGGGAGTGTTACCCCAGAGAATGTACGCTCACCCTTAACATACTGGCGCCAAATAGACCCCGTCAGATAGCCACGCACGATCATTTCTACGCGCAAGGGTGTAGCCTCTTTCATAAGGCACATATTCGGGTCTACAACCTTCAGGAAAGCACTTGGGACAATGTGGGCTGTCTTCTCAAACCAAAAAGCAGAAAGTTGATTGAGGATCGCTCCCTTATGGGGCTGCGTTGCCTCTAAAACTTTATTAAAGCAAGAAATGCGGTTCGTAGAGGCAATCAAGCGAGCATTGCCCACACGAAAGCTTTCACGGACCTTGCCGGAGTGGATTTTCTCGAGTTGAGGAGTTGTTATTTCTTTTAAGGTATTCATGGTTCTTAATAGTTTTAATGTTTAAAATGTCTTACTCCTGTAAGAAGCATGGCGATATCATACTCATCACAGCGTTCAATAATATCTGCATCGCGGATAGAGCCCCCAGGCTGCAGGATTGCTTTAACACCATGCTTAGCACATGCATCTACACTGTCTGGGAAAGGGAAAAAGGCTTCAGAGAGCAATAAAGTCTCGGAAAGTTCTTTCTCTAAATAAGCACTCTGCTGTTCTGCAGGGCCTTGGTACTCTGCACTTAGGTTATCCTTGCACTTATCTAGAGCAAGAGCCACAGAGGTTAAGCGGTTAGGCTGCCCGGCACCCATGCCAAGAAGCTGGTAAGTCTCTCCCTCTACCTTGCGTACTACAGCAATCGCATTGGAACGGACCTGACGGACTGCCTTAACCCCGAAGCGAGCAAGGCCTTCATCAAAATGAGCCTTCTTCTTTGTTGGGCAATCTAGCTGCTGAAAGAGTTCTTCATCTTTGTCCTGAAGGAGTAAAGAACCTTTGAAGTACTTTAACTCATACGGAGATTCTTTAGCAGCTGTATCGAACTCAATAACGCGTAGGTTTTTCTGCTTTTTAAGAATATCTAAAGCAGCAAGCTCAAAACTAGGTGCAATAATAACCTCTACGAATTTACGCTGAGATTTATCTTCGTTCCCAAAGCCAAAGAACTGAACGGTCTCCTCGGCAACAGGCTTATTAAAAGCAATCACTGACCCAAAAGCAGATACAGGGTCTGACTGCCAGGCAAGTTCTAATACACGACGCTGATTCTCTCCTTCACTCAGCCCGCAAGGGACATTATGCTTAATGACCGCACACGCTGAACGCCCAAGCTCGCGCACGCAATCAATAGCGCTGTTTACATCTAACAAGTTGTTAAAAGAGAGCTCTTTTCCGTTTAAGATATTAATGTCGTACAGAGAATTTTCGTTCTTACGTTCTTTAAAGAAGAAAGCTTTCTGGTGAGGATTTTCTCCATAGCGAAGGGGTTTACCATCAGAAAAAGCAAGGCGTAAAGAATGTATGCCTGCCTCTTTGTCAAATGCTGTGGCAATTAAGGCATCATAGTCTGCCGTCAAATGGAAAGCCTTACGCATCAAGCGCTGACGCAAAGCTAAAGTTGTTGCCCCCTCATGCACAGACAATTCCTCAATCACATCTGCATAATCAGCAGGGTCTGTCAGGGCTGTTACGTGCTTGAAATTTTTAGCCGCCGCGCGAATCATCGTAGGGCCGCCAATATCAACATTTTCAACCAAATCTTCTAAAGAGGCGCCTTCTTTATAGACCTTCTCAAAGGGGTAAAAATTACAAACGACTAAATCAAGGGGCTTAATTCCTAAAGAAGCAGCCTCTTGAGCATCTGTATCTCGATTAAACAAGATAGAAGACTCTATCTCGAAGGAGATAGTCTTCATGCGCCCACCAAACGCCTCAGGGTTTTTTGTAACGGCACTAATGTTAGTCACTGCTACCCCTGCTTCCTCTAGAACCTTAAGCGTTCCCCCTGTGGATATAATCTCACAACCACTTTGCTGAAGGGCTTGAGCTAAAGGAATGATGTCTGTTTTGTCAGCTACGCTAATAAGAGCGCGTTTTAATTTTACTGTATTCATTATTAAGTAATAACTGCTGTGTGCAAGGTTGCACGTACGTGTTCTACAATATGCTTAAATAAAGAAAGCCCCTCGCCTTCATCCTTAGCTGTGGGTTCTTCACGCAGTCGCTGAGGCCACTGGGGGTGATTATAAAAAGAAAGATAAGCCTCAGGGTGTGGCATCATCCCTAGCACTTGTCCTGTAGGGTCTGTGAGTGCGGCGCAACTCATCCAAGCTCCATTTGGGTTATGCGGGTATTCCTCGGTAATTCCACCTTCTTGAGTACAATACTGTAGTGCAATCAGCCCCTTGCGGATAATAAGCTCTCGGGTTTCTTCATGAGGGACCCATAACTTTCCTTCGCCATGGCGCACAGGAAAGTCAAACAAGGCACCTTTTGGAAGGAGTGGGCTTGTACAATATTTGGGCACTACACAATGGCACCAACGGTCTTCAAACTTCCCTGAATCATTAGAAACTAAAGCAACTTCCTGCTGTATCTCAGGAGCAAGCCCAGGTAGCAGGCCCAAGGTAACTAAAGCCTGAAATCCATTACAAATCCCTATAATAATTTTGCCTTCGGCAATATAACGCTGCAATTGCTCAAAGAAAGACTCTCCTGTTGCACACTGCTTATATTTCAAGCGGTTTGCTAAAACGCGCCCGGCCCCCAGGTCATCCCCAAAAGAGAACCCACCCGGGAAATTCAAAATATCATAGTCAAACAAGCAGGCCTTTCCTGAAAAAACATCCTTAAGGTGGACAATATCTGCTTCTGCACCGGCAAGACGATAAGCAGCCGCCATCTCTTCCTCACAGTTAATCCCAAACCCAGTTAATACTAATGCACGCACACCTCTCATAAAACAAGGCCTCCCTTCCAGGCTTCTAGCAACTTTGCCAATTCTAAGTCGATTAATTTTTCATTTTTAACCGTAATACTCAAGCGGTGCTCTTTAATAACTTCACCTAGAAAAGTAAAGCGCCCTTCCATTAAACGCTCGAAGGCTTCCTTACGCTTCGGATTTACAGAAACCAGGAAACGAGAATGAGACTCTGAGAAAAGGACTGCCTGCGGACTCAAGCCTGAGGCATTCCATTTAATAGAAGCACCCAGCCCGCCTCCAAAAGCAGACTCGCATAACCCAACAGCCAACCCTCCATCTGAAAGGTCGTGGCAAGAGGTGATTAGACGCTTGTCGTGCGCCTGAGCCATTCGTTTGTAAAGCGCGATTGCCCGCTCTGGACGGACTTGAGGTACATTTGCCCCCAGTTCATCAAAAAGCTTATAAAACTCAGACCCACCTAACTCATCATAAGTCTCCCCAAGAAGGTAGATAAGATCTCCCGGGGCTTTAAACTCTGAGGTTGTTATCTTACGCACATCCTTAACCTTAGATACCATGGAATACAATACCGTTGGAGGCACCGAGATTTTAACATCCCCAGCTCTAAAGTCGTTCTTCATACTATCCTTACCGGAAGTCATCGGAATATTATAAGCAAGAGCCATATCGTACAGAGCATCACACATCCTGACGAGTTGGGCTAACTTGTACTTCCCGTCTGGGTTTCCTTGCTCGTCATAAACAGAATCTGGCACACAGAAGTTATCATTCACTGTCCAGAACGGACAATCTTCTTGCAAGAGATCTGGTAATGCCCCACCCACTGCAATGATTTGGCGCACAGCTTCATCAAAGGCTCCCGCTGACATGGCATAAGCATCAATATCACCATAGCGCGGCAATATACCGTTAGACACAGCCAAACCTTCGTAGCCTTCATGACTTAATCGAATAACAGCTGCATCCTGCGGGGCTTCTCCATTCATTCCCATCAAAGGCTTCACAACACTGCGGCCTTTAACCTCATGATCATAGCGGCGGATAACATCCTCCTTAGAACAAATATTATAAGCCCCCAAAAGCTTGAGTAAAACACTGTTATAATCTGAAACTACAATTGATTTTGGCTCCTGCACATTAGGCTTAGCCCACTCAGCACAAAGCTTTTTCTGGGGCACTCCATCATGGAGAAACTCTAGATCCAAATAAGCAACCCGCTTGCTCTTATGTTGAATATCAAGATACCCAGTATCCGTAAAAGCTCCAATATGGGAGACTTCTACCTCAAACTCATCTGCTAAATGCTTCAGCGCCTTCCAATTCTTTGGCTCAATAGCTATAGTCATGCGCTCCTGAGACTCAGATAAGAACACTTCCCACGGGCTAAGCCCTAAGTACTTAAGCGGCACACGCTCTAAGTGAACCTCCGCCCCATTAGTAAGCTCAGCCAGCTCTCCAATCGAAGAGGACAGCCCACCAGCACCATTATCCGTACTAGTTTTTATGAGCCCCATACGCAAAGCCTCTTCCATAAAGTCAAAAAGGAACTTCTGAGTTGCAGGGCTACCAATCTGAACCATACCTAAAGGCAACTCTGCATCTGCCTCTACTGACGACAAAGTCGCACCATGAATACCATCTTTACCCACACGGCCTCCAGCCATGATGATCCAATCTCCAGGGTCTAGTCGCTTTTCCCAGGTATTCTGGTCATTCAAGTATTCAGGCATTAACGCTCCTGTCCCACAAAAAACTAGTGGCTTACCACAAAAACGCTCATCAAAAACAATTGAACCATTCACAGTAGGAATACCCATTTTGTTTCCACCATCCATAATGCCTTCGACAACACCCTCAAGAATACGCGCCGGGTGGAGCTGTCCTTGCAGTAAAGGTTTGTCATAAGTAGGTTCAGCAAAACAAAGTACATTGGTATTAAATAGCGGCCGTGCTCCACCAACCCCAGTGCCCACAGCATCACGGTTACACCCCAGCACGCCTGTAATCGCCCCACCATAGGGGTCGAGCGCGGAGGGGGTATTATGGGTCTCTACCTTCCAGGTAAATAAAAGATTTTCTGCAACACGCACCACACCTGCATTGTCTGAAAAGACCTTCAGCAACCAATCATGCCCATTCTCTTTAAGGCGTTCCTGAATCAGGGCTGTAGAGCCAGCAATTTTTGTCTTGAACAAAGAGTTTATTTCCCGGTGTGTATCTGTATCTTTGTCGTAATAACGAATTAGCGCATTAAATTCCTTATGCTTACAATGCTCTGACCATGTTTGAGCAAGAATTTCAAGCTCACAATCTGTCGGCCCTTCAGGCATTCCTAAAGCATCACGCATACTACGCAAGGCGCCTTCTCTAAAGTGAGCCTGAATGGCCTTCATTTCCTCTAGGCTAAAAACCCAATGCCGCTCCTTGGAAAGAGTCTGCAAGGCCTCATCAGAGATCTCTAAAGAAACCACACCTACTTTTTCAGAAGGAAGCTCTGCACACAGGGGTGCCTGGGTCTGCTTTGCATTATAGGCAAAATCATGGACCATAGGGTTTCCTAATAACTCACACGCAAGCTTCTTCAATGCGGCTTCATCCAAAGCATTTTCGAATCCGTAAATCGTTTGGGTAAACACCCCTTGCTCTACAGCTGCATGCTCGTTACCCAAAAAGTCATTAAATGCTTTCTGGGCTGTAGCCCCTTCATCATCTGTAACCCCAGGACGCTTCCCCACAACAACCCAAGTATGATAGCGTGCCTTCAGATCACAACCCCCAATACAAGCCTGATAGATCCCACCTTCACTCAACACTTCTCGAGCAAAGTGCTCTACCTGCTTAAGCTCCCAAAGGTTTTGAAAGATTAAGCGTTTTGCAACTGTTACCCGCCCCGTCTTGATGCCTAAAAACTTCTGGGCTTTTTCTTCAATACGAACCCCCTCTGCCTGGAAATAATCCTGGGCAGGCATCAAGGTAACTACAAATGGATCAACATCAACAAGACTCATAAATTAATGCATCCGAGTGCATAGTTTGTGTTTTTAAAGTAATGATCTTCTCAGGAACAACTGTTCCTGCTTCCTGGGCCTTGTAACCTTGCTGCTCAAGCAACGAAAGAACAAGCTCTTTATCTTCAGCCCCTACAATAACAAGCATACCATTGCCCATATTCCAAAGTCGGTAAGCCTCCTCATCGCTCATTGTCCCCATCTTCTGAAGTGCTTGCATAAGGGGGTGTGGCTCAAAAAGACTATCAAGCTGAGCACCCAGCTGATTTGCCTTAAGCATCCGCTTTAGGTTACCGGCAATACCTCCGCCGGTGACATGAACTAAACCATGCACAGGTACACCTTCATCAAAAAGCTTCAAAATTCCTGGCGTATAAATAAGTGCTGGTGTCAGTAAAGCTTCCCCCCAGGATTGCTCTGCCTGGAACATCACCTTATGCCAATCATCTCCGAAAGTTGCCCCAAGGAGTTGCCGAGCCCTAGAAAATCCATTACTGCGTAGCCCACGGCTCTTAATAGTAATAATGGTATCTCCCGCGCGCACCGCACTTCCATCAATAAGTTCTCGGCTAGAAGGTAGCACACCAATACCTGTAGCCCCCCAGTTAAAATGCATAGCCTCACCATAGCCACCAATACGAGAGCCCAACTCAGCAATTTCTCCTCCAGTAACAGAAACTTTGGCGACCTTCGCAGCCTCATACAAACCTTCCATCAACTTTCGGACAATAGATTCATCTAAATAATCAACATCTAATATATTGGACAGGTTTGCAGGTTCTACCCCATTACAAACCAAATCATCCACAACCATAGCTACCAGATCAAAGCCAAGCGTATGATAAATGCCCGCACGTTCAGCAATTTCAATCTTGGTCCCCACACCATCGGAACTCATAGCCAAACGCACATCACCATAGTTCATGATCTGCGAGTAGGATCCTTTTAGGCGCGTATCCGCACTCCCATCTTTTCCTTCCCTATATTTAAAAGTCTTTTGGGCCCACTCGAAAGCCACAGAAGAACATTGATCTCCTAATTCTATATTAATACCAGACGAGGCAGCTTGAGACATGCCTCCATAGAAAGCCAAGCCCACATCCCAATCAAGTTAAAAGAATAAATAAAAACGCTTAAAAATATTGCTTTGGCATAAGCTTATTCTTAAAGTCCCCCCACTTATGCAAACTATTGATACGCCTACTCAAACAAGCCTTTCTCATAAACTTTACGAAAAAGCAAAAACGCTAACGCCTAGCGGCGTACACTCTCCTGTATGGGCTTTCCAATCCGTAGGCGGTCATCCCTTTTATATAGAGCGCGGCGATGGAGCAATCCTAACGTCTGTAGACGGAGATCAATATATTGATTTCGTTAATGGCTGGGGCGCTATCATTCATGGACATAACCACCCTAAAATCCGCGCTGCAGTGCATGAAGCCTCCAGTAAAGGAAATACTTTTGGAGCAGTAAGCCCCTACCAGATCCCCCTCTGTGAACTTGTTGTAGAGGCAGTGCCTTCTATAGAAAAAGTTCGCATGTGCAATAGCGGTACTGAAGCTACTATGTCAGCTATCCGTTTAGCACGCGGGTTCACAGGAAGAAACAAGATTATCAAGTTCTCAGGTTGTTATCATGGTCACCTAGATGCACTCCTTGTTAAAGCAGGATCAGGCCCACTAACCTTTGGAAACCCTGACAGCGCAGGAATCCCCCCTGCTTTCGCAAACGAAACATTACTCTTAGAATATAATGATATCGATGCTATTAAAGGCGCCCTACAAGCCTATGGTTCTGAAATTGCCGCCATTATACTCGAGCCTTATATCGGTAACTGTGGCCACATCCTAGCTAAGCCCGGCTACCTGCAAGCATTACGCCAGCTTTGCACTGAGCACGGGGTCCTCCTTATTTTTGATGAGGTCATGACAGGGTTCCGTCAGGCTTTAGGAGGGGTTCAAGAAAAAGAAGGGATCACTCCTGATATTACCTGTCTTAGTAAGATCATTGGAGGCGGCTTGCCTGTGGGTGCCTTTGGAGGCCGAGCAGAAATCATGGAGATGCTTTCCCCTGCAGGCCCTGTATACCAAGCAGGCACCAATAGTGGGAACCCAGTAACTATGGCTTCAGGGACCGCGGCACTGCAACTCATCAAAGAGGAACCCCCTTACGCGTTACTCGAGCAAATGTGCCAACAACTGCGCAGTGCTCTACTCGAAGCAGCCAATAAAAAAGGACTAGCACTCCAAGTGCCTCAGTCTGTGGGTATGCTCTCATGCTTCTTTAGTGAAACCCCGGTTCACAATTATAACGAAGCAATCCAAACAGAGACCTCCCTATTCAATAAACTATTCCACTTTGCCCTTGAACGCGGAGTATATCTCCCTCCTTCAGCCTTTGAGGCCTGGTTCCTCACTACAGCTCACCACGGTGCTGCGCTAGACAAAGCTTGCGAAGTTCTCTCTGAAGGGATCAAGCACCTCTAACAAAAGGATTAGTCTTCTTCTCCTGTTCTACCGTGGTTGCAGGGCCATGCCCAGGGTACAGAACTGTATCTTCAGGTAGCGTGTAGACTTGCCTGGTAATTGCCTGCATGAGCTGCTCTCCATCCCCTCCGGGCAAATCATAACGGCCTACACTACCAGCAAAAATCGCATCCCCAACAAAAGCGCAGGCGTAATCGCTAAAATAAAAAAGAACACTCCCAGGTGCATGCCCAGGTACTTCTCTAATTTCAACAGCCTCACCCAAGAGCTCGCAAGTAGACTGCCCTTCCAGCCAGGTATCAACCTCAATAGGCTTTATAATAAGCCCTTCAGGCATAAAAGGGGCCATCATCATAGGGTCTTCAATCCATAAACGATCCCCAATATGGGCATAGACTTGAGCCCCTGTTTTTTCTTTAAGCACCTGAGCCTCTGCTATATGATCCCAATGCCCATGGGTTAATAACACCCCAGTGAGCATGCACTCTGCTTCTTCCAGGATAGGCTCGAGTGCCTCTACTGCACCCATAGGGGCATCCACAACAAAAGCTTCACCAAAGCCTCTATTCAGCAATACATAAGCATTCGTAGCAAGGGGGCCTAACTCTAATATTTTAATATCCATCTTAAGCAGTCTTATTTTCTGAATGAATTTATTCTATAAACATTTTCTTGTCGATCCGAAACCGATGCCAAATCAACAAAGAATGACTTAAGAGGGTCATGCATCTGCTTGTATATAAAGCTTATAAAAGATTGACAAAAACCTAATAACTTGCAAGAATCCTCATGTCCCACACGTATCGAATTTCTATTGATCCCTAGCCTACCCTAATAGATTGTTACCTATAAAGAAAAGCCGGATGTACCCCTCATCCGGCTTTTCTATTTAGACAAGGCCCTTTACAAAACTTCTTTAAAGTTTTAGCATCCTCTTAGTAAAGAGCCTTTTACCTAAAGACTAGCCCCCTTTGCTTATGCCTACAACCGAACCCCCTACAGAACCTACACTCAAAGAAGAACAAGAGATTTCTGTCCAAAAATATCTCCTTTTTAGGCTTGCTGATGAACATTACGGAATCCCAGTCCAAGTCTCTCAAGAGGTTATTCAGCAAACGCAAATTACACCCATCCCTAATGTACCCAATTTTGTGAAAGGAGCGATTAACCTAAGAGGGAAGGTTGTTCCCGTCATTGACATGCGTACAAAACTAGAGATGGAGCCGGCCGAAAAAAAGCAAGAATCTTATATTATTGTTGTTGAAATCCTTGTCCCTCAAAAGGGAGCCTCTCTAACTGGTATCAGCGTGGATAAAGTCAATGATGTAACAAGCATCATAAGCTCCCAGATAGAAGACAATCTGGAGCTAGGGGCTCAAATCAATCAGCGCTACATTGAGGGTATAACAAAGATAGAGTCTAAAGTAATTACTTTGCTTAAAATCGAAAATATCATCCTAGATAGCATAGTTAAAGCAAAGTAATGCGCACCCCTGACCCTACACAGTTCATCAAGCGCCTTATATGGCTCTACCTGATTTTACTTATTTTTGAAGGAGCCTTAAGAAAGTGGGTACTTCCTGGGCTATCAAACCCACTCCTTATTATCAGAGACCCTGTTGTTGTCTTAATTTACTTCATGTACATGAAGAATTTTCAGACAAAGCCTGGAGCATGGATATTTAACCTCATACTCCTAGCTGTCTTTTCCTTCTTCTTTGGGTTATTCAGCGACAAAAGCAACCTCATGGTCACTTTGTACGGACTACGGGTTAACTACCTTCATATTCCTTTAATATTTATTATGGGGAACATCCTCACCCGGGATGATGTCTACAAAATAGGGAAATTTATCTTACTGCTGACAGTGCCGATGACATTGCTGATGATTCTTCAGTTCTATGCTCCTTACACTCACTTTATTAATAAAAAACCAGGGGGGATCTCCGGCTTCTCGGTTGCAGGGGCTCTAGGTCGTTTCCGCCCCCCAGGGACATTCTCTTTTATTAGTGGCCCTGCGGCTTTCTACCCTCTGGCAACTGCTTTTCTCATCAATATTGTCATTCATAAAAAACCGGTCAAACTTGCTTTTATTGTAGCCACAGCAGGGGCTATTATCATCGCAGTTCCTATTTCAATCAGCCGTCTCTTTGCCCTCACGGTGGCTACTGTTGTTGCTGCAGGTGCTTTTTCTATCTATCACTTGCCTGGTTTATCTAAAATCCTATCTCGTGTGATGGTCATTAGCTGTATCATTCTTGTTGGGTTAAACTTCTTACCTGCCTTTAGTGAAGGAATGGAGACCTTTGGAACTCGCTGGCAAGAATCAACTGGAGATGCCCAAGGAGGTGTCCAAACAGCTATTGTAGCGCGCTTTTTCAAAACGCTGACTGAACCCTTTGAGCTACTCCCACAAATTCCATTAATTGGTTATGGCATCGGCCTAGGATCAAATGTCGGAGCAAAGCTAACAACAGGTAAAGTAGGATTTACACTTGGAGAGTATGAATGGACACGAACAATGAGTGAACTTGGGCCTATTTTAGGGATGGGCTTCATTCTTTATCGCGTCGTCCTGACATTCTTTGTATTTGCAGCCGCTTATAGCGCACTTAAACGGGGCAATAGCCTGCCTATACTTATTTTTTCAGCAGTAGCGTTACTCCTTCTGAATGGACAATGGGCTCCACCTACAATTCTTGGGTTTTCAATAATGGGTGCAGGGCTAGCACTCGGTGCCTGTAACTCGCCGACCGAAAGCGCCATGCAAAAAACCAAGCGTAGGCGTTTAGCCAGTCGGGTGCTTGCAATGAGTGACATTAGACCAAGACCCGGAGGCAATCGCCCGGTCAAACGCCCCGCACCCCAGCGCCCTATACCAACCCCAAAACAAAAAAGACCTGCCCCAGGCAACCACAACCCCATGAGACCTAAGGAAGAAACACCTTAGAGCCCCTCTGTAACACTTTTTTTGAATGCGCTTAAAAGTTCTACTGGTCAGCAACTATACAGCAGACAAGCAAGAAAGTATGCTTCGCTTTGCTGATATTCTTGAACAGGAGCTAAAAAAGAGAGGTCTACTGTATGCACGCATCGAGCCTAAACCCCTCTTTGGCAAATGGGCCAGAAACTATCCAGCCCTCAGTAAATGGCTAGGTTATCTCGATAAACTTTTTGTATTTCCCTTCTTCTTAAAGGCAGTTCTACGTGTTGTTCCGGCAAGCCAACCCTTACTTGTTCATATTTGTGACCACTCTAATGCATTTTGTTCTCTATTCCTTCAAAAAACACCACATCTAGTTACTTGTAATGATCTTATTGCGATCAAGTCTGCACTCGGCAAAACACCTGAGCACCAGACACGCTTCACAGGAAAAATGCTCCAGTGGGTGATTCTTAAAGGCCTCAAGAAAGCAAAGCGTATCACCTGTATCTCAAAAAAAAGCCTACAGGATCTAATAGACATTGCACAAGTAGACAAGCACATCGCATCCTATACCTATATGGGTTTTAACTACCCCTATACGCCTTTAGCAAAAGAAGCTGCAGCAAAAAGAGTTCAAGACCTACTCCCAAAACTCACAAACCCTTATATTTTCTATGTAGGAAGTGATGCTTGGTATAAAAATAAGCAAGGCTTACTCTATTTATTTAAAGAACTCCAAGCTCTTCAAACTAAAAAAGTAGATCTCGTTTTGGCAGGGCCTCCTCCCGCAGAAATGTTCACCTACTGGATCAAGGAAAATCATTTTGAAAACCGTGTACACTTTATTTGTAATGTAAACAACGAAGACCTACGCGCCTTATATTCCAAGGCTGAGCTCCTGATCTTCCCCTCACTGTATGAAGGCTTTGGATGGCCTGTCCTAGAAGCTCAAGCATGCGGATGCCCCGTTATTGCCACAGAGATTGCCCCACTGACCGAAGTCGGAGGTACTGCGGCACGCTATATGCCCTCAGTCCAATCCATGAAAGATCTTGATACTTGGGCTGAAGTCTCTGCAGAAATTGTCGCATGGACCTTAAACCAACCTGAGCAAGAGCGTGAAAAACAAATCGAAGCAGGTCTAGAGAACAGTAAGAGATTCAGCACAGAAGCAATGATTTCAAATTACTGCCAAATTTACGAAAAAATGATTACTGAAGCCAAAGGAGGCTAAGAAACTTATTGCCTCGTACGCAAAACCTGTTGTCTAAAGTCATTTGCAAAGACCAAGAAGCACCCCAAGAACAGCCCCAAAAAGGAACCCGCAGCAACAATGAGTTTACGCTTGGGCTTTGAGCGTTCTTCAGGAACAATAGCAGGATCTATAATCTTAAAGGCAAATTCTTCAGTCACATTAGCCAGCATAGCTTCTTTTGTTTGGGTCTCAATCAAATGAAACATCGCCTCCTGAACATGAACCACACTTGTCTTTTGAACCTCCCTGGCTAAATAATCATTTTGCTTCTCGTACTCTACAATAGCCTGAGCACGCATCTGATCATTCAGTCTCTGCACTAAGATATTAGCCCACTGAGCTGCCTGCTGTGGGTTACGCCATTCGATAGACATAGCAACCAAACCAGTCTTCTTATCTTGAGTTACTTTTAGGATCTTTTTTACAAATAGCTGGTGCCCTTTAAACAAAGTGGGTTGCTTTTTCGGATCCTGTTTCTTCCAAGACTGCCTCTTAGCATCCCATTGCTTGGGGAACAAGACCGGAAGTAAATCGTAGTCCTCCATAAAAGAAAACAGGAATGCACGAGACTTAATAGTAGCTAAAGCAATCTCTGCTTTGTTATCTCCATTCGTTCCTAATAAGTTAGACGCAAAACCAAGCCCCATATTACCTAAAGTAGAAGACAGTTTCCCTGAACCATCATTTTCACTAACAGGAGCTACTGTTATTTCTGCCTTGTAAGTAGGTGTTATAGCCAAAGCAATAGCAACAGATACTAAAAAACCAAGCAGACCTACTATCGCAATAAACTTACGGCAATCAAGAAGCTTCCGAGTGACTGCAACTAAATCAATCCCTTCATTACCTGAAGCTTGAATATGACTATAGCTACTCTGCTCCTGCTCTTGGGGGCGCTCTAAAACTCCTGTACTGTGAAACCCTTCTGACATAATTTTTCTAATTAAAAAATGCTCTTAACTGCAGCCGTAGAAACAGCCAAGTTATATATAATTTGGGTTGCTGCCGTCCATAACGTTAGTTGAGACATCCTATCCACCTTAAGAGGAACGACAATAGTATCTCCTGGGAGTACATTCGTGCATCCAAAGGTGCGTTTAGGCATCACAGATCCATTCGCACGTACCACATAAATACGCTGTCTATCTGCCTTATAAGTCAAGCCTCCGCTAGAATCCACATAACTCCTACGGGACCACTTCTTGTTGTACATATGTGAGGTTGGAAACTGAACCTCTCCCATCACTGCAACAGAGACAGGCTTGTAAGGAACCGCAATTCTATCTCCATCTTCTAAAATAATATCATTACGCTCATCTTTCAGAATAGCAGGTAAATCAATCACTAGGCGCCCCACAGCTTCTGCCTTTTTAAGGTCTGCAAGGAGCGGCCCAAGAGCCGCAGCTATATTACCAAGATCCTTACTGGCTACTCCTGCAGCTTCCTGGAGTGCATAGGCTGCTAAGTCAGACTCTGCTTGTTTGGCAAGCCTGTCGAGCGTTTCCTGCTCACGCTTGCGCAATGCTTCCCTTAAGAAGACAGCCCCTTCAGGATAAGCCCGCTGTGTGAGGCCACCTGCTCGATCTAGAAGATCACGTAGGCTTTCGCCTCTACGAATAGTATAAGTCCCAGGAAACTGAACCTCCCCTGCTAACTCAACAATTCCTCGTGAAGCAAACTCTGGCAGCGGCTTGATATGCAAACGATCATAAGGCTGCAAAAGGATGTCATGCACCTTATCTCCAGCCAAAGCCTTTGAAAGATCGATACTAATATGTTGGATCTGAAGCCCATTCTCCTGGCTAGGAGTGTATCGTGTCACTTCAGCACTGTGCATGTAGGCGGCATCCTGCAAACTACCAGAGGCACGAATCAAACTCGAAACACGCATAGCTGCTTCCAAAGGGTATTCTCCAGGGGATTGAATCGAACCCACTACGCTAACAACACGGACGGGCTCTCCCTCTGTGGCTTGCAAACGTAACTCTTCAATTAAGTCTACCAATACTGCTTCACGTATTTTTTGATCTCCTAAAGGGAATACGATAATCTCGTCCCGAGGTTGCAGCTCAATATTTTGGGAAGACTGCGGATTAGAGAAAAACTCTGCTAAATCCACAGATCTTAACTCAATACGCCTATCAATTGAAATCTCACGCCGGATCAAGACATAAGAAAGATCTGCCTTCGCTAGCAACATATGGGGAGAGTTAATCACATCACTGAGATGCATCCCTTTCGCCCATTGAACAGCGCCTGGTCGCTTCACGTGTCCCCTAACGGTAATAGCGCTTCCAAATTCATCTAGAGCAGAACCCAAACTAATAATATCCCCATCACTAATTGCTGTCTCCAGGGCTCGGTCTTTCTCCAGATCAACAACTAATAAAGTACGCTCCCCCTTATCATTCAAACGCTCGATGCGGCATAAAGGCAAATAAGCAGTCGCTAAAGTTCCGCCCGCTAGCTCTAAAACTTCACCCAAGGTTACTTCTCCATTTAACTCGTAAATTGCTGGACGACGCACAGAACCAGCAATCGTAGCACGAGGCCCCACAGGAGGCACAAAAATAACATCTCCCGGCTGTAAGCGCGCATCTCCACTTGTATTACCATCCAAGAGGAAATCATATAAATCCAGTTGTGTGACAAGCTCTCCCTGGCGTTTTAATTGAATTTTACGCAAGCTTCCAATGTGCTCAACTCCCCCGCTCACAAATAGAGCGTTAGTCATCGTTGAAAGAGCACTCACGGTATAAGACCCCGGTCGATAAGCATCCCCCAGAACAAAAACCCCCACGGAATGCAAACGACCCATGGCGATCTTCACCTTCACTCCAATCATCCTCTTAGTGACTTCCTCTGAGACTAAAGAGAGCATCTCCTCATACCTGAGGCCTGCTACTGTAATGGGCCCAACCTCAGGAAAGTGCAACTCTCCCTCTCGCGAGACAACTAAAGAATATTCCTCATTCTCTTTACCGTAAAGCTGTACATCAACCACATCTCCAGGCCCCACAACATAGTTAACCGGTGTAGGAATATCATTTGCTGGAGCAAATGTACTTGGGGTTCCCGCAAAGAGCTCATACCCAAAAGGCTTAATTTCATCATTCGTGTAAGCAACCGTTTCCAAACCCCACTCAGAAATAGTCACCTGTTCTTGCCTCGTGTCAGGGTCAGCATCAAGACTTGTGGGGCGCCCTTGGCGAATAAGCTCTACCTTACGCTTTTCATTTAACTCTCCCGTTGTTGTGTAACGCCCGTCTTGAGGGTCACGAGGCTTTACAATCGCAGGTGGTTCGTGAAATTCTGTACCTTTTGAAGAAGCATTTCTCTCTTTTGCCTTTAAAAATTGCTTTTGCTGATCTGGGGAAAGCTGCTGGAAAACCTTTAACTGGTCGGGAGTTATTCCAGATTGCTTAGCCTGAAGGCACCAGGGAAATAATAAAAGTAAAGCAAATACAAAAAAACGGAATCGGGAATTCATCATGATACGAGAGGGTCTTTTTTATCGCATCTTTTAGGGGAAAAGTCATTAAAAAAGTATTCCCAAGCCCAACAATTGAAACAAAAATATCAAGAAAGCACCTTGAGCGCACCATACACTCCGATCCCTACACTTGTAGCAAGATTTAAGGAGCGTAACCTAGGCTCTTGGTTCGGTATTGTGACCCTCGAATCAGGTCCTACCGCCTCATGGAGCCACTCTGGACACCCAGCTCCCTCATTTCCAAATAATAAACCGTCCTCATCCTCATAAGCAACATCCCAAAAAGCCTCCTGAGCATGGGTCGTAAAAAGCCACAACCGCTTAGGCCCTAAATCACTTTGCCGGAAAGCCTCCCAGTCAGCGTGATGGTGCACATCTAGATACTCCCAGTAGTCCATCCCGCTACGTTTTAGGTGAGTATCCGTCAGCGCAAACCCCAGAGGGTGAATAAGATGCAAACGACTCTTTGTAAAAGCACAAAGCCTACCGATATTGCCGGTATTCTGAGGTATCTGAGGCTGAAAGAGGACTACATGTAACATCAATAATCTAAATTTTGCTCAAAAAAGCTCGCACTCGGGCCTTAAGTAAGTTAGGATTAGGGCTTAACTCCAAATCGAAATTACCCTGATTATGAAAACAGTTTTTGTGATAGAAGACGAAGATGTCTTGCGCAACCTTTTTTACGAATACTTTGAAATGACCCTGCCTGATATGGAAATTGTCGGGAGCAGTGGCAACGGACAACAGGCAATCAATGAGTGTATCGAGAAAGCGCCTGACCTCGCCATTGTTGATATAAGACTCCCAGAAGTAAACGGTCTAGAAATTCTTCAGGTCCTCAAAATGCGCCTCCCCAACACAAAAGTGCTCATCTTCTCAGGATCAGTAAATGCCAAGTTTATCAAAATTGCTGTCAGTGGTGGCGTTGATGGTTTTGTAGAAAAATCCGAAGGGATGAAACATATCAAACAAGCTATTGATACTCTAAAAGAAGGCAGCAAATACTTTAGCCCTAGCATTGCGAGTGAAATCAACATGCTCAAAGCTAGCGGCACTCTTTAGGCTATAAAAGAGCTATGGGGGATCTATACACACCCCCAATGGACACAATAACTCGGGCGATTGCTTCTAAAGCAACGGAACCTCATACATTTACAGTCGACTTGATCCTGTCTATAACCTCCTGGACCGTGAATCAAGTTTCAGGACAGCTCCAAGAGCGGCAAAGGCTTCAGCAGCTCAAGGCACTCAAAAAAGAGTCTTCCCAAACAAAAGCGACCGCAAAGAAGCTATTACGGACCCTTGGTAAAGAAAAGGAAGCCCTCCAAACAGCCCAGGCCCTCTTTGATCAAAGCCAACGTTATCAAGAACAAGGCCTCCTCGAGAAAGAGGAAAAACGAAACACCCTAGCTGCCCGCCTCATTCAATACAATGCAGGCTCGCCTAAACTTTCAGCAGACATAGGAAAGTATTTTTATAATCGAGCTGATTATCTTCTAATACAAGCTCCCCTAGAAGATAAGCATATAACCCATGCCCTTAAATGCCTACTCAGGATACTAGATATTGAAGGAAGCACGGAAGAATTAAGGCAAAAAACATTTTTAAAAATTGAGCACTGCGTCTCACTCTACATCGGAAGCAAACAAAACACTGCGCCGGTAAACATCAAAAAAGGAATCGCCTTAAACATTCTGCTTAAAAACCCTAACGAGCAACAAAGAATAAGCCGCATAGGACTCCTTGCTGGTCTCCCTTGGGAGCGCTTTTACAATGACATTTGCATCATAGAAGACCATTTCTATAATAAATTTATCAAGGCCTTATCAGGGCACCAGGCATCAACTACTGGGTAAACACGACCTCAATGCTGGAAAGAAACTGAAGTGTCTCTACGCGAAAGAAAAGCCAATAAAGAGCGGCCCCTAAAGCAAGCCAAGGCCCAAAGGGAACGGAACTGCCCCACTCTAAATTGTCACTAACATCTTTTGTTTTCTTCCTTGGGGTTTCCTTAATAGCTTTCATCGAAAGCCTAAGACCTAAAGCCTGCCCCAGCATCACGGTTGCAATAATTAAAGTCCCGCAGCATGCCCCCCCAAAGAGCGCAAAAAAGGAACCCTGCCAACCACAAAAAGCACCAATAGCACCCATAAGCTTTACGTCTCCAAAACCCATTGCATCTTTGTTGAGGACTGCTTCTGTAATGAGCGCCAACCATAAAATCATCCCTGAACCCACAAAAGCACCCAACAAAGAAACCAACACAGCATGCACACTATCTAAAAGAAAAACACCTGAAAGGGTATCTAAATGCATAGCAGGGAACATCCCTGAAAGAACAACGCCTAAAACCATGCCCCCTATAGTGAAACGGTCAGGGATGATCATATGATCTAAATCTATAAAAGTGGAGGCTATTAAAATAGCCATAAAAACCATACCTACCCAAGCATGCACAGGGCTTAAAAGCACCCAGCATAATAAAAACAAAACACCCGTTAACGCCTCTACAACAAAATAGCGGAAAGGAAACGGCTTCTTACAGCAACGCGCTTTTCCTCGCAAAATAAACCAGCTGATTAAAGGGATATTGTCGTACCAAGTAATAGGCTTACCGCAACGACAGTGTGATCGCGGCCCCATGAGTGAACGCTCTTCAGGAATACGGTAAATACACACATTAAGAAAGCTGCCCACACAGGCCCCCAAGAGGAAGATGAAAATAGGAAGATAGGGTAAAATCAAGTCGTACATAAGCTTTGTCGAATAATTAAGCAACTGAGTATAACAAGTTCAGTAAACATTTGCCCAGTCTAAAGCTCACACTCGTGCACAAAACGTGCAAATAGGCGGGCTAAGGCTATCTGCTTCTGTGCGGTATAGTGTTGGACTAAATTCTTACAGGTTCTGCGTATAATCTCTGTCACAGAAATAGGCTCCAAATAGCTTTTCTTGAAAGTCACTTTGCGCATCTTGAGGACTTCACGCATTTGCCTGACCGAGTACATAATACCCCCCTTAAAGGGATCAATATAGAAAGGTTCTTTTTCTATAAAACAGCCTAACATGACATAGCCAGGCAACCCAATAGGAGATAGTGGAATACCGCAGCGCTGAGCTACCAAGAGATAAAGAATAGAAAGGGATATGGGGATTCCCTTACGCCGCTTAATAACCTGATGTAGAAAGCTATTTAGTGGATCATCAAAGTGCTCAAGATTCCCTCGAAAGGCGTATTCAAAAAAAAGCACCCGATTAATAACCAAACATTTATCCTGGGAAGAACAGGGAAGAAGCATAAGCTCTCTAGCTCGTTTCGCAACCTGATCAAAAAAACCTGAGACTTCTCCTAAATCGAGCTTAGGGTAAACCGTCTGATCAAGAAGCAAGACCCCTGCCTCAAGGTCATGATCAACTCCTCGAATAAATTCAACAAACTCGCCCACGGTATCATGCGGAAGAAATTCTTTTAAAAAAACACGGGCATTACTTGCTGTGGGCTCTTCAGCACCCAAAGCTAACTCGCGTAAAAAATCAACAGCTTCTTCTCCTAGGCGCTCAAACTCCTCAAAAAGGGCCTTACGTATTGCTGGAGTATCATCATCCAATAGTTTAATAAAACTCTCTTTCTTTTCAGGGGTAAGCATTAGGGCATTTTACATTTAATAAGACCTCTCACCAAATAAATAAGTCCCTACTCGTATCAAGGTACTACCTGCTGCAATAGCCTCCTCAAAGTCACCACTCATCCCCATGGATAACTCTGGCAATGTAACACCCAAGGTAGACTCTAACTCTTCCTTAAGATTAGCTAAACGCTTAAAAGCAACTCTTGCTTCTTCTTTTCCTATCGGCGCAATCGTCATCAAGCCCTCTAATTTTATATTTTTAAGCGTCAGGACAGATTCAACTAATTTATGAGCCTCTAGTTGAGTCGCCCCAAACTTCTTAGGATCTTCGCCTGTATTAAACTGAAGCAATATTGCCTGCTGAATCCCAAGCTCTCCAGCAATGCGATCTATACGTTGTGCCAAAGCAAAGCTGTCCACTGTTTGAATACGATCAAAAAGTTCAATCGCTTTCTTAGCTTTATTACTTTGCAAGTGCCCCACTAATTCCCATCGGATAGAATTATCCTGAAGTTCCTCTTTTTTTGATTGAGCTTCTTGAATACGGTTTTCCCCAACAGCAAATAAGCCTGCTTTATGGGCATATTCCACACAATCTGCAGGATTATTTTTAGTCACAGCAGTTACCTTTACGGTTTCGGGGCTACGGCCACATTCCGAACATACTTTAGCGATAGAAGCCTGAAGCTGTTTATAATTTTCTAAAAAAGCTTCGTAATTTATCATAAAAATAAAAAATTGATCTTAAGTTGCATAATATTGTAAACTACTCGTGTATGCAAATTGAAAGTCTCCAGGTATTTAAAGACCTTGTCGAAAAGCAAAGCTTTTCGGAGGCAGCCAAAGTAAATGGGATTACTCAATCTGCAGTGAGCCAGAAGCTTAAGGTCATGGAAAAGACCTACAACACCCCTATTATCGATAACAGTCAAAAGCAATTTCAGCTCACCCCGGAAGGTCACATTCTTTACGAAAGCGCCAAAGAGATCCTCCATGCCTATGAGGCTATGCTTTGCAAAATCCAGACAGCTAAAAAAGAAATTGCTGGGCTCATCCGTATTTCTACAACATCCAGTATTGGATTGCACGAACTCCCTCGCTATATAAAGCAGTTCCTGAAGGAGCACCCTACTGTCAGGGTTAACATCGAGTACAGACGGGCTAAGCATGTCTATGAAGATATCTTAGAAGGCATAGCAGACTTAGGCTTTGTGGCCTTCCATTCTAAAACACGACACATTACAGCAATCCCTTTCCTCGAAGAAGAGATGGTCTTAGTGTGTTCTCCAGAAAGCCCTTTAAGCACTAAAAGCCGCCTACCCTTTAAAGAGCTAGAGCAGCATCCCTTTATTCACTTTGACAGCGACGTCCCTTCTTATGGAGCAATCCAGGATGTCTTTAAGAAATATAATATTGCTGTAGAAACAGCTATGAGTTTCTACGACACAGAAAACATCAAACGTGCTGTTGAAATTAACGCTGGAATAGCCATTCTCCCTAAAACAAATATAGCACGCGAGCTTGAACAAGGCCTCCTGTGCACAATCCCCATCGACTGGGAAGACTTCATGCGACCTATCTCTATTATTCACCATCAAAACAAGCTCCTCACTCCAGCCATGAAGAAATTCATCGATATGTTCCTCACTACATGAAAATACTATTCATCACACCTGAGGCTACCCCTTTTGCCCAAGTTGGTGGGCTTGCAGATGTTGCAGGCTCTTTACCTAAAGCACTGCGCAAGCTAGGGCACGATGTGCGCATCGTACTCCCGCGCTACGGCTGCATTCAAAAAAAAGAAGACTGGAAGTTAGATAAAAACCCCCTTGAAGTCCACTTAGGCGAAGGGCGCATACTTCAGGCAGGCCTGTGGGAAGCAAAAGTCCCCCATACGGACATCCCTGTATACCTCTTGGAGTATAATCAGTATTTTGAACGCCATGAAATCTATACAGGCCCCTGGGGAGACCACAGCGATAACCACGAGCGCTTCACTTTCCTTAGCCGAGCAGGGCTTGATTTATGCTACCACCTAGACTGGATTCCAGACGTAATCCATTGCCATGATTGGCCCACAGGGCTGGTACCGGTTTACCTAAATACCATAGAACGCTACAAGCCGCTAGGCCAAGCAGCCACTGTCTTCACTATCCATAGCTTGCGCCACCAAGGCGTGTTCGGGCCTGAGACACTTCAATTCGCAGGGCTTCCAGCATGGCTCTTACGTAACGATGGCTTAGAGTGTGTGGGTAATATCAACATGTTAAAGGGCGCCCTCTACCATGCCACAAAGATTACAGCGGTAAGCCCCCATTATGCTCAAGAAATCAGGGGCCCTCAATTTGGTTGTGGGCTTGAGGATGTATTGCGCTTCCGAGGCGCTGACCTCATTGGAGTCTTGAACGGTATCGATACAGACTTTTGGGATCCTCAGACAGATAAACGCCTCCCTGCTCATTTTTCAACAAAAGACCTTTCTGGAAAAGCGCTTTGCAAAGAAACCCTCCAAAAGGCTTTTAATCTCAAAAAAGACCCTAACATACCCATTTTTGGGGCTGTTGCGCGCTTATACGATCAAAAAGGCCTAGACCTTTTGGCCGCTATCATCCCAAGACTGATAGCCGAGATGAAGATCCAAGTCATAGTAGTCGGGGCCGGGGATCCAACCCTAGAGCATTTGTTTTCACACTATGCGAATGCCTACCCAGGCCAAGTGGGGGCCTATATTGGCTACTGTCCCAAGCTCTCACACTTAGTCTTCTCAGGGGCTGACTTCTTTGTAATGCCTAGCCGTTTCGAACCTTGTGGCCTAACTCAAATGTACGCGATGAATTACGGAACACTCCCTATTGCACGCGCTACAGGAGGGTTGGTCGACACTATTGAGTCTTATAACGAACAGGAAGAAACAGGCACAGGTTTCTTATTCGGTGAAGCTAGCACCAATGGGCTTTACTACACTATAGGCTGGGCCTGCGCCACCTACTATGACAAACCCAAAGCCATCAAAAAGCTCCAGAAGAATGCGATGCAAAAAGAATTCTCCTGGGATAGGTCCGCCAAAAAGTATACTGATATTTACCAGTGGGCTATTGATGCACGAACTCGTCATCACTAGGGCTTACTCTAGGTCAATGAGCTGCCCTAGAGATTCGTAATAACTTAATACCTGGGAAACATCCTTCAATTCCCCAACCACACCCTCAAATAAATCTTTCTTTTGAGTCTTCAGCTTTTGGATCCGCTCCTCAACCGTTCCAGGTGCAACTAAACGATAAATAAAAGTAGGATGCTTTTGTCCAATGCGGTGCACCCGATCAATTGCTTGAGCCTCAACAGCAGGGTTCCACCAGGGGTCGAGCAAGAAAACATATTCAGCTGCATGCAGGGTAATCCCTGTACCGCCCGCACGTAACGAAACTAAAATCACAGCAGCGCCTTCTGCCTCCTGAAAAGTATCTACAGGCTCTGCTCGATCCAAAGTCTGGCCCGTTAATTTATATAAAGGACAGTGTGGATACTCTTGAGTAATAGCGCCCTCTACTCGATCCAATAAACTTACAAACTGGCTAAAGATCACGATCTTGTGCCCCCCTTCGAGCAATTCACTCAATCTTTCCAGCAAGACCTTTAGCTTACCGCTTTGCTGAAAATCACAGGGCTTATGTTCAGGCAGCAGCGCAGGGTCACAGCAGACCTGGCGCAAACGTGTCAGCAGAGTTAAGACACTCATCGACTGGTGCTTCATAACCTGGGGTAAGGCCCCCGTCATGGCAGCAGTCCCCTTTTCAACAAGTTCCTGATAGTTTTCGCGCTGAAGATCAGTCAGTGGGCAATGCAAATCCATTTCTACCTTTTCAGGTAACTCTTCAAGCACATCTGTTTTTTTGCGGCGCAATACAAAAGGCGCTATCTGAGTCCGCAAGGCTTCGAGACTTTCAGCATCTTGGTTTGCAAAGCGATTTTCAAACTGCTTGCGCGTCCCTAATAACCCTGGCATTAAAAACCTGAAAAGTGTCCACACATCTAAAACTCGGTTCTCTAAAGGCGTTCCCGTGAGAACAAAGCGGTGGGCCGCACGTACTGATAAGCACGCCTGGGTTACTTTTGCCTCAGGGTTTTTAATAAACTGCCCTTCATCAAGCACAGCATAACCAAACTCAACCTCTCCTAATAAAGGCTTGTGCCTACGCAATTGAGTATAACTACTCAACCAAACATCCGGCTGCTCTAAGGCCTTAAAGTCATTGCCCTTCTTAAGTACCGCTAATTTTAATTCCGGGAAAAACTGCGCAGCCTCCTTTATCCATACAGGAATTACACTTGCCGGACACACTATTAAACTCGGTTTTCCCCTTGTAGGGTAGCTGGCGATTAGACTGAGGGTCTGTAAGGTTTTCCCTAACCCCATCTCATCTGCTAACAAGCCGTGGCAATCATGCTCTGCTAAGTGCCTTAAAAACTTGACTCCACGTTCCTGATAAGGCCTTAAACAGCCGATCTTCTTTTCTTTTTCCTGAGGCCCCTTTAATAAAGAAGCTTTCCAAGACTCAAGCTCAGGGCTTAGCTCGAGTGCCTTCCCTGCCTCTTGGCTAAAAGCAAAGAGCATATAATAGGGTATTTGCTTATCCGCAAACCCTTGCCAATCTGTAAGGAGTTTCTGGCGAGGCGCGCTCAAACGTACTAAACCTTTTCCTTTCAAGAAAGTAACCTGGCCCACATGACGCATCACTGAAGAGCTCTCAAGTTCTGAAAGCAGCTCATCCCCCAAGCAAAGCTTCCATGACAAACGGGCAGACGCCCTATCATCGGCGGCTAATTGAGTAATAGCCTCCAAAGATTGCTCCCCTTTCCTAAGTAATAAAAGTTCTTTATCGCGCTCTACACGAAACCACAAACGCCATCGCGGTAATTCTTTTTTCAAGAAATATTGTGCATTACTAAAATCCTTCAGCACGTAAGCTTTCTTATAAGGTAGCAGACGAAACCCTGCACGATGCGCAAGCCGGATAAATTGAATAATCTTCTCTCGCTCAGGCAAGGACAGGGCCTGCCCCTTTAAACTTTCCTTGTCCGTCAAAGCAGGGATGCGACCTTTCTCAGGGTCTTGCCAAAAAGAACGCACCATAAGCCCCAAGCTACCCACAGAGACTTCTAATACTAAAGGGCGCGCGACTGCCTGAGGTTCCTGCGGGAATTGCAGCCTCCAGTCCTCATAGAGAGGCTCTTCAGGCTCTACATCATCTTCAAGCGGCAGCATGGAGATTTCATCAGCAATTAATGCCTCAATCTCATAAATACCGGCCACAGCCAATGCCTTCCCCAAAATAGGGTTTTGGACTGAAGCCCGGCTCGAAAGCGCTCCTTCCTTCCACTCCAGAACCGCATAATGCTCCTCCCCTTTAATCTTGGCATTTACAATGGCATCCTCATTAGAGAGCTCCACCTCCCTAATAATATCATCCCGGTAGCATTCCCGACCCAGGCGCAAAGCTTCCACAGGAAAATACCCCTCCCACTCCGGAATCAGGTGCTGAAACCAAGATTCTAGAGAAAGATTTGAATAAGTGCGTTTAGTTGGTGGAGCCCCCATAAAAGTCAAAAGAAAGATAGAAAATAGTAAAATTTAACCCTACACACTGCCTAAAGTCAATAAATCCCTTTTTTATGCGGTTTATAGCCGAGTCAACGCCTTATAAAAACTTTAATTTGTATTCAAAAAACAAATACAATCTTTTTTAAGAGAGAAAAATCAAATATTTTCCTTAGCATTCCTTATAGGTATCGCTGCGAGAAGCTTTACTGATGCGGGATCCAGAGATGTTGCTATTCAGACAGGCATATATGAAACACACTTACAAAATATTGCATGAGACAAATTGTCTCTCTCACCTTAACTCACATCCGCCAGAAGATGCCCTTCACATAACGATCAAAAGTTCAGGTTTTTCCTTGACACAGTTTTTTGTCCCGTAAGTTGTTCACAAACAGCAAGTTATTAACTAAAGAACCACCCCAAATAAAAGCAACCTTTTTCTGCAAAATTTGTGCGCAAAAGTCCGTGAATAACTTGTTAGAAAGTTGCACTTGCCATCGAATAAGCTTTGGGGATTTACTCTTATTCATAGACCAAAACACGTCTTGTTCACGATAAAATCTTATTCATACCCCGTTTTTTCACAATTATATGTCTCAGATAATCAAAACCACTCATAATACAAAGCATAAGCCAGCTGCAGTTGATGCACCGCCGCTTATCATGCAGGGTTAATAAGAGCAGCAGGCCCCTTAGCTGACTTATTAAAACAACACCTTGCAACAACTTGATTATCAACCCTCACTCTTAACCCTCTTTTTTCTGACAATAACCACATGAGCCATACTACTTGTACCCAAGATCTCTGGGAAACCGTAAAAAGTGACTTTCAAAGTCTCTTCCCCCATGATGTTTATCGCACCTGGTTTGAATCCATGGAATGCATACAGCAAGACGATGAAAGCATCACTTTAGGGGTCCCGAACGATTTCGCGGCTATCTGGATTCAAGATAACTACTCAGACCTTATTGCGAAACGTTTTCAAATGGCCACTGGCCATTCTATGGCTGTTGAAATTAAGGCGACCGGCAATGATCTTGCCCGTGAAACAACCCCCACTAAGGTCCCTTCAGCTCAAGACGCACTTTCTGGCCTAGAAACCCCTACAACACGCATCCCCAACCTAAACACAACAGCTGCAGACGATCGCTTTAAGAAGCCTAAGGCTCAAAGACATTACCTGCTCAACCCTAAGAACACTTTCGAAAACTACGTAGTGGGCGTAGGAAACCAACTCGCTCATGCTGCTTGTATTGCTGTAGCGAATGCCCCTGGTAAGGCCTATAACCCCCTCTTCCTCTACGGAGATACCGGACTCGGAAAAACTCACTCCATGCAGGCGATCGCCCATCATGTGCTCAACACGAACCCCGAGGCAAAGATCATTTACGTCTCCTCCGAGAAATTCACTAACGAGTACATCCGCGCTATCCAAGAAAACAGCGTTATCAAATTTAGACAAAAATACCGTCAAGCAGACGTCTTGCTTATTGACGACATTCACTTCCTCTCTGGCAAAGAACGTATCCAAGAGGAGTTCTTCCACACTTTTAACGAGCTGTTTGAATCAGGAAAACAGATTGTAATGAGCTCGGATCGGCCGGTGAACGAGATTGCAAAACTCGAAAACCGCCTTGTCTCTCGTTTCCAGTGGGGTTTGGTAACAGACATCCAAGCACCTGACCTGGAAACCCGCATGGCCATTCTCGCTAAAAAGGCAGAAGCCATGAACCTTGAGCTTGAGGAACCCATTATGGAATTCCTCGCTGAGCGTGTCTCACGTAACGTACGTCGTATGGAAGGAGCCCTAACCCGTGTTGCGGGTTATGCAGCCCTCACTAATGGCTCTATTGACATCGCGTCCGTTGAAAAACTCCTGCAAGATATTTTGCAAGAGGAAGCTCAAAACAAGATCTCGATCGAAAAGATCCAAGAAAAGATCGCCAAATACTATAAGCTGACGATTGAGGACATGAGCAGTAAGCGCCGACCGGCGAATATTGCCTTCCCAAGACAAATTGCAATGTACCTCTCCCGCATGCTTACCAGTCACTCCCTTCAAGAAATCGGGAATGACTTTGGTGGCCGGGACCACGGGACCGTAATCCACGCCTGCAAAACCGTAGAAAACATGATGGAGCAAGATGCTTCAATTAAGCATACGGTTGAGTCTTTACAAAACCAGCTTGCCAATCAGCGCTTTTAAGTCTCAAATAGCCCCATCATGGAGCTTTCTGAAGACCAAAAGACGCACATTGCCAACTGGATAGACGCCGGGGAAACTCTCGCCCAAATCCAGAAAAGGATCACTGAAGAGTGGAATATCCCCCTTACTTATATGGAAGCACGCTTCCTGGTGGATGATTTGGGCCTAAATTTCGCCAAAGAAGAAAAGCCTGCTGCCCCAGAACCTAAAGCCGAAGAAGGAGCCTCAGACCTAGAGCCTGTGGGCGGAGTCCAGGTAGAGGTCGATAAGCTTACTCGCCCAGGTACCGTAGCCAGCGGACAGGTCGTTTTTTCAGATGGAAAAAGCGCTGCCTGGCAGGTAGATCCCCTCGGCAGACTGGGGTTAATCCCCAAAGAAGAGGGCTATCGCCCCTCAGAGGAGGATTTGCAGGAGTTCCAAGTTGCTCTGCAACAGCAGCTTAAACCAATGGGATCCTAGCCCTTAAGAATAATAAATTATCACGAATAATCTCTCTTTTTCGGCTTGCATAGCCACGAAAAACTGAGATGCTAGTCCTCTTTCATAAACGACTTTAATTTATTTACTTAACAGCTTTTCTATGAAGGCGACAATACAGACTCAAGGCAGACAATTTACGGTAAAAGAAGGAGACATCCTTTTTGTAAACCGCTTTAAAGACACCAACGCAGGTGATTCCGTCACTATCGATGACGTGCGCATGGTAGGTGAAGGCGAGCAAGTGCGCTTTGGTACCCCTAAGGTATCTGGTGCTTCCGTAGTGATTGAGATCCTCGAGAACAAGCGCGACAAGAAGGTAATCGTCTTCAAGAAGAAGCGTCGTAAGGGCTACGAGCGCAAGCGTGGTCACCGCCAAGAAATTTCCGTTATCAAAATTAAATCCATCAAAGCGTAAGCACTTTTAAGTCATGGCACATAAAAAAGGACAAGGAACCTCCAAGAACGGACGCGATAGTAATAGCCAACGCCTTGGCGTTAAAAAGTACGGAGGAGAAACCGTACGCGCAGGAAACATCCTAATGCGTCAGCGCGGAACCAGAATGCGCCCAGGAGCAAATGTAGGCCTCGGTAACGACTACACCCTATTCTCTCTAGTAGACGGTAAGGTAATCTGGGATGCTAAGCACCGCAAGGTATCTGTAGAACCTGTAGCTGCTGCTAACTAAAAGATTTTCAATTTAATAAAAAAAGCCGTCTAATAACTAGACGGCTTTTTTTATATCTAAAACTTAAGCATTTACAGGAGTAAGCTTACTCCCCTGGCAAATACGTCCATCAGGGTAATAGGCAACCCCTGTTTGAGTATGGTAGTAACCAATCACCTGCGTCCTAGACATATCACGCATGGTAATCATATATTTACCAATTTTGCCTTGAGCTTGTTCTTCTACCTGTCCTATCGAGGTACTTTGTATAACTTGGTTTGATTCTTGAACGTCCATAACAAAACAACTCAGTAAAGACTTTTTTAAACAAAGCAAGACTCTTTCATTGAACCTACACTCCTATCTATTCAAGCTATAATTCAATGAGTGCTTCTTCTACATCGCTGTCTGCTCTTTGGGTAAGCCCTGAAGGTATTGTCCATCAACAAGAGGTCGATACTCAAGGTAAACGTACTGAAAGCACTCAAAAACTGTCCCCCTTTCTATGGATTGAATCCGGAGCAACACCCCCACCCTCAGCCTCTACCGAAAAACTTGCAGGGGATGGCGCTTTAAACGAACTCATCCACTTTACCTCGCGTAACGATTATGACACTTGGCTCAAGGACAACCGCAAAGCTTACAACCTAGAAGCCATCAAATCCCTAGAGGGCCAACACCTCCTCAAAAACCAACTGCGACTCTTTGCAGACCTTAATTTCTCTGACCTTAAGCGCTGCCAGTGCGATATCGAAACAGCCTGCTCAGTCGACAACGGGTTTAGCAGCGCCTGGCGCGATGGGGACCGTGTCCTTGCTATAGGGCTACTCTTCGGGGATCACTACGAGCTACTCACCCTCTCAGAAGATTCTGACGAAGCCGAGGCTGAGCTCCTCGAGCAATTCAATGAAGCCCTCGCTACGCATGACCCGGACACAATCGAAGGGCATAATATCTTTAAGTTCGACCTCGAATACCTGCGCATCCGCTGTCAAAAACTAAACGTCGCCTGCCAGTGGGGGCGCTTTGGTCAGAAGGCTAGCTCGCACAAGAGTCGAATTCGCATTGCCGAACGCATGATTGACTTCCCGCGTTGCGATATCCCTGGGCGTACCGTGTTTGACACCTACCTCATGATCCAAATCTACGACCTCACGGCACGGGATCTTTCTTCATACGGACTCAAAGACGTAGCCCTACAACTCGGTGTCACGACTGAGGCTAACAAGCGTACCTATCTAGAAGGCCATGAAATTGCGGGCGCTTTCGAGACAAACCGGGAAGCATTTTTAAGCTACCTCAAAGATGATCTACGTGAAACTCAAGGGGTAGCGAACCTGCTCCTCCCTACCTATTTTGCTCAGGTAAAGAACTTCCCGATTACGCTTCAAGAAGCCAGCTTACGCGGCACTGCCCATAAAGTAGATGCCATATTTCTAGAGCAGTACTACCACAACAAACACAGCCTCCCCATGGGGGAACAAGTCTCACGCTTCGAAGGTGGCTACACTAAAAGCTTTGAAACGGGTGTCTATCAAGAGGTTCTTCATTTTGACGTCGCCTCTCTCTACCCAAGCCTCTTGTTGCTCTTAGGGAGGAACCCAAAAAATGACAGCTTAGGCATCTTCATAAAAACCCTCCAAGACCTGCGCCAATACCGTCTTGAGTATAAAGAAAAAGCCCGCACTGCAGATACAGAAGCCCTCCGGCAAGAGTACGACGCGCGCCAATCTAGTTTTAAAATACTGATTAATTCTTTCTACGGCTACCTAGGCTTCTCGGGCGCACGCTTCGCTGACGGGGACCTTGCCGCTGAGACTACCGCTAAAGGCCGAGAGCTCTTACAAACACTCATCGAAACCTTCCAGCAAGAAGGCTGTACCCCGCTCGAAGCAGACACTGATGGTATCTACGTAGAAGCATCCAAATATTACAAAAAACCTGAGGTGCTCCTAAAAAAAGCCTCTGCTGTCCTCCCTGAAGGCGTTGACCTTGAGCATGACGGCACGTACCCGGCCATGTTCTGCTATAAGGCCAAAAACTACGCCCTCTACGATGGCCAGCGTGTTATCTTAAGGGGTTCTGCACTGCGCTCTCGGGGGATCGAGCCTTACCTTAAAGAACTCAGTACCTGCCTCATCTATTATCTCTTAGGTGCTTCACCTGAATCACCGAAGACCCTAATTGACCAATTCCGTAAAGAGATTGAAGCAAAGACTTTTCCTGTAGAGCGCCTTGCTAAAAGTGAATACTTAAGCCAAAACCCTGGCGTCTATCAAAAAGCAATTAGCGAGGGCACGAAATCCCGCCGTGCATCCCTAGAGGTTGCCCTGCGCTGCAAAAAACGCCCCCAGATGGGAGAGCGTGTTACCTATTTCATTACACCCGGGGACAAAAAGCGCCTACCCGACTGGCAGCAGGCCCGAGCCATCGAAGAGTATGACCCAGAGACACTCCCTTATAATAGCGAGTATTATCTAAAAAAGATTGATGACTGGCTCAAGCGCTATGGGGAGTTTCTAGAGTCAGAAGAGCCTTTACAGGGTGAGCTATTTGGGTAGTCTTGGGGGCTATGGAACCCTCACCTATCAATACTGCTGCTATACCAAACCTCTTTAATATTCCACATAACACAAAAGTCACACGCACTGTGACCTACACCTTTCAAGATGGAACAACACACACTACTAAAGGGCCGGTTACCCCTGGTAGAGCTATTGCCTCATTATCGGATTGTTTTCCTCAAGGGACTATTCACTGCCTTCAGTCTCGTGAAGCGGAATCAACCTCCGATCAACCAGCCTACCACCTGAACCTTACCTTTGCTTTAAAAGCGAATGGCTGCAGTACAGAGTCTATCATAAAACTCCTATGTACTCAAAATGCTTTATGCCAGGCCCTTACCCTTACAGAGGAATTCCTTAACCCTAGTAATGCAGAGCAGCTCACTAAATATTTAAAAGCAACAGCGCAAAGCCGCGAGCAACTTTTAAACACTTTTATGCCTGAATTCTGGCAGCGTCTTTTTGAACTGATTAACAAAGCCACAAGAGCCCAAGGATCGCTAAATCAACTACGCCTATCTGAAAAAACACGCAAAATCCCGGCCCAAAGAGAACTAGCTTCAAAGCTTAACAACATTGCAATTCGCCTTCGTAACCTTTTTCAAAGGGAAGAATACGCAAAAGAATCCGCACAGGCTTTAAATAAAACCTATAAGCTCATCTACCCAAATCTTAAGATTGAGGGAAACTACCAGGGGATTGAAGGTATCGCCAAGAGCTTCCATGTTGAAACGGCAGAAGAAACAAAACCTTCCGAAGATCTAATAGAAAGGTACACTGCATTAGCCAAAGACTGTCTTTCCGGAACTCAAGACCAAGCAGTGTTAGAGAGCTTCCTCAAGCTATTAGCTTAATGATAGGGAGCGTATGCTCTTTACAAAGAATTTAAATAGATTAGAATCCCAGCATGGACTCTTCTACTACTGCTCCCTCTAAGGCTTCAACTTCCCACCAAGATGTTTTTGTGCTTCCTCCGCATGAAGAACCTCAAAAGCTACCAGTTACTACGACCCTTACCTTTGCGAATGGGACACAATATACAATTAAATACACGCTACCTCCTGAGCAAACATTCAAAATGATTCAGGGCGACCTTCTCCCCGAAGGCTCTTATAATGCAAAGGGAACTCTAAAAGATCGCGAAGGGAAGCAGATAGAAGGAGATGAGCTGATTGGGCATTATATCTGTGATGCTCTAAAATCGAATGGTCATAGGATTGAAACGATAATCCGCATGTATTGCGAACGTTATGATCTAGAATCGGCACTTAAGCTTATTGAAAAGCTACTCGATCCAGAAAAGAGTGATCAGTTCACCCAATACCTCAAAGAGACGAATCAGTCTAAAGATGACTTTTTAGATGTTTTTATGCCTGAGTTCTTCAAAAGTCTTTTAAAAGCACTGAATAGAATATGGTTAGGCGAAGAAATCGAAGCTTTCTCTTCTCCTTATACTCACTTTGCAACGCGTGCTCGAGAACTCTTTGGCAATATTTATTCCTACCGATATAGTTCTGCAGAAGCTTTAAATATTGCTTGGAGGAAGTTTCTTCCAAGCAATAAATTTCCTGAAGAACTGAGTACTATTAATAAGCTCTACGGCATTACAGCTCATTTTCTAAACCAAAGCGCTGAAAGAGCACTCACGACAGAAGAGATCTTGAGCTACGCAAAGCTAGCCAGTGATTTCATGAATATGCTCAGCATCATAGAGGATCCGTCTACTGCTGAAGAACCGACTACTATCCTAAAGACCTTGGGCCTCTATGCCGCTAAACAAAAAAATACGGAGGCACTTCAAGGCCTCATAGACCTTGTTGTAAGCATCCCTGTCGATACGCAACAACTCTATCGAACCCCTTGCCCTAGTGAAACTTCCCACAAGGAATACGACATACTTACAAATGCAGCAGCCTTCCTTTGCCTCTTAAAAAAGGACACTACTAAAACATGGGATGACTACGAGGCTTTGAGTATTCCTGAGCGCTGCCAAGTTATGCTAGAGTTCCTCCCTGAGGTGCTTGATACTCAGAGCATTCCCCTTATCTTTCGTATCGAAGACCTTCACATACAGTGGGGCCTACTAGCCTACTTCGAGGGATTCCTAAAAAACCATTTCAAAGACGCTTACACCCCTTTTACAGGAACAGCATTGCCTTGGTCACCACCCAAAAGAATAGGGTTCATTCCTTTCTTTGACATAAAAACAGCCCTTATCGATGAAGATCTCCATCGTAATTTCACCCCAAGGGCCTTTGAAGAAGCCTGTAAAAAAATACAAGAATGCTTTGAAGGAAGAAGCAAAGACTATGGCATAAGTGCTTACTTTAATGGACGCATCCAAGCAATGACTCCTCCTATACCTGAAGAAGCCCAAGCCACTACCTAATTTATGCCTACAAATGCAGCTACCATACCTCCTCGACAAAGATTTACTCCTACCGAGCCAACGACTCGGCCTCCAGACGCCAGAGCACTCCTGAACCCTCGCAACCCGCTCTCCCCTAAAGAGCGCATGATAGCGACTGAAGCTGCATTTTGCGGTAGTGTGCAGTCGGGCTGTACTGATCAAGCCCCTCTACTTCTGCGCAGAATAGCATTCCAGGATTATGAAAAAGCTTCGAGCCACCTTTGGGCACTTGCACAAAAAAAACTCGAGAAAGAGCCCCTGGCAGCCTTAAAATATGCTGCAGGGTCTTACACACTCCCTTTCCGTCTAGGCCTCCTCCATTCTTTTAGGATCCACCCCAATAATCGTGAGGGCATCCGTATGCAAGCAGGCTTATATTGTGGGGTATTCCTAGGACTCAGCTTCATCGGAATCAACTACGCAGAACACAAGAGTTTTGGAACCAACTATACAAGCCCCGCATTCGAACGCTTTATATATGCGCTAGATATTGCTCTTTAGAGCGCAGCCCCGGTATCATCCCAGGCTTTTGCACTCGCAGGCAAGGCCTCTAGTATATTAGCCGTAGGTGTACCTGTCTGGTAATTAACTAACTGCCCGCCTTGTGCGCTCAAATTCTGGAACCACTGCACGTGACCATCAAGGAACGCTATGTGCCCACCCTGGGCTCCGTACACACCTGTTTCAGCATCCCAAGTTCCATCTGCCTTAAGCCCGCGTGTCCAAGCAATGGGTGTTGTCGAGGCTGGTGCATTCGCAGGAACGCCTGAGGCCACCGCAAAACTTTTAGGAAATGCAGCAAAGTCACTAGCAAGCGCCCAACTATCTCCCGTATGGGTAGCCACCACCCGTGGTTTTGTTGCCGTTGATGCAGATACTTTAGGGTCATCACTCACCACCCAAAGCTGCGGATCATTCAAGCCCGTGTGCTCAGCTAAGACAACAGCCCACTGCCCCAAATCATTCACGTTAATTTGGCGGAAGCTCCCACTATCATCATAGGTATAAGTCGCATGAGCCAAAGCAATCTGGCGCAAATGACTCGCCGCCTTAGCACGACGGGCCTTGGTAATGGCTTTGCCTGTAGTCGGGACAATGATTGCCGCCAGAATACTGACAATAGCAATCACAGCCAAGAGTTCAACGAGGGTAAACGCAGCGCGCCGTCTTCTCATGAGATGTCCTCCAATTACATTTTATAAGGAAGCGGATTCGCCTTAGAGAGCGCTACAGCAGCCTCCTTCGCCTGAGCAAGCGTTGCTTCATCCTCAGGGTTATTCAGCACTGACACAATAATACCGGCCAAGGTCTTCATCTCGCCCTCTTGCATACCCCGCGAAGTGACCGCTGGTGTTCCCAAGCGCACTCCACTGGTCTGGAAGGGGCTTCGGGTCTCGTAAGGAACGGTATTACGGTTAGTTGTAATATTCGCTTTCTCTAGAGCAATCTGTGCTTGCTTACCGGTAAGGTCCGGGTGGCTTGGACGCAAATCAATCAACATCAAGTGGTTGTCTGTTCCGCCGCTTGATAAAGTCAGTCCTTGCTCAACCAAAGCTGCTGCAAGAGCCTTAGCATTTGCTATTACCTGCTTCTGGTATTCTTTAAAGCTAGGCTTAAGTGCTTCCGCAAAACAGATGGCTTTCGCTGCAATAATATGCATCAGTGGCCCTCCTTGAGTGCCTGGGAATATGGCAGAATCAATCGCCTTAGCATGCTCCTCTTTGCACATAATCAAACCACCGCGTGGCCCACGTAAGGTCTTATGGGTTGTGGTGGTTACAAAATCGGCATAAGGGACTGGGGAGGGATGCAATCCTGCGGCAACGAGACCTGCGATGTGAGCAATATCAGCCATCAATAAAGCCCCACAACTCTTAGCAATTTGCCCCATGCGCTCAAAATCAATCTCCCTCGGGTATGCTGAGGCCCCTACGGTAATCATCTTGGGCTTTTCCTTTTCGGCCATAGCTGCCAAAGCATCATAGTCGATACGCCCATCATCCTCATTCACACCATAATTAACCGCCTGGAAGTACATCCCACTCAAGTTCTTAGGGTGTCCATGAGTCAAGTGGCCTCCGTGCTCGAGGCTCATCGTCAAAATCTTATCTCCGGGCTGCAAGGTCGCCAAATAAACGCCAATATTCGCCTGGCTGCCTGAGTGTGGCTGCACATTGGCATGCTCGGCACCAAAAAGCTCTTTCACGCGGTCAATAGCCAGCTGCTCGACCGTATCGACATACTCGCACCCACCATAATAACGCTTTTTGGGGTAACCCTCTGCGTATTTATTAGTCAGGACACTCCCAGCTGCCTCTAAAGCTGCTGGGTAAGTAAAATTCTCTGAAGCAATCAATTCAACATGCTCCTCTTGGCGTTCCCGCTCAGCAGCAATAGCTGCAGCAATAGCTGGGTCCAACTCAGAGAGCGGCTCACTTGATAACAAACATTCGGTCATAGTTCTATTGATTTTCGATTTTCCCCACTCGTCTTTCGTGCCTCCCTCCTTCGAAGGGAGTCTCTAAAAACATTTTCATACATCTGGCCCCTATATAAGGAGTCACATATTTTTCACCTACACAAATAACGTTAGCATTGTTGTGACGACGAGCATATTCTGCTGCATCTTCATTATAAATAAGCGCAGCCCTTACACCTGGGATCTTATTCGCACTAATACTCATCCCAATGCCACTTGTGCAAACTAATACTCCAAAATCACAATCTCCTGAGGCCACATCTTTCCCAACTGCTTGGGCATAATCAGGGTAATCTACTGATTCCTTGCTCTTAGTACCATGATCGACAACCTCATGACCTGCCTCCTCAAGGACTTCAATAATAGACTCTCGAAGACTAATACCTCCGTGATCAGCTCCTATGCTTACTTTCATGTAAAGGGTACTCCTTTTTAATAAATTCAACAATCGACGGGATTGCCTCTTCCATAGCGTGATGACAGGCTTCGTAGGTTTCTACGGCCATCCCAAAGGGATCAGGAACCTCCTTCTCGAAGGTATTATTCATAAAGTGACGCATCAAATAAACATGCGCAGGTGGATTGCGGTATTGGGTTTCAATGGCAATGCAATGGTTTGCCGTCATCCCAAAAATGGCAAAAGAACGCTCTACAATTTCTTGCGTTAGGCACTGACTTCTGTGTGCAGAAATATCGATGCCTAATTTTTCTAAAACGCGAACTGAGTTCATCGAAGGTCGGTCTCCATTAAAGGCAGTCACCCCAGCTGAAATAACTGGAATTGCGCTTAGTGCTTCTCCTTGTGCGACTAACGCACGCTGCAGAAGGGCCTCTGCCACAGGGCTACGGCAGATATTGGCAGTACAAACAAAGGTAATATAAGAACGCTCTTTGGCCATTAGCCACCAAAATAGGGAATCGGACTCACTAAGTAAAGCAAATGCTTAACAATTTAAGCGTGTATGAATAATGTCGATATAAAGAGTATAATCTCTTTTTTATAACCGTCCGAAGATAAGCTTTTTTTGCATTTTTTTATTGAAAAATAATATCCATGGTGTACTATTATACAATAAGTTAGGAAACTTTTAACTTTAATATAATTCATCTTTTTACAAAACAACTTAAAATCATAGAATGGCCGCTGGTAAATCGTCAGGCAATGCGCCTCTCACCTTTGACCTCAAACAAGATCTTTTTAATCAACTCAAGCAGTTCCAAACCGAAAGTGGTGCCTCTTCCCTAAGTGAAGTCATCCGTTTTGCAATAAGTAGTTTCGATTTTGAAAATTTTACAAACACAAGCAAACCACACAAACAACTTTCAGTTCGTTTGCCTGAAGATCTCAAACGAGTTCTCCTTAAACTTTCGCGTCAAAAACAAGTCAGCATTGGAGAATTACTCCGCGTTGCTTTAGACGCGCTTACCGTTACCCCTAAAAAAGGTACAATACTAACTAAAACAAGCAGTTCTATGGCCCCAAAAAAGAAAACCAAAAAAAAGACAGCCAAGAAAAAGGCTCCAGCTAAAAAGGCTACCAAACGTAAGGTAGCTAAAAAGAAAGCTGCCCCCAAGAAAAGAAAAGTAGCCAAGAAGAAGGTTGCTAAGAAAAAGACCGCTAAGAAAAAAGTAGCTAAGAAGAAGACTACCAAGAAAAAAACGGCTAAGAAAAAGACTACCAAGAAGAAAACAGCTAAGAAAAAGACAGCTAAAAAGAAGGTAGCTAAGAAAAAGACCGCCAAAAAGAAAACAGCCAAGAAAAAGACGGCTAAGAAGAAGGTAGCTAAGAAAAAGACCGCCAAGAAGAAGACGGCTAAGAAAAAGGTAGCCAAGAAGAAGACTACCAAGAAAAAAGCTACAAAGCGCAAGACTACCAAGAAAAAGAAGTAAATAGCTTCAATTTCTTGATAGAAGCCACTTTCACAAGTCGCTTCTTGTGGCAGGCAGCATGAATGGGGCTGTTTCTGCTAAATTTCAAAAAGGCTCTCTAGAAATAGAGAGCCTTTTTTATTTCCTTGGATTTTCCTGAGGCCAGCTTAATCTAGGCTCTATCAATCCCCTTCTTAATAGACCTCGATTATGCCCTACAAACACCTCAGTACAATAGCCCTGGCCCTCTCCCTTGGCCTCACCACTTATGCCAAGCCCATAGAAACTATTCTAGGGCCACTAGAAACGAATGACCCTGTTGTTGATCAATTATTAGACTCTGAGGCGATGCTCAGACTCCAACACATTGACCAATGTGGGATCAACTTCTACTTTGGCTATAACCCCCCTTTCAGTCGTTATGACCATTGCCTAGGAGTATACGCCCTACTCAAACGCTACGATGCCCCTCAAAAAGAATGCATTGCAGGGCTACTTCATGATGTTTCTCATACTGTATTCTCACATGTAGGTGACGTCTTATTTGACGAAGAGGGCTACCAGGACAATATCCACGCCTGGCATCTAAAGCAAATGGGCCTTGGTGAGCTCCTTGCAAACCATAATATCACCATCGAAGAGGTCCTACCTGACAACGAAGAATACAAAGCGCTCGAACAAGAGCTCCCCACCCTATGTGCTGACCGTATTGAATATAATCTCCACAAAGCCTACGTATTTGGGATGATTGATAGCCAGAAGATCAATAAGCTTCTCGAAGACCTCCATTTCGAAAATGATACCTGGTTTTTCAACTCCCCCAAAAGCGCTAAAAAACTCGCAGACCTATCCCTCTACTTTACAGAACATTTCTATGGGGCCCCCTACAACCTTGCGCTTATGCAAATTACGGCCCAAATGCTCCAGCAAGCCATGGACATCGGCCTCATTACTTCAGACGAAGTCCATTTCGGCAAAGATTTAGATATTCTAGAAAGGCTAAAAACCAGCGAAGACCCTATTATCCAAAAAGGAATCACTCAATGCAGCGATATCCATGCGCACGTAGAATTAGCCGAAAACGAAGACTACGACGTTCATATCTACACAAAATTCAGAGGGATAGACCCCTGGGTAATGCAAGAAGGTGAACTCCATAAACTCACAGACCTAGACCCAAGCTACAAGAAAAGATACGAACGCATCAAGGCACACGTAGCTAAAGGCGTCAAAATACGCTTTAAGTGAATCTAAACAGGAATCAGGTCTGAGACCATAGAGCGCTCTTCGGCTAGTTCTACTACACTTGCATCAATTTTCTGCCGACTAAACTCATTCACAGGAACGTCCTGGACAACCTCCCAGTTTTTTCCATCCGAGCGGATCGGCATAGAAACCATAAGGCCAGCCTCGGTGCCGTAACTCCCATCTGAGCAAACAGCGACACTATTCCAGTCCCCTTCAGGGGTTGGGTTAATAATGAAGCGCACAGTATCAATCGCCGCATTCGCCGCTGAAGCTGCTGAAGAGAGACCACGCGCTTTAATAATAGCAGCCCCCCGCTGTTGAACAGTAGGGATAAATGTCTCTTTAAACCAAGCCTCATCGTTAATGACCTCAGCAGCAGACTTACCATTAATAGTAGCGTTATAAATATCAGGGTATTGTGTTGCGGAGTGATTCCCCCAGATCGTCATCCGTTCTACTGCAGTAATATCTACGCCTGCTTTTTGAGCAAGCTGAGTCTTCGCCCGGTTTTCATCTAGGCGCATCATTGCAAACCACCGCTCTTTAGGGACAGACGGAGCATTGTTCATTGCAATCAAGCAATTGGTATTACAGGGGTTACCCACCACCAATACACGCACATCATCAGCCGCATTTTTATCAATTGCTTGGCCCTGCCCCGTAAAGATCTTTCCATTAAGCCCCAAAAGGTCTTTGCGCTCCATCCCCTGTTTACGCGGCATACTACCGATTAATAAGGCCCAATTCACATCTTTAAAGCCTACATTCAGGTCATCCGTGGCCACAATGTCTTTGAGCAGAGGGAAGGCGCAGTCATCAAGCTCCATCACGACTCCCTTTAGCGCGTCCATCCCTTGAGGAATCTCAATCAAGTTAAGCGCAACAGGCTGATCAGGGCCAAAAAGGCCACCTGAAGCAATCCGGAATAGTAAAGCATAGCCGATTTGCCCGGCAGCTCCTGTAACAGCAACACGTATTGGGGTCTTAGATTGAGTCATCCAGTTACTTTAAATAACTATAGGCCTGACGCAATACTCTTTCAGTATCTTCCCACCCTAAACAAGGGTCTGTAATCGAGACCCCATACTCTAGATCTTCCTTCGCCTGAGGGAATGGCTGGCTGCCTGATTTTAAATTACTTTCAAGCATCACCCCCATAACATGGGCTTGCCCTGACTGACGTGTCTTTAGGACAGACTCAAGCACAACGGGTTGGTTATTCGGGTCTTTATTGCTGTTAGCATGGTTACAATCCACCATCATGGTCGGCAACAGCTGGTTTTCGAGAAGCAATGCTGTTGTCTTTAATAAGCTTGCCTCATCATAATTAGGCCCATGACGCCCGCCGCGTAAAACCAAATGACAACTCGCATTACCACAGGTACTAATAGCTGAAGCCTGCCCCTCTTTGCTAATCCCCAAGAAAGTCTGGCTATGGTTGGCTGCCTGGATAGCGTGTATCGCCGTTTGGATAGAGCCATCTGTACTATTTTTAAACCCTAAAGGCATAGATAAGCCTGAAGCCAGCTGACGATGGGTTTGGGATTCTGCTGTACGAGCCCCAATAGCACTCCAACAGACTAAATCTGCAATGTACTGCGGGGTAATCGGATCAAGCAACTCTGTTGCAGTAGGCAGGCCCAGTTGCAAGATCTCCCTCAAAAAGCTACGCGCCATTTTAAACCCTTCAGGAATAGCATAGGTCTGATCCAAGTGAGGATCCATAATTAACCCTTTCCAGCCGATTGTCGTACGTGGTTTTTCAAAATACGTACGCATGACAATAAAGAGCCGATCGGATAATTCCTGAGCAAGGGCTGCCAAGCGCTGTCCGTACTCCTTCCCGGCCTCAACATCATGAATAGAGCAAGGCCCTACAACGACTAATAATCGAGGGTCATGGCCCAAAATAATAGCCTCAATCGCTTGACGAGCCTGCGCCACAAAATCCGCTACCTCTGGATCTATAGGGACTGACTCACACAACTGCGCAGGCCCAGGGAGGACCTCCGTCGCTGTTAAGCGAGTATCAGTAAGTTGATCTAAAATCTGCATACCTTTAAAGTAGGTCGGGGTCACGACCTAAGGCAAGATCATTCACTCCTTGTTATTTCGCAGCCAAATACGTATCTCAAAAGCCACCAATTCTTTGTGCTTTTCTACAAGACTCATAAGTGCCTGTTTTGCTTCAGCATTTCCCTGCTGCGCGAGCTCAAAGAAAAGACCTTCAGCATTATAAAATATTTCTTCAGCAGCAGGGTTGCTACGAAAGACTGCAAGCTTGTAAGAAGCGTAGACGAGTTTCTGGCCAGGATCGAGCTGCTTCGTATCTCTTAAGCTTTCCAAAGCATTAATATTAGTCTCTAACTCTTCCTCAATATGAGAGACTAAGCTTTCTGTGCTTCGCTCCCAGAAAGGAGTCGCGTGTTGTAGATCAATAGGAATGCCCATAGTAATAAAAATATTTAAACTTTAGCAAGTTCCTGAGCTAGCATTCCATCGGGGAGTACTGACAATTCCTCCACAAAATCTACAGGGCCTGTTAACGTTGCTTTATAGTCCGAACTTAAATGAACCTGCAAAGCCCCACCCGGCATAAGGACCTTAATATCTGCCCCACAATGCCCAAGTTTATGGGCTACAGCAGCCGCTGCACAACTGCTACTTCCTGAAGCTTTTGTATAGCCAGCGCCGCGCTCCCAAATTTCAATACGGATAGTCTTGCTGTCTATCACCTCTAAAAACTGAACGTTCGTACGATTAGGAAATAGTGAATGTGTTTCTAAAGAAGGCCCTAGCTTGCACGCATGCTGCCAAGAGACAGGTTGGTTAATCACTACACAATGCGGGTTGCCCACAGTGGCGGCACAAAAGCGTACCTTGTAGCCTTCTAGCTCAAGGTCTTCTTCGAGCACTTCACGCGAATCACCAAGCACAGGAATATCAGCACTCCAAAAATGAACGCGCCCCATTTGTACCGAAACGACTTGCCCCCGATCATGAACCCGGCAACTTACATCACCCCCTAAGGTACTTACCGTAAAAGCCTTCCCTTCAGTGACAATGCCTTGCTCCCATAAGTAACGTGCAAAAATACGTAAGCCATTGCCGCTAATCTCAGCCTCACTGCCATCAGGGTTAAAAATCCTTAAGCCGAGTTCATCTCCCTGGAAAATAGGGCCGTATAAGAGGCCATCAGCCCCTACTCCATTCTGGCGCGAGCACCAGGCTTGAATCTGCTCAGGCTGAGGGATCGTTAAAGATTCTTTTGGCCCGAGTATAAGATAATCATTGCCAAGGGCATCATACTTACGCAATTTCATGGTGTCGCACAATGAAGCTCATCTCATGGAATGTCAATGGCCTGCGTGCCATTCTCAAAAAAGGGTTCCACGATTTCCTTGAAATCCAAGACCCAGACATCTTATGCCTTCAAGAAATCAAAATCAGCGAAGACCTTATCCCCCGCTTTGAATTACCCTACCCCCATGCCTACTTCAACTGCGCCGAAAAAAAGGGCTATTCTGGAACTGCTATCCTTAGCAAAGAAGAACCCCTAAAGGTCAGCTTCGATATTACACCTGCTTGCCATCAAACCGAAGGCCGCGTCATTACCGCAGAGTATCAGGACTTTTTCCTAGTCAACGTATACACCCCTAATTCCCAGAGTGAGCTCAAGCGCCTCACCTACCGCGAGCAACAATGGGACCCTGACTTCCGTAGCCACGTCCAAGAGCTTGCCCTAACAAAGCCGGTCATCATCTGCGGAGACCTGAACGTCGCACACCAAGAAATTGATCTAGCTAACCCGAAAACAAACCGCAACAGCGCAGGCTTTACTGACGAAGAACGCCACGGGCTCTCACAACTGCTCGATGCAGGCTTTGCAGACATCTTCCGTGAGCACCACCCTGATGAGCCTGAACATTATTCTTGGTGGTCTTACCGTGCTAATGCGCGTGAACGCAATGTGGGTTGGCGGATTGACTATGTGTTAGTTTCTTCAAATATACAGGCAAAAGTCACCAATGCTTTTATACTCCCCGAAGTGCATGGGTCTGACCACGCACCTGTTGGGGTAACATTACAATAATACAGATTATGCCTAAAATCCCTATAGCAACTATCCGCTGTCTGGTCGTAGCTGAATTAAGCGAAAACCCTTATGCCTGCCTATTCCCAAGACGAGTACTCCAAGGGCAACAGCAACGAGACCTTGCCTTGCACAATTTCCTTTTTGAGAAAATCGAAACCTCTACAAACCCACGTTATGCACTTAACCTAGCTCGCTACTATATGAAAGGGGTCCTCCTCAAACATGAACCTGAAAAAGATACCCCCTCTCCTTTACTGTGCCAGCGTGGAGCATCCTGGATGATCCTTCCCTTACCTAATGCCGCGATTAATGCCTTACATCTTGCCGGAAAAAAATCTATCCAAGACATTCACTTGCGAGAGAACCGGCGTATCCTCGCTCAAACACATGGCGAACTCCTCAATATCATCAAAGGTAAAAGCTTACTGACTAATCACTGTGGTTGCATTGACGTCGGGCAAACCAAGAAGGAAATCATCGAACAAGCTAAAGCAGTTCAAAAAGAGCTGCGTAAGGTTGAAAGAAGAGAGAAGAAGTAAGCTTAAGGCTTACTCTTCATCGGTAGGACCAATCCAAAAAAATGGATTGTAAGCAACCTCCCATAGATGATCATCAGGGTCCGAAAAGTAACCGTGATACCCTCCCCAAAATGCTTTTTGAGCAGGCTTAATAAGTTTAGCACCAGCTTTAACCGCTTCCTGAAGGACAGTTCCTACCTCTTCTTCAGTAGCTACGTTATAAGCAAGCGTCACTCCCTTGTATCCACTGCCCTCTGAAGAAACACCCGCATCCTTTGCTAAAGCCTCTCTCCCGAACAAGCCCAACCAAGTTCCATTCAGCGTAAAAAATGCTACCTCTGGGGGTGAGTCCATCCTAGGGAAGCCTAGGCCCTTCTGATAAAAATCCACAGATTTCTCCATGTCGCTCACCGCGAGCGTGATCATACTAATACGGGGTTTCATTGATAGAGGGTAAAAGTAACTTTTTTACAAAATTGGGTAACAAAAATGGAGACGATCGGGATCGAACCGACGACCTCCACAATGCCATTGTGGCGCTCTTCCAACTGAGCTACGTCCCCATAAAGGTATGGGATAGCCTTTAGAATTTCAGGATGAGGTCAACCTAAAAAAACGGAGTACATTGAAGGGCTTCAGTGGTCTAGCATTTTAAAGGTCAAACGCAGCGTATAGCGGTGAGGTTCAGGGGGGCTCCCTAAGTTGTTTGTCTGAGAAAAAGCTCTTAAAACAGAATTATCAAAGTCCGAATAGCCTGAGGCCTGCACGATCCGTACTCCAGATAAATGCCCATTAGCCTCGACAGAAAACTCTACAACAGCAGTGGGATGAAGTGCGGCAAGCTTCTCTGGCTTCTTCCAGGAAGCATCCAGACGCTCTCTAACTTTTGCAATGTAGGCATTCAGCGCTGAATAATCTACAGGGAAGCGCGCTTCAACTGTCTTGCCAGAGTCATCATGCACCAAAACTTGCTCGAGCTGTGCAGTGAGTTGCCCGACATTGAGCTTCGGGGCGGCAACTTGTTTAGGTTTATTTTTACGAGGTGCACGCGGCTTCGGCTTGCCTTCTTTTTTCACAAACTCCGCATAGCTCATTTTTTTAACCGGGGCAGGCGCTGGCTTTGGCTTTACAGGCTCAGCGACAGGGGGTGGCTTGCGTTCAGGCATCTTAACAGCAATCTCTGGCATCTCTAATGCAGGGCGCATGGATGCATCAGGCACAGATTCTGAAACAACCGTAAAGACGTGGTGAGATTGCTTCGGCTTAGTACAGGTTTGAAATAACAACGACACTAAAACAGCCAAAAATAATGCTCCGTGAAGGATACATGAAATAACAAAAGGCGTCTTTGTTTCAGCCCGCATAAGGTCCCTACTCGACTTGTGTGTCTAAGCTAATTTTACTTAATTGGTTTTGTTTTATTTTATCTAAAACAGTCACAACATGCTGATAAGGTAAACTAGCATCTGCACGCAGGTGAATAATGGGCGGATCTGCATGCAGGGCCAGGCTCTGTAAAAAGTCATCCAGCAGGTCTATTGAAATTTCTTCCTCCCCCCAGAAGACTTGGCCTGAGCGATCAATCGATACGACCTGGTATTGCTCTTCTTCTGCACTTTTTGGGGCGTTCTGACTCTCACTTGGTAGCTCTAGCGGAATGGTTTGCTCTAAAAGTGGAGCTGATATCATGAAGATGATCAGCAAAGAGAAAGCCAAGTCAATCAGAGGAGTTACATTCAATTCAGACAGAGCACTTAGCCTGTTCTTTCTATGGAAATTACGCGCCATCCGAATGATTCCTTAAGAAGCTACAGATTCTGGAGCCTGCACAAGCTCATGTTCGACGCGATCTGCAAAAGAACTAGCAAAGTTCTCTAGCTCGATCACCATTTGCTTAGTCTGTGTGAGCAAGAAGTTATATCCAAAGACGGAGGGAATAGCAACCAAAAGGCCAGCAACCGTAGTCAACAAAGCCCCTGAAACACCAGGTGCTAGGTTTTGCAAAGTCGCAGTGTTTTGTAAGGCCATAGCCCCAAAGGCATCCATCACACCCCAAACCGTTCCGAGAAGTCCAAGGAAAGGGGCACCTGTCACAATAGAGCCCAAGAGCACCATCTTTGACTCATAGGCGGCTGTCTGTTGAGCGACTACCCGAGCCAAAGCATTTTCGATAGGACCAATCCCCCGACCTTCACTCTTGCGGTAAGCATTCTGCGCAGCCAGGACCAAACGCATATGAGGGCCCGGAGCAATGTGGCGCAAATCAACACCTAAAGCCCAAGACTCTCGAGTGAGGTGGTGTTCGAGAGTGCCGTTAAGGGTACGAGCACGAGACAGCTCAAGGTATTTTCCGATCATGACCGTCCAGGCTAATAAGCTAAAAGCAAGCAAAGCCAAGACAATGACTTTTCCTGCAAAATTTGATTGGCCAAAATAGGTAAAGACACCTGCATTAGCTAAAAACAATCCAGAACAAGGGCTTAAATACATGGGAACTATCATGAATCTTCAAAGGCCTTCGATCAATCCTTTATACGAATCTGATACTGAGATTTAAAACAAAATATTTTACTTATCGACATATTCTAAGTTTCGTTGACTCCCCTGACTCCACCCTCAACAATACTTATATGAAACTCAAACGCGGCACGTTTATCTCATTCGAAGGCTCTGAAGGCAGCGGAAAGACTACCCAAATCGACCGCATTGCCAAACGCTTAGAAGCAGCAGGGCATGAAGTCCTTGTCACCCGTGAGCCTGGTGGTACTGAAATTGGGGAAGAGGTCCGCCACCTCCTTAAGCACGCGGACTCCGGCAATAATATGTTTCCTGAGACTGAGCTACTACTATTTGCTGCAAGCCGAGCTCAGCTCGTCCGCGAAGTCATTATCCCCGCCCTTAATAATAACGTAATCGTACTTTGTGACCGTTTCTTAGACTCCACAACAGTCTACCAAGGTGTTGCCCGCCAAATCGCCAAAGACCCCGTCCAGACGATCAACCAATTTGCAATCGGCCACCTCACCCCTGATTTAACCATCGTCTTAGATATCCCTGCGGAAGTAGGCCTAGAGCGTATTAAGCAACGCGGTGCCACTGCCCCAGACCGCATGGAACAGGAAAATGTCGAATTCTACCAAGCCGTACGTGAAGGATACCTAGTTTTGGCTAAGTCCTTACCCGAGCGTTTTTCGGTCGTTGATGGAACTGAAAGCATAGAAGCAATTGAGGAGAATGTCTGGGATGCTGTCTCAAACCACATCGCACAACACGCCTAAAGAGAGCCCGGCGGTACAAGCCCTACAACGTGCGCTGGCCAACAATCACCTAGGCCATGCCTTGCTGCTGTACGGAGAAAATTTAACCAGCCTCGAGCAGATCGCTCTAGATATTATAGGGACGCTGCTCGAAACAGAGACCGTACTGACCCACCCTGACTTTTTTGCGCTGCGCCCCACCGGGAAAATGCGCCAAATCAGCGTAGAAAATACGCGAGAACTCATCCGTAAAATCCAACACTCCCCCCTACAAAGCGCACGCAAGGTTGCTCTTATCTACGAAGTAGACCGCATGCACCTAAGCGCAGCTAACGCCTTCTTAAAGACCCTTGAGGAACCCCCTGCAGACACGACCCTGCTACTTTTGACGACACACCCTCACGGTATTCTCCCTACGATCAACAGCCGTTGTATCGATTTCCGCATCCCTTGCAAACAGCAGCCTATTAACAATGAAATGTGGACGAGCTGGCTGGGTGACTATGCCGACTGGATGAGCAAGGCTTCTACGCCTGGCTTAAATACTAGAGCCCGCGCAGACCTAATCCTTCAGGCTTATGGCTTAACCTTTCGCTTCAGCCACTGTTTGGATGCCCTCACCAACGAGCTATGGGAGCAGGATCAAGAAAGCCTTCCAGAGACGCTCTCTGAAGAAGAACGCCTTGCTCTCAAAACGGGTAAAGCTAAGGGCCTACGCGAACAACTCCTCCTCGAAATTGAAATAAGTACCCGGGACTTCGCCCTTAAACACGAAGCATTCACTAAGCTCACTCGCATTATCGACTCCCTAGAGCACTTACGCGGCCTCCTCAAAACGAACCTAAACGAGTCCACCGCACTCGAAGCTTTTTTCCTAAGTTCTCTTAGAGTGTGGGCTGCGAAATAAAAGTGCGCACAGCCTCTAGAAAGCTTTCCAGGCCTTCTACATGCACATTGTGGCCAGCATCTTCTAGTAAGGTGATTGTTGCTTGAGGGAAGTAAGTCTTAATAACAGACTCGTCACTATCCTCCATAAAGTTAGAGTGCTTCCCACGAATAAACAAAGTGGGCCCTTTATAGCGGTCCCCTTCTTTTAGGGAGTTATGCTCAATAGCCGGTAAAGCATCTACTAAAACAGGCAGGTTACATTGCCACATAAAACCGCCCTCTTGACAGCGCACCAAGTTACTTAAAAGGAACTTACGCAAATCCTCAGCGGGGATAGCTTGAGCCACAGCAGCCTCAGCTTCAACACGTGTCTTAAATGAAGCCACATCTAGCGCATTTAAAGCATTCAGCTCTTGGGTATAATGAGGCTCATACGTTTTAGGTGAAATATCTGCTACGACCAAGCCCTGGATTAAATCTGGGTACTTACAAGCAAAAGCCATTGCAGCCTTCCCTCCCATGCTATGCCCCAGCAGAATGGCCCCAGAAAGATTATTAGCCTGTAAAAAGGCATGTACATCCTCAGCCATGGCCTCATAGCTCATCACAGGGTCATGCGGGCTTGATCCATGGTTGCGCATATCAAGCACAAAGACCTCAAAATCCTCAGCCAAGCGCTTGGCCGCGACCGTCCAGTTACGCGCAAACCCCATTAAGCCATGTAGGATAACTAAGGCCGGGCGCCCCGCTTGGCCAAAATGTTGATGATTGAGTTTTAGGCTCATAGCTTATAAAGTTTAATGGTCTGATTTCATTCTATGAATCCTAAAGAGCAAATCGATCATTTTCTAAAGGAACTCGGGCTAAAACTAGGTATCGAAGATATTGGCCTAAATCCAGAAGGCGTCTGCGCATTCACTTATCTGAATTCTTTTGACCTCATCATTGAAGTCTCCGAAGAAAGCAACACCTTTATCATTCATACCCCACTCACAACCCTAAAGAGTGGCAATAATGAACCCCTACTAAAAAAACTACTCAGCCTAAATTTCCTAGGCATAGAAACCCAGGGTGCTAGCTTTGCCTTAAATGAAGATACTCAAGAGGTCGTTTTATGCTACAACCACCCTATCGAAAACCTTCAAAGCAACACGTTTGAAAACCTTATTGGTAATTTCCTAGAAGTTGCCGAAAAGTTTTGGGTACAGCTAAGCCAGTACGGAGACTCCCTTGAGGAGCCCCAAGTCCCCCCGGGGCCCGCATCCTAATGCCAGCTTAAGCTTATAAGCTATTCAACCAATCCTTGCGCCATTGCATCAGCTGCTTCATCCGTGCTTCTTTTTCAGCAGGAGTCAGCGTCTCCATCTCTGTCAGCACAGAAGATTCTGTAACCCCACCTGCACTATCAGAAACTTGCTCGAGCAATTCCTCTTCATTTAAAGAAGAACGTTTCGTGTCTAAGGCTTTAGCTTTTCTGCGCTTTTTGTGGGCAGCATGCCACTGACGGAGGCGCTGCTTTTTATCCTGAGCAAGCTCCTTAGAGGCAACAAAAGCCTTATGGCTTACTGACTCTGTATCTGCATTATGATCCCAAAAAGAGTCACCCAGTTCAACCTCTTGATGCTCACGCTCGGCCTTTTCTTGCTGAGCAAGGCGCCACTGGCGGATACGCTCTTTGCGCTCGAGCTTCTCCTCAGGGCTTAGTGTACGTGCTGTAACCGTTGCCTTATGCTCCTGACTAGGGCCTTCTTCCCTCCAGAAAGAATCTGCTAACTCAACCTCTTGGGCTGTATTCTGGAGGCGGGCCTCCCGGGCTGCACGCCATTTCTTGAGGCGCTGTTCGCGCGTAAGTTTCTGGATAGGCTCGGCCGCAGCTGGAGCAACTTCAGGCTCGTTAGATGCCAGTGTTTCTTCAGTATTCCAGAAAGAATCCGCAATCGTAAACGGCGTGGCCTCTTCCTGGGTAGACTCTTTTCGACGGGCACGCCATCTAGCTAATTTTTCCTGACGTTGAGCTTCTTCAGCCTCAGTCATGCCTCGAGGCGCTTCAAATGATTTTACAGGGGCTTCTAAAGTATCTTCTACTGCATTCACTTCTTCAGAATGAGCTAACGCTGCGCCTTGAGTCTCAGCTTTTTGCTGTGCAAGTCGCTTTGCCTTAATGGCCTTCCAACGCTCTAAACGCTCTTGGCGCTGGAGCTTATCTTGACCCACTATAGCTTTAGGGGCCGCACTTGCTTTAGGGTAAGTAAGCTCAGGATCCTCCTGAGCTGGGGTAGACGCTACGACCACTTCTTTCACCTCAGCAACTTCCTCCTGCACGACAGGAACAGTCTCTTCCTGCATATTCTCTTGAGCAGGGAGATGCTCCACAACTTCAATTTGAGGCTGCTCAACGATCTGAGCAGGGGCTTGTTCTACTGCAGTAGGAAGCTCTTCTTCGATTTGCTCATCTAAATAGGCAACGACTTCTTCTACAGGATTAATATGAATATTTCCTAATTGAGCCAAGATGTTTGCTTCTAATTCTGAGGTAGCAGGCAAGTCGACTAGGGGTTCTGAAATTTCAGGGGCTTCAAGCTCTTCAACCGCATCCAAAACAACAGCTGCTAACGAATCTTCCTGAGGAGCCTCCGGAGTGAGGTCCAAAAGAAGTTCTGCTGCAGGCTCTTCAGTCACTGTTTCGCGTACTAACTCCGCACTCTCTTCCTTAATCGCTGGGGCTTCTAGTTGTTCGCCAATTTGCTTAAACTGCTCTAGAAAGTCCCCTTGAGGTTTTGCAACACCCAAAACCTCATTAAGAGACCCTCCTACAGAAGCAATTGAAGGCTCAGCAACTTCCTCAGCCAAAACAGGCTCTACCTCAGTAGATTCTTCCTGAGCAATAATTTCTGGCTGGGCAACTTCGGTATGCTTCTTAATAGGCACTTGTGTGAGCATTTCGTCAAAATTTGCCCAAAAATCATTACCTGTGGTTTCTGCCTGAGCAGGCTGAGCACTTGCGGGCGCACTTGCTTCTTTCATTAAATCTACCGGAGCTTTTAAAAGATCCGTAGTTTCTTCATTTTTCTGAGCTAAAAATGCCTCAAAGCCCTCGTCCTTACTGTTTAAATCGAAAGCGTCTTCAGCAACCAGCTCTTCGGCAACAGTCTCAACAGGGTCCGCTATAGCCACTGTCATTTTAGGAGCTTCCTCCTGAGGCTCTTCAGCTGCAAGCACTTCTTGTGTGACTTCTTCTTGAGGGGCTGCCTTAGCTGCATCGAGCTGGGCGAGTGCATTCAAAGAACCTAAAGAAGGCGCTGATGATAACAGCTCTGCGTCTTGGGCCTGCGGTTTGTGAAGTTCTGCTAATACAACAAAAGCTTCAGGCTCTTCCCTCACCTCCTCGACTGCACTTAGGGCTAAAGAAATTTCGGGCTGGCGCTCTACTTCCTCAGGGAAGTCAATATGAGCAAGAGGCTCAAGCGTACCCATTTCTTCTAAGGCACTTGTTTCGATCGCTTCTATTTGAGTAAAATCAAGCTGGTTAACCTCTTCTACCTGAGGTGAAGATTCTTGTTCAAGCATTTGTTCCACTGCAGGAGTCACTAAAGGCTCTGGGGTAAACACAGGAGCATCCAAAGCTACCTGAAAAAGCTCAGGCGTTTCCTCCAAGCCTGCAGGCTCGAATACGACATCAGTCACATAAGACTCAGGCTCTGCAACAAAGTTAAGTTGCTCGGGTTTTTCAACTGCTGCAACCAATGCCTCAGATACTGACTCTTGCTCTGACCATGCCTCAGGGACTTCAAAAACTTCAATTACATTACCTTCGAGTTGCCCTACTTCTGCGATAGTAGTCTCTTCAGGGATATCAAATTCAATTTCAAATAATTCGGGCTCCTCTTCTAGCCCTACAGGAGTACTCCAATCAGAAACAAATGAAGTACGCTGTGTCGTCACAATCGGGGCTGTTAGCTCAGGGATTTCAACCTCGCTCACAGCAATCTCCTGTGACCAAGCATCTGGGGATTCAAACACCTCAGCTTCCACAAGGGCTTTAGGCTCCGCCTTTGGGTGCATGGGGCGGGATAAAGCTGACAAAGTCTCTGCCGTTAGCTTTAGCGGGTCCACCTGGATCTTGGGAGCTGTGTTGAAAGCATTTGTATGAGCGGCCTCAAGTTCTACTGGAACAACCGCCTGCTCCTGTGTCTCCGGGGCACCTAGGTTCTCAAGGTGCACTACAAAAGGTTCTGGTGCTTGGTTAACTTTAGCAACTGCCTCATCCGCCTCAGGCTCGTCATCAGCTTGCCAGTACTCTTCTGTCTCTGAGCTTACAGGCTCTTCTTGCAATACCGCTACAGGCTCTGATGGGGCCGAGACACGTTCATCTAAAAAAGGTGCATCTTGTACTTGAGTCGCCACCGGCGCTGCCGTTGCTTCAGCTAAATGAGCAAGCTTCTTCCTCTTAGCAGTCTTTTTCTTTTTAGCAGGGCTTGAGCTATCGAGCAACCCTCCGTGCCAGGACTTTCCTTCGAGGACATCGCGTGTGTTCTCACCGTCCTTTAACGCCTCGATGGCTTCTTTCTGCTTTTTCCAAGAATTGAGGTACTGGTCATAATCAGGCTCTAGCCCTCCGGTATCATCACTCGACAGTTCTACCACACGCGGGGTAATCAAGAACATCCGCTCGATGGTGCTATTCTTCTTGAGCTTACTTTGGAAAAGCTGCCCCAGTACAGGGATACTGCGCAAAATAGGCACTCCATTATTAGCATCCCGGAAAGCCTCGCGGAAATAACCACCAATCAACAAACTCTCCCCTTCCCGGATCACTGCCTGAGTATTAATCGTACTCTTACGTGTACGTGGCAAGCCATCTACGTTCTTAAGGACTTCATCCTCGATAGGCTCTCCATCAGAAACGGTCACCAAAAGCTTAATTTTGCGTGCCTCATCCTCTTCTTCGATTACATGAGGGATTACCTTTAGGGTGGTACCTACAGTGACATTAGCTAAGTCAACATCGTCCTTACCCTCGAGCTTCACGAAGAAAGTTTCATCCTTCGTCAAGACAGCTTCCACATTATCAAGCGTCAACAAGAACGGGCGTGACAAGATGTTTGCATTCCCCTCTTTCTCCAAAGCCTGGACTTGGGATAAAAAGCTTAGAGGGCTCACTGGCCATTGTGCCTGTGCATTAAAGCCATTGGTTAATTGAGTGACACCCTTAGCACTGCCATCCGGGGAAATACTCCCAGACCAAGAGCCATCTTTATTGTTAACCTTAAAAAACTTCGTACCCAAATCACGTGAGTAGTTTTTGTCTACATCTACAATTGCAGCACTAATAGAAATAACCTGCACAGGCTGATCCAAAGCATTAATCAAGTCCCGGTACATATCCATCTTGCTACGTACGTCCTTAATCACAATAGCATTCAGGCGCTTATCTGCCTCGATCATCGTACTCGGGGAGAAGTCTACATTCACACTGCCCAAAGAATAATCCTCAGCCGCCATACGCTCTTCACGATTGATCCGCGCGCGAGACTTTAACGCCTCAAGGCGTGTTCCCAAGGTATCCATCTTTGCTTGGCGCTTAAGCCCGAAACCAAAAGCATTTTCTGTCTTCTGGTCCATGAGGCCCTTAAGCAAAGTAGCCACACCAGGAATAATAAGCTCATCCGTATTGCTGTCTATGGCAGCACTCGCTGTTGTGCTGATTGACTGATTGCTGGTACTGTAGTTAAAGCGCAAGTCATAAGCCCAAGAGTGTTTAAGTGGGAAGACTTCAATACCTTCACGCCCCATACGCGCAAACTCATTGGTCTCGAGTTTCTCAATCAGCGCTTCAACCATCACCACAAACCGTGGAGCACCACTAATGATAGTTACACCTTGGTTCTTCAAGCTACGGACTGAAAAGTTAGAGCCTTCAATTCCCAAAGTATCTAAAACCTCCAAAATGGTCACTGCCTCTACATACTCAGTTTGCAGAACACGTGACTCGATCTGATCAAACGGCTCGATATACAGGATATTCCCATCATAAAACCAAATCAGCCCGTAAGCCTTGGTGATTTGATTAAGGAAATCCATGGGCGCTATCCCTTGGAAGAATCCGCTCGCTTCGCCTTCGACCTTCTCACTGATAACTGAGTTGATCCCCTGAGCCTGACAGAAATTACGCAGAAGGTCCCTAAGGTCATCCCCCTGTGCGTAGTAGTAGTAATCATCCATCTGCCACGGAATCGCCCCAGAGACAGGCTTTACTGGCAAGAAAAATAGCGTTAAAAGAAATAAGAGAAGGCAGTGTTGTTTTGGCTTCAAGGAAATAACAAAAAAGGTGAAGAAGGTGGCTGTGGTGGAGAGTCTTTAAGTCGTTGACACCAAGACTCTAAATTAGCCAAGAAAGACTCAAGTTTATCTAGGAAATCATCAGAGGCTAGACTAGGCTCAGCGAAGCAATATTGCAAGAGAATCATGCCCTTCTCCCGGTCAAAAAACAGGCCTCCTTCGGCTTGCTTAGCGCCTAATAAATTCCAATGAAGGAGTTTTTTTAATAAAATCTCAGCCTCATCTTCCCCCTCAGGCACCTGTGCAATTTCCCCAAGGACACCAAAAGCCGTTCCTTCCCGCATAGGCACCAGGCTGATGTTTAAGATATCATCAAAAACAAGTTCGTAGTGCCCTTCATCATTGGGCCCTAACTCTGGTAATTCGAGATGAGTCTCAAGAACCTTTATGGCCTCGGTTAGCTTCATTGTGAAACAGACTAACAAGCTAACACCTTATGGCAAAACAAATAAGCACTATCGATAATGAAAACCAGAGAAAGAAAAGGTGTATTAAAAAATAAAAAAGGCCCACCGGTACGACGCGATGGACCTTTTGGCAGAGAACTTTAGACCCTACCTAAAAAGGAAATAACTACTTTATTTCATTAACTTCTCCCAAGCCTTGGATTAAAAATCGAAGGCTCTAATCAATAATCTAGATGTTTTCGATAATCTTCTTTTGTGTTTCTAGCTTGGTCTGAGCAACCTGCTGAATCATCGAAAGCATGTCACTGACAATTTTATTCATAGAGTCATAAAACTCCTTTTCAGTATCAGCGGCTGACCTTCCTTTTTCAGCAGCAGCACGCTCTTCGGCTTGCTCAGCCTCTTCAGTGGTAGCTGCAGCAGAGCCTGAGGCACTAACCCCTTGACCTACCCCACCAAGAATTTCTGTCTTGGCTCGAGTCAAGCCACTTTGCGCATCCAGTTTACTAAAGATACTCGAAGTTTCTGACTGAATCTTACTTGCGGTTTCAGTAACAGCATCTGTAGCCTTTGAAGTGGAGGCACTCGCTTGTTGTGCAACATCCGTAGCCGCCTCTCCTACAGCATCTGCTGTAGCTGTTGATGCGGTTGCAGCCTGAGAAATCTGACTCAAGTTTTGTGCACCCTTAAAGGTTCCATAAGCACCTCCTGCTGCTTCCATACCAGCAGCAGCTAACCCTGTAGTCAGCGTAATCCATGCCTTATCACGGATATGCTTTTCCTCGGCCTTTAAAGACTTCTGGGTTGACTCTTGCTGCGCAAGGCGGCCTTCTCGAGCCCCCCTGCGTGCTTGAAGCGCCATCATAAAGAAGACTTCCGCCAGCTGGTTAAAGTCAATCTTTACAGTCGTTGCATCATCACTGATGCTTATAGAATCAGCTACCTTAGACTTTACGGAGTCGCCTGATGCACCACTACGATCATCAAGCCTCTTTCCGTCTGTCTCGCTAATTTCTAGATTAGCTTGTTGGCCTGGCTTAAGTATTTTTTTCTTTGGTGTGCCAGGGGGTTCTAAGGAAGGGTCTTCAATCCGAAAATCCTTACTAGGGTCTTTAGGCCCTCCGGGTCCTGTTACGTTTGACATAATTATTTCCTCCTTTTAATCGATTATTGTAAGCTCTTGTTGTTTATACACCTGAAGTTCCTTTGGTCACCTGAGCTTTGCTCGATGCGTCTGAAGCTACCATATCTGTAGCAGACTCAACATTATCTTGCTGGGCTTTGACTAAGGCCTTCATGAATTCTGAGTCATCATCGAAGTACTGCTTCAACTTCTCGAGCATCGCTTTAATTTGAGTAGCATCCGCCTGCGTCTGTATCGCAGAGTATTCATACCCTGCCTGCACGCCACTAGACACGCCTCCTGCAACCGATGAAGCTGATGAGGCAACCTGGCCAGCAGTCTTCGCTGCGTTAGCTGCCATAATAGCCTTATCACTCATTTGTACGATGGTCTGACCCGCCTGAGGCGCTGACATTCCTGCTGAAGCAATGATGAGTCCGATTTGAACGGCAACAACCGCTACGTTAGCAGCGACCTTACCCCACTTATCAGCAGAGTCTTTGTCCATACCCATGCCTTGCAATACTTTCGAGGCACCCGAGCCCAGCGCATTCATCGCATGGCCCCCAGTAGCACTATCAATCATCAAAGCAACCCCGATGATCGCTGCAGCCAATAAAGGCGCGGCTGCACCACCCGAAACAACTACCGCAGCTGTTGCAGCCACAATACTCGCTACAGCTGCTACCCATTTAGCCACGGTTGCAATCTTACCCCAGAAGCCGCTCTTTTCCTTTTTCTGACCCGCTTCTAGGATTTTCTTTGAGCGTGCTTCAGTCGCTTTTTTCTGTTGGTTGATACGCGCTTGCGCGCCTTCTGAGGCTGAACGCACCCCTTCACCCAAGAGCTTATCCTTAAGCGCCATAAAGGCTAGCATAGGGTCAATCCCCTCAAGCTCAGAGCCTTTCGTTTCCTCTTTAAGGACTTTCTCAAAGGTTTCGAAGGAGACATCATCTACACCCGCTTCTTTAGCGCGTGACTTAAACCCTTCAGGGTCTATCGACATTTGCTCAGCCGCAGCCTTAGAAGCCTCTGCACTGTAATGAGAGGAATCTTTTGCAGGCGCTTCAAGAACAGGTTTGCCGACTTCTCCACCGGAAGAGTCTTTTTTACCCTTCTTACCAACCTCTTCGATAATAAGGTCCGTATCGAAAAGAATGCCACTGACTTCGGTCTTTAGCGTCTTTACGGAAGGATCAAGTCCTATCTTTGACGAGTCTCCCGCAGAGCGATTTCTTTCTGGTCCGCTTATATTACTCATCTTATTTCCCTCCTTTTTTATTGTCATCCTGAATCAAGCCCAGAATATTTTGCGCACGCTCCTTCAAGCTCTTGTGGTCTTTCTTATTACCCGCGAACTCAACAACAGACTCTAATGCATGCTGAGCGCGCTCTTTATCGCCTGAGGCTAATAAACAGTCAGCTGCATACAACGGAATCTTAGGATCATCCGTATCTAAAAACGCTGCAAAGCCATAAGCATCCACAGCGCCTTCATATTCTTTAAGCATTTGGCGGCATGCCGCTAGGCCTAACCAATACCGTTTCTCGTAATGGTCATAAAAGCACAAGAACTGGAACACTTTGTGTGCGTCCTCATACTTGGAGTTCTGGTAGAGACTGTAGGCAATGCTATAAATAGCATCCATACTCTCGTCACTAATGCCTTGAACCTCCCTAAACGTATAGGATTCGTTCAAAACCTTTTCAACGAGTGCCTGATACTCTTTTTCAGTAATTACTTTATGAGGTTTGCTACTCATAACATTTCCTTCCGATTAATGATTAATAAACTAACTTATGCGCGTCCTAAGTCCTTAGCCCGTGCATTAAGCCCTTCAGACATCTTTTGTAAGACCTGAGAAACCATTTCATTAGCACGTTGCTGCTTCCCAAGCACTTGCTGAAACTTTGTTGTTTCAAGCTGATTTTCATCAGTAAACTGCTGCGTATATCCTTGTAGGTTGTTAACTACAGCATCACGACCTGCTTTCTCAAGCTCACTAGAATGCTTAGGGATTTCAATACCGTTATCCTCCATAAAGTCCTTCACCTCTGAAGGCAGTTTAGCATCGTCGTCGTCATCAACAGATCCAAAAGCAGCACGCGCTTTTGCGAGCATATCATTAGCTTTCTTAAGTTTAGCATTTTTATCCTGCATTGCTTCAATGTCTCCACGTACTTTTTTATCCATCAATGATGCTTTATTTGCAAGAATAGCAACCGCGGCATCTTCTACAGACATATTACCAAGCTCTTCAGCAGAAAATGAAAAACTGATTCCTCCTACATTACTTATATTAGACATGGTCGAGTCCTCCTAGTTTTAAAGATTATATCGCAATGCGACCTTTTGTTTTTTTAGAGCCTGTTGACTTTCCAGCCTTAAGATCTTTCTCTAATTGCTTTTCATCATCAGCAAGTTCCTTAAGGAACTGTTTTCTTTCTGCTTCGATTAATTTTCTATCTTGGTCAGATGCAAAATCTGACTCTACAACTTTATCAATCGAATCTGGACTGATTCCTTTTGCCGAAAAGATTTGATCACGATCTTCACATTGCTTTTTTGCTTGAGCAATCAGTGTATCGGTCTCAGTGATTTGCTCTTCTACCTTCTTTTGAAGCGCATCGAGCTCTTTTTCACGCTTGTCTTTATCACTCATATTTAAGTTCTCCTTTTTATATTGATATCAACTCACTACATGTAATCGACGTCCTAAGCACAGATAGCTCTGAACTTAAACGCTCCTACTATTTTATTAAAATAGATACGATATGTCAATATCATTAAAGAGGCCCACTAAGCTCCCCACCAACAATAGCTTACAAGCCTGAAGATCCCCTATAAGCAGAAGCTTTCTCACCGGCTCGCTGCCGTGGGGCTACAGGGTCAGAGGCCCGATCCGAGCGGAATTGGTACTTATTGATCTGCCCCAAACGAAGTTCAACAGCCTCTTCTTGGCTTTTTTTCGGGGTTTGCCGCCTAGGCTCAGGCTTATTGAAGCGCAAGTAGGCGCTTTCCTTCTTAGAGAAAGCCCGCTGGGTAAAGCGCTTTTTTTGCCACTCATGCTTAGGGCCCTCCCAAGAAGGCTCATAAACCCGCCGCCCCAGGTTCAAGGGCTTAGCCTCCAAGGAGCTTATACTTAAGCCGAGAAATAGTAGGCTGATGGTTAGTACTCTAGACATTGGTGGATAGCCACCAGGGCCTCTACTACATGAGGACCAGGGACATGGATCGTTTTCTGATCCACCTTGTAAACCTTACCCGCACGCACTGCGGCAAGTTGGCTCCAAAATGGATCGTTCTGTAAACTAATAATATCCAAGTCTTTTTTGTTAGCAATAAAAATAAACTCAGGGTCTTGCCCCAAAATAAACTCCCGCGACAAGTGCGGCCAAGGCATTGGCACCGCAGCAGCAATATTCTCACCACCTGCGCTCGTTATAATATCGTGTATAAAAGACTGAGGGCCAACAGAGTAAGTATGGTCCTGTCCTAATAAAAACAATACACGCTTTCTGGGAAGTTCGGCTGCATGCGCTTCAATAGCCTGTTGAGTATTATGCATCCCCTGGGTGAGGGCCTCGGCTTCTTCCTCCAGCCCTAGAACCTCCCCTACTCGCTCGATGTCTGTGAGTATCCCTTCAAAGCCTTCATGACTAGTCATTAACGTATTGAGGCCTAAGCTTTTTAAGTGCTCCTCAACAGCCTGCCCAGAAAGCCCTGATAAGCAGACTAAGTCTGGTGCTAGGGCCACAATTATTTCATAGTTCGGGTCCCCTAACCCGCCTACGATCGCAGCCTCGGCGGGACCGTCACAAAATCGCGTTACCCCTACTAAACGTTCTTCAGCCCCTAAGGCACAAATGGTTTGAGTAACACTCGGTGCCAAACTTACCACACGCAAAGGAATCGCCCACAATGAGGAGGCTAACCCCCAGAATATAAAAAAACAAAAGAGCCGCTTTACCATAGGAGTCGCACCCCGATTTCCCCATTAATACCCAAAGCCGGATAGCCATGTGCTTGTGCATTACGCTGATTAAGCGCATTATCCAGCTGGCCAAAGACTTGCATACCTTCAGGCTCCCCCCAAGAAGCAAAAATTCGTAGCTTAGCAATATCATCGCCTCGGATTCTTTCGAAAGTCGCTGCATGCACATCCTGGCGTGCAAACAAGCTCGTGAGCTGCGCTCCTATATTGAGGTCTCGAACAGGAATCAGTACAACACCGACATTAACCTGATGTCGTGGGCGACGGGCCAAACGCCCTCCTGCCTGATTCACTAAGCTTGTCGTTTTGTTCAGTGCGGTTAGGTAAGTATAATTTGCATAAGCTGAAAAGCTATCTACAAGAGCATAACGGGCTGAAAACTCAAGCCCTTCAGTCAGTGCCTCTCCTATATTAAGAGTATCAAAACGCCCCTGATCAGTATTATAGCGGTAATCGATTAAGTTATGAATAGTATTTTGAAAAACAAGCGCTTGCACCTGGATATGCTCTTCATAAAAGGAGCGCTTCACCCCGAGTTCCCAAGATAAACTTCTTTCTGCCTGCAAGCGCTCGTCCCTGTTTCCCTGGTAAGCAAGGTCCATCGCTGTAGGAGGGGCATACGCACTAGCAACTTGTGCAAACACAGTCATTGCTTCAAAAGCTTGTGAAACTTTTAAAGAAAATGTAGCAGGATCATCAAAGGCACTATAATGAGTGATACGCCCGCCAGCACTCAGGCTTAAACCTTGATCAAAAGTGTATTGAGTTTCTCCCCACACACCGAGCTCTTGCCAGGATTTCTCCCACTTAGCCTTATCCCCTACTAGCTTCTGCCTCGAGAAATCCATATTCATCGCATTCACCCCCCCTGCAAAAGACCAAGAAGCCAAACGCCCATACTCTAGCTGTAAACTAAGCTCATCCTGCAACGCACGACTATCGTTAAAAGACACATTTCCTTGAGCATTTGTCCTTGCTACAAGCTGATGCTCTGAGTGCGCCCAAAAGCAATTCCCACTCAGCTCATCTTTATCTCCAAAAACGACCCCAGGAGAAATCATCCACGACTTTGTCTTTTGAAAGTCCTCTAGACGAGGAAAACGCTGTGTTGCATTATCTCCTGGTAAGCCTTCATCTTTTTGCGTGTAAAGCCCCAAGAGCTGAAGGCTCACGGCCTCATTCAAGCGATATGCCAAATGCGGCAAAACAGACACCCCCCGACATTTGCTATTAGGGACGCCTTGGTGGACACTTTTCGTCTGAGAGCTTGCAGAAATACTTAAAGGCCCTTCATTTAATTCAAAATCAATAGCCTCACGCTGTTTCCCATACGCTCCTCTACTAGTAATCAACTCCCCCGTGTACCCATTACGCACAGAAACTTTGCGCGTATTGATTAATACAGCACCACCGATCCCTTCAGCTCCATAAGGGGTAGAGGTAGCCCCATTAACACTATCAACCTGCCCGACCCCTCCTGGATGAATATCGGAAATCGGATATTGACGTGCAAGCCCTCCATTGAGCCGCCGGCCTTCTAGAAAACAAGCAGTATGGTCACTCGAGGTGCCCCGTACAAATAAAGAAGCATTCCCCCCAAACTCAGGGCAATAAACCCCAGGTTGTTTTTCTAAAAGAGAGATAATCCCTTCATCCTCAAAAGCTGTAAACCCTGCTTGCTCTTCAGTACTGTTTTCAAGCTCTAGATACTCTGGTCCTCCAACCTCTTGAGTTTTGTTTACCAAGATAACCTCACCAGCCCATACTCCATGACAGAGCAGCAGGCTTAATACAATCGAGGCACCAGGAAATCTCATAATAGAATATTTAGATGTTATTCTAATAGAAGCAACCTTGAACAAACAAAAGAGGCTCGACTCTGATGAGAGACTCTTATAAGGTAGGCTATCACTAACTAAGTTTCACTCCCCATGAAAGTCGAGGAACACCCCTTTTTCAAAACATTCTCTCCCGAAGAGGCCCAGAACCTCATTAAACAAATCACCACCCGTGAATATCAAGCCGGAGATGTCATTTTTGAAGAAGGAGCCCCATCCGGAGGGATTTACTTTATCCTAGAAGGAGAAATCCTTTTCACTAAACGGCTCAATGAATACGAGAGCCAAAGCTTAAATACAAGTGGCCCAGGTACTTTTTTTGGAGAAGTTGGCGCTTTCACAGGGGAACCACGCTCTGCAGCTGCCCAAGCCAAGACAAAAGTCAGACTTGGCCATCTTAACAAAGAACAGCTCCAACAGTTCATCGAAAACACCCCGAAGCTTGTCCTGACCTTCTTCCAGAGCATTATCAACCACCTCCATGGGATAACAGGGCAATATGTTAAGGATATGATCGAGCAAGAGAAGCTCTCGGTCGTAGGCAGTATGGTCCAAAGCCTTATCGAAGATTTCAACACCCCCTTCAACGTCATTAGCCTCTCTGCTCAGATGCTAGCCTGTGAAGTTAAAAATGAAAAAGCCCTCCACTACTGCCAGTCAATCGAGCAACAAATTGATCACATGGTAAAAATGGCTAATGACATCAGCGACTACGTCCAAGGTCAAAAAGCTCTAAAGATCGAACGCTTCCTCCTTTCAGAGCTCTTTGGTCTCTTCCAAGAGCTTAATCCTATCCCGCTTGAGGATGAAAATTATGACATTACAATCAATACTGAGGATACCCTGATCGAAGGGGATAAGCACAAACTCCTACGTGCAATCCAAAGCCTTGTTTACAATGCCACCCAAGCCCTCAAGAAAGATAGAGTCTCAGGCGAGCCTCGCGGACATATTACTATCACAGGCAAGCCCGATGGCAACGAGGTCTTGATCACTGTTGAGGATAATGCCAACGGGATCCCCCAGAAGTTCCGAGCCGATTTCTTCAAGCCCTTCTCAGGAGAAGGCAAAGAAAATAACATTGGCCTAGGCCCTGCTATTGCCAAGTCAATGATCGAGGCCCACAAAGGAACGATCCACTTCGAGACAGAAACCAACAAGGGTACTACCCTGTTTGTAAGGATCCCCCAGAAGCAAGAATACCAAGCAGTCAGTTAAAGGCCGCCCAAAGAGCAGATAAGCTCAAATTCTTTCTTCGTTACTGGTTGTATCGAGAGCCGCTGCCCACGCTGCACGAGCTTCATATTCTGCAAAGCTTTCGTGTCCTTAATCTCAGCCAAGGATACAAAATGAGGAAATTGCTTCTTCCATTTGATATCGACCATAAACCAACGTGGGTTCTCTTGAGAGGATTTAGGGTCATAATAGTCTGATTGTTTATCCCAAGAAGTATGATCTGGGTAGGCTTCACGCACGACCTCAGCCAAACCAACAACACCTGGCTGTGCACAGCTAGAATGATAAAACAAGACAAGGTCCCCACAATGCACTTCATCGCGCATGAAGTTACGCGCCTGGTAATTACGTACGCCATCCCAAGCCTCAGTACGGTTCTTAGAGGCCTTTAACTGATCAAAAGAAAAGGTATCCGGCTCGGACTTAAATAACCAATAGTTCATAAATTAATCCTGGTGGGGGTGCTCTTCTCCTAAATTAATGCCCAGCATATCCGCAACGCCCGGTGTAACACAGTCTGAGGTAAACTCACCCAAACGATCCAAAAAATAAGAGAGAATCTCACAAGGGCCTTTGTAATCTTCCTCTAAATAAGACACTCCGCTGTTCTCTAAAATCGCTCGAGCCTCAAAGGCAGCAAGCTGTTTTTGGGTAACCCTTACGCCATCAAACTCTGCATACGCAGAGCTTTCATAAGGCCCCGACTTATACCAAGTATCAAAATAAGGAATAGCCCCCTGCATATCAATCAACCCCCTACAGGCTTGATTATAATGTTTCTGGATTTCTTTAGGGCTAGTCCCATTACAACCCTTAGCATTCACTAGCACCGTACGATAGTGGCTTAACGCTGTATTATAATCCGGACTCTTTTGCTTAAGGGCTTCCTGCGCTTGCCCTATATGATAGTCATAGTCTTTAAATACTAATACCTTAGAACTTACTGTTCTCATGAATCATACTCCCCTAGATGTGTTAATAGATTTACTTACCAAATATCCCAAAAATACTTTCAACAGCCTTAGAAAGATCATCTTCCTCTTCTTGCTCTTGCTCATTATTAGGCAAAGGCTCCCTCTTGCCTCCACCAATCAGGCTTGTACCTGCCTGCTGAATAATTTGATGTAAGCTCGAGAAATCTGGATCTGAGGGCGTCCCCTTAATTGTAAATTCAGGCCCCTTATAGTAACCCCGAGAGGTTTCCTGCGGCTCTACTAAGCCAAGCTTGTTAAGGATAGATGCGGCACGCCCTTGTGTATCCAAACGTGCCTGCACGGACAATTGCTGATCATGAATCGGCATTAATGGATCATAATACAAAACACCATCCCCCTGTATAAAAATATCAGGGCTTTGAATAATCAACTCGGTTAAGTTAACGTTAAGGTCCTCATTACGCTGCACCGCTTGGTTCTGTTCACTGCCCCGCTGTGCATGCACACTCAAATGTTTAAAAGGAATTTCCTGGAAGTAACTCAAGGCTTCGGTCACTGTCTCAAGTTCACGCACACGGCTTCCTGTCACCGCACCGATAATCCCTACAACACCAGTAACCGCCTTTGTTTGCTCATCCATCTGATCAAGCGCGCGAACAAGGCCATTCTTCCCTTTCAAGGAAAACTCTCCTTGGACTTGCTCTATTAAAATATCTAAATTAGGCGCATGCCCGTGCACCTTCCCTTTCAGCGTGAAGATACCTTCTGCAGGGGGAGACTCTTGCGGCTTTATTCGACTTAAAAACTCTCCCACATCAAATTCATTTAGTAACATCTCTCCGAACAAACGGTATGGGAGTGAATCTTCCGTTGAAAAAGTGACATTCCCTTTCATACCAAATTGAGAGTCTGCCAACTTACAGTTCAGCTTTTCTAAAATTAAACGATTAGGCCTCGCTTCAAAATCACCATCAAGTTGCTTAACTGCATACTGGCGGTAACGAATCTGATCGATATCAAGCGTAGCCTTCCCCGTAAACCCTGCCCAGAAAGGATGAGCATCACGGTAAGTGGGCCGCCTATTTGATTCAGGCGTAGCACCATAACTGCTAGCAGTCTCAGGCACACTGGAGGGTCCTTCCGTAGTCTGGAAGGCTTCTGCCAACAAAAGGGCATCATCCACAATCACATTACGCCCTGAAACCGTCACCGTCACATTACGAGCCTCCTTCTTTCCAGAAATGCTTCCTTTAATATTCAAATCAGACTCTCCACGTTGCCCCTTCATAACAAGAGGTAAGGAGAAAGAGCCTTTACCCGAAGGCAATAAGGTCCCTTCAAAATTCGCAGTCATTTCATCTAAATAAATACTCTCGGAACTTCCTACATCTTTAAAGGCCATTTCAAAATGAGTTTGGCCAGAGCTCATTCCCGAAAAGTCTCCTTTACCAGCCACACTCAAATGTCCACGTGTTACCTTTCTATAAGGATCCATAAAAGCCGGCTGAGCAAGTAATCTATCCAAGCCCACTTCCAAATCTACAGCATAGTAAGTAAGCGGAAAGGCTTGCTGAAGATCCAGAATTGCTTCTATGCCACCTTCAACAAAAGGCATTTGATAATCAGGGTGATTGCTGAGCTTGAGTTCATCCCACTTAAGCTCCAAACGATTTTCTGCGTAAAATGTATCTGGATCTATTTGGGCATAAACATTATTAAGCATCGGGACGGTCCCTTCACGCAGACTCACATTTGCAAGCTCCAAAGGGTCATAGGCCTCAATAGAAAAACCACGAGTAGTCCCTTTCGCACTGAACAGACCTTGTTGGCGCTCAGAAATATTTAAAGCCCCCTGCTTCAAAACACCTCCAAAGGTATAATTAGGCACAAAAGGGTTAAGCACTTCTAAAGGAAAGCTATTGAAAGAGCACTTCAGGAAAGGCTCATTACTCTTAATCAAATGAGGCAATCCGTAGCCTAAGGCCTCAAAAGAGATCTTCAGTGGTTGCAATAAATCAACCTCGACCGCATTCGCCTCAGCACCTTCAAGTAACTTACCTACCAAAGTAAAGTTCTCTACCTTAAACACGGACTCAAGATCATAAATACCTTCAAGTGTGCCGTTAAAAACAAAGTCTTTATTAAAATCACCTAACAAGTAAGTTTTTGCAAACGGCTGCTGGCATAAGCGTTGCAAGTCTGTACTAAATTTTGAGTCAATAATTACACGTTCATCCTTACCGCCTACAATCTGGGCTTGCAGCATCAGGCTTAAAACCTTTTCGCCTGCTTTCTCTAGCACTGCTGGGTGCAATTCAAGTAAGCCCATACCACTCTGGTAAGTAAAGTCTGCGACTAGATCAAGATCTACCCCTGCTAATATAGGCGTTCCCTCCACAGCAAAATTAATGTTATTTAAAAGAAAGGGCCGGGCACACGCCACAGACACCTCAGACTCACTCCCAATTGATAGGAAACAACGTGTAGATAAAGGTTTTGAGCTAAATTGTACTCCAGCGCCTTTTAATAAAGCAGACAGATCAAGCTCATTAATTGCCAACTCAAGCACACGTCCTTCGGTCTCAAACATTAATGGACTCAGGTTAAAGCGAAAAGGCTCTAGTAATTTACACAAGACTTCTCCTTGATTTTGCTGGTTACCCAAGGTTAAGGAAGCATTCATCGCGTTTATCACCAGCGCGTCATTGGCTTGATTCATCTCAAGCTTACTTTTAACAAAAAAGCTTCCTAACGCCTTCAGGTCCGGGGAGACCCGCTCAAGCTCACGCGCATCTAAGTCAAAAGAGAAATACCCTTTACCTTTATCCTGATTTACATCGAACGAGTAATTTCCTTTAGCTTCTAGCTGGAACACTGGCATTGCAAAAGCCACAGCCAAAACACCGACTTGCTCATTATTAAGCGAAGCATCAAACTCACCCTGAACGGTACGCGCCTTAGGGTCGAACAAAGTCTCTAAAGAAGCTAAAGGAATCACAGCCCCCTCTTCACTTAGGCTGGCCAAGCTCATGCCATAAAGCTCTCCTTCAGCAGCCTTCTTACCCGTTGCCTGAAAGCTTAGGTGCGCCCCTTCAGGGAACTCAGGGCCAGTTGCCTCCAAACTTGTCGTCATACTAATGGCTTCAAGCGGGCCTGCTTTTTGGGTTAAGATTAAATCCCCCTTCCCCTCAAGCACATTAACCACTGCTCCAGAAGAATCATCTTTAAATTCCAAAGAATAAGTCAGCTGGCCATTTTCTCCCGGAAGGAGCTTACTCCCCTTCAGACTAAACTGCCCGAGTCGTTGCTCTGGCAAAATAAACTTCCCAACCACATCAAGCTTACTGATCCGGAGCTTTTGCAAACCCTGAAGCTCATTCAACAATCCTTCAAATCTCTCTGAAGCGGCTTCCCCCTTTGCCCTAGTATATTTAATTCTACCGTGGTGCTTGTGCTCTTGGCTCTCTTCCTTAGGAAGTTCCTTAAGCTCAACAACAAGCCCTGCAACTTTGAATTGCTCACACACCAACGCTCGACTACTCAAGCTAGCCATTAAAGACCATTGAAGATCAACCGTATCTAGACGAACATCTAAATCCCGCTCAGAAAGAGAAAAGCCAGACAAGGCAATACGGCTAGGTCCGACCTGGATGCTTTCTAGCTTAACCTCATTCTGATCAGTCTGAAGGCCCTGCAGCACAAGATAACGCTGCACACTCCCCAAGGAGAGAATACCCACAGCCACAATAATCAGCAACAAAAGCCCAAGAAAGAGACGAATCAACCACTTCATAATTAGGTCTTATGTTATTAGGAGAGCGCTCTAATTGCAAGACTGCCCTACGCACAAAAAAAGCCCCCTGGCGTTAAACCAGAGGGCTTGTGGAAATTTTCTCGTTAGCGACTTTGGCGCTTAGCTTCGTAAACACGCTTTTCCTTAACTTCGCTTGCCTTCTTACCGATACGGCCACGCATGTAGTTCAAGCGAGCACGAGGCATCACAATACTCTCACGAGTAACCTCGACCTTTTCAATATTGGGGGAATGCAACGCAAACACACGCTCAACACCCTCACCCTGAACAACACGACGTACAGTGAAAGAAGCGTGAATTCCTCCACCACGGATACCAATAACAATACCTTCGAAGACCTGGATACGCTCTTTGTCTCCTTCACGGATCTTCGTGTAAACCTTCACTCCATCACCCACCTTGAAGTTGTCGCGGTTAGGCTTAAGCTGTTCTTTAGTAATCTCGTCTATAATGGCGCTCATGATTTGTTTTCTTCTAAAAGGTCTTTCCGGCGCTGCCGGGTTTTAATAATTTGCTGTTCTTTCCTCCACTCCGAAATGGCCTTGTGATTCCCTGAAAGCAGGACCTCCGGAACACTGAGCCCCTCAAATTCAACAGGCCGCGTGTATTGCGGAAAAGAGAGTAAATTGTCGTTAAAAGCATCCTGGGTCAAGGATTTTTCTTCTCCTAATACTCCTGGAACATAGCGGATAATCGCATCCATAAGTACCGCAGCGGGCAAAGTCCCATTGGTAAGGACATAATCCCCAATAGAGACCTCTTTATCGACCCACAAATCCCGCACACGCTGATCAACCCCCTCATAATGTCCAGAGACGAGGACTAAGTGCTCCTTACTAGCTAAGTCCCTGGCCATAGGCGTGTTAAGTAATTCTCCATCAGGGCAGAGGTATACCACACACGAATTTTCCTTTTTACAGGCCTGAATCGCTGCACTCAGTGGCTCGGGCTTCATGACCATCCCTGGCCCACCCCCAAAAGGGCGGTCATCCGTAATCTGGTGCTTATCTTCGGCCCAATCCCTAATATTATGGGTCTGCACGTCCACAAGCCCTTTCTTCTGGGCCCGAGCAAGCATACTCTCTCCCAAAAAGCCCTGGAGCATCCCCGGGAAAAGGCTAAGAACGTCTATAGAAAGTTTAGGATTCATAAAAAAAAGCCATAAGATTACCTATGGCTTTTTGCAAATTGTTAGTAAACCGTTACTTACGCAGCTGTTGCGCCTTCGCGCTGGAGGATAACAACACCCTCATTAGCTTCAGCCTTACGGGCTTTGCGCAATAGGCCTGCCATAGTGTCGGTAGGCTTAGCACCCACGCTGATCCAATAATCTACGCGCTCTAGGTTAAGCTTCATCTTAGGGTCATTTCCCTTAGCTTCAGGGTTATAATGCCCCAAAAGCTCTACAAAGCGACCATCGCGAGGGCTTGATCCCTCTGCTACTACGATGCGGTAAACAGGTGCATGTTTGGCGCCATGCCGTTGAAGTCTGATTTTAAGTGCCATAAGTGTATAAAAATTCGTAAATGAGGGGCCTATAACAGGCTAAGACCCCCCTATTGTCAAGCCCCATCCCCCCAAAAAAAGCACTCAAAATAAAAAGTTTGCCTCTTTTATGAAAATCTACTATCATAAATAGTGTAAAACTGTACAGGATATATCATTAACCCCAGGCTTTCTAAGCAATCCTGAGGCCAGTGGTATATCCTCAACAAGAAGGGCTTATGAGTATCGAGGCCACCAACCACTATCTTGAAACCGCAGCAAATATCCTCGGGATTTCTGAACGGTTAAAAACTGTCCTAAAAACCCCACGTAGGATTATTAAGGCAGAAATCGTTATCGAACGCGATAATGGGGAGTTAGCCACATTCGTGGGCTACCGGGTTCAGCATAATAATAGCTTAGGCCCCATGAAGGGCGGCTTACGCTATCACCATGAAGTCTGTGAAAATGAAGTAGAGTCCTTAGCCTCTCTAATGACCTGGAAGACTGCCCTAGTCAACTTACCCTTCGGGGGCGCCAAAGGGGGTATCATCTGTGACCCACGTAAATTATCTGAAAGTGAAATTGAGCGCATCACCAAAACCTTTACAGACCAAATAAGAGATGTCATCGGACCTAATATAGACATCCCTGCCCCAGACATGAATACCAACGCCCAAACCATGGCTTGGATCATGCATGAGTATTCCAAATTTTATGGATTCTCGCCAGGAGTCGTCACGGGTAAGCCTGTTTACTTACATGGGAGCCTGGGCCGAGAAGAAGCCACAGGCCTAGGCGTAACCCTCACCATCGAAAATTTGCTAAACGACCATCAACGCTCTATAAAAGACGCTACCTTTGTTATACAAGGGTTTGGTAATGTAGGCGGTATCGCAGCAAAATGCATCCATGAGCGTGGCGGGAAAGTTATCTGTGTTTCTGATGTAAGCGGGGCCTTATACGATAAAAAAGGAATCGATATCCCCACACTAATTCAGCACACCCACGAACATCATTCAATCAAAGGCTTCCAGGACCTGGAAATGATCAGCAATGAAGCGTTGCTCAGCCTTGAGTGTGATGTCCTCGTCCCTGCAGCCTTAGGCGATATCTTCACGAAAGAAGTAGCCGAAAATGTGAACGCTTCTTTCATTGTAGAAGGGGCTAATGACCCTACTCTCCCTGAAGGCGATGAAATTTTCAATAAACGTGGTATTATTGTAGCACCTGATATCTTAGCTAACTCCGGCGGGGTGACTGTTTCCTACTTTGAGTGGGTCCAAAACATTCAGCGCCTTTCTTGGACAGAAGAGCAAGTCAACCAAGAGCTCCAAAGAACTATCACGAACGCCTATCAGCGCGTTGTTAAACTTGCAAAAAAAGAAAACTGTTCATTACGAACAGCCGCATTCATCATTGGCCTTGGGCGTGTCGCTAAGGCTAATTTAACCCTAGGACTCTAATTAGTTATGTTTAATCAATTCTCTATATTCACTGTCGCTGACAAAAAAGACTTTGATCAGCTAATGAAGAAGTTTCGCTCCGTGAAGCTTAAAGCAGGAGAAGTACTCTTTAACCAAGGAGATGTCGGAGACACTCTCTTCTTGGTCGAAGAAGGCTCCTTAGAAATTATCATACAAGGGGATAACAAAGAGCAAACAGTTGCCGTTCTAAAACCCGGAGACATTGTCGGGGAAATGGCATTGGTTACCAAAGAAGTACGCTCTGCAACTGTCAAAACCTCAGAAGAAACGCGCCTACTTGCGCTAACTAAAGAGCGTTTTGATGAGATCCTCAAAGCAGACCCCAAGATTGCGATCCAAGTCGTCCACAACGTAGCAGCGCTCTTAGCCAAGAGGCTCCAAACCACAAATAAGCTAATCGACAAGATTGCCCAAAAGAACGGAGGCGTAAGCAGTAGCGAAATTGCAACCCTCAAGAAGCAACTCTTCGAACGTTGGGACTTCTAGGTCAGTGCTTTAACTACGCCCTAAGATAGCAATGTTCTCAATATGCCTTGTTTGCGGAAACAAGTCCAAGGGTTGTAATTCTTCGAGAGCATAGCCAGCTTCTACAAGTAGCTTCACATCTCGCGCTTGTGTATCTGGTCCACACGACACATAAACAATCTTCTTAGGGCCAAAGGCAACAAGTTGCTTAATAAATGCCTCATCACAGCCTTTTCGGGGTGGGTCAATAATAACCGCTGTTTGCCCACCGGGGAAAGTCACCTCATCAAAGATAGCCTCTGCCTTCCCTACAATAAAGTCTACATTGCTTAGGTTATTCAAAAGCGCATTGCCATGAGCTGCCTTAACCGCCTGAGCATTTACTTCTACTCCCAAGACTTTTTCAAAGTGCTCGCTAGCAGCTATTGCAAACATACCCACGCCGCAATAAGCATCGATCAAATAATCAACACCCTCTACCTTAGCCCCTTCCAAAACAGTCTCTACCATTTTGGGTAAGATAAATGGATTATTCTGGAAGAACTCCCCCGCTGGGAATTGGTAAATAAACTTACCCACCCGCTCTGAAGCCATTACATTGTTATCCGTCTGAACACCGTTCAAAGTGTCACGCAGCAACAAAGTGCCTCCTTTTTTATAGCGTTTAGTATTTGTCCGTATCGCTTCACGGGCAGCAGGCAAAGCCTCATTAATCTTATCTGTAGCGATGGGGCACTGCGGCACATCAAGAATCGCCCGGCGCTGCCCTTGCTTCAAAAACCCAATCGGGAAGCCCTCGTCCTTATTCTTAGGGAAGTGCGGCGTGAGCTTCGAGCGGTAGTGATACTGCTTAGGTGAGCCTATCGTAGGCTTTGCAGTCATGCTAATCCCCGCTAATCGCTCAAAAAGCTCTTCTACCTGCTTGCGCTTCCATTCCAGCTGGGCCTCATAGCTTAAGTGCTGGTACTGGCATCCTCCACACTCTCCAAACAGCTTACACTGCGGCTCTAAACGATCTGGCGAAGGCTTCAGCACCGAGACTAAATCCGCCTCCGAGTAATTCTTGTAATTACGGTATACCCGAGCAAGCACTCGCTCCCCAGGCAAAGCAAATGGCACCATCACCACCCAGTTATCGTAACGCCCTAAACCTACCCCAAGATTCGTTAAGCTCTCGATCTCAAGCTCAATCTCCTGGTGGTACTCAAAGGGGTCTGCAACAAATGCCTTAGATTTTCTCATTTAATAATCTATTATTTAAAAATACGCTCAAAGATACAAACGCTCTTTATTGACCTTAACAACCCAAAATATAGGCTAAAAGGCGCTTTATGGGTCCTTTATCGCCAAATTCCACTTATTTACTGCTCGATGCAGCCACGCCAACGACACAAGTCGGCCTGTTGCACGAAGGGGCCTTTACTGCATTCTCATCGACAGATGAAGCCCCTTTAGCTTCCTTATTTACTCAGGCTCAATCACTTATGAAAGAGCATAACCTAGGCCTAGAATCCCTCTCAGGCCTCATTTACTGCCAAGGCCCAGGCTCTATCCTAGGCGTACGCCTGACCCTTATGGCTATTCGCACCTGGAAGCGAACCCACCCTCACTTACAGTGCTATACCTACAATAGCCTGGCTTTAGGCTCAGCCTTAGTTTCAGAAAACCACACATCAGAGGCTTTTACTTTCATTGCTCCAGGGCGCCAACAACGCTGGCATACCCTCAACAATAGCCAACAAAAGGAAATCCCCGCAGATGCATTAGGCTCCCTAACAGGCCCTATTTATACGCTCCCTCAACGCAAAAAAAGCTTTTGCCTCCCAACTGATACGCATATCATTGATTATGATTTAGCCTCACACGCTAAGCTTTTCAGTAAAGAGGGACTACTCACTCTCACCGACGCGCCCGAAACATTCAACCAGACCGAGGCTACCTACAAAACATGGAAACCAGACCGACATCGCTAGCCACCCCCACCATAACCAAACCCATACACCGCAATTGGGCCGAGGTTGACCTGGGCGCACTCAAATATAATATTGAGCAAATACGAGCGACCCTACCGGCTTCCTTTACTATTTTCTGTGTCGTAAAAAGTGATGCTTACGGCCATGGCATGATCCCAGTCTCTCAGGCCTTGCGCGAAGCAGGGATCACTCACCTAGCCGTAGCAAATGTACACGAAGGCGCTGTCCTACGCCAATCGGGCTTCACCGGGATGATTCTTATCCTAGGCCCACTCCTTAAAGAAGAAGATCCGTTTCTTATCCGTTACGAGCTAACCCCGATCGTCTCTTCTTTAGCTGAGGTCAAACGCTTTGAAGCCCTCGAGAAACACAACCCCCTACCTGTCCAAGTAAAACTAGATACAGGCATGGCACGCACAGGGGCCCTCGTCAAAGACGCAGCCAAACTTATTAAAAGTGTTCAGGCCAGCCCAACGCTAGAGCTAACAGGCATTGCCACGCACTATTCAAGTGCCCGTACCGACGCAGAGTACACACAGATGCAACGCAGCTGTTTCTTAAGCTTTCTTGCTTCCCTCAAGGACGTAGATACAGACAAGCTTTTAATCCACACAGATAACTCTCAATCCATAATCCGCCTTCCTCAAGACCCCCCGATGAATGCGGTACGCCTAGGCCTCTTGTGCTACGGGCACCCCGAATCAGTCACCATCCACGAAAAAGCCATCCAGCTAAAGCCGGTTCTTAGCCTTCATAGCCGTATCCTAAGCTTTAAAGACCTTCCTCCAGGATCCTCTATAGGCTACCATCGCGCACATATCCTCAAAGACCACTCCCGTATCGCGCTGGTATCCTGTGGCTATGGCGATGGCATCCCCGCAAATTTAAGCTACGGTGGCTACGTCCTTGTACGAGGCCAAAGAGCACCCGTTTGCGGCCTGGTGGGTATGGATATCTTTGCCGTTAACATAACGGACATTCCCGGCGTTAAACCAGGAGACCCCGTGACCCTTATTGGCACCCAAGGTGAAGAAACCATCACTCTAAACGATTTCTGCGAACATTCAGGGCGCGGCTACCGCGAGGTCTCCTGCCTACTTACTCAACGTGTCCCTCGGCTTTATGCATAAAATTTTATTTATCGGAGATATCGTAGGCCGCCCAGGCCGTACTATTATCAAGGACAAACTCCCTGCTTTCAAAGAAGAGCATGGGGTGACTATCGTGGTAGCTAATGCCGAGAACTCTGCCGGAGGATCAGGCCTTACTAAAAAACTTGCCGAAGAGCTTTTCTCCTACGGCATCGATGTCATTACCCTAGGAGACCACGTCTGGGATCAACGCGGCTTTGATGAAGACATTGACTCCCTCGACTACGTCTGCCGCCCTGCAAACCTACCTGACAATAACCCAGGGAAATCTTTCGTTATTATCGAAAAAGAGGGCTTACGCCTAGGTATCTTCACCGTCTTAGGGCGCAACTTCATGCCCCTAAAAGCCACCTGCCCGTTCACGACCTCAGGCGCCTTACTCGAAGAACTCAAAGACCAGGCTGATGCACTCCTGATCGAAGTCCACGCAGAGACTACCTCCGAGAAAGTCGCTCTAGGCTGGTTCCTAGACGGCAAGGCATCCTTAGTCGTAGGCACCCACACACACATCCCCACAGCAGATGCACGCGTCCTCCCTCAAGGCACCGCCTACATGACTGATGCAGGGATGACAGGCCCCTACGCCTCTGTCCTAGGTCGCAAGACAGATGCTATCATCGAACGCTTCACCACAGGCATGCCCAAACGTTTCCCTGTTGCTGAAGATGACGTACGTCTTTGTGGCTGCTTAGTTACCCTCAAAGATAATAACTTTCACGCTGAATCGATCGAACCGATCTGCATCATGAATCCTTAATAATACTCCCTATGACCCTCATCAGCTCACTCGGCACAACCGTGCAAGCCGCTTATACCATTTATACTGCTGGATATAACAAAAAGGATTTCTGGCCTGCATGGTTGGGCATTAAAGACAAAAGCATTTTAGATGAAGGAGAGAACAGTCACGCTCACCTACAACTCGCTGATCGTGTTTCCAAACTCAGCCAGAAGCTCAATATGAGCACACCACCCACCATGCTAGTACTCCACCCTTACCCCAAGGCACTTACTACCCAGGGCAGTATTATTGGCTCTCAATTTTTAGCCATTGCTGCTAAACGATTCGCTCAAAACCCCGACCTTCAAGAAACCTCTATCTACATTAGCGAAGTAGGCCGTGACGGAAAGAAACACGAATTCTACGCCACGATCACCCGCACGCAGCTCAATGCTACCCTGCTAGAGGCCTTGATGCTCTTAAAACAAAACACAAATACTCGAGAGCTAGTCGCCAACCTCATAACAACTAGCTTAGCTGCCGTCTTTTCCTACTCTACTATCCGCAGTATTGCTAACGTTTTTGTCCGTACCGAAAGCCTAGGCTCCGCAGGTTACGCACTTACAATATTAACAACCCTCTACCTCTCCCAATACTTACAACACTTTGTAGAGTGCGTTAATCAATTTGACCGTGATGAACGCGTTGCAAGAATAATAGGTAAGGCCGCCTTCATTGAATACCTACGCAACCCACCACGCCTCGCAGAAAGCTCAAGCCCTCGACCAAAAACCACGAGCTCCATAAGGAGCCTAAAGCAATACCTGCTCTTTCCCTTTTACACCACAAAAGAGCTCACCCAAATGCGTATCGAGCACATCAACACAGCAGTCTCCTCATAATCAATGCAGTTAAACACCATCAAAGCCATCACCTTCGACTTTACCGGGACACTCGCCAACCCCTATCCTGGGGTAGGCGCTATCTACGCAGAAGTATTGCAAGCTCACGGCTTTGAGGGCCCTTCACTTGAATTAGGTAAACGTTTTTACCACGTTTTCCAAAAACATACCCAAGCCCCACGCGAGTCTATCACAGAAGTCAGCGAGAAAGCCCTCTGGAAAGTCATCATGCAAGAGACGATCTCCCCCTACTGCCCAGAGTCTCACCTCGACACAGTCTTTGATACCCTCTGGCTAGCCTTTGCAGATGCTAGACGCTGGCAACTCCTTCCCTACGCTAAAGAGGTACTCGAGTTTCTGAATGCTCACGGCTACCGCATCGCTATCCTCTCTAACTGGGATGCTCGCCTACGGCCCTTAATTCAAGACCTTGGCTTAGGCCACCTCATCCCTCAAATCTTTATCTCGACCGAGGCAGGTGCCGCTAAGCCCAGTGTTCACTTTTTCCAACACGTCCAGGAACAACTCAAGCTTAGGCCCGAACAGATCTTACACGTAGGCGACAGCCTCTACCAGGACCACCAAGCCGCGCGCAAAGCCGGCTGGCAATCGGTACTACTCTCTCCCAAGTTAGGCCAACGTGTCTATGGGAACGCCATTAAAGACTTATCAGGCCTCCCTGCTCTACTCGCTCCGTCTAAAGGGAACGCTCTCTACGGTTTCACTCGCCGTATAGAAAACATGGTTGCCGACTTTCGTGAACTCCCGATCAACCGCAGCGGAGCACGGATCCGTAGGATGTCTTCAATTGGCGCCTTGGTCGATAAGCTTATCTCCAAGCATAATATCAACCAAGTCCGCCTAGAGTCCATCATTATGGAGCATTGGAAAAACCTCTTAGGCCCAGAGCGCGCGCACCGTTGCGTCCCTCAAAAAATAACCAAGGATCAGTCTTTAATTATCCTCACTAGCAACGCTACACTGCGTAACGAGCTCTTCATGAGCCGTAACGAACTGCTCGAGAAAATCCAGCAACTCCCTGGTTGCCAGAATCTCAAAAGCGTTATTGTGCGCGCTGGCTAACAAATAGGATGCGCCGCTTGTACTCGGTTTCTGAGCGCTCCGGAAAATGCAAGCACACATCTACAAACCCCTTCTGATAACTTTGCATAATAAGCTCCACACGCTCTTCAGTACCCCATTGAGCTAGCAAGGCCTGGCACTGCGCTTCATCCAGGGCACCTCTCTCCAAAGTCTTCTCAAGCTTATCTAAAATCCGATACGCATCATGATCATAAGTGAGTTTTCTAGATGCGTACTTCCAGCCGCTCACAAGCCTCCCCGTTATAGAAAGCACCCCCACAAGCATCACACTCATTAAAGCTGCTGCTAACAAAAGTTCGAGCAAGGTAAATCCTTCATTTCTCTTTCTCATAGCAATTGCTTCCCCGTCATAAAACGATAATAAACCTGCCCTTCCTTTTCGAGGCTAACTGCCAGGGGCAAAAAAACCTCTCCCTCTTGATATGAAGGTGCTCGCTTAATATGAGCACAAAAAGCATCCTGAGAAAAAACGATTTCCTGTGCCTGATCTGTTTGCTCAAAAAGCTGCTGATAAGCCATCTCATCAATGTATTGGCGCACATACACACTCGCATCAATGGCCTGATCAACTGCCTTCCCCTGGGAAAGCCGCCCGAGCAAAGGAGTGATCACCCCTAGCAACACCATCACCGCGACCCCCAACACGCCAATAGCCAACACCACTTCAATTAAGGAAAAACCGCCTCTACTGCCAGCTGTAAACATCCTCATAAGCATCCCCATCAAGCTTTTGGGTAAACAGCACAAGGCTCCCACGTAATGACCCCACCCCTACTGGGAGTAAGTCACTCGGTATATGCCCATCCTTTGCAATCACAATATAAATATTGGGGTTACCAAAAGCATCTACAAGTTTGCCGTCCTTAAACTCTCCCTCACTAAAGGTATAAAAGGGTTTAAGGGCTTGCTGGAAAGCATCATTATGCTCAGCCAAATTAACCCATTGGTCTGTATCCAAAAAAACAGGATAAGCCCCATGCTCCTGCTTATATAATTCCAGGGCAAACGCATACTGAGCAAACTGGGCTTTACTCTTCGTCCGCGCTGCAGACCTTTGCACAGACCCTAATACAGGCACTACAATCCCCGCCAACACACACAGCAAGGCTACTACAGCTAACAGCTCTACCAGAGTAAATGCCTTGGTTTTAGGGGTCTTATTATTCGCAAGCTTTGAGCGCATCTTCTACCGATTCACAAATCGTGAAGAGCATCTCAAATCCCGATATCTTAAACAACTGTAAAAGTGTTGGGTTTGAACAAGCTAGCACCATCTTCTCTTGGGCCTTATCCAAACGTTGTGATACGGCAATAATGACTCGTAGACCCCCTGAGCTAATATAGCTAGTCTTAGCAAAATCGATAATCACTGCTTTTTCACCTTTTTCGATACTCTCTACGAGCTTGTCTTCAAAAAGCGCAGCGTTGTTACTGTCCAGTCGCCCCGCAGGGCTTAAAACGAGTACACCATCAATTAATTCAGTTGTTATATCTACAGCATCCATATTGATTTATAATAATTAATTATAAGTAAAAACCTTCCCAGAAGCAACCCTTTTCTAACTCTCTCTCCCCCAAGAGTTATTGCTCCAAAATCGGTCGCTAAAAATGCCTTAAAATAAGGCCAAAAGCGGCTCAAAAACCGTAACTCCCTAGCTATCAATAGGCTCTAGCAGAACGGTTGTTTTAAGCCCTGGCTGATAAGGAGAAAGGTCATCTCCTGGCTTTGCCTGCCTTAGGGCATACTGAACAATCCCCATCTTAGCATCTAGGTTATCCACCATCGATACAAACACAGCTTCAGCTGTAGCCGCCATAGCCGCTGCCCCCCACTCGAGCTCCCCCTGATGGGAAAGGATGATATGCTCTAAGCGCTCTACCAAAGACTCAGCCAGTTTACTTTTTATCGCCGCTTTACGTACCAAGCGATAGCCCAAAACAACATGGCCTTGCAAAATACCTATCTTACTCTTCTTCGTCGCTAGCTCACCTTCATATTCCAAGGTCTTCCCCACATCATGCAAAATAATCCCAGCCATCGCTAAGCTCGGGTCTACTTCTATATACAAAGGAAACAACACCGTAGCAGCACGCGCCATATGGACCGTGTGCTCCAAAAGCCCATGACGATACGCATGGTGCATACTGATAGCTCCAGGAGTAGCTCTAAAGGCATCCCCAATTTCGTCCATCACTGCCTCAACTGTAGCACGCAACTGCGGTTGCTCAATCGCTGCGATAAACCCCTGCAATTCTTCCCAAAGAGCCTCACTATCTTCTAATGAAGACTCGACTAATTGACTCTTAATAGCCTCAGCTTCCCGAGCTTCTAGCAAACGCACGCTTTGGACTCGCGGGCTTAAGCGCTCTTGGTAGTAATCTACAAAGCCTTTCACCTCAAAAATAGCACCGGGTTGCGCATTCACCAAAGCAGCAAAGACCTCTGTGTCTGAAAAGGCTGTAAAATTAAAAGCCCCCCAGGCATCGGCTAACTCTACTGATAAGAACGGCGCCCCATTACGAGCTGTACGCTCACTCACTTTCTTGAGTAAGAATACCCCCGTAAAGGCAAGATTGCTCCCCACAGGTAAAGCCTTAAGGTCAGCAACCGTCGATAATGTGTCAGTAGAGTTCTGCATGAGGACCTATAAAAGAAACCAAACGCCTAAACTCAAGAAAATAAGCGAGCTAGTCACATCCGTAACTGCCGTCAAGAAGATCGAAGAGCTCTGAGCCGGGTCGAAATCAAAATTCTTAAGGATAATAGGGATAAGCGCCCCAGCAAGACCGCCCAAGCTCATGCTGATAGCCATCGCTGCAAATACGACTGAGGCCAAGTCCAGACGGTCTGTCATAAAATAAGCCAATATAGCCCCAATAGCCCCGATTATGATGCCACTGATCAATCCCTTGAAGCCTTCACGCAAACACACCGTTGTGTTATCAGCGGGTTTCATTTCCCCTAGGGCTAGACTGCGGATTGCAATGGCCAAAGTCTGGGCCCCTGTATTTCCGGACAAACTGGCTAAAATAGGGATGAATACAGCTAACATACTAAGCTCCTCGATCTGGTGGCGGAACATGAAGATCACCCCCCCTGCCAAATAGGCGGTAAATACATTCACAGCCAACCAAGGTACGCGTCGCTTTTCACTAAAAAAGACATCATCATGAATGCTCTCATCCGGCCCCGCACCGACCAAACGCTGAAAGTCTTCGGTAGCCTCACTCTGGATAATGTCGATCACATCATCGTGCTCTACAATCCCCAGAAGCTTTCCTTCTGTATCTACAACAGGCAGGGCCAGAAAGTTAGAGTCCGCCATTGCTAAAGCAACTGCTTCACGGTCTTCATCAGCCTTACAAACGCCCTTTAATTCAGTGCGCATAATGGCACTCACCTTCTGCGTTGGCAAAGCCATGATTAAGTCACGCGCAGACAAAACACCTTGCAAGTGCTTTTCATCATCAACTACGTACAGGTAAAAAATATGTTCCAACTCTTCTTTGATTTTCCGAATGTGTTGGATCGCCTCATCCACACTCATCGAGGCTCTCACCGTACCTACATGCGGGTTCATTACCCCACCCGCAGTGTCCGGGCCATACTTAAGTAATGAGCGTACCTCTGCAGCGGTCTTGGGGTTGAGCTTACTCAGGAGCCGCTCTTGTGTAACATCTTCTAGCTGTCCAATAACATCTGCGGCATCATCGCGCTCAAGGCTTTCTAAGATTGCCAAAGCCCGGTGCTCACGCATGGCCTCAACCACCTCAGCAGAGTCTTCCGCATCCATTTCTGCCAAAATCTCGGAGGCTACAGGTTCAGATAACGCCCGCAGTACCTGACGGCGATCATCAACATTCAAACGCTCCAAAAAGTTTCCGACAACAACAGGAGAGGTTCGGGCTAGTTTGCCGGAGTCAAGCTCTGCCAGGCGGTCTTCTTGGTACTCCAAGAGTTCCTCAAGCAAATAAACCTCAAGCTCAGCAAGAGGCTGCATACTGGACAGATCTTCAGGCATAACGCAAAGGAGGTATTATGCGCAAAGAACAGAACAAATTCAATCTAATTATAAGACTTCACAAGCTCATTAAACGCACGAAAGTAAGGGTGCTCACATGTTCCCAACAAGCTGTAGAATACCGTTTCACTCGGCAAGCTCACTGTATCTGTTGTGCGCCCTAGGGTATGCAAAACAGTGGCCTCATCACGTTGGCGTCGTGAGCCTACACAATCACGCAAAACCGTCACCCCGAGGCCCTGCTTACAGGCATCCAAAACAGTCTGATACACACACACCGGCGTTTCCACACCCGCAACTAAGAGATGCTCGATGCCTTTATCTTTAAAACAATCAACAAGCCCTTCAGCACCAAATGCGGAAAAGGCCATCTTAGGGAAACAAGGCGCATCCCCTACTGCTGTAGCAAGCGCTTCACAGGTGTGCCCAAGTTTTTCTGGGTTTTGCTCGGTCATCATCTGCGGGATCTCCAATAAACGAGCGGCCTCTGCAGCAAAACTACAACGCTTCACAACAGAATCAAAACTTGGGATCACTCCTTCAAAACAAGGCTGCACATCAACAATCAATAGGGCTACGTTTTTCATACTTGGACAATTTTTCTCTCGGGTAACACATAGGCAGTCAAAGGCCCGCCATAAGCACAAGCCGTATCAATACAAATCGCATGCGGGCTTTCATAGACTTCCATACGGGGAGTATGCCCATACACAACAAATTCAGGCCCTTCCCACAAATCTGCCCAAGGCGTCCCATCTGGGCACTGCGAGCGCTTCCTGCCCCGCCCTTTCTTGTCGACCACCTGGATCCGCACCATCGTCTTCACCGTATTCTCCCGCCAAGGGATCCCCGGTAAAAACCCCCCATGCACAAAAATGGTGTTCAAGTCCTCCCTATAAATATAGGGCTTCATGCTTTCAAGAAGCACCCAATCCTCATCGGTCAACAGAGCTAAGGTATCGAAGTCCCCAGGCTTGAGTTTTTCCTCCTTCCCCGTCTCCCGGTAACGCAAAAACCGCCGCTCATGGTTCCCCAACAAACACTGCGTATTTTTGAGCCCACGCACAATCCGTAGCACCCCTTCAGAGTCAGGGCCACGGTTAATCAGGTCTCCCACAAAGATAAGCTCATCTTCATCAGTCAGTTGAAGCTTTTCCAAAAGGGCCAGGAGCTCCTTAGAGCACCCATGAACATCACCAATAGCTATGACGCGAGGCATGAAAATTAAATATTGCGAAACTGGGGGAAAGTACGTTTCATGGAGTCTTCCATAAAAGTGATTAATTAGACACACGATGGACTGGCAAATCAAATCTATTTCGCGCGAAGATAGCGCAACTGGGCAACCCTTCGAAATCGGGCAGACGGCCTTGTGCCTTCTATTCCGGAATGAAGAGGGCTACTTGGAGCGCGCGGACCTCCACCCAGAGTCTGCAGAAGACTTCAACCCACCTAACCCTATCCTGGGCAAATGGAACCGTACCGTCAAAAGCCAGGTTGATGAAGAGAAGGAGGCCCAAAAGCGCCAAACAGCGACCTTTGAGGAGCTCTTTCTCTCTCTATTTGAAGAGGATACTCATACTGAAGCGGCTCGCGCCCAAGAGGATGTGGACTTGCTCAAGCAAATCCTTGCCCTACAGCTAGAACGCAAACGCATTCTTAAGCGCCTCAGCACCTCACCTAAAGCAACCGAACTGCACTACATCCACCCCAAGACCAAGGCAGAGTTCACCTTCCCTAGGCAAGATCTCTCCCCCGAGAAGCTCATCATCCTCCAAGAGCAGCTCCTCCACTTGTGCTAAGTACAAAAAAGGCGCCCCACATCAGGACGCCTTTTTGAAATCGTTTTTAAAGCTTAGGAAAGTCTTTCCTTCTTCTTCTTTTTCTTTGGCTGGTCGACCAATTAACAAAAAACAGTATCAAAACCCTAATCTCACCTAGTTTTCGCTTGCACTATCCCCTAAAAGCCGCTTCTGTATTCCTGCGCTAGAAATGAGCTCTACCGCCCTTAAATAGAGGAAAGAGGGCTCTTTTCCGTGGTTTTCTCCGGTTTTCCGGGGTCTAAGCGGCGGCATCGGCATGGGGCTGGGTCGCGATTTTGCCCAAAGCAAAATCCATAAGGCTATGAATATCAAAAAATTACGAAGAAATGACACAAACTAAAGAAGAAATCATCACCAATTTCAAGACCCACGACAAAGATACAGGGTCTTGTGATGTCCAAATCGCCCTCCTTAGCGAGCGAATCAACCACCTAACTGGCCACCTCCGTGACCACAAGAAAGATGCTCACTCCCGCCGCGGGCTAATTCACCTAGCAAACCGCCGCCGGAAGCTTTTGGACTATCTAAAGCGCACTGATCTGAATAAATACAACGAGATCATTAAGCGCTTGAACCTACGTCGCTAATTTTATTGCGACGTTTTTTGTATACAGCGACCCGCGCCTAGCGTGGGTTAATTGCTGTGTCCCCAATCTGTATTTAGAAAGAAAGAATGAAACAAAAACATACTGTAACCGCAGAAGAACTCGGTATTACCATCTCTACCTCAACCCTAGCTCAACAAGCAAATGGGTCTGTAACTATCCAACTCGGCGAAACTGTCGTCTTTGTAAGTGCTTGCGCAGCTAATAAATTGCGCCCTGATCAAGACTTTTTCCCACTCACTGTAGACTACCGCGAGAAGTTCTCCGCAGCAGGTCGTTTCCCAGGGGGTTACTTCAAGCGTGAAGGCCGCCCGAGCGAAAAGGAAATCCTAACCTCTCGTCTCTGTGACCGTCCGTTGCGTCCACTTTTCCCGAAGGGCTTCATGAATGAAGTTCAAGTCATCGGTATCTTGATGTCGACAGACCTCATCAACGAGCCTGATGTACTCATGGTGAATGGTGCCTCCGCTGCAATGATGTGCTCTGACATTCCTTGGAATGGCCCAATCGGTTGCGTACGCATCGGTGAAATTGACGGCGAGTTTGTAGTCAACCCAACCAACGAACAGATCTTTGACTCCTGCCTAGACTTAATCTACGTCGGGAATGAAAACGAGATGATGATGATCGAAGGGTGTGCTGACCAGCTCGAGGACGAACGCTTCATCGAAGCACTTGAGTTTGCTCACCAAAGTATCCAACCCATCATTAAGGCTCAAAAAGAACTCGCAGCAATGGTCGGTAAGGCCAAGAAGGAGTTCGATCTAGTTAAAGCTTCTGATGAAGTTATTGCTTTCTGTAAGGACCTCTTAGGAGACCGCCTCAAGGCTGCTGTTTTCCAAGACAATAAGCAAGAGCGCCAAGACGCTGTAAATGCCCTTCAAGAAGAAGCCGAAGCGGCCCTACTCGAAAAAGTAGGCGAAGAGGAATTTGACGCCAACCAAGTACGGATGGCCTTCGAGGAACTCCAAGAAGAGCTCTACCGTACCAACATCCTGAATGAAGGTAAGCGTGTGGATGGCCGTGCTGCAAATCAGCTACGTCAGCTTGGTTGCGACACAGACTTACTCCCTCGTGTACACGGTTCAGCCCTGTTTGAACGTGGTGAGACTCAAGCTGTCGTCATTGCAACCCTCGGTACTGGCCGGGACAGCCAAGAGCTCGACGCACTTACCGGAGGTGCTCAGTCTAAGTCCTTTATCCTGCATTACAACTTCCCTCCTTACTCAGTTGGGGAAACAGGCCGCTTCGGTATCACAAGCCGTCGCGAACAAGGTCACGGTGCATTGGCCGAGCGCTCTTTGCTCCCAATCATCCCACCAGAAGATGAATTCCCTTACACCATCCGCGTTGTCTCTGAGATCATGAGCTCTAACGGCTCAACCTCTATGGCAAGTATCTGTGGTGGAACACTCGCATTGATGGATGCTGGTGTACCTATTCTTGCCCCTGTTGCAGGTATCTCTACCGGTCTAGTGACCGAAACAGATGCTGACGGTAAGATTTCTAAGCACGTTATCCTAACCGATATTCTTGGTGCCGAAGACCACTTCGGGGATATGGACTTTAAGATCGCTGGAACGCCTGAAGGAATCACTGGTTTCCAGCTAGACCTTAAGATCCAAGGAATTCCATTCGACATCGCTAAAGCTGCGATCCGTCAGAACAAGGAAGCCCGTACTCAAATCCTGAAGGTCATGACCGATCACATGGAAACACCTCGTGACAATATCCGCGAGCACGCTCCACGCATTCACCAAATGCAGATCGACCCAGACAAGATCGGTGCCCTCATCGGTCCAGGAGGTAAGAACATCAAGCGCATTACCGAAGTCACCGGTGCCCAGATCGACATTAACGAAGACAACAGTGGTAAGGTTCTTATTTACTGCTCAGGTGAAGCCGCTCTAAAGCGCGCTGTCGAGGAAGTCGAAAACGTAGTGTGTGACATCGAGGTAGACAAGACCTACCGCGGTATCGTGCGCTCTGTTAAAGAGTTTGGTGCTTTCGTAGAATGTATGCCTGGTAAAGAAGGCCTCGTGCACATTTCTGAACTTGCTGAATGCCGCGTAGAAAACGTCGAAGACGTCTGCAAACTCGGTGATGAGATCGTTGTTAAGTGTGTAGGCATCGACGACAAGGGTCGCGTACGCCTCAGCCGTCTAGCAGCCATCTGTGAAGCTGAAGGCAAGCCATACGAGCCTAAAGAGCGTAGCCCTCGCCCTAGCGGAGGCCGCGGAGGCGACCGTGGCGGACGCGGTGGTGATCGTGGTGGCCGTGGAAATGGCCGTGGCGGAAACCGTGGAGAGCGCGGAGGCAACGACAGACGCAAGCCTCAGGCTTCCTGCAATAGCTAAGCTAAATTTTAAACCTTTAACAAAAAACTCCGAAGTGTTTCGCTTCGGAGTTTTTTATTTGGTACACCGCAGCGACGCGCTCAGCATTCAAGACCTCACTCACCTCACCTGCAACAATCAGGCACCCTTCATTCAGCATGACTGCCTTATCAGCAAAACGATGCGCAAGGCTTAGGTCATGAAGCGCCATCACGACAATGGCCCCTTCTTCAGCTTGCTGACGGGCTGCCTCTAGAATAATCTCCTGGTAACGTAGGTCTAAACTTGCCGTAGGCTCATCTAGTAAAAGGACTCTCACCCCTTGAGCTTCTTTAATCTGCACGAGTACTCGCGCTAGGTGAACAAGCTGCTGCTCCCCACCCGACAAACTCAAGTATCGCCGCCCCCACAAGGGTTCAATAGCTAAAGACGCCATCACCGCCTTTACCAAAGCAAAATCTTCCCTACCCGAAGGCATACACCCCAGCGCAACAATAGCTTGTGCCTCAAAGTTAAAGCCCAAGCCATGTGCCTGAGGCAACACCGCACGTTGCCTAGCCAAGGCCTGCTCATCCCAAGTACTCAGCGGCTGCCCTTCTAAAAATACATTACCCTCAGTCGCGCAAAGCCCACCTGCAAGTAAGCGCAATAAAGTCGTTTTCCCGGCACCATTCGGGCCCACCAATGCGGTGAGCGCTCCCGGAATAAAAGACGCAGATACATCACGCACACGGTCCTTATAAGTCAGCGTGCGTGCTTCTAGCATGGCTGCCTCCTAAGCAAAATCAAAAAGACTGGGGCCCCAACAAAGGCAGTTACCACCCCAATAGGCATTTCCACCCCACCAGGAAGGGCGCGTATCCCTAGGTCTGCAGATAGCAAAAGAATCGCCCCCAAAAGCATTGCTGCAGGGATCAGCCGCCGGTTATCTGGGCCCAATACAAGGCGTACCGCATGCGGAACAATCAACCCCACAAAACCAATAATCCCACAAAAAGCAACCGCGCACCCCACCATCGAGGCACTCAATAAAATAACCCAACGCCGCACCGTCGCAACGTTTACACCTAAGTAACCGGCTTGCTCCTCCCCGAGTAAGACCGCGTTAAGCCTCCCCCCTAACCAAGGAAAAATGACTAGTGGTAACAGCATAAAGGGCGCACTCAAACTGACCTTATCCCAGCTTGCTTTATTTAAACTCCCCAAAGCCCAAAAAGTATAGTCACGCAACTGAGCATCCTGGCTAAAATAAATCAGCCCGCCCACACACGCTAAAACAAACGCATTTACCGCGACTCCTACCAGCAATAAACTCCCCGCCCAAGGCTGCTCAGTATTATGCGCCATTTTATAAATAAAAATAACCGCCAACATACTCCCCATAAAAGCCCCCAAAGGCAAAGTCAGCGCTCCTAATACACTTGGCACACATACCAAGGCCACAATAGCCCCCAAAGAGGCCCCTGCAGAGACCCCAATCAAACCAGGGTCCGCCAACGGATTGCGGAACAAGCTTTGCATCCCCACACCCGAGCACGCCAACACCGCCCCGACCAAAAGCGCCCAAAGCATACGCGGCAAACGCACATCACGCACAATCACCCAGTGCGTATACACAAAACCATAGCGCTCATAAAAGGCTTCCGGGGATTCTTGGGCTAAGGCAATCGAGCTTGCACTACGCTCTGTTAGTTCCCACGTAGCCCCTCGGGTAATTTCTGAAAGAGAAACATCTACCGGCCCCACGCTCAGAGCCACGATACTCAGAAGCAGTAATAAAAGCCCTCCTCCCAGAAACGCTCTCATTACCTTTCTCATACCTAAAAGCCTTACTTACGTTTCCTAGGCCCACGACTCCGGATCGGAGCGTTTCTATTAGTGGGAGCATTACGTAAGCGATAGACGATGCGGGCCTTATTGATGTCGTAAGGAGTCATCTCCATCTTCACCTTGTCCCCAACAGTCAGCTTAATGAAGTGCTTGCGCAGCTTCCCTGAGATGTGCCCAAGGACCTGGTGGCCATTTTCAAGCTCTACCCGGAACATCGTTCCTGGCAGCACAGCCACTACTTTACCTACAACTTCAATCGTTTCGCTAGACATAAATAATAAAGAGGTCCTATAATTCTGATAATCCCCTTCCAAGTCAAGGTTTTATTCTTGTGAGATACCCTCAAAAGGCTAATTTCAAGCCTATGCCTAAGCCATTCCCACCCTGTCCGTTCCAAAAGCTAAGCCCTTCTCAGCTGAAGCGCGATGACCGCTTTTTTATGCAATTGGCGTACAATCAGGCTCTGGAGGCGTGGCACTTGGGGGAAGTCCCAATCGGGGCGGTCATCGTCCATGAGGGCACCGTCATCGCCTCAGCCCACAATCGTGTTGAGGCCAGCAAGGACCCAACCGCGCATGCTGAAATCCTCGCGATTACCCAAGCCGCGCACGCTTTGGGGGATTGGCGCCTTAATGGCACCCGTCTTTATGTAACCAAAGAGCCTTGCCCGATGTGCTCCGGGGCCACCGTTATGAGTCGTATCGACACAGTCATCTATGGAGTCAAAGACCCTAAGATGGGCTGCATGGGGGGTGCCTACCCTGTCCAAGAACTCCCCCAGCTCAACCACAAGGTTAAGACACTGCCCGGCATTTTTGAAGAGGAGTGCCACGAGCTCCTACAAACCTTCTTTGCTCTGAAGCGAGCGAACTGAGTCTCCCAAAACCAACGACCCTTTAGACACGCTAAGCGCACTGCCATGGCCACTGGAACGGCTCATGTACTCTTGGGTTACTTTAGCTACTTCATAAGAGAGTTTGTGTTTCTGAGCAGCATGCTCCTTCCAATACACGGCCGCACGCCCTCTCCAATACTCTTCTATCTGGGTAGCCTCCATACACCGAGAGCAAAGCGCCAAAGCCTGCGCACGCGCGTTTTTATTTTCCGGCACATACTCAAGGATGATATTCGCCCCGTAAATACGATGCTCCGGGCATTGCTCCTCACCGAGTACAATCGCCAAACAGAGCTTAATCGTATCAGTGCGCGTCGCTTGCTCAAGTGTATCCTCTTTGAGCAATAGTTTTATCGCCTGCAATCGGTAATAGATATGAACCTTTAAGTCTTTTGTCAGGTTATAGCAACGCGTCCACACATCTTTAATCCGAGGGGATCCCCCTAAGTTAGATAAAGCAAACGCTGCCATATACAAATACGTACCCGGATAGAGTCCTTCTTGCTGAAGTAAGTCTAGGTAAAGATCGGTAATCTTTTTCTTAATCTCAGGGCTTCCCTCGCACATAATCACCTTAGCCAATCCTATTCGGGTATAGATTTCTACCTTATCATCCACAAAAGCATCAAAATAGAGATCATCTCGAAGCCCTTCTACTGCTTTTTCTCGAGGCCAATGCCTAACAGCTTCATTAAAAAATTTAAGCCGTTCATCCGAAGAAAGCTTCGTGTCTTTTATTATACAGCGGTACCCCTCAAAGCTTAATTGCTGCAAACGCTTATCTGATTTTTTAGAGAGCCAAACTGCAAAGGCATGCCTTTGCTCAACCGCTACCTTAGGGTCAGTCACCACAACTTTTATATTTGCTAGGGTCTTATCCACCTCAACGCATTGATGCAGATAATGTTGTTGTTGCTCGATAAAACACTTTACCGACAAAGGCACACTAGGTTCGTATAAAGCAGTTGCCTGACGGCTCAGCAGGCTCCCTTTCTTTGGCTGTGCGTTTCGTGTGCTCAAGCTACGGTAGGGCCTACGTGCAGTAGAGCTCTGGGTTGTTTTCCTGCTGGGGCCTACACTCCGGCGCAGCGGCACGGGCGGGGGCTTGCCAGAGGCCACAGGCAATGAGCCTGACTGACTCGCCCTTCCGACCCAAGAGCCTTTCATGCTCCCCCACCAAGAAGATACCTTAGAAGAGAAGCCGTCCATGTTTATTGATAGAAGTCACAAGTATTACCTACCTGATACTCACATACTCCAGTTTTTTATTCTAGAAAACTCTTACCCTCGAAGCAATCTTTCTTCCTTTGACTAATATAAAAGAATCCCTTACCATCAAAACATGCCCCCTAAAAAACGTATCTACTACATCGACAACGTACGCAGTGCCGTCATTGCCCTAGTCATTCTCTTCCACAGTGCCGTGGCCTACTCTCAAGTATTTACTACACGTATCGAATGGTACGTCTTAGATGGCTCTTGCCAATTTTATGATTACCTCTGCGTCTTTTTTGATACGTCCTTAATGGCTACTATGTTTTTTGCTGCGGGGTATTTTGCTTTGGCCTCCTTAATCAAGCACGGGGCCGTTCAATTTGTAAAAGATAAACTCTGGCGTTTGTTCGTTCCTTTTTTATTAGGCACGATCTTCCTAAACCCTTTCCCCAATTTCATTCGCGCAACCCTCGAGGGCAAGATAGATACCTCTTACTTCTCTTACTGGATCTATAATTATTTATCTAGCATGCAGTACCAACTGGCGCACTCTAAAGCAAGTGTCCATCTCTGGTTTATCTCCATGTTGTTTTTATTCTTACTTGTTTTGGCCTTCCTATACACCCTTGCCAAACCCTTCTTCGAGGAAAAGTACACCGCAGCAAAACCAACCATCATTCAATTACTTTGCTTTTTCAGCATTGGGGCCTTAGGGATGATTACGGTTAACACTTTCTTTGAGGACTTTGGGCAATGGTACACCGTTGCTGACTTTTGGACCACGCAACCCACGCGCTTACCGCTATACATTGTGTACTTCACTTTTGGTATTGTTGCCTGGCGTTACCAGTGGGCCGACAAAGGCTTTACAAACGGACTACTCGGGTGGCTTGTCACTGCTACTGCGTTCAATGCCTTCCACCTATGGTTTGTAGTTAATCACTTTGAGCTCCTGGACAGAGACTGGCCAGTCACCATGATTCACACGCTAGCCCATAGCCTAGCTTGCTTCTCTTTATTCATGCTCACGCTTTCTTTCTTTAAGCAAAAGCTTAATGTCGGAGGGACGCTTGCCAAAAAACTTTCTCAGAATAGCTACGCCATCTACATTGTGCACCTAAACTTCGTGATCGCTCTACAATACTGCTTACTGAACTACAATATTGCAATACACCTTAAGTTTTTAATTGTAATGAGTGTATCGGCTCTAGCTAGCTACCTAAGCTCAGAGTACATCCTCAAGCGGGTACCCATACTCAACAAGATGCTTTACTAATTGGCTTAAACGAATCTTTAAAAAACTCAGCTGTTTTCAAAAATATACTAGGCATACGTTCATCCTGAGCCTTCATTTCCTTAAGTAGCTTTGTGGATTGATACACCCAAGTTGTATCTAGTATTTCTTCACTCAAGGCAATTTTACATAAGGTATCGACCACCAAAGCCTTAGTTCCTCTATCAAGCCCAAGTGACTTATGAAGTGCTTCAGCCGCTTTGAATAAGCTTGGATTTAAAAATTTTTCTGACCGGAGAATAGCTACAAAAGCTTTTTTTGATGCTTGCTCATTACGGGCATGATTCTCCAAGAGCTCTAAAGCAGAGGTCACAGAGTGACGGGGACTCGCTTCTAATTCAGTCGTTTCATTCGACTCCTTTAAATAGTCACAACAGAAACTAACCGCAGCCTCTCTAGCCGTTGTCTTAACAAAACTATATTCAAAAAGAGTTTCAGCAATAAGCAAACGACTTGTATCTATACTCTCCCAAGACTTAGCATGCTCTATGGCCATAAGCGTTATCTTTGGAACAAATATTTTCATAAGATCTAGCACAGTTTGTCTGCGTTGGAAAGAAGCCATATCTTCCTGAGGATGCTTTTCTAAAACCTCATATCCTCTAAGGACCTCCATAGGAATAACCGTCCGCTCTAGGACTTTAAACACAGAGACAAAGGCTTGGCGCACCACAGAAGCATAGTCATAGGAGGTTAATGCTTTTTTGCCTATTCTCTTTTTTTCTAATAAGTCTTCATAAGCTTTGAACCCACCTTTAAACGCTTCTAGGTCTGTGGGGTACTCAATCATTAGATTCGCTAAACTAAAATATGCATAAGTAGATAAATCTCCTTTCGTAAGCACTGAATTACACATAGTAATTCCCAAAAGCTGAGCTTCTTGATCTGCTGACTTTACCAATTGAGCAATCGCAACTAAGCGATAATCCATAGAGTTCTTTTCATTTAATGCAACACGTGTCCAGACTACCTGTGCAATAGCCTGCTTTCCTTTATCGACCTCCTGGACTGGCATACCAGGGCTCCTATGGACGGGACCCGCAGTAGCAGTATCTTTCTTTAGTAAAAACTCATCCACGAGCCTCAATGCATTGTAATCACTCACTGTAGAGTCTTCTAAAATAGCTTTATAGGCCTTAAACGTCCTTTGCTTTAAGTTCGGAAACTTTTCAAATGTCCTTACCACTGCCCGGCGATACTTAAAAGAAACCTCACTATTCTCAGTAACACTTATAAAACCCTGCATATACTGGCGTGTCTTTTCCAGGCCATACTTCTTTGCATTACTAAGAACCTCAAGAATATGCGCCTTATATTCCTTGGCCGTACCAAATTCATCCTGAGGCAGCACTTCCATAGTCAGCTTAGCTGCCATTGTTTTCATATAAGTAACCTGAGTAGTAACGTTGTTCATAATAGATAATAATTTAGATAAGGATGCTGCGATTATCGCTGCCCCCAGGCCTTTTGCAACCCCAAGCCCTAAAAAATCGTTGCTATCAGCTTTCCCTTGGCCGATGATAGCCAGATAGAAACGAGACTCACTCTCAATAATAACTCAAAATCTATTATCAAATGGCCTACACACTTCCAGACCTTCCTTATGCTTATGATGCCCTAGAGCCGCACATCGATGCACGCACTATGGAGATTCACCACAGCAAGCACCACAACACCTACATCACTAATTTAAATAAAGCCCTAGAAGGCGCAGGAATTACAGGCCCTGAGTGTGTGTGTGATCTTGTGGATGATCTTTCCCAAGTTCCAGAATCTATCCGTATGGCTGTGCGTAATAATGGTGGGGGCCACGCTAACCACAGCTTCTTCTGGAAGCTCCTTTCCCCAGAAGGCGGAGGAGAGCCCACCGGCGCATTGGCAGAAGCCATCAACAAAACCTTCGGCAGCTTTACAGACTTTCAAGAAAAGTTCACCCAAGCAGCCCTCACCCGCTTCGGCAGTGGTTGGGCTTGGCTCTGCGTAACAGAGGACAAAAGCCTGTGCGTATGCTCTAGCCCTAACCAAGATTGCCCAGCCATGAAGGGCGTAACAGAATCTTGGGGGATGCCTATCTTAGGCCTCGATGTTTGGGAGCACGCATACTACCTAAACTACCAAAACCGTCGCCCAGACTACGTCAAAGGCTTCTGGAATGTAGTGAACTGGACCTACGTCCAAGAATGCTACGATAAGGCAATGAGCTAAAATGTTTTAATCAACTATTTTAAAAAACGCTAACCTTTGGTTAGCGTTTTTTATTTTGCAGTAAAGTCACAAATATCCCGCCCGACATGATCTCCAAAAAGTGGTAAAACAAAATAGGCAGCAAGATCACACCCACCTCATAAGATAAGCCAGAGAAGATCGCATCTGCTAAGGGCACCCCAGCAGCTAAAGTCTTATGCGTCCCACAGAAGAAGGCTGCAATACGGTCCTTCGGTTTAAAGCCCATCCATTTAGTCCCCCACCAAGCGACAATGTTCACTGTGCTCCACAGGAATACAACAATACCAAAGACTTCAAAGGCAGCATCCCAGCCATCATCCTCAGCAAAGCAGTCCTGCATACTCTGAGCAAAAGAGCAATACACGACAAAAAGAATCATCGAGGAGCATACCCTACGCAAAAGGATACGATTGTCATCCGCCCAGTCCCGCAGGCTTAATCGCAATAACTGCCCTACCCCTAGCGGTAAGAGCATTAAAATAAAAATCCGTGAAAAAAGAACTCGCAGCACACCATCATCCAAAAGCTCCCCAAGTAAAATCATCGATACACACACGGGAATAAGCACTCCAAGGCTATTCGCCAAAGTCACATTAAAAAGCGCAACGGCACGATTCCCTTTGGCCTGGTCTATAAAAACAATACAGGCAGACAAAGTCGTCGGGAGGAAAGCCATGAAGCACAAGCCTAACTGCATTTCAATAGACCAATAATCCCCCCACCAAAAGAGCATGGTCCCAACAATCAAAGGCACCACTAAAAAGAGCATCCCTTGTATAAAAACATGCAAACGCACCTGCTTAACACTCGCCTTCAAAGACTCTGTCGGCAAGCTCAACCCCTGACACAAGAACACAACCATCACGGCCAAGGGTTTGGTGTATTCACTAAGGAACCACCCTCCATACACACCGCCTTGAGGCATGAGCCAGGCCAAGCCCACCATCGCCAAAAGGGCACACAAAAATCCATAACGTTGTTTCATAAGAGGCAGTCCAGGAAGTAGTTAGTTGCTGGGGGTACCTTTAAATTCTACTTTTTAAGTAGCATTGAGGCAACCCTCGAATCTAATGCTAAGCAACAGCTTTACCTGTAATTTTTCTAATCAAACCAGAGACTTCTTCGGCATCTTCAAAGTCTAGCATCCATAAGAAGGTAGCATACACGATGATTGCTAGCGGAATCCCTATGGCTACAGCTAGCAGGGCCATTTGCTTAGTCACCCCACCTGCGCACAAATGCAGAATACCCATCACGCTGAAGCTCATTGCAGCAGTTGCCACAGCAATATGACTCAGTGGGCGGACAAAGCCCATTAGCGAAAAGGCCGAAGCCTTCTTGACTAAGAGTCTATGCAACACAAAGCCATGCACCGCTGCTGATAAAATATTCGCCGTAGCTAAGCCCGCAGTCCCCCACATACGCATTAAGAGTAAGGACAAAACGACATTCACTACAAAAGAAAGGCAGGCCACCTTCACCGGAGTTTTAGTATCTTTAAGCGCATGGAAGCCACGCGTGGCAAACATCCCGAGGGAATAAAATGGCAAACCCAAAGCATAAATCATTAACACAGGCGCACTCAAAGCCACATCCCCTGCACCAAACTTCCCCCACTCAAATAATAAAACTAGGATCGGCTTACACAAAATGATCAATCCCAAAGCCGCTGGTACCGTAATCGCAAAGATCAAGCGCATCCCCTGCCCATAGGCCTTACCAATGCCTTCAGTATCGCCACGCGCAACCAAAAGCGATAAATTCGGGAATACCACAGTCGCTACGGCTATAGCAAAAACTCCCATGGGGAGTTCTATTAAACGGTTTGCTAAGTAAAGCACCGATACGGCTGAAGCATTCAGGCCAAAAGCCAACATCCGCGAAACCACAATATTAATCTGGTAGACCGCTGCCCCAAGTACCCCAGGAACAAAAAGCCGCCCTACTTCTTTGAGTGACTGGGTTACTCTAAAATCTAAACGCAGGACCCACCCTTCACGCCATAAAGCCCATACTGGCGTTATGAGCTGAAGGAACCCGCCTACAAGCACCCCTGCACACAAACAATAAACAGTCTGCACAGGTGTTTGCGCATACACCCAGGCCACACCCGCTAAAGATGCAATCATGGATAAATTCAGCCACATTGGGGATAAGGCCGTTACCGCAAAACGCCCTAACACGTTTAATACTGCCGAGACCACTGCCGCCAAACAAATAAAAAGCATGTAAGGCATAAGCACCATCCCCAGAAAGGCCCCTAAGTACCAACGCTCTTCAAGGCTAGAGACCTCACTTAAACCTGCTAAAGCCCAGATGCCACAAGCTATCAAAACAACTAATAACGCAAAGGCCCAGCTGAGCACTTGGTTCAAAAAACGAAAAGCCTCTTCTTTCCCTTTGGACTCAAGCGTTTCTGAAAATACTGGAATCAAGGCCGAAGTTAGCGCTCCTTCCCCTAAGAGCCTCCGGAACAAATTAGGCAAAGTAAATGCAAAGATAAATGCGGAGTTGATAGCCCCAGCCCCAAGGAAGGCAAAGAGCAACACATCTCGAAACAAACCCAGCACCCGGGAGCCCAAAGTAGAGCCCGACACAATAGCAATGTTCTGAATATTTTTCCCCGCCATAGTCCTTATAGGGTAACTTCTAATACATTAGCGTCCACTTCAATCGCCTTAATATCCGCCCAGCGTCGTGCTACTTTCTTATATTCTGGGTTCTCTTCAAAAAGCGGCAAGACAACCCAGTAAAAAAACAGCTCAGGGAATGGCATGGGGCAGGACCCTAAGGTCGCTCTTTCAGGCACAAAAGCAAACCCCTCACCTTCCTGCTTAAAACGCCCATGTACCTGATAAAGGGCAAAGCCGCCCATAGTTCCTAAGTTAATCCAAGTAGGCTGAGCCATCTGAAACTGGTTATTCTCCACCCGGAAGTTCAAATCACCCGACCGCACCAAAGAGGCCACATCCTTAATCCCAACAAAATGCCCATTCATCAAAGGCAATAAATTCCGTGACCAGCGGTTTAGCTGCTCTTCATCCGCCATCAGCTTCCCGGGCTCTCCTTTAAGAAATTGCCGGCGTATTTTTGCCCAATAGCGAGAGTTCCCCCGTTGCCCCGGGAAGAAATAAACATGCCGGTGGTCATTATAATAATCCGCCGAGAGGGAGTTCGCCAAGCGCACAGGCTTAAACACCAAAGTCCACCCCCCGATAAAGACCCCCAGAAGCACCGCCAACCCCATAAAAATAAAAAGCCCTCGTGTCTCTTGAACAACAGGTGCTTGCGGCTCATTATTCTGAGCACGCAGCATATCCAGAGGTACTTTTTTCATTTAAATAATTAAGGTGTCTGCGTGGGTGCAGCTTCCTTTTTAGGAGCTGCCTGGGGTTTCTTGTAGTCGGTCTCGTAAAATCCAGTTCCCTTAAATAAAAGCCCTGCGCCTGTTCCAATCTTACGTTTCAAGGTCTGCTGTCCACAACTCGGGCAAACCGTACGCGCAGGCTCACTCATCGAATGGAATATCTCACCTTCGTAAGAACAATCTTCACAGAAATAATCGTATGTTGGCATATGTTAACTATTAGAGTGTGTTGTGAAATAGAAAAATTCGCCCCGCTCAAAAAACTTAGGGCATGTTAGAGAGTAAGGTATTTTGAGTCGAAAATGGGGTTTACCGAGAACCGGAAACGCAAATGTACCTTTAGTACATGCGGCCCGGAAGCGCAGGAAACTCCATTTGCAGGCCAAAAGACCTTAGTCTATAACATGCACTAATAAGAATTATTTCTCTAAAGATGTAAAGACCAATAGTGCGTGGGTAAGGAAAATGGTTCCGCCCAAGAAGAAGCCAAAACCGTATAAGGCCCAGCCGCCTACATACAATAAAGCCAAGAAGGCTAAGCTAGGGACTACCAGGGACTTCCAAGACTTTAAGATGAGCTTCTTAATCTTAGCAACATCTACGTTGCGTATATCAAAGAAGATACTCCAATCAGGTGTGCCTAAGTATAAATAGGTCCCGATGGCGCCCATCATTGGGGCGACGAAGATCGCCAAAGAACGTGGAATTTCTGATAAAGTCCCTAAGTATCCGCCACTTAGGCCATAAAGAAGTTCGGTAAGGATCCAGCCTAGCGTTAAGGGGGCACCTACAAAGAAAATACAAATCAGCACCATGTAGCAGCCATCTGTAAAGAGCTTTGGCCAATCCGTCCACTGAGGGAAACTAGGGCTTTTACTCTTCTTCACTTCTGTAGCAAGCTTCCAAAAATAGCCAAAAACTAGAAAGTTAACGATAGGCACATAGCTCAAGAGCCCACCAAATAAAAGCTTAATCATCCACTGAGAATCCTTAAAAAAGCTCTCACAGGTCTTATTGAAACTTGGCATCGACATAAATAGGGGTATATTGGGGGTGAATTTTTTAATAATTAGGGCCTGTCCCTAGATTTACAAGTTTACAGAACGTGCCCTTCGAATCAACTCTAAATCATTATAAAGCCCTCATCGAAAAGGCTCTAGACACCTGGCTAACGCCTGCAGACACGCAGCCTGAGAGTCTCCACCAAGCCATTCGCTATAGCCAAGAGTGTGGGGGCAAACGCCTACGGCCCACCCTCGTCCTAGCTGCCCATAGCCTCTTCCCTTCAGACGAAGACCCCCTCCCCGCAGCTGCCGCAGTAGAATGTATCCATACATCCAGCCTCATCCATGATGATTTGCCCTGCATGGATGATAGCGACCTGCGCCGCGGGCACCCCACCTGTCACAAACAATTCGATGAGGCCACCGCCCTCTTAGCTGGCGATGCACTCCTAATTCACGCCTTCACAATTCTTTCTCGTGCCTACCAAGGCACCCCAGAGCTTGCCATCAAGCTGGTAGAAGACTTATCCCACGCCTCTGGCTCAACCTGCCTCATCGGCGGCCAGGTTGAAGATCTTTTAGGCGAGAAGCTCCCCCCAGACGAAAAGCGGCTCGAGTTTATCCACCTTAACAAAACAGCTGCGCTGATTACCGCTAGTTTGCGTATGGGCCTACGTCTGTGTAATCCTACGGACGAACAGCTCAAGCACATCAACACAATTGGCCACCACCTAGGCCTAGCTTTTCAAATCGTTGATGACATTCTAGACCAAACCGAAACAACCGAGACACTCGGCAAAACAGCAGGCCTAGATGAAAAGAATGATAAGCTCACCTACCCACGTATCTACGGCCTAGACGGGGCCAAAGCTAAAGCTCGTGAGCATACCCAAGCGGCAATCGCAGCCTGTGAGGACCTCGGCGGAAACAATGAGTTTCTAATAGCCCTCGCCCAAAAACTAGAGAACAGGACCCACTAAGTAAGAATAAAAAATAGGGCGGCCCTTTAGCCACCCCATTAATTCTATACTCTAAACTCTCTAACTTTAGCTACTTATTCGAAGAGGCCGATGAGTCCCTCGTGGTGATGTTTTAAGGCAACGCTGTAATAGCGGTGAGCTATTCCCTTGGCGCTGGCTTCGTGGTGAAGAAACTTGCCTACTTTGAGGAGACGACTGAGAAATCGCACGCACCGCATTCCGTGGAGCCAAAGGTGAAGTTGCCGCAACCACTTCGCAAAAACCCAAAGGCGAAGATGCTCGTTCTTCAGACAACGATGCAGCAGTAGGAAGACTCCCACGCCTTGGTGACAACGACGCAGGGCTATAAGAATTTGCCCGAGGGGACATATCTCTCATTACCTTGCCCCAAAAATCCTGCTGCGCTTGTTGTGCTGCATTAAAGCTTGCTTCAAATTTCACCCAATCAGCCTCATCCCCAGCTAAATTTTTTTCTAGCGCTTCTAGCTCTTCTAGAGCAGGAAAAGACTTCAAAAGGTCGTCCGGTGCAATTGTTCTTAAACTATCCATGATTTTTCAAATTGATTATCGTTTTAATATTTTGTTATCGAAAGTTACCCTACTAGAGACAGCAGATCAATAATAAATTCCTAAATTAATTATTAAAAAAATAAGCCACTGTGCACCAGTAGCTTACAAAATTAAAAAAAGAGACGTTAAAGCCCAAAAAAACCACTCAAGGCTACTCACGCACCTCATGAGCCGGATCTGGCCTCATATTTTCACGCTCTATATAACGGATGAAATCAAGCAACTTACGCCCTTCATCGCTACCTGCCTTAGAGGCCAACTCAGCCAAACGTTTTGCTAGTGGCAAGTCATGAGGAATCCCCCAGAATCCAAAAAGATTCACATAAGCCAAAGTCACCTTTGCTTGGTTATCCCCGCGTAAAGCATCCTTACGCAAGCGTTGCATCACCGCATCTAGAAACATTTCTCGGTTCAGAAAACGCAAATACTCTGTAGCTGCATCATCACCTTGCTCAGCAGCCATCAATAGCCACTTACGCGCAGGCTTTGGGTCCTGAGCAACCCCACCAATCCCATGCACATACATCATCCCCAAAACAGCCTGGCTCTTTGCATCGCCGCCTTCAGCCTGGTTTTGGATTTTTGCTAAATCCTTCGGGCTTGCTTCCAAAACCATATCAATAATCTCAAGCAAGCGTTCACTGTCATCATCCCCTCCTTGAGCAGCCAAAGTCAACCAGCTACGGCCTTTTTTCATGCCTTCAATACCCGCCTGGTGCATATCCATCATGTGCACACGCCCTAATAAAGCTTGGGAGTCTATATCCCCGCGCCCTGCCTGCCGGACGAGGTCATCCGCATAAGTTGTCTCCAAAAGACGCATCGGGGTAAGTTCATAGTCATACGCATTAATAATATTTAAATAATGCCCCGCACGCTTATCTCCCTGGCCAGCAGCCTTCTTAAGCCACACACGTGCTTTGTCCAAGCTATAAGCAGTCCCGTGTGCATTTAACGCATGCCCAAACCCTAAGCGCAATTGCGCATCAAGAGACCCAGCAAGCGCAGCTTGTTCCATGGCCCGAAGCCCTTGCTCCATCATTTCCTGGTCCTTACTCTCCAGGAGCGTATTCACTTCCAAAAAAGCACTGTCTTTTTGGTCCGCTGTGGCCTCTTGCTTGTCTCCAAAGAGTTGTTCATCTCCTGCAGTATCACGTACCCAAGAGTACCCAAAGAAAACCGCTGCAGCCAGTATAAGGAGTATAATAAATTGTCTCATAGCAGGGGTGATTCAAACAAGATCCCGCATTAAGAGCAAGTCGCTAATCGAGGCTGCGCTTCAAAGGCCCCCATACGTGCCTCCCAGACTTGCCACTGCCCCTCAGGCAAGCTCGTCCCTGTAGCCAAAATCTGGTTTTCTCCGGCAAAAGCCTCCCAAAAGCCCACACGCCGCTGCGGGTCGAGCTGCCCTAATACATCATCGGCTAATACTAAGGGTAATACACCCGACTGCTCATAGAAGTATCGCATCTGAGCATACCGCAAAGCGCTCACCAAGCTGCGCTGCTGTCCTTCCGAGGCAAATAAACGCGCCATCTTTTCTTTTAAAGCAAAGGATAAGTCATCACGGTGTGGCCCACGCTGCGTAGCTTTGAGTATTCGATCCCGCTCACGGCTTTTTTCAAAAAGCTCCAGAAGGCCGGCTTCATCCGGCTCTGCGCCATCAGGCTTATAAAGCAAACCCGGCACTTCATCCGCCCCCACACTAATCAACCCATAAGCCTGCATGAGTTTTGTATTCAAAGCCTCTACTCCCGCACGCCGTTTCACAATAATTTGGGCCCCATAACGTGCCAAAAGGGTTTCAAAGGCTGACAACTCTGCCACAGTAGCCCCTGTACGCAATAAAGCATTACGCTCCTGCAAGGCCTTCGTATAAGACCTGAGTGCGATCAAATAATCGGCATCCATCGCCGAGAGGGTTAGGTCCAAGAATCGCCGCCGCACAACTGGGCTCCCCCGCAAAAGCATCAAATCTTCCGAACACAACACCACACACGGGAAGGTCCCCACAAAGGGGTTAAAGGTCTTCACCTTGTCGCGGTTTACAAAAAGCTCCTTCGTACTCGCTGTTAAGCGCAACTCTACCTCGACTTCACCTAGGCGTTCATGTTCTAATTCAAAGAGCAAACGCGCCTGCTTTTCTCCATGACGGATCAGCGCCTTCATTTCATGCGTCCGGAAGGAGCGCAAGGCCGTCAGCAGATGAATCCCCTCTAGGCAATTCGTTTTCCCCTGTCCATTGGGGCCCAACAAAAAATGCGCAAGCCCCTCAAAACGCAAATGCGCCAAAGGAATATTACGGAAATTCTGAAAACTTGCCTGGATGAGTTTCATCGGTCGAAAGATTATTCTCTTCACATCTCCTGCACCCTATCTTGATTTTAGTGTGCGTAAGAAAAATGAAGATTTTGAATACGCAAACCTAGAAGGCAAGCGCAGGAATACTCGTAGAGTACTTCAAGATTGACTCTCTAGGGCTTGCGGGTCAAAAGATTCTTTTTATTATGTGCACTAAAATCAAGATAGGGTGCTTAAAATCCAGTTGGATATTAGTCTCCGACGAAGATGCCGCGGACTACCTCCAGAGTCAGTTCAGCAATGACTTAAGAGGCCTGGAGCCAGGCTCTTTTGCGTACGGTTTTTGGTTATCACGTAAAGGCAAGGTCGAGGCAGACAGCTATGTATTCAAACAAGCCGATGGATTCATCCTCTACAGCCCCCATTGCGAAGAGGCCCCCCTTATCGAAAAGCTAGAGGCCAATATCATCGCTGATGAGGTTGTGCTGGAGGGCACCGCAGATACCCTAGCTTGCCTCACCCTAATCGGGAAAGATTACCCAAACTTCCTCGAAAAGCTAAATCTAAAAGCGCCTCAAGGAAACCAAGTCATCACTCAAGGCGGCTATACAGCTCTTTCCATTCCGCGCTCTAAAGAACCCAGCTGTGAGCTCCTCTTCCCGAAAGCACAACGCCCCGCAATCGAAGCGCTATTAAAAGACTTCCCTCACCAAGAGCTCAGTGACACGGCCCTAGAAGATGAGCGCATCACAAGCCTCATCCCTAAAATCCCGCAAGACATTGGCCCGAATGACTTCCCTCAAGAAGCAGGCCTAGACACTGGGAACGTCTCCTATAACAAAGGCTGTTACCTAGGCCAAGAGGTCATGCAACGCCTGCATAATATAGGGGGCCTGCAGCGCAAACTTTTCGCTCTAAAACTAGAGTCTCCTGCCCCAGCCCTCCCTGCCCCTCTTTACAAGGGCGAGAAACAAGTCGGTGAGCTACGCAGCCAAAGCAGCGATCACAAAATAGGCCTAGGGCTCATTAAGTACAAGCTAGTCGAGGCTCAGGACACACTGTCCTTTACGCCTAGCAGCACGCCGCATGTTCAGCTGCAGGCGTCTTTGTAGCTTTTGCATCCCAGCTGCGCACAGCATCTTCCAAGAAGTCAATAAACACAGCGCTGTCATTCAAACACGGGATTAGCTCGAAATGTTCGCCTCCTGCGTTCGTAAAGTCTTCTTTCCCACGCATAGCCAACTCTTCAAGTGTTTCCAAGCAGTCAGTCGTAAACGCTGGGGATATTACTAATAGCTTCTTAACCCCTTCTGCTGGCATCGCCATAAAGAGCTCGTCAGTATAAGGCTTTAGCCAAGGCTCACGGCCCAATCGGGATTGGAAGGACACAGCAACCTTTTCTCGTGCAATGCCTGAGGCTTCAATGAAGTGCTCTACGGTCTGGAAGCACTGGTGCCGGTAACAAGTCGCATGCGCAGGGCTACAAGTATTACAGCAATCTTTCACCTTCAGGCAATGCGCACGGCTGGAGTCTGCCTGGCGTAAATGACGTTCCGGGATTCCATGGAAAGAAAACAGCAACTTATCAAAGTCTTGCTCCAAGTAAGGGCGTGTGCGCTCTACAAGGGCTGCAATGTAGCCAGCATCTTTATAGAAAGGCTGCAAGACATCGAGTTTCATATGAGGGGCAACCGCATCTGCTGAAGCACGCACATCCACCACTGCGGTCTCATAGCTAGACATTGCATAGTGTGGGTATAGGGGGATCACAAAAAGATCAGTCACGCCTTTATCCTTAAGCCGTTCAATCGCTTTAGCTGCCGTCATCGAGCCATAGCGCATCGCTAGGTCCACCGGCATATCAAGGCGCTCAGCCAAGAGCTGCTCTTGTTTTTGGCTTGTGACAATAAGGGGGGAGCCTGCCTGCGTCCAAATTTGCTCATAAGCCTCAGCTGACTCTGCCGGGCGCTTACGCAAAATAAGCCCGTTGAGGATCAGCCAAAGCAGCCACCGCGGGGCTCCATCCAAAACTCGCTCATCCCCCAAGAATTCTTTTAGGTACCGACGCACATCAGCCACATCAGTAGAATCAGGGGACCCCAAGTTAAGTAACAAAACACCAGGCTTTCTCATATCCCGAAAAATGACAAAAAAGCCTAGTTAAGACAAGGCATTTAGAGTCCCAGCGACTCGAATCACTAAACGAACTAGTCTTTACCGTCCATAAAGTCAGTGCCTTTCTAAAAAACTGCTCAACTTAACTTAATCAAACTGACCCTGCACGTGAGTGCAGGAAACTCTATAAAGCGATGTTCTATTAGCGCAAATGTTTCTTCTTTCATAGCCTATAAACTAAAGACTAAGATTCCTTTTTTAATTCTTTAAGCCGCCGTTGAGCCATTTCAGCAATATCTTCAATAGAGTCTCTCGATAACTCTTCAAGAAGATAAACAGGTGTTCTTTTATTTGCAGCAATACCTCGTCTTACTGTCTCGTCTGAGTCTTTAGACAAGTAAACACAAAGATCTTCGTCTATTTTATTTCTCCTAGCCACAGTGCAGCGAACACTCCAATCAGGATCATCTGCTAATTTTCTTAGAATATGAAGAGGTACTTTTTTATTATGTGCTACCCATTTACGGATCTCGGCGGGATGCTTCTCTATTATTTCAAGTAGCACAAGCTCAGATATTTCCTCATAAGTAGCACGATTCTGATCCTCCATATCATCACTATATCGAAGACGACAAAATTCTTTCGAAGATTCTATCATAATTAATTTCCTGAAAGCTCTTTCCAAGGGATTATTTTTCCTGTGTCACCTTTATGCTTTTTTCCAATAAAGGTACCAAACTCGTTGGCATCTGAATACCAGATCAGCTTATTATTTTTCAATTCAAAAACCTTCCAATAAGACTTTTCTGTTTGACCGTGCTTTGCAAGATCTTTCGACCACCAAAAACCTGATTTATCCTTGTAAAATTTACCAAACTTAGGGTGTATTTTTGTGTCAAAAACATATTCTGGCTTAGCCGTCCATAATTTCGGATTTTTTTTACCACCGCATTTTTAGCCGCCTTTTCAGCTGCAACCTTGGCTCCCTTTGACCCGGCCTTCAATGCCCCTTTTGCGCCTGGGATGACGCCTATCATAAGGCAGGCTGCTGCAATATAACGGCTGACAGGCTCTTTAGTTACCGGATCCATACCGCTTACTAGCTCTATGAAGGATTTAGCATTCCCAATAAATGGAAGCACATCTACCCCAAAAGATACCCAGCCAAGCATTCCGTATA